>JAVBNU010000035.1:0-77390 GCA_031551265.1 Candidatus Gastranaerophilaceae bacterium
TTTCAGCACCTTGCTCGGCTCAGAAACGATCTGTTGCCTTCACTCGTTCTTTTGTACTTTGTTCTTCGACCTTGTTTTGTACCTTTCTTGTTTGTCTAATATCCGGGAAAATTTTTTGAGCTTCAAAAAAACACCCCTATATTAATATTACGTTCAGAACTAAAAACTCGCTCCCTGGTTGAATAATGCGCAACTCGACCTAGAGGGCAGCTTAAATGTTTTTTGTGAAAAAATTGCCCAAAATTGAGCAAAAAGTTTTACAAAACTTCACAATATACCTAGATATGCAATAAAAAAATCCGTGAACTTAAAAGATAATTCCCTGAAATAATTTTAAAATTCCCTGTTTATAATTCCAGGGAATTTTGCTCAAAACCGTTATGTTGTCGGGACAAAATTTGCTGTAATTAGCATAATTCGCAGTAAAAATATGAAAATCAGTGTTATCAGGGAATTTATATAGAGCCTTTTGCTACCTAGACTACATCCACCACCATTTAATTACAGAGGCTTTAAGAAGTCTCTTTCTCAGTGCCTTTCTTCCCGCTACTGGCGGGCTTTACGAATTTCAGAGAATTTTTAAAAT
This sequence comes from Candidatus Gastranaerophilaceae bacterium, assembly GCA_031551265.1. Classification (GTDB taxonomy): domain Bacteria; phylum Cyanobacteriota; class Vampirovibrionia; order Gastranaerophilales; family Gastranaerophilaceae; genus JAVBNU01. Next base: position 587 of record JAVBNU010000035.1, read on the forward strand.
CCGATTTTAAGAGATTTTTAACTCAAATTCTCCAAAATTCTCTTTTTGCAAATAAAAAAGGCCCTTTCTGAAATAAAGTTATATATTGAATTCTCAGCTTTTGGATGTGAGTTCGACTCCCTTTATCTTTAGCTTATGGGAGTCCAATTTATGTCCAAAAATAAAAAATTATGCCACTTCCAGTTCATATCCAAGTTCTTGGAAAATTTTGACAATAGTCGAAAATTTAGGCTCTTTTTCACTTTTAAAAAGGCTATATAAGTGACTTCTAGACATACCGACTTTTTTAGCAAAACCTGCAACAGAGTCTTTTGCTTTAATAACAATTTCCAATGCACGGTAAAACGAATTAAAATCACCATCTTCAAGATAGTCTTTTAAGTTTGCATTCAGGTATAACTTAATATCCTCGTCTGATTTTAAGTCGTCAACTATATAATTTTCTAGGTCTAGTGTGTGTTTTAGGTCTTTCATTGTATGTTTCTCCATTCTTGAAGTATCTTTTTTGCTTTTTCAATATCCTTTGCCTGAGTTGATTTGTCACCGCCGTTTATAAGTAAAACAACCACATTATCAATTTCTGTATAGTAAATTCTATATCCTGAGCCAAAGGCTAGTCGAAGTTCAGATATTTCAGTATCAAGCTTTTTGTGGTCGCCAAAATTACCCTCTAATAATCTGGTTAATCTGCTTTGGACTCTTGATTTGGTAACCTTGTCCAACGAATCCATCCACTCTGCGAAAGGCGTTTTATATTGGCAATCTGGGCAATTTTAATGATGCGTTGTTCCATATCAATAGTGTACTCTATAGCAGACACTTTGTCAAGAGGAATGCGTTTCAACAAATGATCCTAATTGATACAATTCGTTTTTTAACAAAAAATAAATATCTACATTAAAAAGAGCTTTTAAAGACATGTACACTTAGTTTATTATATGGATTATTAAATAAACTGAGGACAAAGTATGAAAAAGATAATCTGCACAATTGTGCTATGTTTAATTCTAAATATGCCAGCTTTTGCGAAATTCTCAGAAGATGTATATGACAGATATGCGAACAATGATGATTATAATGGCGCAATCAACTATTGTTTATCAGAAATAGACAACTATAACAGACAAATACCTTCTAATCCTAACAATGATGTTTTATATTATGAGAGGGGCCTGGCACAGAAGCATTTAAAGTTTGCCGTCTCTGCCGCACAGGCTTATGACTATTTTAATGAAAACGCAATTCTCGACAATGCTTTTGCTGACTTCACAACAGCAATCAATTTAAAACCAAAAGCTTTATATTATGCTGACAGGGCGGAGTTTTTTGAATTGCGTCCATTCTATGAGGTTTTAGCTGATTATGACAAAGCGATTGAACTGGCCCCGAACGAGTCCAATTATTATTACTTAAGGGCTTCTCATAGGATGCTGAAAAGTATAGGGACTGCAGATCCAGGATATGTTCAAATGAAAAAAGCTCTTGAAGATTTAAATAAAGCTATTTCGATTGCCCCTGAGGAGGATGAGCTTTATTATTTGCAAAGGGCGAGAGTTAAACATGTACTTGGCTATAATCCTGAAAATATTCGACAAGATATTAAAAAGGCAAAAGATATTCTTATAAAACAAAATGAGCTTACAATAGAAGAAATCAACGCGCTTTTTCGAGAATTTGATACTTGGTAAATATTATCGACACTCCTTTACTTTTGGCTTGTCCTCAGGCATAATTAGCTAATTAGCTGTTAGAAGGAGAAAAACTATGGAACTTAAAGACTGTAACGGAAATATTTTGGTTGATGGCGATAATGTAATTGTACAAAAAGATTTACCCGTGAAAGGCTCTTCACAGAAAATAAAACGAGGGACTGTGATTAAGAAAATCAGAGTTGGCTCGGATTCTGAACATTTTGATTGCAAAATCAACGGCTCAGCAATGGCAGTTAAAGCTTGTTTTGTCAAAAAGAGTTAACATTTTTTTTACTTTATTTTTGTAATATAATAAAAATAACTGGCGACAGACGGAATAACAATAATGTCCTTAGTGAGTGGAATCTAGAATAAAAAACAATTGGCAGAAGCATGATAACAACAAATAAATTAACCGTGCGTTTTGGTGCTCAAACACTATTTGAAAACGTAAGTATAAAATTTTCCCCGGGGAATTGCTACGGGGTTATAGGTGCAAACGGGTCGGGTAAAAGTACACTTTTAAAAGTACTCGCAGGCGATATAGAAGCAACATCGGGCGATGTAAATATTGCCAAAGGCCAACGTATTGCGGTTTTGAAACAAAACCACTTTGAATTTGACCAATACAGCGTAATTGACACGGTCATAATGGGGCACAAAAAACTTTATGAAATTATGCAAGAAAAAGACGCACTGTATTGCAAACCTGATTTTAACGATGCAGACGGTATCAAGGTCGGTGAATTAGAAACCGAATTTGCAGAACTCGACGGCTGGCAAGCAGAATCAATGGCCGCCGTACTTTTGGACCAGCTTGGGATCCCCGATGAATTCCATCACACAAAAATGGAAGACCTCACAGGCAGCGAAAAAGTTCGTGTTCTACTGGCACAAGCCCTATTCGGAAACCCTGACATTTTGCTCCTCGACGAACCTACAAACCATCTTGATTTAAACACAATTGCGTGGCTTGAGGAGTTCTTAATCGAATTCCAAAACACAGTCATCGTGGTCTCTCACGATAGAAAATTTTTGGACAATGTTTGTACCCACATCGCTGATATAGATTATAAAAATATACAAGTTTATACCGGAAACTATTCTTTCTGGTCACAAGCGAGTCAGTTGATTCAAAAACAAAAAGAAGAACAGAACAAGAAAACCGAAGAAAAAATGGAAGAGTTGAGAACCTTTATCGCACGATTCAGCGCCAACGCGTCCAAAGCGAAACAGGCAACCTCCAGAAAAAACATGCTCGATAAATTGTCGCTTGAGGATATTAAGCCATCTTCACGCCAATATCCAAGAATTCGTTTTACGTATTACAAAATGCCGGGTAAAGATGTTTTGACAGCCAAAAATCTTACTAAATCAGTCGATGGGCAATTGCTGATGAAAAATTTCTCCTTTGAAGTTAGTCAGGGTGACAAAATCGGCTTCATCGCTAAAGACCCTCTGATTATCTCCACACTTTTTGAAATGTTGAACGGAAAAATAAAGCCGGACGATGGAGAAATTAATTTTGGCGTAACCACAACAAACTCATATTTCCCGAAAGACAACAACTTTTATTTTGAAAATAATCACACTATTATGGAATGGCTGGCCCAGTACTCGCTAGACCAGCACGTCAACTACCTTCGCGGGTATTTAGGCAGAATGCTTTTCACTGGCGAAGATGCCGACAAAAAAGTTAAAGTTCTCTCAGGTGGGGAAAAAGTTCGCTGTATTCTCGCAAAAATGATGATTGAAGAATCCAACTTGATGATTTTCGATGAGCCGACCAATCACCTTGACCTTGAGTCAATCACGGCTCTAAACAACGCGCTGGTTGATTACCCGGGAACAATTTTATTCACATCGCAAGACTACCAATTTATAAATACAGTTGCCGACAGAATCATCGAAATTTCGCCAAACGGCTACGTAGCCTATCGTGCGAGGTATGAAGATTATCTGAAAAACCCTCAAATTCAACAAAAACGCGAAGAACTATATAACAAATTTTCGAAAAACGCTAAATAGGTATTTTTATAAAAAGAATGAAAAACCAAGTTGAAAGCCGACACCTGTACGGCCGCCGTTTCGGATTACTGTTTGGAAATATGACATAAATCGTTCCTGTATCATTTTGGTGAAGCCGATGCCATACTGAATATAGCCGTGGTCAAGCCTGATATTGCCTAAATTTGTGTCTCCGGCATGGGCTTCAATTTTATCGTTAATATTAAACAAATATTCGACTGTGCCGTAAATACTCCAGGTTCCTCGTGCATAAATCAAATTTAATCCCGGCGCTACACCGATACCGTTTAGGTAGCCTGTCGTCATTGATAATGGGCCAAAATCTGAGTTCCATTTTTGCCGTCCGAAAATTGCGTAGGATAAAAGCAAATTCGGCTGTATCGTGAAATGCTCCATCGGCGTGTAATTATACGCTATTTTACCGGCTGTTCCTGCGAACCAATTGCCGTTTGTATCTTGAGAACCATGCAGACTCATTTCATTGGCATATCCACCTGCAAATGCTAAAATGGACCCTACGAAACCGCCTTTCAAAAATGTTGCCATTAAACCACCCTGACCACCATTTTGATACATACTCACACCGTAAAAATTCTGGTGCCCACCATTGTATGACAGATAGCCTGTAGGAACCATCCGCCAGCCATTTTCCATATAAATAGCCGGATAATCAAATCCGATAATTGCGCCGTAAAAATTATTTTCGACATCCAAATGATGTGTAAAATCCAAATGCTCAAACGTCACATAGGGCTTAAACCAAATGCTGCCGGTTTCTGCCGTGTACTGGTATGGCGCAAATAAAGGGTCACTTGATGCGTATTTATTCGCAAATTGGGCACTCGCCAAAGATTCGCCACTGTCGAGATAAATATGATCGAAAAGAATATCGTTAATGACGAGTTGCTGGTAGTAACTGGCAAGGGGGACAACTGCACCCCTGTATGCCTCAGGATTATAGCCTAACCGATTTAAACTGTATGCTCCTGCACCTTCTGAGGCCATTTTGTACAGGTAAATCGGCGTGCTATATGTTTTGTCAGTATGGGTAAAAACCACATTTCCGCTTATTGTCGAAGTTAAATCAGCATTAATTCCGTTACCTAAAGGTGACGCAAGATTCTCGCCTGTTGCTTCAAAAACCTGAAATATGATTTTTTCAGCCGTTGGAGCTGGCCCGACAACCCTATAATCTGCGACATTGAGAACAACCCTGTTTCCGGCATTCATTTCTTTTATTGTTTCTTTAAATACAAATTTATCGGAGATAGCTTTAACTGCGTGAATATCTATTTTGAAATTCCCGCCACCATCGCCTACTAACATATTGTTATTAAATGTATATGTAGAGACTACGTTATTCATGGCATTGACCGTACCTAAATCGATATGCATATTATTGCAGCCGGTAATACAAGATGAGGTTTGCAGTGTTGAAAGCTCAGGCGCCAAATTCAGGATTGAATCGCTTAATATTTTGATATCACCACCTGTTATTGAGCTGTCACCACTCATTGTAAAGTTAGAATTATTTAGTAGTGTCAAAGAGCCGGCTGTTTGTGAATATTTGCTGCTTGTTGCGCCTGTAAAACCGTCTAAGATAACTTGATTAGAGTTGTCTACATGTCCTTGCCAGGTATCGCCCTGATTGAAGGTTATTGTGCCTTGATTTAATATTTGTGAACCTTCTGCTAAATTAATCGTGGCTGCAGCTTCAATTATATCTAATGCGTTATTGAAGTCTAAAATTGCGTTTGTCTGTGCGTTCCCGATGTTAATTGCGCCGTTTTCTACCTTTATGATACTGTCAGCAGATTTTGACTGAGAAGTTTCCCAATTAAATGTACCACCTGAAACGGTACTCACTGAGGTTCCACCGAAGAAAGAACCTTTGACGTTTGTTGTACCTTCTTTGTGATTGAACGTTCCACTAAAGTCCGAATTTTTACCATCAAGTATAAAGGTACTTGTTCCTGTTTTCTCAATTAACCCGCTGCCTGAAATCCCGCCGCTAATAGAGAGTGTATTGTCGTCTCCGCTTATATTGACAGTACCGCTTGAGCTAATATCATTTCCCACAGCAGCAGACGTATTTTTTTCGAAAATAATATTACCACCTGATAGGTCAAAATTAATTGTGCCTATATTTCGAATTGCGCCACCATTACCCACAGCCTTATTCTCACTAAATATTGCTCCGTTTTGGACGTTTAATGTACCCGCATTGTAGATTGCACCGGCTACAGACTCGCTTTCGTTTTCGGTAAAAGCAGTATTATCCAAAGTAAGTGTGCCGGTATTATTATAAATCGCACCTGCACCCGCAACAGATTTATTTTCTGAAAATGATGTATTTTTAACTGTTGCAGTTGCGCCAGCTTTGGCGATAGCGATTGCACCACCAAAACTTGTGGCACTATTATCAGTAAATTCGCTATCTATAATATTAATATTGGCATCATAAGTACATATAGCGCCACCATATAGTCCGGCTTTGTTTTTCTCAAATGTCGTTCCTGAGATTTGTAGTGTGCCTGTGCCATTACTCATGATGGCACCCCCCATGTCGCTTGTAGCTGTATTGTTTTTAAATAATGAATCCATTACAGTAAGTGAAGCTGCATTTTGTACCGCACCACCCTGTGTTTTTGCTGTATTCCCAATAAATGATGAATTATTTTTGATTGTTAGAGTGCCGTTATTATATATGGCAGCGGCATATCCACCTGTAGCTGTATTATTCTCGAATTTGGTACTGTCTATTGTCACCGTACCTTTTTCTATAGCTAATCCACCCATGTTTGAGGTGGCTGTGTTACCTGAAATCTCTGAACCTGTGATATTAAGTGTTCCGTCAGCCATATATATCCCTGCGCCCTTTTGTGCACTTGTGACTGTGTTATTCCTGATTTTTGAGCCTATAATATTCATTACCCCTGAAACTAAATTTATTGCACCACCGTTGCCTTGCTTCGTATTACCGTTAAAATCAGAGTTCGTAATTGTTATAGCACTTCCCGTACTTTGAAGAAATGAAGCTGAATTGTTGCCGGTGTACGTTTTTGAAAAAATTGTGTTATTGATATTCATGCCCTGCGCATTTACGGTGACACCGCCACCTGTTGCACCTACTTTTATGTTTAAATCCGCAATGTTTGAACTATGCCCTGTTGTTGTGAACTGGAGCTTGTAGCCTCCGAGATTCAAACCATATAGAGGAATGTTTGATGCGTCTTTAGAGCCACGTAAATTTAGGCCTGTCGCAATTGTTGGTGTACTTGTAAAACTTATATCCTGCTGAATTTGCAGATTATTTACATCGGGAGCACGCAATGCTGCTTGCGTAATCGCGCTTTGTAATTCTGAAAAAGATGTTACAGGATAATTGTATTCAGCAGCATAAGATGCAGCGCCAAATAAAATTGCAATGCAATTTGCAATCAAAATATTTATTATTCTCATTTGTTCCCTCATAAATAAAATTTGTTATAAAAAAATACTACATATTATTAAAAAAAATAGTATTAGCTATCATGTATGCACAGTCAGGCAATTTTTTTATTCATAACAAATAATAAGTCACTAAAAACACAAAAAAACAAGTACTCAAAGCCATCAAGGCTAAAACTCAGATCAGCCGCAAAATTACTTAAGAAAGTCGTATGCCTTGGCATCAAATACTTTTGCCAGTATAAAAATTATATAAATGCAGCAGTCCAATTTGCCGTTCTCTAACTTTGAAATATACGAAGGAGATGCCTTCGCCATATCTGCCAACTGCCTCTGAGTGAGTCCTTTTTTGAGACGGCATTCTCTAATCTTCTTTCCAATTTTTTTCAAAATATCTTCATCAATGATGGTCATAAACACCTGTACTTTTCCGATTTTCAATATGATGTATAAATATACTATACAGTAAAATTATAGCAGATTCATACACGTTGTACAATATGTTTTATACGTATATTTTTATATATAAATATATAGTATAAAAATACGGGTAAACTTTTATGACTAAAAATAATAAATATAAGCTTTTTACAGAATTAACAAGTAATAAATCAAAACGCGTTTCTCTGGTGTTTAATGAAAAGTTTTGGGATTTATTCAAAACTGCATGCGAAATGGATAACGTTAAAATGACCAATAAAATCGAAGAATGGGCGATTGAATACATTGACTCAAAAGGATTATTAAAGTCGGAGTAAATGCAAGACTCATGTCAGCCTTCTCCCACAACGAAGAACTGTAGGATGGGTTGAACAACTCCATTCAACCCATCGGGTTTGGGATACTCGAAAAAAAGAGCCCACCGTTGGGTGGACTCTTTTGGAGCGGGAGACGAGGCTCGAACTCGCGACATCTTCCTTGGCAAGGAAGCATTCTACCACTGAATTACTCCCGCGAATAGGGCGTTTTGCCCTTGTTACATTTACTATTATACACAAAACAACTTTTCATGCAAACACGAATTTTTTAAGGAATATTAAAAACTCTTTATTATTTTCATTATTTTTACTATTTTTAAAAATTCTGTGAAATCTTTGTGAAAAATGCGTTTATTAAGAAATATTAATATCCTATGTGATTTCTCACTAAATGACGCATATATTGGGGGATTTTTTATAACGTCTAATTGCTATTACAATCAAATGTCCATACGTACCATTGAGATAATCTAACGGTTGTTTATAAATATCTACTTGTTTATATAGACAATCTTTTTCAGCATTACCATACTTTAAGTAAACTGTTTTGATTTGTCCAGTGACATCGGCTATATATAAATCAAAAAGTTTTATTTTTCTATTCAAAAAATCGTGATGTAGGTATGCTCCAAGATATTTTGCATGTACATGGACATTACCATACGTTGGTGTTGCGGTAACATAATGATGATTCGCTTTATCTATCATTTTCAATAACTCAATACACAGTTCTATAGAAAAATCATTTTTATCGTATTTTTTTAGTATGGCCTGATATTTGTGTTGAATTTCTTTATAATTAGCTGACATACAATATTCCTCATTTTTTTCATAGTAGCAGAAAAACATAAAAATGTCATATTGATATGACATTTTTATGCGCAGTATTATTTTTATTATTGTAAATTTTCCGCAATATAGCTCAACCTTAACGCAATTTTCGTCCTTCACCTTGCTTAATAATTTTAAGTAAAAAGGTGTTTAATGAAGATAGTACACCCAAATAGCTTTAATAGCCTCGATTTCAATGCTGACCGAGGTCAGCAGCTTTCGTGTGCAAAAAATGAGATGGGTTTTAAGGGGATAGGAAATGCAGCGAGTAACGCTCTCGATAAAAGTTTAAATGATGTAATGAAGTGGGGGCAGCCGACTTATGCGACAAGACATGAACGCTTCTGGACGCGTTTAGTATCGGGATTTACAGCCGGTGGCTTTATGTCAATGGACTATGCCAACAAGGCTCGTAGGCAAGGTAAAAGCGAAAATATCGTAAAGAAAGACCGTAACCAACGTCTTGCACAAGAAACCATTACAACCCTAGGTGAAGCAGCCGGAACATTGGCTCTTTTGACGATATTTTCAAAAGCAGCAAATACAAGAGTCGGCGTTGCAGCATGTATAACTGCAGGTGTCGGTTTTGCTTTTAATATTATCTCAAGATTGGCTCTAGGCAGAAGAATAACTCCAATGCCCTTTCCTGAAAAGCCATCAACGTCACCGCCAGTATTCAGGAAGTTTGAGGAAATCCTTAATCAATCCGAACAAGATGCCGGCAATAGGAAGCCATTGCTGTCACTCAAAAACATTCTTATTGCCTTTGGTGTACTTGCAGCCGGTGGTTTTGCTTTACGAGCCGGTAAAAAAGCTGTATTCAGATCCGATGAAGGGCTTAATGCGGTCAAAACAAAAATACTCGAAAGTATGCCGTTCGGCAAGAAGATAAGCGCAAGCATTGAGCCTGAAAAAATTATAGTAGATGATACATTTATAGATAACCTTGCCTTGTCACTAAAAGAAGTTGGGGAAGAAGCATTAGGTAAAAAAGTTAAAAAAACTGCCTTGGAATATTTAGCAGAAACCGGCAAAGCTGAAATAACTATTGAAAAAGAAAAAACAGTGCATTTATTAGGTAACAGACTCGAAGTACCGGTCAAAAAACTTTGGGAAATTCCACTCGCACCATTTCAACTCGTGCGTGATATTCTGGCCTTTCCTTATAAAGTTGTCAGTATGTCTGCCGGTGCAATACAAGAACTTGTACAAAAGCCAAATTCTAAACTAGAAAAACTTACAATCAAAGATATAGAAAATATTCTCGTAAAGTACGATGAGTTCGCAACAAAGCACCAAGATAAAACCGAACAGGAATTTATAAAAGCGTTTGGTGAGTATGTTCAAAAAATGCGCAAAGTTTCAGTTGATGACAAGAATTTTTCAAAAATTGCTAATGCCGGAATTGCCACGTGGGTAATTATTTTAGGAAGTTTGAGCGGTATTCCGTTCCAGGTGTTTGATGAATACAACAAAACTATCGAAAATGGCGGTACAAAAGCGCAAGCACAGAAAGAAGGAAGAAAACGAGGTGTTAATAGATTTATCAGAATGTTAGCACAGACTATAATTGTGCATAACCTTTTGAATAAAATTTTTGCTAAACAATATAATAGTTCGCTGCTGTATGCAGGTATCATTACATTTACAGCAACTGTTTTAACAGATATTGTAAGTCGTATGCTTACAAATATGTCTATCATAAGTGCAAGCAAAGAGCAGCAAATTAAGAAAGAGAAAGGATTTGTTGGTAATTATAACAAAATGATAGACTACTTAACTGATTAATTACTACTTTTTAAATTTTTTACCAATTTTTTTAGCTGCGTTCCCAACTAAGTCTACGACATCCTCAATTATTTGCTGCGTGATACCTTTTTCTGGCGTTTTTGGTACATGTGCATATTTACTCATATCCTCACCCTTTTGCACTCTACGCCCAGGTTGAAACCGATTTTTTGGTTTTTCTTCCTTTTCACCTGAAAAGCTGACAATACCGCCTGAATATGGCGCAACACTATATAACCTCATGCTTTTACCCTCTATATTTCCGTTTGGATTTACTATTAAAGCATAAAACGCCTCGATGTACAATACGATGGACGTGCAAATATTAATAAAATATTAATTTTTTAATAATTATTTGAATCATAGTTTAAAATAAGATTATAAAACTAAATAGACACAAAAAAAGTTGTTAAAAAGAAGATATGATATACATCTTCTTTTTAGCAACTTTTTTGTATATATGCGGTTTTACAGGACAGTAGTAATTAAGGAAACACAATGGAAAATAATATCACTATAGCAGTTAATCTTGACCCCATTTATCGAGAATTTATAATGAATGGTGGTACGGATAATACTATAAGCGCTTTTTTCAAAAAGCGTCGAGCCAAAGGCACACAAGCAGAGATAATTAAAACAATAGGCTATGACCAAAAAGAAATGATTTCAAATATTTTGAAATTACATTGTCCGTCGGGAATTGACTTGGATTGCACTTATTCAAAAGGAAGTTTTTACAAAAATGCTCCGTATTCCGAGCCTACTTATAAAAGTGATATTATGCCGAAGTATGATGACGTTATTGAAGCAGACGCAAAAGCATTGCCTTTTGAAGATAGTTGCTTCAAATGCGTAATGTTCGACCCGCCTTTTTTACCTGGTAAAACAAAAGAAAATGAGGCAACAAGTATAATGTTGTCAAGATTTTCAGGCTTCCATTCGGTTAGCGATGTATGGGAGTTTTACAGTGGCGCACTTAAAGAAATTTATAGAGTTTTAGCAACAAAGGGTATATTGATTTTCAAATGTCAAGATACTTCAAACAGCCTTAGGCAGTGTTTAAGCCATGTCTATATAGTGAACGAGGCTGAAAAATTGGGCTTTTATGTTAAAGACCTATTTGTTCTATTGGCAAAACACCGTATTATCGGACATAATCATAGAAACCAAAAGCACGCACGTAAATATCACAGTTATTTTTTGGTTTTGGAAAAGAAAAATAAGGCTTGCGTTCCGATACATAGTTCGGTATAATTCCCATAGATGAGAAGCTGGACTGTAAAATTTTTAATTATCTTTGTATGTGCATTTTGCATAGCATTTTGTGGTGTATCAGCCGAGCAGTCGCAACAAGCACAAAGTTTTAACACCGCTCTTCAAAAAGTTTTAATCAACACACCTGATATTGAAATTCCTGAAAATTTTCAGTCAGTTGCATTTAAGACACTTGCTAAGAGTGAAGTTTTAGGGGGGAAAAGCAACCAAAACGAATTTCATGGTGTACGCGCTTTAAGAGATATGTTCGGTGAAGATAAACAAAAATTTGAAGCAATATATATATATTTAGGTAATGGCGCGCCCGTGGTTGTAAAGGCAAATGCAACTTGGTATATAAACCAATCCTCTAACGGCAAGCCTCGTTTTCGCCTTTACTATCGAAAAACCCCTGTAACCGAAGCAATGAATGAAAATGACTTACTTTTCATAGCCAAAACAAAAGACGACAAATTGTTCATAATCATTGCAAATAATAAGTCGTCCATAAAAGATAAATTATTTGACTCACTTTTAGCCGGTATGTCTGACAGTAAATGTGCAACGCCAGTGCCAATACAGCCTAAAGAGTCTTGGTATCAAGTATTTTTCACGCCAGGACCTGATTGCCAAAACAACATCATTTCAAGATTGAAAACTGCAAAAACTATTGATATTGCGGTATATTCCATTACATGCGAAAAACTTGTGAACGCTATCATAGAAGCACACAATCGTGGAGCGAAAGTGCGTGTAATTACTGACGGTAAACAATCCGTTGGACAATACTCGCGTGTTCAAGAACTTATAGATGCCGGTGTTCCTTTAAGAATGAATGATGAAACTGAACACAAAATTGAGCATAATAAGTATGCAATTTTTGACGGCAAAGAAATAGAAACCGGCTCATTTAATTGGACATGGTATGCAACTAATAAAAATAGCGAAAACTGTATGTTTTTTAAACAAACAAACAATGAATTTTCTGACCGTTACGAGTATCTTTGGAAATTTTACGAACCTAAACCTAAACAAACGTGTAATTAATCTGCATTAAAATTATATTCAAGACGCTTACGGCTTGCGAGATAGTCACAAAGGTGTACGAATTTTTGCGCTTTAGTAGTCGGTTTTGGCACTATTTCCTCTGTGCTATCGTGTTGAGTATTCCATTGTCCCATGTGTGAAATTACCAAATCAGCGATTTTATTGGCTATTTCGTTGTTTTCTGTATTTTGTTTAATGAAATTTGCCATCAACAATGGATGTTCAGCTTTTGTGCCTTCTGAATTGTTTTCACCACACTTCAATCCATCGTGTAATATCAATGCAGCAATAATGAAGTCTTTATCCTTCTGTATATCTTCATAACTCTCTAACCGGAAAAGCTCTGTAGCAATCCCTACAGCAGCTTTTGTGTGTCTGACTAATCCCCCTTTGCCTTGTGCATAGTCAGGGTGATATTTACCGGTACTTGAGGCAGGGATTACAAAGTAATAGTCCGGCAGCCTTTCAATAAGTTTCGCGGTTATGCCTCTTATCTCATCGCTTTCTATAAGGCTCAATTCTTTTTCAAATAGTTGAACTCTTTCACTTGAGGCAAGTCTTTCAATCGGTATAGGGTTTTCGCTTGATGTATGATTTTTTTCTACAAACGCTAAACTAAGTCCTAGTCCTACAATCAGGACTAACAAGACTAAAAAAATCTTATTTCTATTCCAACTCATTTTTGGATTATATCATAATCTGTACAGAGGTGGAAATATCTTTATGCACCATTTATTATATAGAAATGAATATCGGTATAAAAATTTTAATATTATTCGTTATATTATTTCAGCTTTCGGCGATCTGCGTAGAACCTAAAAAACACGTCTACCCTGAAAAAGATTACCAAAAATGTTGGTGTGATGCGAATAATGGACTGCTAGAGGTCGTGCTGCCTGATAAGGCACGCATAGATTGCATGACGAATAAATATGCAATGGAAGTCGATTTTGCACCAAAATGGGCTGAAAGCATAGGGCAATCGTTGTATTACGGTGCAGCTACAGGAAAACAACCGGCAATATTATTAATTATTGAAAATCCCGAAAAAGAGCAGCGATACTTGGACAGGATTTTAAAAATTGCTCCGGTGCATAATATAGAAGTGTTCACAATAACACCTGATGACGTTAAGAATAGCTGTAAAGGGTTTTAGTGAATTTGCGCTTTATGCAGTTCAGAAGCTATTTTGTATAGTGTATTTTGGTTATCTTTATTAAGATACTCAATCGTTTCAATTAGTTTTGTATTTGTATTTTCACTTTTATCTGTATATGGTCTAAAAAAGTAATCCCAACCAACATTAAATATTTTTGCCAATTTATTTAGTGTCATCAAATTTATGGAGCTTTTGCCGGATTCATACCTGGCTACAGTTCTTAACTGGACTCCGAGTTTTTCCGCCAGGGCTTCTTGAGTTAAGCCACGACTCGTTCTCAAATCTTTTATTCTTTTTGCGATTGTTTGATATAGGTTCATATACTTAGATTATTATGTTTTTCCATTTTTTACTATGACAAAAAATTACATATAAATATGACATTTTTTGTCATCATGATTATTTCATTTAACGTTTATTATAGTACCACTTAATTTTACTTCGAATGAAGTCGCCTATATCACCTTGTTTTATATCAGGAAACGGTGGAAGGTAAATTATATCAATTTTGCCTTTACTTGATGTATTGGGGTTTTTAACTCCAAACTCATAATGAGTCAAAACAGTTTCAGGCGAAATTACAATATTATAATCACGACAAAGCTGCGCAACAAAAGAAAACAAACCCTCTATTTGCTCCCTGGTTATAGGTGCAAAACCAACTCTATCACGAGAAATAAATCCACCCATTCCACACAAGGCCACACCTATTGCGCCTGTATTGCCACCACCTGTATGAGCTGCATACTTGCCGTCATTGCAATTCAAATTATCTTCCGGTCTATAATTTCCGGTGTGGCGTTTACCATCTTTGTCAATCAAAAAATGATAAAATTGCTTGTCATAATTTGACGGATGGTAGCTCCCTGCAGTCCAGTGTAAAATAATTTTTTTCATAAATACTCCTATCTTATTTTCCAGTAATACTCTACTAAATAGCTTGCTGCATCAAAAATATGACCCAGAAACTTACTTTCATTGTCATTTTTAATTTTATGATGAGTCGGCAAGTCGATAATGCTTGTACCAGTTTTAAATTTTAAGTTGTCGATGTTGTATATAAGCCACTTGCAGCGTCTTTCATCAATAAATATCCGTAACTGTCCTTTACTATTTTTCATCCTGGCATTAAATGCTGAAATACGATTTAAAATAGGTGGATTATACGGCCGTAATTCAAATTTTACGTTGTTATATCCGTGTTCTTTCAGAGATTTTCGGATGATAGCATAGTTAGTAAATTCGCTTTCAGTTCTTCTGCTGTCGCCGGAAGCGTCACCATTAATTATAATTCCACCTGCGTGGTCGGGATAACGCCGCAAAAATTCATTAATACATTGTTGCGTAGCGGTATTCTCAACGACTATCTCATCAAAGAAATAAACATTTTCTTCATCTTTATGAGCAAGCACCCAAGACATCGGATCAACGTTAAAATCGCAAGTCAGGTGCAATGGCAAATTTTTGTTGTATTTGAGAGGTAAAATGTTGTCACGAGAAAATCCTTTTACTACGAGGCCACTCGAATAATCGCCATATTCACCCAGGACATTTATACGATAATATTCATCATCGTAGTCATTGCGCATAGACTCAACATAATGTTCCGGCAGATAAATATTATTAGTTGTTGGCGCAATGATAATCCGGTAGTTTTCTTGTGGGTGTTCAGCAAATCTTTTGTATATCCAACCTTTATTGGGTTGTGGATTGGTATGTCCGAATAGTCTGTATCTGAAATCGCCCCAGGAACTTTTTATATTGGTGTTTCTCAATCTGCTTAAAACAAGTTTGAACGAAGCGTCACTTATTTGGCTTGCTTCCTCGATTTCAGCCCAATGAAGGTTCAAAGATTTTATTTTTTCAGGGTCTTTCAATCCGCTAAAGATAATCTTTGAGCCGTTTTTAAAGGTTATTTCTTTATCAACTTTGTTATATTTATAATAGACATCGCGCTTGTAGCCGAGGTTTTCAAAATGCTCAAAATACGATACCATAGTGGTTTTTCTAACAAGCTCGTATTCATCAGCTCCAACCAATCCCCTGCAGCCTGGATATTTCTTAGCCAATAAAGTACCAAGCAAAGCTCCGGCAAAAGTTTTGCCAGAGCCAAAGCCACCTTGATATATTGCTACATCGAGTTTATGATTATGAGGAATAGCCATAAACTCGACTTGTTTGTCTAGTAAAGCATATTCCGTCACTGATTATTCAATGTCCATTATTTTATCGTAAATTTTGTCGATTTTAGCTTTCATTTCTTTAATTTCGCTACTTTGATATTGATTCTCTTCCTTTGTTGAGAATTTATCGGCTACTTCTTCCAAGATTTTTCGATGTTTTATTTCAAGCTGCACCGGAGTAACAAAGACTTTCTCTCGCAAAAGAAAGCAAACTAAAACTAATACCAGTGGTGCATATTCAATTAAAATATTCATTCGATTATTTCCTTATATATTGCTTTTAAATCTATTTCTTTGTCGTGCCATATCCAACCGACATTACAAAAAACTCCGGCTCTGTACATATTTGCGCGCCATTTTTTGATGTTGTTTGTTGCAATTATCATTTCCTTGAATTGACAATCAGTTTCCCACTTTGTGACTTTTTCAACTTCTAAGAACTCGATGGGAATGTCATCACAAACCCATATCCACCCTTTTATGGGGTGCTTGTGTTGTCGCAGCAAGCCCATTTCAATTAACTCGTTACGTGTTTTTTTTATGATGATACGCCTATGTGTCAGACATTTTAAATCATGGCTGTGCGCCGGTCTTACATCATATTCAGACCTGTCGCCGGTTAAAAGTGCCAATGTCTTTGGAAAAGTATAATTATCAGTCAATAGATAGCGAGGCGTCAGCTCCAAAATTCCATCGTCATATTCATACAGAAGATTATCTTGTGTCAGCCATTTTCTTTTTTCCGGCAGTTGCTCGAGCCGTGCCTCTGCAGTTAAAAATTTCCCTGTCATAAACTACTCCTTATTAAACTACGTTTCCGTTTCTTTTTAATTGCGTACCGTATCGTTTGTACCCTCGCGTATGTGAATAGTTTTGAGAATTTGTTTTCTCAAATCTTATCGCATTGAATTTGAACGGTACATTGAATGTTACCTCTTTTGTGTATGGTGTTGTGGGATAGGAATTATAGAAGATGGCAACCTGTACCCACGTACCGCTTGCGTTTCGTGCTTGAACTAAACCCTCGAAACAATTATTTGTGGCTGTTTGATTGGCATAAGCCATTTTGGTTGTAAATGTATAATTGCCCTCATCAAAAAAGCCGTTATTATACATACTCGCGCCGAGTATGTACCAAAACCGGAGTGCCTTTTTAGTTGCAGCTGCTCCAGACTCTGTATCAAATACAACTGTATCTAGTGGTTGGAATATCTTCCAAGCAGCACTCGCATACAATGTTATAGTGCCGTCTGCAGTGACATTATTGGCTGCGTTGGCAACACTATCGAGTGCGCAACTACCATTTGCTCCCATATTATTGGTTGTCATAGTTGGAATCAGAGAAACACCATTAGGGGTTTTAATTTCTGCTTCCGCGCTGTAACATTGTTTCGCAACGCCGGACACTCCGACATAAGCCTTTTTTACTTTTCTAGCAGCACCATTGACTCCGACATATATTTTTTTCACCAGTTTAGCGACGTCTGCTACGCCAGTGTACATCTTTTGCGTCATACTACACTACTTCCTATTCGTAAACTAAATACAAAGCACCATCTTCCAGTGGTGTCGAACCTGCCGTTATATCTTGAGTCGAAGCAATTATATTCGCCGACAAGCCTGCTTCACCCTGTTCACCTTTTTCCCCTTGTATGCCTTGTTCACCTTTCTCGCCCTGTAATCCGCGTTCACCAGTGTCACCCTTTTCGCCTTTTTCCCCCTGTAATCCACGTTCGCCAGTGTCACCTTTATCACCTTTTTCCCCTTGCAAACCACGTTCGCCAGTATCGCCCTTGTCGCCTTTGATACCTTGCAAACCGCGCTCACCAGTATCGCCTTTGTCCCCTTTATCACCCTTATCGCCCTTTTCACCCTGCGCACCGCCCTTGTTTTTATCCAATTCCACCAAAACATACGGTCTTAGATTTATTGAACAATGTTTAATGCCATCACTCGCACCACTTGCCAAAAGTTCTTGAGTATATTTACAGGCTTGACTGTTTGTTTTTGAGTCAAATTGAAAATATACTTTCGTTAGTGTAGGAAGTTTGAGAACTCCGGCTAACGAGTCCATACCAAATTTGGCGCAGTTACCACCATTATTGGTAATCTCATCGTCATAATCCTTACTCGGCGGTACTACACCCATCTTTGGGTGTTGATAGGTTGTCTGATTGTTGATACATAAAGTTACAGGGAATACAGCCACTGCTCCGTTTTGTATATTTTCAATATCTGTCCATTCAGTCGTTGATTGTAATTTATATCTATATCTATTGAGTGCTGTATTAAAATACACTCCATAACCGTCTACAGGGTCGCTATCAGCGTCAGCAAGCCATTTTGACTTACTACCAAATGACACATTGTTTACTCCAGTTTTACCACTACTATTAACGTGGATAATAACCAAATTACTGCCAAAAGATGAATATAGGGCTTGATTAGGTATGCTTATCTTGTAATACTTTTGTGTCACACCATCTTCTTCAAAGCCTTGAGGAGAAAAGACTGTAGCCTCGGGGAAAACGCCATTATTACTACTACGTAGTACAAAAAGCCCACTACCATAGTAAAATGCCATGTTGTTAAAGTTATAGTTGGCGTTTGATGGATTAATACCTGCACAAACTATATTACCGTTGAAAAGAGCGTCATATAAATCGGGGTTCTGTTCTTTCGTGATAGTAGTACCGTTACAGCTTGCATAACCTTCCGGCGCTGTATGTTCAAGAAATAAACCAATTTGACCTAATCTTAGTCCTGTTCCGGCTGCTCCGTTGAGTCCTCTCGGAATTTGAAAATCGAGAACAATGTTCTGTCCACTGCCTACATTTTGCACTTTTGGCGCAATATTCGAGTCAACTGCTTCAACATTCCTGACGGCAAAAGTCAAAGATTTTTCCCCTTGCTCGCCCTTTATGCCCTGTATTCCTTGCTCGCCTTTCTCACCCTGCAATCCGCGTTCGCCGGTATCGCCCTTGTCACCTTTGATACCTTGTATGCCACGCTCGCCAGTGTCACCCTTTTCGCCTTGTTCACCTTGCAAACCACGTTCGCCGGTATCGCCCCTGTCACCTTTGATACCTTGCACTCCACGTTCGCCAATATCGCCCTTATCCCCTTTGTCACCCTTTTCGCCCTGCTTCCCTTGCGTACCAGTGTCACCCTTTTCAGCTTTCGGAAGCAACATAGAGATTTTTTGGTCTTTTACTGTGCCATTGTTAATAAATTTAGGTTGGACATTGGTATCACCTAATATGATTTCTTGAAATTCAAGTGTAGTGAACTCTTTTGCGTTGATTACATCAAGTTTTTGTTGTGCTGCTGCAGCTGACGCAGCTGCATTTGTTGCTGCCTGATTAGCACTTGTGGAAGCTGTCAACGCCTGATTTTTATATGTTTCGGTATCTGCTTTGTTCTTGTTTGTCGCTGTCAATGCAACACTGGCAGCTTCTTCTTTTTCTGCAGCAATTTCAGCATACATTTTTGCCGACTCGATGGCAGCTGTCAAATTATCAGATTTCAGGTTCGGCGTAGTCCGCTTCCCTGTGGTATCTGTAATATCCAACTTAAAGACAGTTTCATTGTTATTAGGATTTTCTGTTATAGTTGGCGAAACTCCGTCCTTGCCGTCTTTACCTGCAGGTCCGTACAAAGGATGGGTTTCAATTTGATTGTAGCCGGTTTCACCTGAAATACCTACTTGATTTACCATTAATATACTCCTTCCACATATTTTGGATAGACAATCAGTTTTGGGGCTTTTGCAAATTTAGGGACTGACGAACTTTCATCAACATAAGGTATCAGGGTGGACTCATCATCACCGTGACAGATTTTCAAACCATACGCATATACGGTCTTGCTTTCGTCCTCATTGATTGGGATATTGTCTGTGTATGTTGCACTAAGGCTAAATGGTACTTCACTTCGATAGTTGCTCTGTACCATAACTTCCTCACCGATGAGTTCCCACGTTTCAGGATTGCGGATAGAAAAATACACAAGATAATTCTTATCTGTGGGGATATTGGTAAATGTAAAATTACCGCTATCCCCCTGATAAAAAGATATACTGTAGTCTTTTTGGCTTACAAATATTGTCATTTTATCCCCTTTTGAATATTTCTAAGTAGCAATTAGCTACTTCATCAAACAACACCATGAAATCTTTGTATGAGATTTCTTCATTGAAGAACTGCAGACCTTCAACGTACTCGTCTGTTAATTCCTGTGAAAAATCCGGAGTTCTATAAAAAATCAATGAGTCATAGGGTACAGAACCCTTAATTCGGGCAACAATCTCAAAGCTGTTGAGTAAACTAAGCAAATCACCCATTTTTGTTTGTATTCTCAACCAACCTAGTTGTGTCTGTATGAACTTCTCTTTCCACGCACTCTCTTGTCTTTGTGCGTATTTCTCTGTATTTGATATATCAGTGACTTCACCGTTCACGATGTCATATTTTGCCGGATTGTCTACTATATCGTTTGCCAGTTCTACAGTGAGCAGCTGATAATCTTTTTTGATGAGTCCGATGTAGTCAATCAAAGAGATTTCCATATTCTTCAAATTAATTTGAGGATTGCCTCGAAAATCCGTTCTTAACTGCCACTTGTCACCATCAAAACAAGCAACTTCAAACTCCCCTGTTGTTGGTGGTGGAATGTCTGTAGCATTTGCCGGAATCAAATAGCCATTTTCTTCTAATGGGTTTTTGAGAGGCTTTTCGCAGCCGATGTACTCTTTTGTAATCTCTGAATAGTTGTAAACTAGCATAAATACTCCTTTTCTTAATTTTTTCTAATATTTAATGTAATAATGTACTGCAGTGTTTTTGGGTCGTGTTTCACTTCCACCGGTGTAGCCGGAAGAAGGGACAACCGGATATGATTGAAAGCGGTGGTCGCCATTGCTAAATCGAGGGTTGTTGTCAACTCTAGGGTCAGCACCACATGAGCCGGAGTTGTACAGTGTATGGTTGTGTGACTTAAAATCGTCTGCCTGATAAGAAGCAAAAGCCCTGCCGGAGTCTAATCCACGGCTTGAGTCAACACCGCGCAAGAACACGCCGCGGAAATCGGGTAGTGCAAAAGTCAAAGAGCCGTCACCCTCGCCCCAGGTCGTGCCGATTGCCTTGAATAATTTTGCATAAGTCTGTCGGGAAACTTTAGCACCGTTGCATAGCAAAAAGCCTGTAGGTGGGCTTGCGGTTGCTCCGACTATGACAATACCGGCCGGTTGTATGATTTCATTGATAGCTGCAATAATTGAGCTTTTATCTGCAGTTTCAAGCTCATACAGCTTGCCAATTTTTTCGGAAGCAATATTAGCGTCCATAACACTAGACTCTTGGTTATTGATTGCTTGCCGTATAGTTTCAAAATTTTGATTAACTTTTTCAGCGTCAGCTAACTCATTATTACGAAAAACAATGAGGCTCGTTATAGTCATAGCAACTCCTTTATTTGTTCAATTTATCCTTATACTTATATTTATACTCGCGCGCTATTTCAAACTTCGCGGCATTAAAAACTTTTTTGGGGTCAATTTTGTTTCTAATCAAATCACGTGTTATTATTTCCAAACGTTCAGCGTCACCGTCTACAATGGCCTTTTTATATTCTTTTTTACCCTTGAAATACGTCATACCTTTGCCAGTTGACGCAAAAGTGTCATAAATCGAATAGTCACTGCCTTTATTAATCAGCGAGCCGACACTAAACGGTAAAAAGGTTTTCCCTAACGATAATGCAGATTGTCCTACTCTGCCCCAACCTTCCGACTCTGCGAGTTTTCTATCCTCATAACCGCTAAAACTTCTACCTGTAGCAGATTTTACAACCCATTGAGGCATAGGTGCAATTTTGCTTCCGGCTTTTTTAATCGGATCTTCGATAAACTCCGGTATCTCTCTAAACTGTTTTCCTAAACGTACATATCGTTCTGTGCCGTCTTTGTTACGGCCGACAAATACATAGGTTTTGTTGCCAAGAGAATTTCCGAGCATAGAATATTCACGTGCTGTCATTTCCTTTGGATAAAGGTTTGGATTTTCTTTTTGGTCATAAGCTCTATTGGCTGCATTGAGTATATTCATATATAACAGACTATATCCCAAAGCTCTTACCCAGAATTTTCTTGCAACATCGCCTCTCAATCCGGAAGCCTTTACGTTATCTGTTATTGATGTTGTACCTAAAGCGTGAGATACGTCTTTTACCTTATCCCAAAACTCGCTTTTGGCTGCAAGATTATTTAAAACTTTATGGCCGGTTTCTGTTGAAAAACTAGCAAAAAATTGACGAGTAGTAGAGATAAACCAATCTGGTGACATCATTCCTTTTGAAAGAGTATGTCCTAAATTCGATGTAATTCCCAAATTTTCGTATATTTGTCCACCATAGCTATCGTTTACCCATTGAGCAATTTCGCGCCTTTTATCTACAGAAATAGATTTATTATTTTGTATTTCATTTTCAACTAAAAACTGGTACGACTTGATTTTATAGTTATTGTGTATTACATCCCACAACGCTTTGTTGTTGATTTCCATAGTCTTATCAATCGCTTTAGCAGGTAAAGACAAAATTTTACCGATAAATGGGGCTTTTTCTAAGAATTTTGCTGTGTTATGAACAATTTTTTCTGCAGCACGTCTTTGAAAATCCAATGTTGAGCCGAGTTCTAATCCATCATCAATGGCTCGTCTTACCAACTCCGGCTCTTTATAGATGTCGTAATCATTATTTTTGACGGCAGCAAATATTTTCTTAAAATTTAATGCTTCCGGCGTTGCTTTCTTTGCACCAACATTTCCGTAATAGCTTTCAGTTAGCGCAAATCCATGGAATAAACTTAGACTAAACTCAAACATTTTCGCAACGGAGTTCATTTTATCCCAGACTTTTCCTGGCTTTATATATAAACATTCCAAATATTCGCGCGGACTGTCAAATGCCGTTTTTAGAACATCTGCTATATCAGGGTGAGCTTTTACCTTGATACTCTGCCATTCGAGTGTTTTTTCTTCAATAACATTCTTAGCATTTTCCCAATCAAAGTTACCAGGAAGCAATTTTTCAAACTTAGGATTTTCTGAAATTTCTTTTATGAATTCTTTTGTAGCACTAGGCGCAATATCATAAGCAACGCCGGTATCATTGAAAAACACGGCTGCATAATTAGCAAGCATTTCTTCATTGCTGTTGATATATTTTTTCTTACCTAGTTTGGTAAATTTGTTAATTTTTTCTTCGTTTAATTTGTTTAATTCATCTATATGTCGTTCAACAAAACCATTTTTATTGAGCGATAAGGCCTCATCCAAAGCGTGTCCTACCTCGTGGGCTAAAACTTCATTAGAAAACCAACGGCGCAGCCTAATTTCAGGTGGTTCATTTTTTACATATTTACCTAGTGAATTTGGCTTACCTGTGCGCGTATAATTGCTTATTCTACGCCCAATAACGATACCCATATCTGCTAAAATATTTTGCATTTCAGGACTGACGGTTTCACCATATTTTGTATCTATAGCCCTGGGGATAGATTTATTTAATGCGTGATTGTCAATAGTAACCCAATGAGAGGGAGCTTGACTGGCAGGAAGTAATAAATTAATACCGTCTTTTGTTTTAAATTTCTTAACTGCGTCAACCAAAACCTTATCAATAGTTGCTTTTATGAGATTATCAGATTGAATTTTCAATAATTCTGCATAATCCAACACTTTTGGCTGAAATTTAATTATTTCACCATTTTCAGCTTCAATACCGTTAATCCCATCAAACAAACTCTCGATAGTTCTTTTTTTTGCGAATCGTGACTTTGTAGCAAAATAATTAGTCAATAGTGCTTCTTGCTTTTTATCCTTAAATTCCCAAAGGTGCGTTATATAGTTTTCAATTTCGTCTTTCAACGGTTCAAAAGTTTTATCAGCTTGCACGGC
This sequence comes from Candidatus Gastranaerophilaceae bacterium, assembly GCA_031551265.1. Lineage (GTDB taxonomy): Bacteria > Cyanobacteriota > Vampirovibrionia > Gastranaerophilales > Gastranaerophilaceae > JAVBNU01. The sequence goes on from JAVBNU010000035.1 coordinate 24,731, forward strand.
CTGATATTCTTCCCAATATCGCTCAAATTTATCTGAAACGAAATCAGCCATATTTGTTAATTCATTTTTTGTCTTGCTATCGAGCTTTTTCCATAACTCTTGTAAATCCGGTCTTTCTAGTCCTTCCGGCAAAGCAGTGCGCTCTCTCAAAAATGGCATAATCTCGCGAAGCTGTTTATCGTTGATGTTAAGCTCTTTCGCTATTTTTTTGCTTGTATTAACAAATTCATTCAAGCAACGGTCAACGTCATATCTACGCTTTTGTATATCAGCCTTCCAGGTTCTAATGCCTTCTTTTAATTCAGCACGATACTCTCTGGCACTTTGAATATCACGCGCAGCTCTGATTTTCGTTTTACGTGTTTCTTTTGCCTTTGTCTGTGACTTCGTATTAAGATTTATCTTGGGAAGCTCAAACGCTTTTTCACGAGTTTGTTGGTATCTCTTAGGTTGTTCTGCTTCAAGTGGCAATGCATTATAAGAATTGCTGTCACTCTGGCCGTAGATTTCATTAATGTTTTTCTTAAAATCCTTTATATGGTCGTCAATAGTACGTTTGTTTGCTTCATTTTCGTCATATATCTTTTGATACTCTACGAGTTTCTCTTTTTCTTTTATTTCAATATTTTTTTCTGCTTCTATAATTTTTTCTATTTCAGCTCGCAGATTTTCCGGCTTATCCTTACCGTTAAAATCAATTTCGAGTCTTGTAATCCTTTTTTCAGTTCTTGTGAGCTGCTCTTGTGCTTTTTTATATGCAGCTTCGTATGTTTCACGCAGCCAATACTTTGCACTTTTGGTTTCTTCTGATAAGCGTTCAAAACTTTCTATGTTTGCCTTCCCATCTGCAAGACTCTCCTTGTATTCATCTAGTTTTTTTGCATAATGATTAATCATTTCTAAACGACCGGTCATTTGTTCTTTTTGCGTTGATAGCTTTTGTTTTTCAACGTTTACAAACATCTTGGCTCTTTTTTCAGGAATAGTTATCATATTGATTTTTTCTTCGGCAGTGTTAAGTTCGCCAGTGTCAATATATTCCTTGGACTCATCCATAATATTATTTATGCGCGAAGTTTTTTCATCCAATTTTTGAAACATAAATGGGTCAGAAGAATTTTTTAACAAAGGAACAACAACCTTAACATTGTCGTATCTATTGCCTTGTCGCCAAACTCTGCCAACAATTTGAATATAATCTGTGGGATTCCAATCAATAAAAGGAATATATAAAATACTGGAGTTCTTATTGAGGTTCATTCCTTCTTTAATACGCTGTGTACCAATAATCAACTTAACTTGGCCGTTTATGTCATTAAATGAGTCGGTGATTGCCGGAATTTTTTCATCAGGCGTATTTGAAGATATTATCTCTATCTCATCTGGTTTAAAAACTTTCTTGTCTACGAAGTATTGTTTTATCTTCGGGATAAACTCTAAACCCAGAGGCATATAAATCAACTGCGATGTCTTAGGGTCTTTTTTCTTCATTTCCTCAATCGCTTTCGCTATGTACTCTAGTTTTGGTGAGTTCTTGATAAATGCTTCCGGTGTAACATCATAATTCTTACTCGCGATGTCCGGCGATAAAGTTACTTGACGCGCCTGATTAATTTTTTTCAGAATTGCGCCATCATCATCCGAGGCAAGTGCTTCTTCTTCAAATTTTTCAATTAAACGCAGCTGCTCCTCACTCGGCTCTAAAGTAATTCTATCAGTGTGTTTTTTAGGACGGATGACTCCGGCGTCATCTGCAGAACGTATCATCATTAAAGATTTTATTAGCTCACGCAGCGATGAGGCATTTTTGAAACCTTTAATAATTTGAGTGAAATCAACATCATTATTGTTTTTTACTACCCAATCAGCTTCCAGGTCTGCATAGTTTTCCATAAACTGATAAACATTATTCAGTCCCATTGCGTCAAGTTTATCTTTGCCAATGAAAGAAAGCATATTAAAGATTTCTAACGGTGAATTATTAAATGGTGTAGCTGTGAGCATAAAGACATTGCGGTTATTATTCTTGCTCATTAAATGTTGAGTTAGTAAAAATAATCTTGCAGCACGTGCGCTCGGATCACCGCTTTGTCCTATTGAAGTGTATGCGTTATTATCTCGTCCGTATGCCTTTGCACTTCTGAAAAGATTACGAAAACCGTGGGCTTCATCCACCGTTAAGTGGTCAAAGCCCAGGTCATTTATTTTGTGAGTTTTTTTATTCCCTTTTTCAGCAATACCAATAATCTTTTCTACATCGGCTTTCAGTTGTTCATAACCGCGCTTGGTGGATTGACGGCGTTGGTCGCTTGCTACTTCATACAATTTATCAATGAGGTCGGTTATCTCACCGCTTCGGAATGTTTCACCATCAATTTTTTGAACGATTTCGTCATACCAAATATTGCTAAGAGCTTCAAACGTAGCAACTGATACCGTGCCATCCTCGACACTACCTTTGAATTTGCTCAAATTATCAAGGTCATTAACTTTCAAATTTGGGAATAACTCTTTAAATTCACGAAGCCAATTTGATTTCACTTGTTTTGGGACAATAACCAGAGGCCGTTTTGCTCTCCCCATTTGCATATTTTGCACGGTGGCAACAATGCCGGATAAAGTTTTTCCAACGCCAACTTCAAAACCCAACAAGCCGACACCCCTATTTGTGAGAAAATTTACACCTTCTTTTTGTACTTGAAATATCTTTAGAGGCTTGCCATAGAATGTAGATTTCATGTCCTTTATCATCAAAGGAACTTTATTATAGTCAGGATTGTGAATAGCATTATAAGTTCTATTCCAGTTATCTCGAAGTTGTTCTCTTTCAGATTTTGAAAGGTGTGTTTGTATAAAATCATTGAATAGAGAATCAGCCGTTTTTTTGATTTTGGTTAATTGCTGCACTTTAGAAACTTTCCTTGCAGCGTCACTATTGCCATAAGCTGAAATTGTTAATTTTGAGCCTTCTACATAGTTACGTAAATCCCATAAATTCACATAATTTCTTTCCGATGGAGTAGCATTATCAATAAAATCTAAATATGCTTCAAATACTGATGATTTAATATTTTTTTCTTTATTACTCAACTTCATATCTTTGATGAAGTCACTGGTAGGGGTAAATTCGATTTCATGTAATTCTTTTGGCTTGGGCTTCACGGCCTCTAGCTTCTTGCGCTGTCTTTCTTTTTGCTCTGGATTTATATTTTCCCTTTCGAGTCGGTCAAGTTTTTCGTATATATCGCCCTGTAAATAGTTGAAATCATTGTATAATTTACCATCAAGTTGATTTATTTTTTCATTGGGTGTATATTTGTTGTGGGGAAGTGTGCCGTCAACGCTAGTGTCGCTAAATAATTGATAATCGTGGTCACTGATTTTATTTTCAGGCACATAGACATCGTAATCAACTTTAGCTTGTTCGACTTTTTTAGATTTAGGCTCAATAGTTTTGTTCTGAATAGGTTTTGCTATTGTCTTTTTTACTTCACTTTCACCGATATTCTTTGTGACTGCTTTTTGAATTTTTGAAGTATCAATAGTATCAACAATATCGCGATTGCCTTTTACGATTTGCTGCTCTTTGCCCCACTGGTCTTTTTTAGTTTCAATTTCACCTAATATTTTTTCGGGATTTTGTTTGAACCACTCACCTTTATTGAATATATCTTTTGAATTTATATTCTTTGTTTTTCTTAGAACAATAATATCAGTGCCAATGCCGGTAGTGTCAAACGTACCTACAGGCAAGCGGTATGCGTCAAGAATTTCTGCATTACCTGCTATCTTTAATTTTGCCGGTGTCATCACGCCGTCTAAAAAACTGCTCGGAACGATAAAAGATAAAACGCCATTTTCTTTTAGGCAATCAAGGCCACGTTTTATAAAATATGTTTCTAACCGACTTATCCCTTTACCTTCACCCATTCCATAATATCTACCAGTATTTTTGCCATACGGCGGATTACCGATAACCACGTCATATTCAGCCTTAACATTTTTCAAAGGAATGTTTTTTGCAGGGTCAATAAAATGCGCTTGAAATTCACCTGTTTTAATATTCGCGTCAGGATAAAGAATTTTAGTAATTTCTGCAGAGTGAGGATTAATTTCAAATCCGTCAAATTTAGTACCTTCAGGTGCGTGTTCTAAAAAGCGCCCAATACCGACAGACGGCTCTAAAATCTTAGAACCGTCTGTTTCAATATATTGAGCTGTAAGCTCCCACATCTTTTTGACTACATTATCAGGCGTATAATACTCCGATAGTAGCCCTTTACCTTCTGCGCCTTGTTTTTCAAGACCCCCTGCGCCACTATATTTTTTTAGCCAGGCCTTGACTTCATCTGGGAGAACTGAATATTTTTGGTGATGTTTTTGAGCTACAAAATCTTCGATTGCCTTATTAAGCTCAACTTGGTTTTTATATTTTTTCTCAATTAATTCTCGATGTCCGGATAAGAGCTGTCCATCTGTAACTCCATTTCCAGATGAGGTGCTGCTTCGTCCAGAGTCAATCCGTTCTTTTCCGCGAATGTCTGTAACATCTTTTCCAACCATTTCGGGTTGGTTTCCTTTATCTGGCTTAGGTTCGGAAATTGTTTTTTGTCTAGTGTTATCATTCTTTACCTCATTATTCTTATTATTACCGATTTCAGGTACTTTTTCAATAGGTTTAAAGTCATTAGGTACATTGTATTTTTGTGCAAAATGATTGACTACATCAGGAATATATTTTTTATAATATGGTTGGTTATCCATTACCCATTTTTTTAATTCCTGTCTGTTTTTAAAGGGTTTATTTATAGCATTACCGCTCATTATCATATCTAATTGAGGCTCAAGTGCCTCAACGAAAGACTCTACCGTCCATCCTTCCCATATATGTTTTTTCATATTCACAGTTGTTTCAGCCTTTTCAATACTAGCTTTCAGTGTTTCAACCTTCATATTTTTAAGATTGCCTTTTAATCCTAAATCTCTTGCTTTTTCAATTAGTTCTCCACGTTCTGCTTGTTTTTTAGCAATATTAGGCGCAACATCTTCTATTTTTATTTGGTGTTGTATGTATCTTGCGTTATTGTGCGCATTTATGGAACTGATTTCACCTGTTTCGACATTTTCTAGTTTTGCCATTCCTCTTTTATCATTTTCAAGGATTTTATAAACATTCCCATCATAAATATCTTTTACAATGCTTCCATTTTCAAAATGAACAGGATGTGAACCTCTATTTTCAGGCCTTCTTAATATAGTTTGGGCGACATCTGGTATTTCCGGCTGATTTTGCGTTTCAGGCTGAACAGGAACTTTCTCTGTTTTAGGTGGCTGCTCAATAACTTCTACAGGGGTTTCTTTTACAGGAAAATCCCTCACGTTTTCTGTAGTTGTTGCGTGAGGGGTTTGAGTATTCGCAGCATCGGGACTTCTACCTTCTCGTATAGTACGAATGTTATCAAATGCCGTATCTGATTTAACTAAATCTTTACCATATCCAACTATCTTGGCGCTTACTTCTTTTGCAGCTTCCATTGCCTTGGGTGCATTTTCTGCTATTTTTGGATAACCTCTGCTGATTGCTTTATTACCGAGGCCAATACCTGCACCTATAGCAGCACCAACCCCACCGGTGGTTACTTTATCTTCGAGGCTTCCTGGCATAACTGCGCCAAATGCTGTACCATGAAGCACTGCATTTTTGACACCGCCAACTTTTGCAGCGTTTCCGACTGCGCCTATTGGTAAAGCAAACTGTCCGGCTGTTTGAAATATAGGCAATTTATTTATTATTTCTTCATTCCGTTGTTGCGCTGCTAAATAGCCCTGGTATTGTTTTTCATTCCAATGATTATTTTTATAAAGTGAGTCTGCAGCCTGGTTGACTAAACCCACAAACGTAGGTACTTCCAACTGTCTTTCAAATTCACGGCCTTTATATGACGCTGCAATGGCTTCGGGAATGTCTACAACACCTTGTAATATATCGTGAATAAGTCCGTCCACCATACCTTTACCAACTGCCGGAACTGTTGCCGGAAGTAAACTCGGTTCTTGCCAGATATTTTTCACTGTCGCAGCGGTATCAGTGACAATATGTTTTCCAAATTCCCAAAGCCCTTGTGGTACACCTGCAATACCTCGACCTACACTTTTTGCCATATTGCCCAATCCTTGAAGAACTGATACATCATTATTTTGTTCAAGGGGTTCAGGTTGGAGTTGTCGTTGCTGCTCAATATAGTTCTGTAATGAAGCCGGTTGCGCCTGTGGTATTTGAGGTTGAGGCACTTGAATAGGTTGAGCTTGTGGCCGCGGAATTTGAGGCACAATTTGAGGTGCAACATTAGGCATTTGTTGCACCGGTGGATTTTGTTCTTGCTCAAGTTGACGCTGTTTTTCAATATATTCTTGTAGTGACATTTACTTTTTACCTGACATTATTGCTTCGATTAACTTATCCATAGAGTCACTTTTTAAGAGTTTTTCTGGGTCTACTCCGTGACTTTCAATGAAGTATCGTTTTGCCATTTCTCGTTCGTTTCCCGAAAGGGTTGTAAAATATGCTAAATCCTTTGCTTTTGACTCTTTTTGTTGTTGCTTAGTATGGTCTTTTGTAGCTTGATTTTTTACGTGTTGAGAATATGCTGCAGCTCTAGTAGAGTTGCTATTAGCATTTTGTAAGGCTGCTGTACCTCTTTTTTCGTTCAGAGCAATGGTTGAGTCAGTTTTTCTTGTGTCGTTGCTCTCTTTTACCTTTGAATCAGATGTTGTATAAACTTTTTCATTAGATAGTTGAGTGTTCAGCTCACGAACATTAAGAAGATATGTTGTCGGGTCAATCATTCCGGCTTTTAGTTGGTCATCAAGCATTTTCTTAATTCTTAAATAACTGTCCTGGTCTAACTTTCTGTTACGAAAACTGTTGTATTGCATTTTATAATCAGTATCTACAAGATTTTTGAAAGTATCGCTGTCAATGTAACCGCTGATTTTTTCCATATCTTCCGGTGAATATCCGAGTTGCTCCAGTTTTGGTGCATACAACGCATTATTAGATTTAATTTGTTGATTTTGTACGGCTGTTTGCCCACCATAAGCCATCATTTGTAAAGGGCTTCCGCCGGTTGCTCCAACAATACCAGCTGTTATTAAACCTCTGCCCAATGGTGAATTTAAAAGCCTTGCGCCTGTTCCGACACCCTCACCAATTCGATTCATTACGCCCTTTTTTTCTGGCCGTAAATTGTCTGGGACAAATTTATGTTGAAAATTATCATTAAATCCTGTGCGAAAACTATTGAGTCCGTCAATGAATTTGTCAAACATACCGTACTTGCGGTCTTGTTCAAGTTCACCAGTCAATGGATTACCAGGATTTCCGAGCGCATTTGCACCGGCAGTCTGTTTATATTGGTTTATCCAGTCCGCAATTTCAGGAACACCAAAGTTTTTGCCCTCACTGATACCTTGCGTAACTGCGTCCGCTCCATATTGATTGACAGCATTTTGCGCCCAGGGTACTTGATTATTACGAATTGCATTGAGATATTCATTCATAACTTCAATTTGCTCTTGTCTTTTCAGCAATTCCTCATCTTGCGGTGATTTATATGAACTATATACAGCGTTCTGCATTGTTTGCTCCTTGTAAATATTGCAGCCCTGGCGCGTTGTCATATCTCACAACACCGGAAATATTAGGGATTTCTTCTTTTAAACGAGGACAATAAACTTTCTCGGACGTATTAAATTTCATACATTCCAAACAACACTCGAAGTAGTCAGGATTGAAGGTAGTATTTTTATACTGTCCGCGCCAGTTTTCACCACTTCTTACATATCGTTTATCGTTGAAATCAATATTATTTTCGTCAAGATATTGCCAAATATCCTCATCAGACCAATCTTTTAAAGGAAACACACATGCCGGAAGGTCATCAGGTTTATACACATAATCATCAAGAACCATACTTTCATAAAATGCGTCAGTGTCGCAATCTTTGTGGCCGATAAATTGCATATCCCACATATAATTAACGATAGCAAAAGGTTTTCTGTAAATGTCATTCAAACAACATACATCCGATGACGGATTATCAACAATCCCTGTCGGTATCGTGAAATTAGTACCATTTTGATATGTATAAAAATTCTGAACTTCCCACTCCAAGCTGCCATCATCATAAGTATGATATTGTAATGCTGTGTTCATAGGTGGAAAACTGTAAACCATAAGATTATTTTCTCTGGCAAGACGTTCGGAATGAGCGTATTTATCAGGGCAAATATATTCTTTCTGAAATAAAATAGGTATATTTTTATCAACTTTACGCACTAAATCCATTAAGACCAGGCTGTCTTTTCCAAAAGAACTCCAGATTACCGGCTTAGAATATTTTGCAAGGTTATCTCTAATTATTGCCAGTGATTTGCTTATTTTTTCTTTCATATCTACTCCCTTATGCTGCTGCAGCAACTGTAGCTGCAGAAGTCATTGCAGCCGAGTTGGTGTCTGTGATATTTTTCCACATTGCATTGTTGTTAGCTGATTCCTGTTGGTATGTACCAAGGTTGTAACTATTTATTTGCTGCGCGTCACCTTTAGCGTTAGCAATAGATTGTTGGCCTAAATTTGCTCCGGTTAGATACATATTCATAAGTTGGTTAATCAAATTGCTTGTATTGGTGGTGCTGTCAGCTATTAATTGATTATTGAAATTAGAAAGCTGTTGGTTTTGGTCAGCAGAAAAATTCTTAGCAAGGTCATTCATTGCAGAAGAGCGAAGCATATTGCGCTGCGCCAAAGGATTAATTAAGTTATTCTCGAAGGCCTTTGCAGAGTCTTTTGTAAATTTATCCTGAAACAATGCACTTTGTGCTGCAATCTGCGGACTATCAAGTGACGGATTAAGTAATTGCTGCAATAATGCCGGAACATTGCTTTCGACAAACTGATTAGATTGTGTCAAAAACGGATTTAAAGTATAACTTGAGCCGGATTTATTATGTTTAGCGTTTGCATAAGGATTTGTACTTGTCGTTGACGCATAACCTGGTGCGCTCCCATTTCCCCCCATATTTATGTCCTTTCATATTTATACGTGTTCTCATTAATTTTTTTAAAGCCGGATTTCAATAAAGAATATATTGCCGACTTTTCGCTACTTTCAGCGTAAACATCGCAATTATAAAACTGCAGACTCATCTCTAAACATTGCAGATTTTCTAAATGAGTTTTTCTATTAGAAAAGGCGTTTACGAAAAGTTTCTTATTTTTTTCATAAAAATAAATGCAACCTATGAACTTTTTGGCTGAATAAAAACAATAAAAATGACTGTCTTTTAATAAATCCTCAAAACTTTTGAAATCATTGAGTTTATCTTTATACTTTGTCCATAATCTCTTGGCTTCATTAGGATTGAAAAAAATACTTTTTGGGCAAATAACTTTTATCAAACTTGGATCACCTTTATTAAAGAAAACTCTAAATTCCTGATGGCAAAATCCTGATACTCATTTTCAGTGTAAAAAGTTATCTGTATGGTTTTGAATGTAGTGTTAGGAATTTTGACAAGTGCGTTTATGTTTTTACCGCACCAAAATCCTTGCCCCCAATTACCAACACTCCATATAAGAAACTTTTTATATTTTGACCGGATTTTCTTAATCTTTGGACGTTTCAATGTATTGTAGTTTTTTACATATTTTACAAACAAGTCGTTTATATATGGACTGTCCACCGTTATACGTGGTTGAAAAATAGTTACTTTCAATGTAGTGTCTGAACCCAGATTACAATTAGAACATTGGTAATAATGGCTAATATATTCACCATCAAAAGTGCTGCTCATATATTCCTGATAAATTTTGCCTTTTGCACCAGAACATAAACTATCATTGACAATGGCGAAGCAATTAATACGTGGGCATTTTCTTTTAATCCACTCACCGCGCGAATAGTCGTATATTAATATTTGTGAGTATTTATCTTCATTGGCCGTAGGAAAATAAAACCAAACCTCGTTACGGTCTGAAAGCACTGCAGATAATGCTGCTATCTTGTGCATATTATTTTTATCAATGTTAATCAACTCATCCTGTATATCCTCGGCGATATTTTTGCCTAGAGTTTTATTACCGAGAACGATTTGTTGAAAACTAAATATACCTTTTTTGGTGTCATCATAAAAATACAAGTCTGTGCCGTGAAAAACAAGTGACTTATAATTAGCACAACCACCAGGGGAGTCGTCAGACCTACTGAACGGATAATCACCACTAATAATGACGGAACTGTCTTTAAAAAATACTGCTATTGAGTTCAGATAAGCTGCAATAGCTGTAATGTCTTTTGAAAACTCAATAAATCCGCCAGACGTAGTGACTTCTGCGTCAGATGTAACCCAATCATATACATTGGCCTGTACACTGTAATGCAAGCGGTTTTTCTCAAAACACCATAATCTATTAGTGTAAACAACTGCGCCCAGGCCTCTGATTTCGCGATTTTCTGTATCTTTGGCTTCAATTTCAATGATTTCTTGCTCTGCGCCGATTTCAATAGAGTACATCTTATCTTTGCCATTATTGAATATAAAGAGGTCAGAATAACCTTGCGCGAAATCCACTCCGGTACTGCGACCAGTGAGTGATAAGTTCTCTATTTTAGGAGTGAGCGTGCTTTGAGTGAGGTTAAATAAGTATAAAGTGCCGCGTGAATTATTTTCAGTATGAACGAAAATATACTTATATCCCTGCTGTACACTCTCAAATATATTGATTACATTTTCATCATTGGGGATAAGCTTACCAGATATGTTAATATTACCTTTCGTTGTTCTGATTCCAACACCGCCGTTTATACCGGTATCGTACAACTCGATATTTTGCATATCTTGTGCTGTAATCAGGTCAGACGAAAAAACTGCGTTCTTTCGTCTGATACCCCCAAACTTGTTACAAATTAAATTTGTCTTACGACTGCCCATATCTACCAAACAATCTTTTTAGTGAACTCAAGACCTTTTGTAAATTCAATCAGCAGCCGATATGCTTCTTTGTACTGTTTCAAATAATTGGCATAATTCTCGTCCTGGTCTGCAGCAATCGCATAACACATACTTGACGTTATCAGTGCATTTTTAAACAATTCCTCATACTTTTCAGGAACATTCAACGTATCAGTGTCATTTCTTAATTGATAAATGGCCTTGCCATCTTTGTCAGTACCTAGCTTCAAAGTTAAATAATCAATATGAATTTCATATTCATTATCAGGCTGCGGATATAAATATATTCTTTCATTTGCAATAAAAAAACTTGTGGGCTTGCCTGATACCAACTCTAATGTTTCAAAATCGTCCTGATATTCTAAATAGTTTCCGCCAACTACCCTGATACAATACTTTTCAGCACCGTTAATAGTCTTTTTGTGTATGTTGCCGGCCGGCATGTTTATATATTCTGTATCGCCGTCAACGGTGGCTTTTTTGGTCTTTATCCTGAACGGAAAAGCATAAGAACACCACAATGCGCTAAGAGCTTTCTGAATTGAAGTTAATAATGTTTCTTCAAATTCGTCTTGCTCCTCAACCTCACCATCGAATTTACTCCAGGCTTGCCCTGCAACCTGATTGTATATGTATAAAAGGGTTAAGGCCATTAATTAAGTTTTTCCCTGATGCAGAAAACTAAATCTTTTTTATTCATTTTTTCATCACAAGGAATACTATGTTTATGACAGTATTCTAATAACTCCGTTTTATTCATATTGGAAATTGGTTTTTCAGTGACCTTTGGTTTACCGGTATCAAGAATACTATCTAAAATAGTACTTTTCTTTTCCGGCTTTTTTGTAGCCGGTGGTTCATAATCCTCATCCATAACAACATAGTTATGGCCGGACTCCGATATAAGCCGGTCACATTCTTCCTTTGGTAATGAAAAAATGGTTTGTGTAGGTAAATATTTTATATCAAAATTTTGACTCATCTTTCTACTCCTAATTTAAAAAAAGGAGGGCTGTATAAACAACCCTCTTCAATGACGAACTACAGTTATGCTATTGGTTTAAGACCAACACGTTTTCCAACCGCAAAGATATTGCCGGTAAATCCACTGGCAAAATCAATGTCTACAGAGCCATCTCTATTTTGAAAACGTGCAGGGTCGTGCAGTTGAATTGCATTAATACCTTTATCTACAGCAATGGGCAAATCCTTTAACAGACGGTTAATATAATCACCTTTTTTCAAAGTAATCGTACTTGCTGCTGCACCGGTATTTTCTACAATTATGAACAATGTATTTTGTTTACAACCCAAGGCATCTTCAATTTTAATACCATTTGCGACAGTGACAGCCTTTTTAGTGACGACAGCTGTACCTACAGATTGGGTATTATCAATTTCTAAGACCTGTGTTTTTATTGTATCTCGTGCCATTTTACTACTCCTATTTTTTTATGTAATGACAAAATTACGGATTAAGGCTCGGCAGCACAAGTTCAGCTTTGACTTTGACAGTACCAAGTAAATCTGCTCTCGGCGCACCAACACCAAATACGCTATAACCCTTATAGCAAGTATCAAAGTTCGGGTCTGGGATGTATGACATCATATCCAAATCTTTTGATACACCACCGGCAAGGGTTTTTCCTCTAACACCAAACAAAGGATAATAAATATTCGTTTCAGGATTGGCAACATTGTTAGAAATCACAATATCCCATCCTGAACGATTACCTACTACACCTTTTTGCATTTTTTTATGGCCGGACTCAACATACATCAAATCTTCAAGCAATCCTAAATGCAGCGCGTATTCCGGTGGAATAATCGCCATCATTTGACCGTCAATCCAATTTGTATGTCCGCTTCTATCACCACGCTTAAATTCTGCTTGCATATATGCAAAAATCTCTTTTGCAAGTTTAGAATTTAGCTCTATTGCACTTGTACCGTTCTGCAGCACGTGACCGGCTCTTGTGTATAATTCACCGTATGCCTTATCAACTGCAGCAGAAAATTGCTTAACACCATCCATTGAATAATCTTTAACCAAATCGACTTTTTGATGTACACTCGGTGCATTTTTAATTTGACGCGCTTTTTCTTTTTCCAGACGAAAATGCACGGCTTTGCCTCTGTCAATTCTAACTTTGGCAACGGTTGTGTCAACGGTTTCAGGCGGTGCTAAATCTCCACCGTCATAATCCAATAACTTCACCGTTCCTGGCATTAATACGTCAACCTCATCGCCGGTATTGATACCGGTTTTGAAATCTGTATGCGCCAATTTACCGATAACCAATTCTTCATAAACATATTTTCTGAATGATTGGTTAAAGGTGCTAATAATAAGTTGTTCTGTACTAGCCATATCTCTTTTACTCCCTTAAACTAAATCTCTAACTAATTTATCCACTTCTTCTTTTGACATATTCTCAATGTCTACATTGGTTTGAGTCTGTGCGGTTTGGCCGTTAGGACTCAAATTTGAAATGTTGTCAGTCAAATTTTGTAATTCTTGCTTAGTATTCTTTTTCGCAAGTTCCGACTGCATTTCAGACTTCGTATAGCTGTCTAAAAGCTCTATAAGAGCGTCTGCTTTTAGATTTGTGCCGTATGCTTCAAAAGCTAATCCAAATAATTGCGTAAAGGCCGGATTATCAAAACGCTCTCTATGTTGCGTAATAACCTGCCCCAAATAATCTCGTGCTTGTTGTTGGCCTTCGAGTTTTTGTCGTTCTTCGTATTCGACAGTTTTGTCAATCTCAAAGTTACGCTCTGCTGCCCCAAGTGCTTTAATAGCTCTGGTTGGCATTTCGGCCTCAATACTTTCCTGTAATTCCTTTGTCGGATTCACTCTGTACTGATTGATAAGGGCTACAACCTCGTCTTTGTAGTCACATTCATTGACATAAGACATAAACTGGTCAGCCCTGAATTGCACAAGCTCATTCTGATACGCTATGTTAGCAAAGTGTTCCTCCATATCCTTTGCGGATTTATAACCTTGCTTACGTGCAGTTTGTTCTTTTTCGAGTTGTATATCCTCGATGAACTTTTTCATGTCCGCATTTTCTTGAAATAGCGGTGTTACTTTTGCTTCTAACTCCTGATAAGACTTGATAAGAGCGTCTGTATTCTCGAATTTGCCCAGGATTTTATCTTTTGTATCACCGGCATTATCAGTGTTTTGCTCTTTCTTCTCATCCGTATCCGTGTTTTCCGGTGTAGTCGGCTCATTGTTGACAGCCGTGTCGTCAGTTTCAGGCTCGCCGTCTAATATAGCTGCAATAGAATTATCGTCAAATGATAATTCGTCGCTATTTTCAGCCGTTGAGTTCTCTGTCGCTGTAGTTTCGGTTGTTGTCATACCACTCATAAGTTACGCTCCTTTTGCTTTATTTTTTCTTCTTTAAAATCATCAATCCATTTATCCGTGTCACGCACGCATTTCAACATTCCCTTTATCAACAAAGGGTCAGCAGCACTATTCGAGAGTTCCAAAATATGTTGCAGCTGAAACTCTCGTAACTGCTTGTAAACATCAGAATTAGCAAGTCGAAACTTGCTCTCAATTAAATCTAAATCCATAATTATACTGGCTGTGGCATTTGTTGTGGCATAGCTGCCGACATATTCGGCATTATTGGCATTGAAGCCAAAAATCTTTCAGGGTTTTCCACGCCTTTTTGTTCCATATACCAAATAAATAATTCCTGTGCATTGAGAGGAATAAATTGTGCAAACTTTTCACACGCCTGTACTACCATATCGGCTTTGTTATATCTGTCCTCTGTAGCTGAACGGTCAGAGTACGTGTATTTATAGTCACCTTGACGCACTTGGTCGTCAATCTGTATAACTTCTTTTTGATTGTCTTTGTTAATGAAAATTTCTTCTAAACCATATTTGAAATTAGCGCATAAAGTCGCAACACCCTTAACATCCGGTACAACTAAATACTGGTTTATAGTGTCTAAAATCATTGACAATCGTGTCATTTGACCTTGCGACTTAGTGTTTATCTCTGTCGCTGTCTTTGCTTTGACTTCATCAGCTCCGGCCATATTGGGGAATATGCCGGACACTTCACTCATCAAATCATTTATAAAACCAACATCACCCAAAAAGATTGATGAATTAAACTCCATAGGTTTAATCTGGCCTGGCGACAAATCTTCTTCATATTCGATAATCTTACCTGGAAACAACTCGATTTCTTTGTCTTTAAAATAATTTTTCGGTGCGTGTATAGGTGGATTTTCGTTCAAAGATTGCATATTATAAGTGCGATTGAGTAATTCTTCCTGTGTCAACGCCAACTCTAACACACAAAACACCGGACTGATACCGCGCTTTGTTTTGCGGTCTTTCACTATCGTACCAAAAGTAAACGGATTGATTACCAGAGTATTTTTACAGAAACGTATAAGATATTTTCTGCCAACCACTACAGCGTGCCAGTTCTTTAATAAAGTACCGTCAGGAAGTTTGATACTTCCCCAATGTTCCAATACCTCAATAGTACCGCCATTAACCACTTCATCCTGTAAATCATTATCGCCTTGCTGCGATTGTTCTTGCTCTGTAGGCTTCTCAACCATAGCCTTAATATCTTTGGCTGTCTGCTTATCAATCTGGTACAGCTTATTATTAATAATATCTTCCGGTACTTTGAATGACTTTAGAATTTTGGGGCAATTATCCCAATCATCCATTTGTGATACATCAAAGGCCAAATCAGATGGATTTACTGCATAAATACAAGGATTATCATAAACCGGACGCTCATCAATCCAATAATTTCTTCCGGCTGCAGCTGCCTTCAATATCATAGGAAGTTTATTAATATCTTCCTGAAACAATGACTCAAAGAATGAAATCGGCCGTCTTATTTCCTCTGTTTTTTTCTTCCAACCAACAAAAGAAATCAACTCACCATAAAGTAAAGCATTATCAATAATTGTATCTGCTGTCTTTTGGTATTCCATTTTCTCAAAAATATCAACTAATGCAGCCTTTTGTTTGTTGCTGTCATTATCTGCGTTCTGATTCTCACCGGAAACATCAAACATTGAATTGATGTTAGAATATACATTTTTCCAAATAAAAGACTTCAAAACCTGATAAAACATATATGTCTTACGCATTTTGACATCAGCTTTCCAATCTTTTGTCTTATTTTTCTGCCGTTTCTTAAAATTATCGGAAAAGAAGATTTCATCAATGAGTTTTTCAGTGCGATCCAAATTGCTTGCTCTGCCATCATTATACGTTTTAAAATTTGACACTATATTTTGGGCAACTTCATCAGTCTGCCCTTTAGATAGTGTCTTTTTTTTGTTTTCCGGCTCTAAAATATACTCAAAAGTCATTGATTATCCTTAAATCTTACTTATATCAAGTCCTTTAATAACGTGTATTATTGGTTCTTCTGTTTCAGTTGCTTCTTTATCCATACCTAATGACAATCTCTGGCCTTTTTGTCCGAGATTAATACCATTCATTAACAACTGTGCATTGTATGCGTTGGCATTCGTTTTCTTTACATCATTTTCTAAATCATGTTTATATCGTTTGGCCAATAATTCAATAACATCAAAGCAAGTACCATAAAGTTTATAATGACGTTCACTAGCTGCAGTTTTTTCATTAATTGCTAATTCTATAGTTTTTTGCTGTGATTCTGCTGTGATTTTGCTGTGAACATTTTGTTTCTCTTGATTCCATTTTTCTCTGATACTACGACTTTTCAATGTTTCATAAGGTATCTCATTTTTTGCAGCCAAATCTCTTGTTGAAATGTTTGTTGTGAGATATTCATTCTTCACTGCTATCCAATCAGGTTTCTTTTTATTCATTACACTCACCAATTAAACTTTAAAACTTTTTAACCAAAAAAAAGGGCGGAGTAATTCCGCCATCCGATAATAGTAACCACATTAACCTTAGGGTTTAAATATTTATCTCTCTAACAATCTCACGATTACCGCTGAAATCAACGGCTCTCTGTCTTAATACAGTTTGTTTACCAACTTTAACAACTTTGTTGACACCAAATCTAATTGTCCGCGGCATACTCACGCGACACTTCTTAACTTTTCTGTCTAATGAGGTGTAGTTAATATTGTCTTTGTGAAGCCCTATCAATCTAGTGGCTTCTTCACCTATGACAAATTTTCTAAACTCTTTGTTATCAACTATTCTAACTTCTCTTATTTCACAAACCTTTTTTTTGCACACCGGACATCTACCGATTTTCAAATATCTATCAGAAAACCCCTGGATGTCATATAAAAACCAAACCACTTGGGCTTTAAATTTTCGGCTGCAGTGTGTAAAAAACATATCCCCTCAATAAGTACGGTACTCCCTGTACATTAGCATCTGTCAATTCCTTTTCGTCTGTTCCCAGTCTGTATAAATACAGCTACACTACTTCGGTTGTTCAGATAAGTACATCTTTATTATAAGTCTGGTTGAAATGCTTTAGTACACTATTGTTTAACAATCGACAACAATGTTTACAACAATAACCTAAATAACCTGCAGGTTATTGCATAAAAACCAAAGGAAAGAAAAAAAAATAAAACATGTAAAATACATGAAAATAAAGCAAAATATAAATAAATTGCAGCAACATCATCATCAACAATTCTTATAAAAATATAGCATGTAGCTAATATTCAAAATGATTTGTTTTTGGTAATTTTTTCTTTGAGCTGCATGCTCGTAGAATAGTCAAGGAAGGAACTTTTATGGAAGAAACTCTCTTAAACGCAACCGTGCGTAACTTATTGCGCGACAATCGTAATTTAATTATTGCGCTGATTGTGTCCTCTTGTTTGTTGATGTGGTTTATTCATTCTGAACTCAAATCAGTTAAATCAACTGTCGCCGGAAACAATAGCCCTATTAACGACTATTCGTATGTGGAGGTGAAAGGTAAAGACGCACACGTTATAAAAGTTCGCTAATCCTACTCAAATACTCTTTAAATTGTTTTCTCTCAGATTTCGTAAAATTATCAATGAAGCCCTCTGAATGAGGGTCACTTTGTAATGCGTTGTCTGTTAGAAGGCCAAAATAAAAATCGTTAAGCTGTACGTTAAAGTTAGAAACAACTGCTTTACCCAACCTAAAAGTAGGTTCTAAGTTTGTGGAAGTTAGGATTTTATCATATTCAGCCAGAGTATATCCCAGGATTTCGGCCATTCTTTCTGATGATAAATTATTCTTTTTTTCCAAATAAATCAGATTTTGACGTACATTTTTGTGTGCGTTCGTCAGATCCCTGCGCGTTAATTCATAAGTATTGCCCTCGAAATATGGTTTACCTTCACCGGTTTTCCACCATTTAAAAGGCACTTTATATAGAGCTTCTAATCTTAAAGCAATATCGTCGTTAATACCGCTTAAACCCATTTCTATGTTATTTACAGTAGATTTTTTCGTGTTCAAATGATGAGCAAACTTCTCTTGGCTCATCGCTTCAACTTTTTCTCGAATTTCCTTAAATTTATCTATAGGTTTCATTGGTTTTCCGTTACTATCTACTACATTATAACGCCGGCATCTTTTTCTTAAATCTATTGTTTAACAATGTTGTAATATAACTTCTTTAAGTTTTGTTAAGTAGGGCTTTGAATTAAGTTTTACGCCTTATTTGAATTATTTTTTAATCTATTGAATTAAAAAATATTGCAATGAGTTAAAATATATGCCATTATCATAATATCAGTTACAAGAGCATGAGCATGCAAAGGAGCTTAATGTTTATACCTAAAACTACAGACCCTGCACGGACATTTTCGGTATCTTTTCCAATGAGTGTACTTGATGAGTTGGACAAAGACGCTGATGTTCTAGGAAATAGAAGCCTGGTTTTGCAAAAAGCCTACGCCCTCTATAAAGAAAAAATTAAGGGTAAAACTACTCTCTAATTAAATTCTTCATTATTTAAAAATACTAAAAAGTATGAAAACTGTCAATGTTGACGGTCACTTTGTACTGGAAACTTGAGGTGTAAAAAATGAAATTTCACTTGGAAACAAACGACGACAGCGAAGAAAACCTGACCCTGGCGGTCGAGTATGCACTATCTCTACTGAAAAAAGGCTACACAACCGGCCACGAGCCGAATTGGTATATAGAAGAATAAAAACGAAAGGCGGTAAAACTATGAACAACAAAGATTTTTCACAAAAAAACCAGGCAATGCAAAACCTGGTGGAGCTACTAAGGACAAAGTATTTAGTACAAGCACGTATTTATAGCGGACTTGGCGAACAATTAGACGAACTTGAAAAAGCTATCTATGAGCATGCACTAAACGATTTTTGGAATGACAAAAGAGCCGGAAAAATCAACGACCAAAATGAGTGGGTCGGTGAAGAGGAGCGCAACTAATGATATACGAAGTTATTTACTACTCAACAGATGAAATCAATTTCGAGGAAATTTTTTGCGATACAGCAGATACCCAGGCGAAGCACGGTTTTGAATTAGAAATCACTAATGACAATGTTCCGCTGCTTCAAACTTTGCGAGGATTTGGGGATTTCCAATTATCAATGCTGACTATCAAAACCTATGAGGGGTTTTCACGTTGGCTTGATTACAGCAAAGAACTTGTCAATGAAAGTGAACACCCAGAAACACTTCAATTCATTGATGAGCTGAAACATCTTGCAGACACATATTCATATTCAGCTAAACGCATAGCAGCGTGAAGCCTTTATCTAGTCCGTCACCCCTGTGGCGGACTCCATTAAGGGCTTGCCCTAGACAAACAATAGTACAAAAAACGAAAGGCGGTAAAACTATGGCTGTACAACACAAAATTCACCACAACGATGTCGAAACAGACCGGCACACGTACATTGGTGCGTCCGAAATAGGCGCAATAATGGAAGTATGTCCGTTCAAGACAAAACGCAGATTGTGGCTCGAAAAAAGACAGGAAATTGAACCGGAGAATTTGTCGGAAAAACAACACATAAGGCTTGCCAAACTACTTGAAGCACCTATTGCGACATTCTTTGAAGAGGAAACCGGTTTAAAAATCAGACGCGCACCTTGCGTTTATACACACAAACAATATCCGTATATAAAAGCGCACCCAGACAGAATTATTGAGTCAAGCCGTGTTGGATTGGAGTGCAAAAATACAGGCGAGTATAACAAAGATAAATGGAATGGCGAGGACATACCGGAGTCATACATTTTACAATGCCAACTCTGTATGGGATTGTCGGGTCGCACAAGTTGGTGGATAGCCGTATTAATAGGCGGAAACAAGTACAAATACAAAGAGATACATTTTGATAAAGCACTATATGACGAACTAATAGAAAAGGCCGTCAAGTTCTGGTATGACGTACAAAATAACATTAAACCACCGGCTACAGCAGGTGACGATGATACACTAAAAGAAATGTACCCATCGGATAATGGCGATATAATTGACCTTTCTCAAGCAGATGAGGCCGTTATTGTTGACTTCAACACAATGGTTGCTCATCATCAAGAGCTAAAAACACACAAAACCGAACTTGAAAAAGAAATCAAGGAATTTGATGTTAAACTCAAAGACCTTATTCAAGAAAGCACCGGCATTAAAACCGAAAAATATATGGTTACTTGGAAAAGACAATCTAAAACAGAGATTGACAGCACAAAACTCAAAGAAGATGGAATTTATGACAATTATACACGTGTCAATTCTTTCAGAGTGTTGCGCGTCAATGCAGCGAAAGAGGTGGCGTGATGAAATACAAAAATCAACGCTTAACTCTTGAAATGCTGAAATCAAGAATTTCAGAAAAATATGGGAAAGCTAAATGGATTGAATTTTGTGAAATCCTTTTAAAACAAGGTTATAAGTTGAAATTGTATGAAGCAAAATATACTTATTCCAAATACATAATGATTTTTAAGGGTAACAAAAGCTACAAAGTCCGCTTTAGTGACCACAAGCCAATTCTGCAAAAAGAACTCGATAATGATTGCGACTTCTTTGTGGGAGTGTCTAATCTCGGCATTACAACAACAAAAGACGCTCTCAACGCCGTAGCAAAACACTTTAAGAAAAGCGAGGTGGCGTAATGGTTGCTAATAATGTAATTGAAATCGAAAATAGAAACTATTTGTCACCGGTTATGGACACCCCTGAAAATGAAATCAAGGCGCAGCTGAAAAAGGCCGAAGCACGTAAAAAGCTAATAAAATCATTGTTAGTGGAAAATATCGACTACGGCACAATTCCTGGCTGCGGTGACAAGCCGACTTTATTTAAAGCAGGCGCGGAAAAGATTATAGTTACTTTTGCACTGCGTACTGAATATGACATTATAGACCAACAAACCGTATATGAAGGTATCGGATTTTTTGCCTATACTGTCCGTTCAAAAATATATGCCGGTAACATTAAATTACACGAAGGCCTCGGACACGCAAACTCAAAAGAGGTGAAATTTGCCTACCGGTGGGTATCAAAAAGCAAAGTACCAATTCACCTCAACCTTAATACATTGCCCACAAGACGCGTCAGAAGCCAATATGATGATGGCTTTTATAATGAGTATCGTATCGAGGAAGATATGAACTCGAAAGCCAATACACTGCTCAAAATGGCGAAAAAACGCGCTCAAGTAGACGCTGTATTAACCGTTGCAGGGTTATCAGATACTTTTACGCAAGACTTTGACGACTCCGATGATTTAGAAACTGATACTATCGAGCCGACAAATGAAATCCCAGACGAAAGTGTTATCGAAGAACCGGTGACACCTCGGCAAAAGACTAAATGTTCAGGTTGTGGTAAAAATCTGAACGAGCAGCAGCACGAGTTTAGTATGAAACATTATAAACAACCGCTATGCTTCAACTGTCAACGCAAAAGCACCATTGATAGCGGAAAGCCGACACACAACAACAACAACAACAACAACAACAAATTGCGATGATTTTACCGCCATCGCGAGGTGGGAGTTTAGCCTCTCCCACCTTTTTTTGCCATCAACTTTAATTAAGGAGAGAGGAACATGAGTAAATCAAATCATTTTGAGCTAGTAGGACGAGTGGGTTGGCTCGAAAAAAAAATTACCCACAACGGTAAAATCATTACCAGTATTAATTTAGGAGTTAGAAAATCACCTGGAGTTTATGACAACTTCTTTATTAAATTTTTCAACACGGAAGATGAACATCTGGCTGACAGAATTTCAGAAAGTGTATCAAAAGATGATTACATTCGAGTCACAGGCACACTAAAGGTTGAGAAGTATGTACCGCCGGAATACAACAAGTCGATTGACAGAGTATGCCTCACCGGTTGGGATTTTAAACACCAAGGTTGGGATAAAGATAAGAAAGAATTTATCGACATAGAATAAAAGTCACTATGAGTATTGGGGATGAACGAGAAAACGAGAGAGTATTTCAGTCACGACAATGACGCTTTAAATGACCCTAAAATTGTAAAAATGATGTTGGAGTACAACTACGAGGGATATGGGTATTTCTGGGCGATTGTTGAGCAGCTGAACAAACAAAAAGACTATAAATATGCTTTTAATGATTTAATTGCTATGTCAAAGACTATGAGTGTTGATTTAACGCGTCTAAAGCAATTTATTGAGGATTGCTGCAGCGACAAATTTACGCATAATGAACAAGCATTATTCAATCGTAATGATAAACATTTTTGGAGTGACTCCCATCTGCGCCGAATGGATCTGAAAGAAAGAAAGAGGTTAGCAAGCAGGTTAAACGGACAATTAGGTGGCAGACCGCCTCTAAAGCCTGAAACTCCACCTGCAGACGAACCTCAAGAGCCTGAAAAGTATTTAAAATTCCCAGAGGTTGAATATATTAATCTAACACAAATTGACTATGACCGGCTTGTAAAACGCCATACAGAAGCCAAAACACTGAAAGCTATTGAGCTATACAACGATTGGATTGGCAAAAACGGAAGCGCACAGCTCCAAAAAATATTTAAAAGTAAAAGCGCATATAACTATTTTCGCGCTGATAAGTGGATATGGAAAACTACAGACGACGTTCTGAAAGCAGAAGGAAACAATAATGCAGTTAATGAAGAATACGGACGTTACTAATCTTCTTGTATATCCAGCTTCTAACAGCACCTGCGCAGTCTGCGGAAAGCCCTACAAATTCTTTAAACCGGATAATGCCGTCAATATTAAAGGTGTCTGGATACCTGATTGTTTCTGTAATGACAACAAAGATTACAGAAAAGAAAGATTTTATAAGGTGCGTGACAGCTACAAAGACGCAAACTTTCCGCCTATTCTTCATGGTGAACGGCTGCGAAAACTCACGTGCGAGCATAAAGAAGAAGCCGAACTCTATGTAATGAGATTCCGACCGAAACGTCTTATGGGGTTTCATTTTGTCGGCACAGTAGGCAACGGAAAAACAACACTGGCAGTATGTATTGGCAAGGAATTAGTACGTAAAGGTTATACTGTCCGTTTTATGACTTTTGCACAATGTATGCGTATTCTTCAAAGTGCTTATTCACCGCGCAGCCGATATTCATTCGATGAGCAGCTGCAAGCATTTTTAAAAATTGACCTGCTTATCCTGGACGATTTTGGCCGAGATGGCTACAAAGAACAAAAACTTGCAGACGCTTTTGAGCTGCTCAATGCGCTCTATAACGCGAAGTGCAATGTTATTTTGACGAGCAATCCTGAAATGATTGAGAAAGTGAAAGCTATACCGGATTTTCACGCAATGCTTGACCGCTTCCGTAAACTTGCGAAGTATAGGGCATTTGTGAACCCAAGCTACAGGCTCAAAGGATTTTAGCCTTGAGAGCGCCTATTGAAAGGCTGCGAGAGCTTATCATTCTGCAGCGAAAATTAATTAAAAAATATTTAATCACCAATGAGCAAATATATTGCCTGGAATATGACTTAAACAGAGAAGAACGAGAGAAAATGAAAACACAGCCATCAATGAACGAGGACATCCAAAAATATCTGATTTATAAAATCACTCCGTCCAAAACGCTGAAGCGTATATTTTGGATTACCTCAACACAGGACTATAACCACGGCGAATACGAATTACACCACTTTGTCCGTAAAAGTATCAGGAAAAATAACCTGGAGTTTTATAGTCGTGTTGAACATCTGCAGAAACTAATTTATATGACTGCACAAATGAACCGTGACCTCGAAAATATGGGGGAAGATACGTTCTTTAAAAAATACGGTATTCCTAAATTTGATTTGGTTTTTTGCCGCCGAAAATGGCGAGAAGGTTATTACGACTAAGGGAAAGGAAACATTATGACTATCACTATTAAAGATTGGCTGCGCGGTATTGACGATGACCGCCTGTATAAGCATTTCAACGACGTTATTGACGAAATGAACCGGCGCAAAACAATCGAAATGCAAAAAGCTGCAGACGCAAAGAACTTAGATTTTGAGAACATGGAAGTTAATTAGAGGGAAAAAATAAAATGACTAAAGTAGGGTTGCTTTCAGACACTAAAGCACCGTCATTGCCTCTAATGAAACTATCTGCGTTTCATAAGTCCAGGGGTGACGAGGTAAAGCTAGTTGATACTAACCTCGAAATGTTCGAGTTGCTTTATGTTTCAAAAGTTTTTAATTTAAACTTGCCAAAAATCAATCAAATACAATATTTGCCCTTTGCAGACAAAATTATTAAGGGCGGAAGTGGGTACGCCATCGAGGTTGAAAACGGTCGAGAGGTCTATAAAAAAGGCGTTGAAACTAACTTACCTCAAGAAATTGAGAGTATGTACCCAGACTATGCCTTGTATAAAGAAAGCAAAGCCCACGGCTTCTTAACAAGGGGATGTCCTAATAATTGTGGCTTCTGTATAGTTTCTAAAAAAGACGGTATCTGCAGCAAAAAAGTTGCCGACTTGAGGGAATTTTGGAACGGCCAGAATGAAATTAAACTGTATGACGCTAATTTACTGGCGTGCGAGGAACGAGAACACCTGATTCAGCAGCTTATAAAAAGTAACGCCTGGATTGATTACACGCAGGGATTGGACGCCAGATTTATTGATGATGATATTGCAAAACTATTGTGTCAAACGAAAATTGATATGGTACACTTCGCATTTGACTTAGTGAAGAACGAAGAAAGAGTCCTAAATGGTTTGAAGATTTTTGCAAAGCATTATACCAAAAGTGACCGTAGTAAACGAGTTTATATCCTAACGAACTATAATTCGCAGCCGGAAGAAGATTATGCCAGAGTAATAAAGGTCAAAGAATTGGGCTATACCCCATATATTACAATCTATCAGAAGGGGACACACTCACGTTTTTTGACGGATTTACAGCGTTGGTCAAATAATATGTACCTTCAACGTTCGACTTCTTTTGAGGATTACATTCCGCGCAAAGACGGCATAAAAGCCGGCAAACTTTATCGTGCAATTTTAGAAAAAGTCAGATGGCATCAAACTCGCTCATAGCAATCATGAAGATATGTAAAGAAAGGAATGGGAAATATGGCAGAAAAAAGATGCCTCTGTAAAAATGATGATGCTCCCAGAGTAATATCAATAACGCAAGCTGCAAAAATGCTTGGAATGAAATACAGCGCAGCATATAAACTGATTGTCCTAGATGGGAAAATTTCTTTCCTGGACTTTGGGTATCGCAATAAGAAGGTTTTAGAAAACTCAATCCGAGCATACATCCATGCCCACATTGTCAAAGGAGAATATTAGCTTATGGCTAAAATGAAGTATTCGTATAACATTGAATTGAGTGAATATTACACTCCGGAAGAAATTAAAAAATTGTTCAAATCCGACAGACCACAAGAACGTCGTTGGTTTACATCGAGTGGCGCAAGAAAAAGAGAAGAAGCAAAGCGCAGACGAGAATTAGAGGCGCAAATGTACGCCAGAAGGATGTCACCTGAACAATCGAAACATCAACGAACATTCTATGACGGTTATTTATTGTATTCAAAACATTACCATAGTGATAGTTATGCCAAAAATACAATTCAAAAATATGATATATTTTTTGAACATCATATATTACCTTTTTTCACAAAAAAAGAAGAAAAAGAAAAAATGTTAGCTATGAGAGCTTTTGATGAAGAAATACAAGACCAGGACATTAGTTACAAATTTAATGAAATCAATATAGTAGTTACTGATGAGTGGAAGGCATATATGAAGCTGCAGGGGGCAACAAATTCTACTGTCAATGAAGCTATTAAGATTGTTAAAGCAATGAGTACCTATCTATTTCAGGGGGAAATAATAGCAAAAAATACTTTTGAGTTTACCAAAAAATTACATCACCGGAAAAAGCCTACAAAATGTTTCACTTCTCGCCAGGCAATACGTATGATAAGACGCTGTAAACTAAAAAATAGATTTAAAATGGCGATGATACTCACGTTGGCTTTTTATACAGGAATGAGAGAAGGGGAAATTCTTGGACTAGATGTCAGCAATATTGACCTGGATAACAATAGAATACACGTAAACGACCAATACACACGTTATGAGCTTAAAGATAAATTGAAAACCGATTGCTCAAGACGTGTTATTAAGATTGACGTGGCCGTATCAAATGAGATAAGACGCTACATAAAGGCTAATAATATCAAAAAAGGCCTCTTAATTACCAACGAGAAGGGCAAACCACTATCCTGTACTAATATGATGAATAGGTGGTTTAAACCTCTGCTTGCAGAGATGAAGCTGAACACAGAAATGACTTTCCATGAAATTAGACATACATACGCAAGTATTCAGTTATCGTCAGGCGTTTCATATCTATTTGTCAGCAAGCAATTAGGACACGCAACGCCGGACGTGACATTGAAGGTGTACGCTCACTATATTCAAGAAGAAAATATGCACGAATTAGATATTATGTCCGACAAAATCAAAGGATATGTTGAGGCTACAAATATATTCTCAATACGCAGAGAATTAATAAGACGCGCTGCAAAAAAAGCAGCATAATTTTTCAAAATGTGAAATTTTTGTGAAATTGACCCCAAAAAGCATAAAAAAAGCGAGATAATTAAATCTCGCTTTTTCGCTTATAATTTGGAATTAGACCATTTTTGTGAAATGAAGTGAATGACTCCTTGGCAAGGAAGCATTCTACCACTGAATTACTCCCGCAGATTAACTGCTTAAACTCAATTATACATAAAAAATTTACTCATGCAAGAGGAAATTTTTCAGTACCGTTTTTTCGGTTTGTGCCATTTTCGTGCCGAATCTTCAAATTATTGTTTAAAAAAAGGGAAATCTATCCCAAAATTTCTTCCTTCAAATGGAGTTTTAAATATTTATCATTAGGCAGCCCATTTTCGTATATGGCAAATGCTTTTTGATAGGGCAAAACAAAATTACTCCATGCATCCATTACAACTGCATCGCCCCATGTTTTTGGCCTGCTACCTTGAGCCCCTTTTTTGAACCCTGTCAAAATAAAATAATGCCTATCGATTGGTGTGTCTCCGACATCTCGTACTTCCCAGCGAATTGCTTTGAACGGCAATCCAATCTTCTTTAGTCGGTAATACAACAGCGTCATCATTTCAGCGCAATCTGCATAGGGGTGTTCTTTTAGCATCTGTTCAAGTTTCCCTCCGGGGTTGGCATCCTTGCAATAATGTAAATCTGCACAATATTCATGGGTTTTCAAAATGTTGATAAAAAATCGTTTGAGAATGTTTTTCATGCCACCCGCAATTTGTTGATATTCAGGTAAATTTTCGACTTTGCCTATCCGACTTTTCAATCTTGTGTATGAATGTATCACGGGGAATTCACTATTTACTTCATGCAACATTTGTTCGCCAAGTCGAATTAAATCTTTTTGGCGCAAATTAGTGTTTGGGTTTATTGATATTTTTGGAATCATAAGTTTTTTTCTTGTCTATACTCATATAAAAACGCTGAAAAAATTTTGTTGCTAGTATACAAAACTGAATTTACAATTTCTTAAAAAAACTTTTCAAGTTGCAATGCTTATCCTAAAATATATTTATGTATAAAACATTGGAAGAAGCAAAAATAGCGTGTAGCAACTGTACAAAGTGCGAGCTATGTAAAACTCGTACTAATACTGTTTTTTCGGATGGCATGCCAAATGAAAAAATTATGCTGATTGGTGAAGGCCCGGGGTACTGGGAGGATCAGAAAGGTTTGCCGTTTGTGGGGAAAGCCGGGCAGCTGCTGGACAAAATCTTTGAGTCGCAGGGGTTTTCGCGCAAGACTAATATTTATATCTGCAACACAGTGAAATGTCGCCCGCCCGACAATCGTGTGCCGACGCCTGAGGAAAAAATTGCGTGCAGAGAGTATTTAGATGCACAGATTAATATTTTAAAGCCGAAAATAATTCTTTTATGTGGTGGTGTCGCGTTAGAGTCAATGCTTGAGGGCAAAACAGGGATTACCAAAGTCCGAGGGCATTGGTTTGACGGCCCGCATGGCGCAAAAATGATGCCGATTTTCCACCCGTCGTATCTCTTACGCAATGATTCACGTGAAAAAGGCAGCCCGAAATGGCTAATGTGGCAGGATATTCAAGAAATCAAAAAACAGTATGACGCGATAGAGGCTGTTGTTAAGTAATTTGCATTGATTAATGCTCGTGATACAATCTTATTATAGATACATGCCAGTGGGGAAAGAATTTTGAGTCAAAAAACATTATTTGAAGATGGGAAAATAGTCCCGATTAATATAAGAGATGAGATGAAAAGATCGTACATCGATTATGCGATGTCGGTTATTGTCGGGCGTGCGCTGCCTGACGTAAGAGATGGATTGAAGCCGGTTCACAGACGTATTCTGTTCGCGATGAGCGAGCTGGGGATGACGCCTGACAAGCCTTACAAAAAATGTGCGAGAATCGTCGGTGAAGTTTTGGGTAAATATCACCCTCACGGCGATACAGCTGTGTATGAAGCGTTAGTACGTATGGCACAAGATTTTTCAACGCGCTACCAAACAGTCGACGGTCATGGTAACTTTGGCTCAGTCGATGGTGACTCAGCAGCTGCGATGCGTTATACAGAAGCGAGAATGCATAAAATCACGACTTCTATGCTTGAGGATATTGAGTCTGAGACTATAGATTTTGTGCCAAACTTTGATGGTTCACTAGAAGAGCCGTCTGTGCTGCCTGTTCGCTTGCCTATGTTGTTACTCAATGGCGTAAGTGGCATTGCAGTTGGTATGGCGACTAATATTCCGCCTCACAACCTTTGTGAAATTGTGGATGGTACGATTGCGCTGATTGATAATCCTGATATTACGATTGATGGGTTAATGGAATACGTAAAAGGTCCTGACTTTCCGACTGCCGCAACGATTTTGGGATTGAATGAAATTCAACAGGCTTACAAAACCGGCCGTGGCTCAATTAAGATGAGCGCTGTTTCTGCGTTTGAAGAAATCCCGGGCGGTGCCGGCCGTCAGGCACGTACAGCTATTGTAATTACTGAATTACCTTATCAGGTCAACAAAGCGGCGTTAATTGAAAAAATCGCCGAGTTGGTCAGAGACAAAAAAATCGAAGGTATTTCGGACTTACGTGATGAGTCTGACCGTGATGGTATGAGAATTGTTATCGAACTTAAGCGCGACAGCAAGCCTGAGGTTGTCAAAAATAATCTCTATAAATTTACACAGTTGAGTACGAGTTTTGGTGTAAACATGCTTGCTTTAGTCGGAAAACAACCGCGTTTATTGAATTTAGGGCAGGTATTACAAGAGTTTGTCGATCACAGAGTTGAGATTATCACTCGCAGAACGATTTTCTTCCTGAAAAAAGCAAAAATGCGCGCCCATATTTTGTCAGGTTTGTTAATTGCATTGGGCAGCTTGGATGAAGTCATTGAGCTTATCAAAAAATCTAAAAATTCTGAGGATGCTCGCAATGGCCTGATGTCGCGTTTTGGATTAGACGCTGATCAGGCAAACGCAATCCTTGAAATGCAGTTGAGACGTTTAACCGGCTTGGAGCAAGACAAAATTAAGGCTGAGTATGAAGAATTAAGAAAGAAAATTGCTGAATATGAAGCGATTTTGGCTGACAGACAAAAAGTTTTGAATATCATCAAAGAAGAATTGCTTGAAGACAGACAAAAATACGGCGATGAAAGAAGAACAAGAATTCTGCCGACAAGCGATGAAATGACGATTGAGGACTTAACGCCTAATACTGCGATGGCTGTGTTTATTACAAAACAAGGCTATATTAAACGTATTTCGCTGGATACTTTTGAACGCCAAAACCGTGCAACACGAGGCAAAGGCGGCATCAAGACTAAAGAAGATGACGATGTTGAACATTTCTTTAC
Organism: Candidatus Gastranaerophilaceae bacterium; assembly: GCA_031551265.1. Lineage (GTDB taxonomy): Bacteria > Cyanobacteriota > Vampirovibrionia > Gastranaerophilales > Gastranaerophilaceae > JAVBNU01. The sequence goes on from JAVBNU010000035.1 coordinate 55,121, forward strand.
AGCAATGATGCACGATAAGGTGCTGTTCTTCAGCTCAAAAGGTACTGTATACAGCTTGAATGTCTATGACTTCCCCGAAGGTTCAAGACAGGCAAAAGGTCTGCCGATTATTAATGTTCTGCCACTTGAACAGGATGAGCAAATCACGGCTTTCGTGCCAGTGAGTAATTTCAATGATTCAAACTTGATTATGTTGACAAATCACGGCTATATTAAGCGTATAGAGTTGTCGAATTTTGCTAACATCAGACGTAACGGTATTATTGCTATAGGGCTGGAAGATAACGATGCGCTTTGTTGGGTAAAACAAGCTGATGCCAAAGAAGAAATCTTAATCGGCACAGCTTCAGGCATGGCGATACGCTTCCCTGTGGCGGATTTGAGACCGCTAGGCAGAAGTGCCCGAGGCGTAAACTCAATGAAATTACGTTCAGGTGATACAATCATCGGTTGTGATATTGTTCCAAAAGGCTACGACGCTGACTTGTTGGTTATAACATCAGACGGATACGGCAAACGCTCTAAGTTATCTGAATTCAGACCACAAAACCGCGGCGGTATCGGCTTGATTGCGACTAAGTTCAAATCAGCTAAATCGAAACTTGTCGCGTTGACCATTGTCGAAGAAAAAGATGAGATTATGGTCGTTACGGCGAACGGTATCGTTACACGCATTAAGGCAGGCGATGTTTCTCGTCAGGGACGTCCTGCGACTGGTGTCAAAATCCAAAACTTAATGGAAAATGATATGGTCTGTACAGTTAATAAAATAACTGATATCGATGATGACGACGAATTAATTTTGTCTAACGCCCAACCGGCTGCACCTGTGATTGAGGCGGCTCAACAAACGCTGACAGCAGCGCTTGAAGAAGAGCCGGAAGAAGTCGATGTGGTTGAAGAAACTGACGAAGAATAAAATATAAATTACAAACAAAAACGGTCGGCTCAGAGCCGGCCATTTTTTATGTTTATAATTACTAGCAACAAAAATTATTTTTGTGTTTTATACAAATATATGAAAATTAATTTACTCCAATATTCGAAAATAGCAAATTTTAAATCGGGTGACAAATCTGACAAGCCGATAGTTATACTAGGCAGCTCTTCTGACAAAGATTCAATAATGTCATATATGGACTTGTGTTCTGAAGTGACAAAGAGTTTGGTTTTGGCAGACAAAAAAATTATGCATGGCTGTGGTACTGCGGGCATAATGGGTAGAGCATACAATTCTGCAAAAACATATTCAAAAAAAGATGCAAATGGAAAACCTGAACAGAATCTTGCAATAATTGTGAATCCGATGTGGGGCGATGAGGATTTAGAAAATTGTATTCCGATAAAAACGGTGAATAGCGAGGCAGAAAGAATAGATGAATTTGTGAAAGCTGCTGATTGCTTTGTTATTTTCCCGGGAAGCGCTACCACCATACAGGAAGCCACGACACTGATTGCAAAAAACAATTATAGTAAACCTGAAAAGAGGAAGAAGATTATTTTAGGCGGTCCAGAATATTTTGCGCCACTTACACAGCAGTATCAAAAATTATATGAAAGTAAACTTTTAAAATGTTCGCCTGATGAATTATTTTCGATTGTTGATACCAAAGAAGAAATTCTCAGCAAAATTAATATTTAGTTGACTGTCAATACCGCAGCGTTAAATGTTGAATATGTGTTCAAACGTTTGTGTGCGGTATCTTTGCAGCTATGGGTAAATACAATCTAATTTTTGAGTATTATTAACAATTGCGTCTATTGGACGGATTCTGCACATACTCACCTAAAAGCCGCTGTAACACTTGGCGCTGCGGAATGACACCCCATTTGGAATAGGTGTGTAATTTTTTAAAAATACCTTAAAATACGGACGTCTTTTGAGTTGGGTTTTTGAATTTGGTTATATTTGGCTGGAAGAGTAATTCGACGCTATCGGTCGGGCCGTTTCTGTGTTTTGCGATGATAATTTCGGCTTTGCCTTTGTTTTCAACGCCTTCCTGGCTGTAATAATCTTCACGATAAATGAACATAACGATATCGGCGTCTTGTTCGATTGCGCCCGATTCACGAAGGTCTGAGAGCATTGGTTTTTTGCTGCCTCTTTGCTCAACAGCACGTGACAACTGAGAAAGCGCGATTACAGGGACTTTAAGCTCTCTTGCAATGGCTTTTAAACCTCTTGATATGGCTGAAATTTGTTGAACACGCTGTTCGTCGCCGCCGCTGCCGCCTTCCATTAATTGCAGATAGTCGATTACGATGAGTCCGAGTTGTTTTTCTTCCATCGCAACACGTCTGCATTTTGCGCGAATATCCATAATAGTTGCGCCGGGCGTATCGTCAATGTATATAGGAGCGTCAGCGAAAGTATTCATCGCGTTGAGCAATTTTTCCCAGTCTTTGGCCTGCATATGACCTGATTTTAGTCTTTGCATATCAACTTCAGCCTCAGCGCAAAGCATACGCTGCATTAACTGTTCTTTTGACATCTCAAGTGAAAATATTGCGACAGGAGCTTTAGCGCGTATCGCAACGTTCTGTGCAATATTAAGGGCAAAGGCTGTTTTACCCATTGACGGGCGCGCAGCTAAGATTATTAAATCGGACGACTGCAAACCAGACGTAAGTTTATCCAAATCATAAAAACCTGTTGAGACGCCGATTAAATCTTCGCGGTTATTGTAGCGGTCCTCAATTTGCTGGTAGGTTGAAGTTACGATATCTTTTACGTGAACTAGGTCAGTTGTTGTTTTTTGCTGAGCGATACCGAATATCAGTTTTTCAGCAGCGTCTAGGGTTTCATCAACTGTCGCGCTCTCATATGCCATCGTGACAATATCTGAGCCGGCATTAATCAGGGTTCTTTTGATGGATTTTTCGTGGACAATTTTCGCGTAGTATTCAACGTTGGCTGTTGTAACAACATTCAGCGCTAAATCATTGATATACGAGCGTCCTCCGACGTATTCCAGCTTGTTATTTTCGCGTAATTTTTCGGAAACGGTAATAATGTCGATTGCGTTGTTTTCACGCAACAAATCGAGAATTGTTTCATAAATTATTTTGTGTGCAGGCTTGTAAAAACTGTTAACCTTAATCATATCAACTATTTTGTTGATACAAAAAGGGTTAGTCAGGACGGCGCCTAAAATTGCTTCCTCAGCCTCAATACTTTGTGGTGGCAATTTACCGATATTTTTTTCTTCTTTGAGCGCAGGTGACATACTTCCCCATTCCAATCAATTAATCTTTATTAATTATAATACAAAGCTCTCTAAAATTACGAGTAAGTGTAAAAATATAGTAACAAAGTCTCTATACCTTAATTGCTTTGGATTTATTCATGCCCTCGGCTTCTTTTTGGTGTATAGCGGCAATACGCATAGCGCGTGCTATTCGTGCGTCTTGTGATGGGTCACGTGGCGGCTCTTGCGGGAGTGGCGCAGCCGTCGCAGCCGGAACGTATTTTCTTACTACTCCTGCATCAGCGCCGGAGGTTGATAAAGGCGCAGCAGCTGTATTCGAGTACTGGCCTGATTGAGCTTTATTCATTGAATCTTGTAAAATATTACCCGGCTGGAATGGGCTTGCAGGATTGTTATACAACACCGGGGTCGGTGTTATTGGCGCGGGCATAGGCTGCATATGAGGTGGCACAAGAGCAGGTTGTTGAGTTTCAGGTGTAGTTTCTGCCGGAGGTTCACCATCTAAAATAGAGTGTTTTGGTTTACCGAATATTAAATGCGAAGCCTGAACGATTTTATTTGAGAATAAAGGTGCAATAACTGCCATAACTAATGCTGCACGGCCGACTATACCTAGTCCGCATTTTGCATTAGTTTTTATATTACTAAAGAATTTAGCCATTCTGCCGCTGTTTTTTAATGCAGGGTCATTCCACTGCGGCATATAGCTCAAGCCGGAGCTCAGGAGTGTTCCGACCCATCTGAACGGCGCATGAACCCATTTCATGGGGCCTGTGGTCGGGTCTTTTAATAATTGCTTAGCGCCTGCTATGGCCTGCTTGAATCCTGCTTCGCTGTATACATGTTTATTATTATTTTTAACTATTTCGGCAACTGATTTTTCGAATGCGTCGATTTGTTCAGGCTTCATGCCGGTGTATCTCCAGCCTGCCATCGCATATGTACAAATTGCGGCTAATGGTATACCAATCAGGAAGCCCATGGAGGAGGCCAGCTCTTCCATAAATGTTTTTACTTTTTCGCCTTTTTCGGCTTTGCGTGCGTGATTAAGTGCTCCTGCGACAAAGAATGAACTCATAAGTAATACTAATTTCCCTTGGAAACCTGCAAAAGTCACACCTTCAATGCCATAGAAAGATGCTTTTGGTAAAAATCTACCAAGTCCAGTTTTTGCAATGTGTTCACCGACAGCTGTCTTACCGACAACTGATTTACCTGCAACTGCCGCAAGTTTATTGATTATTTCCGTCATAGGTACATTGCGCTTTAAGAAACCGAGCCATTTTGGTATTGGAATCATGTTAAAAAGCTTGTCAATTACGACACTTTTCTCTTTGGATTTTTCCATTACTTTTATAATCGCCGGTATATCGTGTCTTGATTTTATATCGGCCAAAGCTTGTTCATTGATGCCAAAATGTTTTTTCAACATGAGGTGTTTGAGATTTGCTAGTGCGTTGGGTTTCCGTTCTACCAGCTCTGCAACTTTCAATCCACGCTTTGCAGCAACATTTGCCAGACTTTTTTCAGCTTCGTTCGTGACCAATTGCTCAATAAGTTCATTGGCTTGGGTGAATGCAAAGCCGGCAACACCGTGTTTTTGCATTTTCGCCATGTCCCATGCCGGAGTAGCGCCTTTTTTGAGCACATTTAACGGTTGGAATTTCTCAATAATATTGTTATTAACCCACTCACCGGCTACGCCAAGTCCTTGAAATACCCTGCCAATTGTATTTTTATAAAAACCGTTCCCTGCAACGGCATCACCGGCGCCGCCGAGTTTGCCCATCCAGGTTTTAGCATAATCAGGACCTTTAGCAAACGTATTGACAGCCTCCATAAACCACCATAACCCGGTATATACGGGCGCAATTAATAATGCTGTTATCGCGTGGTCTGACATTCCTCTGTTTTTAACTTTACCGATGATTGGGTTTGAGTCAATAACGTTTTGTGTCGTACCGTAAATTTCGGACGCGCCGGGAACGGCGCCATACGTAGGATTCACACCATTAGGCAACGCCCCCATGTTGATATTGCCATGGTGGTTATCGTTATTTACATACGCACGAGGCTGCATATTAAAATTATTAACACTATTTGACGACATAGATTTCCTACCTTATATATCATGAAAAACCAAAAGTAATTAAAAATTGTCAAAATAATTTTTTTCATAAATTTTTTGTTACAAATATTTATGAAAGATTTTTCTATATTTTTTATATTTTTGTTTTATTTCACTACTTATTATTCATATTAAACATTTGTCATCCCGTGCTTGACACGGGATCTATCCAGTTAAAGAATTTGATATAGAGTTGACAAGATACCGGATATTTTTCTGCGAAAAATTCCGGTATGACATAAAGAAAAGGACATCATATGAATAAGATTAAAGAGACGATTTTCCGTTTGAAAAACTTTTATGCTAGTGATATAACATACTTATGAGCTAATTTATAACGAGGGAAATTAATGTCAGAAATTGAAATTGTATTACCGGACGGTTCAGTGAAAAAGATGGATGAAGGCGTATCAGTGTGTGACCTTGCTAAATCAATTAGTGAAGGCTTAGCGAGAAATGCTGCTGCCGCAATTATTGGCGACGATGTTGTGAGTCTTGGTACGACATTGAAAAACGGTGATAAAGTTCAAATTTTGACGTCAAAAGATCCGCAATCTTTGGCGGTTTTGAGACATTCAACCTCGCATGTAATGGCGCAAGCTGTGCAAAATCTTTTCCCTCAAGCAAAATTGGCGATAGGTCCGGCAATTGAAAACGGTTTTTATTATGATTTTGATATTGAAGGACATACGCTTACTGAGGAAGATTTGCCGAAAATTGAGTCTGAAATGCAGCGATTGGTCAAAGAAAATCTGACTTTTGAATGTTATAAAATTGAAGATGTTGATGCAAAAATTGCTGAATTTAAAGCTCAAGGCGAAATTTACAAGGCAGAATTACTTGAAGAGCACAAAAATGATAGCCCGACTCTGTATATAACAAAAGACAAAGACGGCAATGCATTATTCAACGACCTTTGTAGAGGGCCGCATTTGCCGAATACTTCGTTTATCAAAGCGTTTAAGTTACTGAATGTTGCAGGTGCATACTGGAGAGGCAACGAGAAAAATAAAATGCTGCAGCGTGTTTATGCGACTGCTTTTTGGAACAAGACAGACCTTGATGAGTATTTGAATTTCCTAGAAGAAGCGCAAAAACGTGACCATAGAAAACTTGCTGCACAGTTGGATTTGTTTTCAATTCGTGATGAGATAGGTTCAGGGCTTATATTGTGGCATCCGAATTTGGCGACTGTGCGTGAAGAAATTGAGAATTACTGGCGCAGCGAACACCGCAAAAGAGGTTATCAAATCGTAAATACTCCTCATATGGCAAAATCACAGCTCTGGGATATTTCAGGGCATAGTTCGCATTACCGTGAGAACATGTATTTTATTCAGGATGAAGAAACTGAATACGTGCTGAAGCCGATGAATTGTCCGTTCCATATTTTGATTTATCAGGCTAATCGATATTCATATCGCAGCCTGCCGCTGCGCTTGGCTGAGCTTGGTACAGTTTATCGTAACGAGCGCTCTGGTGCATTGCAAGGTTTAAGCCGCGTAAAAGGTTTCACTCAGGATGATGCACATATTTTCTGTACGCCTGAGCAGTTGATTGATGAAATCAATGCGATTATTGATTTTGTTGATTATACGCTTAAAATCTTTGGAATGGATTATGAGGTCGAGTTATCGACACGTCCTGAAAAATTTGTCGGCAATATTGATAACTGGGATAAAGCTGAAGAAGGTTTGAAACAGGCTTTAGCCGTTAAAAATATTAAATATGAAATCAACGAGGGTGATGGTGCGTTTTATGGTCCGAAAATCGACTTTAAATTGAAAGACGCTATCGGCAGAACATGGCAAGGTGCGACTATTCAACTAGACTTCAATTTACCTGAGCGGTTTGACTTGAAATATCAAGACAGTGACGGCTCAATGAAAACGCCGATTATGCTTCACCGTGTAATTTTTGGCTCAATGGAACGTTTTATGGGTGTATTGATTGAACATTATGCAGGTGCGTTCCCGCTTTGGCTTGCGCCTGAGCAGGTTGCTGTTGTGCCGATTGCAGACAGACATGCTGAATATGCTCAAAAAGTTTATGATAAGTTATTAAACGCAGGCATTCGTGTAAGACTGGATGACCGTTCTGAGAGTATGAATTACAAAATCAGAGAAGCATTACAGGATAAAAAAGTTCCTTATGTTTTAGTAATGGGTGATAGGGAAATCGAAAATAACGAAGTAGCTGTCAGGGCTAGAGGTAAAGGTCCTATCGGCGAATTTTCACTGGATGCGTTTATCGAAAAAATAGAAAAAGAAATCAAAAATAGGGAACAATAACGTGCGAGATTGTAAAAAGTTTCATTTTATAGCTATTGGCGGAATTGGAATGAGCGCACTGGCAAAATATTTGCTGGAGCTTGGCTGCGAGGTTTCAGGTTCTGATATTGCCGAGAGCAAATACTCAAAAGAACTTGAAAAAATGGGTGCAAAAGTTTTTATCGGCCATAATGCCGATAATGTTCCTGTTGATGCTGTGGTTGTTGCGTCGTCTGCTATTAAACCCGAAAATCCTGAATATAAAAGAGCTGTTGAGTTAGGATTGGAAATTTTACATCGCGCCGATATTTTGAAATTGATTGCTGAAGGACATGGCAAAGATGTTCCGCCTTTGTTTATAGGCTTTGCGGGTACGCATGGCAAGACGACAACTAGTGGTTTATGTTCTTATGTTCTGGAGAAAGCCAATTTAGAACCTTCTTATGCTGTTGGCGGAATTATTCCTGAGTTGGGTACAAATTCAAAGTGTAATTCAGGCAGATTTTTTATTGCTGAGCTTGATGAGTCTGATGGTACGATTGTTAAGTACTCTCCGGATGTGACGGTTATTAATAATCTTGAAGTTGACCATATAGATTTTTATACGGATGGTTTTGAAACATTGTTAAAAACATTTAATCAATATTTAGCCGGATTAAAATCGGATGCAAAGGTAATCATTAATACCGATTGCTTGGGTTGTCAAAAATTAAAAGAGGTAAATCCGAATATTAATTTTATAACTTTCGGACTTTTAAATGAAGATTATGCAGCACGAAATATAAAGTATGATAATCTTTCCTCGCAGTTTGATGTTTATCAGTATGGTGAATGCGTGGGCGCCATCAGGCTTAGTGTTTTGGGCAAACACAACGTGTACAACGCGTTAGCTGTAGTTGCTGCGTTGATGGAGAGCGATGTTAGTTTTGCGTCAATTTGTAAATATTTTCCTTATTTTACCGGCATGGGGCGCAGATTTGAGGCTGTTGCTGAGTTTCGCGGAATAAATATTTATGATGATTATGCTCACCACCCAAGTGAGATAAAAGTGACTTTAGACGGAGTGAAAAATCTTCAAAATAAACGTATTGTGACCGTATTTCAACCGCATAGATACACACGTTTAAAAGGGCTTTGGGATGAGTTTTTAACGGCTTTTGAAAATACTGATAAGTTGATTGTTTTAGATGTTTATTCAGCAGGTGACCCCTTTGATAGTGAGTATAACTCTAAAAAATTTAGTGAAATAATTAAGCACCCTGACTGTATTTATATTTCAGGTGCCGTTAGAGAAGCTGCTGAGAAAATTTTGCCGATGCTGAAAGCAAATGATATTGTAATTACTATGGGCGCCGGTGATATTACCAAACTTGGCGGCTATTTGGCTGAATTAAATGAAAGCAAGGTTCACTAATGGCTGAAAATGAATTGAAAAAATACACGTCCTTTCAAGTTGGTGGGCTTGCTGAAAACGTTTATTTCCCGGGGACGAAAGAAGAACTGGTAAAATTGCTTGCGGAAAATGCACCCCCCACCCCGCCCCTCCCCCGCAAAGGGGGAGGGAGTAACGCGTCTCCGATTATTCTCGGTGCGGCTTCCAACGTTTTGATTTCTTCATCTGGTGTTAAAGAGGACGTTATAATTACTACCGGTGTTAAAAGTTTTCAAATAACTGACAATTTTGTTGAGGCTGAATGTGGTGCTAAGGGACAACTTTTGGCGCGCGAAACTCAAAAAGCAGGTTTGAGCGGTTTTGAGTTTATGATTGGCTTTCCCGGAACAGTCGGCGGGATGATTTATATGAACGCCGGGGCACATAATCAGAATATTAGTGATGTTTTTGTTTCTTGCGATGTTTTTGATATGAAAACGAAAAAAGTTTTAACCCTTGATAAAGCTGACTTAAAATTTAGTTACAGAAGGTCAGTTTTGGGTGAAAAAGATTACGTTTTGTTAAGTGCAAAATTCGAATTGGTTAAGGAAGAACAAGAAAAGATAGATGATATTATTGAGCGCAATATTGAGTTTAGAAAACAGCGCCAGCCGTCACTCGCAATGCCAAATGCAGGCAGCGTGTTTAAAAACCCTGAAGGTGACAGCGCAGGCAGGTTACTTGATTTAGCCGGAGTTAAGGCTCTTTCTGTTGGTGGTGCAAAGGTTTTTGATATGCACGCTAATTTTATAGTCAATTTTAACAACGCAACTTCTTTAGATATTTCGCAATTGATGTTAAATATGTATAATATGGTTAGGGAGAAGTATAATATTCGCCTCAAACCTGAGATTAAATTTATTGGAACTAAAACTGAAGAAGAGCAAAAAATATGGGAAGAATTGTTAAACAACTAGTTGATACGGATAAGAAAATTGCGGTTTTATACGGCGGTTTGTCAAATGAACGTGAGGTTTCACTGCGTTCAGGCAAAAATGTCTATAACGCACTTTTGCGATTAGGTTATAAAAATACCGAATTAGTCGATGTTGGCAAAGATGTTGCAGATGTTTTACAAAAAGGCAAATTCGACTATGCATACATTACTTTGCACGGCAAATATGGTGAGGATGGCTGTATCCAAGGTGTTTTAGAAATTCTAGGCATTAAATACTCCGGTTGTGGCGTTATGGCTAGTTCTGTGTGTATGAATAAAGAGTACACAAAAAGAATGCTGCAATGTGCAGGGATTCCTTTGATTAAATCTGTGTTTATTGAAAAAGGCGACGATTTTAAGGTAAAAATTAAAGGATTGAAATTCCCTTTGATGATTAAACCGGTCAGTGAAGGTTCAAGCATTGGGATGTATAAAGTTGAGAATGAATCTGAATTTGAGGGTTTTTACAAAAAAGCGCTTGAATGCGAGCAAGATATAATGGTCGAAGAATTTTTACTTAACAGCAGCGGCTCAACGGTGGGAGTTCTTGATGATGTTGAAAATAATTCGACTCTTGTGACCGAAATTTTGGAGTTTCGGACAAAAAATGAGTGGTATGATTACGAATGTAAGTATACAGCCGGCATGACGGAGTTTATTTTGCCTGCTGAATATTCGAAAGAATTAACCGAGAAAATTAAGGCGATAGCACTTGAAGCGCACAAAATTTGCGGCTGTTCAGGTGTAAGTCGTGTGGATTTTTTGGTGGCTAATGAAACACCTTATGTTTTGGAAATCAACACAAGTCCGGGGATGACGGATTTAAGCGATTTACCGGCACAAGCAGGTGTTTGTGGAATAGATTATGACAATTTAGTTCAGATGGTACTAAATAGTGCAGGATTAAATAAATAGATGGCAGACGAAGAATTTGAAAACGAAGAAGAATTAGAAGAAGAAATAGAGCTTCCTGAAGAGACATGCATAGAGCGACGTATCAAGAAAAATCAGATGGAGCGTAATGTTCGCCGTTCAAAAATGTTTATTCGCCAGATACGTGGGCTGATTGGCTTTTGTATTATGCTGGGGCTTTGTTTTGTTATGTACAAACTGGTTATGCTGCCGCAATGGTTTTTGAGCCCTACAATTTTTGATAACCTTGAAAATAACCCACAGATTGAGATTCAGGGCAACCGGCTGACTTCAAATTATAAAATTTTATCGGCTCTCAGACGGGTTACACTACCTCATAAACCTATATATTTAATTGATACAACCGAAATGGAGCAGAATATAGAGCAACTTGAGCCGGTGAAGCGAGTTTATATAAGGCGTTTTTGGTTCCCGGCGCGAATACTTATTCGCGTTGATGAGCGTGTTCCAGTGCTGACGATAAGCCCAAAAGAGGATGTTTTGCCTGTCGCGTTTTTTACTTCTTGCGGGAAATTAATCGGGCGTGATTATTTGCCATTAGATAAAGCATATAAAACTTATCTTGTATTATCTTACGGTGTTCGTGGCGACGATTATCACAGTTGGGATGCTGCTAAAGTCAATACGATTCTCCATTTGGCCAAAGAAATGGAACGTCTTTCTGATGAAAACGTTGCTTATCTTGATTTTCGTGACCCGCATGATATTTATGTGAAGCTTGATTCAGCGCTTGTTCGTTTGGGTGACCTTGACGATACTGTTTATAACCGAATTAAGAACATCGGGTCTATTTTGCCGACTTTAAAAACTTTAAAAAATAAAAAGATTAAATACATTGATTTGCGCTGGGAAACTAATTATTTGAAGCTTGATACACCAAAGGATCAAATTCCCAGACTCGATGAGCAGCCGGCTGAGTAAAAAGTATCATGATAACAGAAATTGCCTGCTGTCATGCCGGAACGCAAATCGTTGCAAATTAATAGAATCGCAAATATCCGGCATCTTACCAGTTAACAGTGAAGTCGTTATCGGAATACATTCTTGATAGTGAGAAAGATACCGGATATACACGCCAATCTAATTATCCAAGAATTTATGTTCCGGTATGACATCAAGTTGGGTTATCGAATCCAAAATTTTAATGGGACACAAGTGTAACACATACAAGCATAACGCAAAGTTCAAATTTCACTAATTGTCTTTGCGTTTTTTGAGCATTTTTGCTTGAAATTCGGGATCGTATTGGAAACGATAGCCTTCGGTCATTGTTTTAACAATGGCATTTGAGAAGATTCTACGCGCTGAGTAGTATGACGTGTGAGCAACCGCGAATGAGCGCCAGCTTTTTACCTTGGAATTATCATAGAATATGCCTTTAGGTGATTCGATATCCAATCCCGTACTTTTTTCCATTTCATCAACGGTTAAGTTTCTTGATGCAGGGAATCCAAGCGGATCTTCACGGAAGTTAACAGTCACAAAAACTAAATCGTTTTCCATAATGTATTTGATTAAATATTTATTGTATTCAGAATATTCAAACTTCGGGTCAGTCAAATCAGAGTAGAAAACGACAACAGGGCTTGCATAATTGACAACGCCCAAAACATTTTCAGGCGCGCATGCAGCTTCTGTTATTTCATCAATTTTTAAATAGTTTTCTTTTAATCTTTTGTCAATATCATCAATGATTAAATCCCCTTTAGGTGTCACTGTACCGATTTTTGCAGCACCTATAGCAGAAAGACAGGTGTTTTTTTTCGGGTTTGCTGCAACGAATTTTTTCACATCATCACTCACACCGGCTTCATTAAACACTTCTTTTAAAGAAACGTATCTATATTTAGTAAACATATATTGATATGTCACGAATGTACCTGCAGAATAGCCAAAGAGCGCGACCTTGTTGCCTTTTTTTTGTTCTTCTTTTACTGATGCGTTCAATTTTTCAAGTATCGGCAGCATATGATAAGTTTTGCTAACCCAGATAGCATCATGGAGATACGCAGATATCATACTGCGAGCGAAATATGCGCCCGGTGCTCCTAAATTTTTGGTCAAATCAAGACTGGAATGCATAAACTCAATATCATTTTTGCTTTGGTCGCCCCAGAAAAATATTTTTGGCTGAGGGTTGATTTCGAATTTATATTTACTGAACTGAGTACCCACAATATTTTGGTTTTTTTCAATTTTTTTCTTCAACATGGGATGAAATTTAGCAATACCTTTATTGAACCAATCAATATCTCTCTGGGCATTCGTGTTTGAGCCGTTTATATAAATAAACGTAACTTTATCTTGGGCAAAACACAGGTTTTGCATCATAAGTATCATTATCATCAAACAAATAATTCTTTTCATAATTCCACCTCATCTTAACTAAAAAAATGATACCATAAAAATAACTTCGACATTTAGTATTTTTCACATAAGATAGTTATATGAAGAAATTTTTACTGTTTACCACATTCATATTAACATTTTTAGCGGTCGGAATAAGCTTTTCGGCGCATGCTGCGGAAGTTGATTTGACCGTTTCTCAAGCGATGCAGGGTCAAGAAAATTTTTGCTATGATTGTGGCACAATAAGCAGCGTTGATTTCATACTTGAAAATGACTGCTACATAACAAGTACCACACAAAAAATGCAATTGCACAGTTCTAATCTATCCGATTGCAGCGTTAATTTTAATGATTACAATATTTTTAATAATAAAAACAATCTGGCTCATTTAAAAGATTTTTATGAACTACAACAAAAATCTATCGGATACAACTCTAACCCTCGCGCGCCTTAATTATTCTTTTTTCTTAAAGTACACAAAACAGCAGGGTGCGTCTTACGCATCAAAATAAAAAGAATAAAGAAGGAGCTAAAACATGGACGAAATGACAAGCCTCTTACAAGATGGGGTTATTGTTATGTTTATAGGTATGGGATTTGTATTCATATTCCTGATAATAATGGTCTGGACTATGAATATAACTGCACGCGTTATTGAAAAACTTAACAATATTTTCCCTGAGGCAACACCTGAGACAACAACTACAAACAGAAAAAACCAAAATGATAATAATAGTGAAATAATTGCAGTAGCCATAGCCGCCGCTAAGTTAGCGGCAGACGGCAAAAAAAGCTAACTGTAAGGAGGAATTATGGAATTTTTACACAACTTTGTGCAAGCGCACAACCTAATCATATCAGCGGCTATTTTACTTATAGCGTACGTCGTTATTGCGACAGAAAAAATACCAAAAGTAACTATAGCGCTGGTAGGAGCATCTTTAACAATTTTTCTCGGACTTTTAAGTCAGGAACCGACTCTCAACGGTGCTCTTAACCCACATTACTATATCAATTATATTGATTGGAACGTAATATTTTTATTGATTTCGATGATTATCATCGTAAATATTACAACACAATGCGGGGTCTTTAATTGGATTGCAAACGAAATGCTTAAGCACACGAAAGGTCATCCAACATTGATTTTTGTTGCGTTGGGCGTTTTTACGGCTGTAACTTCAGCGTTTTTGGATAACGTAACAACCGTAATCTTAATTATGCCGATAACTTTTTACATAGCAAAAAAATTGGATATAAATCCGATACCGTTTTTGTTAATCGAAATTTTCACATCCAACATCGGCGGAACGGCAACATTAATTGGTGACCCTCCGAACATAATCATCGGAAGCGCCGCAAATCTTTCGTTCATGGATTTCGTCAAAGAATTGACCGGAATAATTGCGGTTATAATGGTTGCGGTTGTTGGGACTTTGCTCTTCATTTTCAGAAAAGACCTCAAAGCCTCACCTGAAAAAATGGAATTAATCGCAAAACTCGACAACACACATACAATAACTGATAAGCCGCAAATGGTCCGCAGTATGCTTGTTTTAGGCTGCGTAATTTTAGGATTTATCACTCACGATGTCACTCATCTTGCGACTTCGCTGGTCGCAATGATAGGTGCAAGTATACTTTTATTATTTGAAAAACCAAGCGCAATGCTGGAAAAAGTTGAGTGGAACACAATTTTCTTTTTCATCGGTTTATTCATAATAATCGGCGGACTCGAAGCCTCTGGCGGGATTTCGCTAATGGCGAAATGGATTATAAAAGTAACACAAGGCTCACAACAAGCAGCCGGCATGCTTATCCTGTGGGCATCGGGCTTTATATCAGGTATAATCGACAATATTCCATACACAGCCACAATGACGCCTATGCTGGTTGAAATTCAAAACGTAATGGGACGTGCATACACACTGCCGCTTTGGTGGTGTTTATCATTAGGCGCCTGCCTGGGTGGTAATATGACCATCATCGGCGCAGCAGCTAACGTAATTGTTTCCGAATGCGCAGCAACCAAAGGACACCCTATCGGATTTATGCAATTCATGAAATACGGTGTGCTCACAATGCTGATTTCATTGGCCTTAAGCTCAGTTTATATTTGGCTGCGCTTTTTTAACTAGTGAACTAATTCTACATCAGAAAAGGACAGCTCAATGTCCTTTTTTGGTGTATTAGATTATGAGAGAGAATTGAAAAAGATAAAATATGATACGAAGTCTGACACCTGTAATTTTATTGACTATATCTAACATTTTTATGACATTTGCATGGTATGGCCATTTAAAGTACAAAAATTCTGCATTATGGATTGTAATTATCGTAAGCTGGCTTATCGCATTTCTTGAATATTGTTTTCAAGTACCGGCCAATCGCATCGGGCACCAATGTTTTGATGCGGCACAGCTTAAAACTATGCAGGAAGTCATTACTTTGATAGTTTTTTGCGTATTCTCTGTTTTATATCTAAAAGAAGGCATAAAATGGAACTACATAATCGGCTTTTGCCTTATAATACTCGCTGCGTTTTTTGTATTCAAAAAATGGTAATCAAAGAAGAGGAACAATGACTGCAATAAAGTACGGTAAAAAAGAATTAGATTATTTAAAGAAAAAAGATAAAAAACTTGCCAAAATCATCGACGAATTGGGCATAATCAAACGTACATTAGATGCTAATCTTTACTCTTCGCTGCTAAGCGCTATTGTGAGCCAGCAAATTTCAGGTAAAGCAGCCGAAACCGTGTGGAGCAGACTTGAGAATTTGGCGGGTGAAGTTACGCCCGAAAACATCTCAAAACTGACCATCGAGGATATACAAAAATGCGGAATGAGTTTTAAAAAAGTCGATAATATCAAAAATGCAACCGAAAAAGTTTTATCAGGCGAATTGGATATTGAAAACCTGCATAAATTGTCTGATGAAGAAATTTGCGCAGAATTATCGAAACTCAACGGCATCGGAATATGGACAGCCGAAATGCTTTTGATATTTTCAATGGGACGCATGGATATCCTGAGCTACGGCGATTTTGGTATTAAAAAAGGGATACAACTCTTGCACAAACTCGACAAAATCGACAAAAAAGCTTTTAATAAATATAAAAAACTTTATTCACCTTACGGCACAATCGCCAGTTTTTACTTTTGGGCAATCGCAAACGGTGAATGCAAAAGCTTGCTGTAGAAATATATTGTGGCGCAATACCAATCATTTGCTGTCCCGCAACATAAAGTTTGTAATTTTTTTCTAACGTAAATATGCGGGATCTCATAGTCATAAGATTGTGGATATTAACATTCTATATAAATCTCAAAGCCTTAAGTTCTGCAACAGCAATATTTTAGATGGCATTTATTCCAAATTTTTGAGTATATTTACAACAACTTCATAAGGCCCGCGCATGTTTTGTTTGTAATACAAAACTTTAGCGGTGTTTAAATCTTTTTTCGCAGCAGCTACGTTATTAGACTGTATGTAGCAATACGAACGCTGAACATACGCATCTGCAAAAGTAGGATTGATAGAAATTGTTTTTGTAAAATCGGCCAAAGCTTGCTGGGTTTTATTATTATTTTTGTAAACCTGTCCTCTGTAAAAATATGCTTTGTCATTTTGTGGATCAAGGCTTATCGCTATGTTCAAATCTTTGATACCGCCATTTAAATCTTTCAACTGAACCTTATCAATACCGCGATTCAAGTAGGGAAGCGGGTATTTCGGCGACAACTCAATCATCAGCGAATAATCTTCAATCGCGCCTTTATAGTCGCCAACATTATCTTTTATAACGCCACGTGTGAAATACATTCTTATATTTTCAGGGTCTAATTTGAGCGCTTGATTAATATCAGCTAACGCAGATGACGACTGCCCTGAGTCGTCTTTCGCAATCGCTCGATAGAGATAATAATCAGCAACTTTAGGATTTTGAGAAATAGCTTTTGAACAATCCGAAATTGCACCTGCCAAGTTGCCCTTGCTATACTTATCCACGCAGCTGTTAAAATAATTCCCCCCGTTGCCTGTTGGTGCGGTTTTTGCCGCGGTAGACGCAGCAGTATTTGTTTTCGCAGGTGTACTTGCCGCGGTTGTTTTAGCTGGCACAGGCCCGCTCGGAACAGGCGCAGCCGCAAACACCATTGATGCAGACACGCTTAATATTAAAACTAACAGACCAACTTTTTTGAACATAAAACTACTTCCTGATTACATTCTCTGATTGCATTTTATCATGAAATGCACAAAAAGTACGGCAGAAATGTAGGGTGCGTCCCACGCACCATCGTATTTTGACGCGAGAAAGGTTAATATTTTGTTACATTCCACCAAAAAGTATCAATTTATCTTCAAAAAAATTGTTTATATAAGTACACAGGAATTAGGATTTTTAGAATTAGGAATTAGCATGATAGAACCTATTAACGTAAATGACGTTAGCCAGAATGTACAGGATATTCAGGCACGCTCAAAACAAAAAACCGGCAAAGATAGCGCAATTTTTAGTGCTGCGAATTCTACAAAAGAAAAATTGTACACTGCAAAAAAAGGTGAGACGAAGCAAAAAGAAAATGCTAAAAATTTAAAAGAAAATTTTAAAAAAACTAAGAGCGAACAAGGTTTAATTGGCAAATGTTGGAATGGAATAAAAAATTTATTCGGAATGAAAACCGGCAGCAAGCACGTAGAAAAAACTATCGAAAAATTTGAAAAGGGTGAAATTTCAGAAGAAGCAGCAAAAGAAGTTGTTGAATCATACCAAAACGGCCAAAAACAATGCGTTGATATAGCAGCAGACGTCGTGTCAGGTGTCGCAGCATTCGCGACATTCGCGGCCTGCACAGGATTAGGAATAGCCGCATCGCCATTTACTGGTGGAGCTTCACTTGGACTTGTCGCGGTAGGACTGGGCGCAGCCGCCGCAGCCGGTACTGCAACGAAAATCCTCGTAAAAGGCGCTGACGCAATGGTTGGAGGACGTGAATACGATTCTCTGGCTTATGATGCAGCAACAGGCGGTGTTAACGGCTTGATGGCGCCTGTTACCGCAGGAGTCGGCGGAGCTGTCGGCAAAGTTATTGCAACACGATTAGGTGTTTCCGCAATAAACGCAGGCGGAAAAATATTATTAAAAGAAGGTCTCGAAAGCACCACTAAAGGCGCGCTCACTCGAACTTTATTAACAACAAATATCTCATACACCGGCGGCAACCTTATGACAAGAAGTGCCGCACTTGGAACCGATATGGCTGTTAACGGTTCATTAACAGGCGCTTTTGATTCAGGCACAAGATATTTGGCTGACGGTAGAGAAGGCAAGTCCTTAATAGGTTTCGTCGGTGAAGTAAGTTTTGGAGGCCTTGGCGGTTTGATTGCTGCACCGATAATCGGTGGTGGAATGCGTTTTACAGGCAAAGCAGTCGGGAAAGTTACAGGTAAAATTCAGGATAGAATCCACTCATCTTATGAAAAAGCAGTCAAAAATTTGCAAAATGTACAAGATGGCCCTAATCCTGATATTGAAGTACTTAAAGAACTTTTATTTATTTTGAATTCGACAAAAAATACCGGTAAAAATATTGCCAATAAATTTGAGGACCATATGAGCAGCATTGCAGGGAAAATGCCTGAAACCGAGCTCTATAGTAACTTACCAAAAGAGCTGCAAGAAGTACTGCTTGAAAGCGGCATGTTAATCAAAAACGCCAGAACTATTCGCAATAATACCGATTTTGACATTAATCAGGCTAATCTTGGAGAGTTTATAGCAAGATTAAGTGGAAAAATCGAGGAAACAGGTAACTCTCCTGAGATGCAGGAAGCTATGCAAATACTCTCTAACCGTTGGAACAAGTTGTTAAATAACAAAAACTTTCATAATATGGCACAGGATGAACAAATGCAGACGATGATAGAAGAGGCAAATATTCTGTTCGCCAAATTTGCGCAAACATATTCATCTGAGACCTCGCTACCGCCCGAAGTACAGCAGTTATTTAAAAAATTTACCAGTAATTGTTCTGTTTCAAGAAATTTAAAAGAAGCACAAGAACTCGCCAATACTCTGTATGACAGCAAGTACACTATAGTCAAGGCTTTTGGCGCCGGAACAATCGGAGAAGCTTATCTGGCACGCACTACAAACGGTGACGAAGTTGTAATAAAAATGCTAAAAAACGGTATGACGCCTGAAAGACTGAGTGAGGACAGAAAAATATTTATAAACTACATTACAAAAATGATTGATGAGCCTAAAGAAAAAGCATATAAGCTGAAACTATTGAACGGACTTTTTGACAGCTGGGAAAAAGAGTTGGATTTCGGGCTTGAAGCGCAAAGTGCAAAAGAAATGGCTCACAAGGCCACTCAATTCAATGTCGCACAAGCCATTGAAGTAGGTAGCAAAAACGGCCGCAATATCTCTCTAGTACTCGAAAAAGCAGAAGGCGTGAGATTAGATAATTTGATTGATATGATAAAAGTATACAAAAAAGACCCGGCCGAGTACCTGCGCAAATATGCAACAGAAATCGAAGCAAACCCATGGCTAAAAACACCGGAAACCTGGATAGAAAGCTTACCTGCTGCGTATCAAAAAGCACAAAATGAACAAATATTATTTGTCAGCCCATCGGGTGAAAAAGTAGTTCACGCCGACCCGCACACGGGCAATATTTTCGTAGATTTTGATACCGCGAAAGGTAAATCAAAAATAACATATATTGACACAGGCAATGTGGCAAAACGCACAAACGACGATATTATACAAGATATTAGCCTGTACTCAAGTCTGCTCATAGGCAACTCAGAGGGTGTTGCAAATGCGCTGCTCCACGGTGCAGAATTACCATCAGATGCAGCAAAAGAAGAATTAGCCAAACAATTTGCACAAATGCTTGATAAGCGTCTCTTCAACGCAGGTGTCAATCTACAGAATACGGCATACACTCAGGGGACAATAAACGATATTATGAAGGAGCTAAAAATTGTTCCCGCTGCTCATAACACCAATTTGATGAAAGCAACCGTACAAAGAATCAAAACTCTGCGTGAAATATGCGAAGCCACAGGCATTGCCGAAAATAAGCACCAGGACGTAAAAGAGCTCATGTACGGAATTTCGCAGGCAATGGCAACTAAGCCGAAAGAGACATTAAAACAATTACTCCCATTGATCAAATGGGCATATAAAAACAATGAACAGACTCTCACCACATTTTTCCATATGTTAATGAAAAATAATCAGCCTATGCAAAAAGCTGCATAGGCTGATTTTCATGATATTCACAAAGTTATTTTTCAGATAATTAGAGTTATTCTTCTTGATAAACTGCTTTGAATATACCGGCTGCTGCTGCACCTGCGAGCAGGTTTGTACCGACTGTTATTGCAACTATTTTCCACGTTGCAACAGCTACAACACCTAAAGATATCGCAACAGCAGGATTAAGCGCAGCCAGGCAGAAACTGCCTACTGCAAAAGCACCAACAGTAACGGTCGAGCCGATTGCTAAGCCGAAATACGAGTTGCCTTCTGTTTTTTTCGATGTTGCAGTGAGCAAAACCACGTAGCAAAGGGCAAAGGTAAACAAAAATTCACCGATAACCAGCGACGGTACATGAAACTCCGAGCCCGGTATTTGCGCATAAGGCACAATCATATGACGGACAATCGAAATCGCCGCAATACCACCGATGACTTGAGCAATCATATAAGGTATCAGTTCTTTTGCAGGCAGCGCACCGCGTATAGCCGCAGCGAGCGACACTGCAGGGTTATAATGACCGCCTGAAATCGGACCACCTGCATACACCATTATCATCAGCGCAAAGCCAATGGCAATCGCAGGAATCATCCCTTGAGGCTGTATTAAAACCGCAGAGCCGACTGTAAATACAAGGAAAAACGTCCCTATAAATTCTACTAAATAATTTCGCATTATTTTCTCCTATACTAACTAACAGAGTGAGTTTAACATAGTTTCAAAATAATGTAAATTCCTTTAGCAGCTTATTGGACGTTTTTCGCCTGTATTTAGAATAATCCTAAAAAGCTGACTGTTTTGAACGTACCGTCAAGTATTTCTGCGCCTGTTGGTATTTTACGAGCAGCTTTTGGTGCTTCTTTGATTTCTTTTGCACCGTATTTTGGTGCGTACTCAGCAACTTGCATCTTTGTTTTTAGCATTGGCAACGCTAACTTCGAATCGCTTTTTGCCTCGGGGTTCACAAGCGGCAAAGGTGCCACTGCCGAGGGCGCAAGACTACTTGTCTCACCCGGCATTGGTAACGGCGCAAATGACGCTGCAGGCAGCGGTAAACTTCCTATTGTTTCTGACATATTCCATCTCCTTTTTTTCTCAGAAAAGTATTACATAAATTCCATCTTTATATATAAAAACAATCATGCTAAAAAAATTGCGCCCACCGCCTCGAAAAAATTTACATTTGTTACATGAATTTACTAGCAAATTTTTTTATGTTCGGTTTTAATGCAAGTATGAAAGTCTATTCAGTACAAAATTTTAATCTTTATAACAATCGCACTAAATCGCAAAACTGCGAACAAAGCCAAGCGCGATTAAATATGAACACGTCAGGCAGTGTCGCTTTCAGCGGCACGCTGCACGAATCATACAAAAAAGACGGTTACCGTTTTAATCCTCAAAGAAAAATGATGTCGCACGAAACAACATTTTTTCACGGGTTAGAAACTCTCAAAGGTGTTAAAGATTTTATAAATACAAATCTTAGCCGCAAGGATTCAATACGTATTTTTAACGCCGGCTGTTCATCAGGCCAAGAGTCCTGGACATTGGCGATGTTGGTTAATGACATAGGCAAAAAACCCGAAATAACAGCTTTTGATGTTTCTCAAGAAATGATAGATTACGCACAAAAAGGTGTCTACAATATTGACAGGCCATATGGAGACAATGCCTCAAAAGCAACGTATTTCTTTTCTTTTAGCGACTGATACCTTTCTTTTTTCTGT
>JAVBNU010000072.1:0-4947 GCA_031551265.1 Candidatus Gastranaerophilaceae bacterium
TTTCAGAATATTCGCAGCGTCAATCGCACCCTCAGCTGCACCGGCACCGATTAATGTATGCATTTCGTCAATAATCAAAATGATATTACCGGCTTGACGAATTTCGTCCATAATTTTTTTCAAGCGTTCTTCAAATTCACCACGATACTTTGTGCCGGCGACCAAAAGCCCCATGTCGAGTTGAATGACTTTTTTGTCTTCCAAAATATCAGGCACATCCGAATTAACGATACGTGAGGCTAAACCTTCGACAACAGCCGTTTTACCTACACCCGGCTCACCGATAAGAACAGGATTGTTTTTAGTTCTACGTGCCAAAATCTGTATCACACGCTCAATTTCTTTTTCACGCCCAACAACAGGGTCAAGTCTCTGCTCCTGCGCCGCTAAGGTTAAATCAGTACCAAATTCATCCAGGCTCGGAGTTTTAGTTTTGCCGCCTGAAGTAGAACCTGCAGCAGCCGTTGCTGCTTGTGGCTTGGATTCACCAAGCATTTTTATAATATTACTTCTAAGTTTGTTCAAGTCAACATCAAGATTTTCGAGAACACGAGCTGCAACACCTTCGCCTTCGCGAATTAAGCCAAGCAACAGGTGCTCTGTACCGATATAATTGTGGCCAAGCTGTCTCGCCTCGTCCCATGAAAGTTCAAGAACTCTTTTCGCACGTGGAGTGAAAGGGATTTCAACAGCAACAAAACCTGAGCCGCGCCCGATTATCTTTTCGACTTCGACTCGCGCATCTTTTAATGTTACCCCCATAGACTTGAGTGTCTTAGCAGCAACGCCTGTACCCTCGCCAATTAAGCCTAATAAAACCTGCTCAGTACCTACAAAGTTGTGACCTAAACGTCTGGCTTCTTCCTGCGCAAGCATTATTACTTTGATTGCTTTCTCCGTAAACCTTTCGAACATGTATCTATCTCCACAATACTTTTTATATAACTATATTACTACAGAAGCTATAAATCTTTCAATCCTTTTTTGGAGAATTAATAATTTCTTAATTATTATCCTTGGTTTCTTCTTTACGAATATAGTCACAAAGTTCGCCAAGGCGGGAATCTTCCATGTTGTCGAGTAAATCTTGAATATCATTAATTTTTTTCAACGCAAAACTGACTTCAGCAAGCAGCACACAATCATTGCATAAACGATAGTTATTTGAATACAAAACTGAGCCGGCAAGAGCTTTTGTCTTAGCGCAGCAATCACACTCGAAATATTCATTCGCCGAATCAGGATTATCGGACAAATCGTCCTCAAGCATTTGTTTGACGACTTCTTGCATATCTTTGATTAGTTTTAAATTATTTGTATCCATACTTACGCCTCATTTTTTATTTATAAAATCAGGAAGTTGGTACGCTTCATTAGGGCCAACAACGATTTTCCAATCAGGGAGCGCTTCTTGTAATTCTTCGTGCATATCAGAAAGCAAGCCCGGAATAATTATAGCATTATGCTTGACTTTGTTGCGCAAATTAGCATTAGCTATCGCTTTAACAGCGATGTCAGTATTAAATTTATCAGCAGACCACGCAGTCAAAACGCTCATCCCATCTGATGGTGTGACAATCAAGTATGCAGGAATAGAAGTCGACTCCAACTCATTCGCTACAGCAAAATAAGTGAGCGCAAAATTCGTAGTCAAAAGCACCAGCGCATTTTCATCAGGCTCATTCAACTCATAGACTTTTGCCTCAACCTGCAGAGGTTTTTGAGGGTCAGTATAAATACCTTGGCGTAGTGTAAACAAAGTCGTCAAAAGCGCCTCATCAAAATCACTAAACACAATCAAATTCGAATAACGACAAAGTAAGAAGGACGCAATCGCAAGCGCATTATATTTATCAGTAACATCAATTTTCGTCATAACAGGATGCGCAAATGTCTCATCTCGGTTAATCATCGCCATTCGTCTTATTTGCGTTAGTTCTTCGATTACTGTAGTTAAAGATTTATTCTTAATATCTAAATTTAAAACGGTATTTTCATTAGTTTGTAACTTCTCATTGCAAGTGACAGTTGAGAGCGTCGCCACAAGTGGATTCTTACAATGACAGGTAGCTACATCGGTAAACTCAAAAATAGGATTATAACTCAACAACTCATCAGATACGTTTTCTGCCTTGGTATTAATTATAAGCGCAAGACCAAGGTCATTAACTTTTTTAGCAGCCTCAAGTAAATTGCCTTTATCTATCAGGTAAATTGCATCAACTTTAAACTGCTCACCAACGCGCTCAATACAATAGCCAGCAATTCTTTTAAGTTTTGCATCAAAGTTTTTATCATCAGACTCAAGTTTAATGGCGATTGATGTTTTGTTCACAAAAGTTTTTTCGTGCCGGAACATAACAGTTTCGCCGCCTATTGTCACTGGATTGGCTTTGCCATAGACCACTGTATGTTGTTGTTTTTTTGAGTGGGCTTCAAATAACTCAAGCAACTCACAAGGTATGTGTTCACAAACATTAATTTCAACTTGTTTTTGTGCAAGCTTCAGCGCAAAAGCCATACAAGTCGGGCAGCCACAAGCTTTGCAGTTACCTTGAGGAAGCTTTTTTGCCGCCGGCAAATATTTAAAAATTTGTATTCCCGTCAAACTCATTTCAACACCCCTTTCAGCGTTGAAATACTTTTCGGGTGCCAAAGCACAACAACATTCGCGCCGGCAGAAATCATCGGAGCTGCAGTTGCAATCTCCCACATTACAGCCCGTTCTTCAAATTTGCCCCAGTTTTTGTCAAAATTGCCTGACTTGGCCTCTTTTGCCTTAAATGCTTCTTCACCGGCAAACACCATAATCGGCATATTCAACATTGTGTCAGCATCAAAAGCGGATTGTCTGATTTTTTCGATAATGCTATAACCATAATCCAGTCCATATCCCAGCCCACCCATATCAGGGTCAATTATCAGTTTATCAAGACTCATACCTTTATCAGATGCAAGAATATTCAATTCCTTCGCTAGATTAATATCAATGGGTGAGCGCAAAACTAGAATATGTCCGTATTTCGCGGCCGCAGGAGCAATTTCTGCATAAGTATTATCATCAGCAAACGCAATGATAATTTCCCGTTTTGCAGCTTCCGCTAACTTCGGTAACAAAATTTTATCAACATTTTTATTATTCGCCCCGCGTAAAATTAAAGGTTTTTTAATAATATTAAATACTTCCGGCAAAACTTTAATTATTTCTACAATTTTAGTGTCCAAATTATCTTCCGTAATGTTAAATTTCACTGAAACTAAATCCGCATCAGAACTTTGCGCAAACTCAAGGCGTTCATTGAAGAACTTATTCCAGACTTCTTTCAAAACAGGTGAAACATTTTCTTCAACTATGTAAGGAATTTCAAGCGCAAAAAAAGTTCTTGTTTTATTGCTGTTTTCAGTCATAAAAGATACAGAAGTGTCGCCGCCAATTTCTATATTGTCGTGCTTTATTGTTCTTATCGGTAATTTTATTTTGTATTCAGGAATGTTAATCATCTTTTACTACACTCTTTTTTTGCTTGTTTCCACAAGGCATCGTATTCTTCGAAATTATAATCGGTTAAATCTTTTGTGGCAAGTTTTTCCATCATTTTGAAACGTTCGACGAATTTGCGATTAGATTTTATCAGCGCCTCTTCAGCGTTAATTTTATTCCAGCGCGCAATATTAACAGTAGCGAACAAAATATCTCCAAGCTCGTCTTCTTTTTCGTCTTGTGTTTTTGCTTCTTTAAATTCATCTAACTCAGAATAAACGCATTCCCATAGCATATCCTCATTTGGCCATTCAAAACCGGCTTTCACAGCTTTTTTGCTGGCTTTTTGTGCCGTCATTAGCGCAGATTGCGCCTTGGAAATACCATCCATTATTGATGTACGATGAGGTTTTTCGGCTTTTTTGAGTTCTTCCCAATTATCAAGTATTTCAGAAGTTGAATTAACTTTCACATCACCAAACACGTGAGGATGTCTGTGGATTAGCTTGTCCTTAATACCTTTTGCCACTTCATCAATGCAAAAACAGCCGCCTTCTTTAGCGATTTGTGAATGCAAAACGACTTGCAGCAAAACATCACCCAGTTCCTCGCGCAAATGTTTCATATCGCCGCTATCAATCGCGTCTACAGCTTCATATGCTTCTTCGAGCATATTCTTTTTGAGCGATGTATGAGTCTGCTCTCTATCCCATGCACAGCCGTTCTCAGAGCGCAAAATTTCAATTACATCAATTAATTCTTTTAAGTTCTGATGTTCCATTTACTTTACCATCTGGTCAACAGTCATAATCAGAATACCGCTGCCGCCAAGAAGCTTTAATTGCTCAATACTTTCATAGACTTTATCCGAATCGACGACAACGTGTATAACAGCGTTATCTTCATCACCAAGCATCATTGTCACAGTCGGTGCAGACAGCCCGGGTAAAAACTCTTTTATCTTCGGCAGCGCCGTTTTGGGCACATTCGCCATCAAATATTTTTTCTCACGCGCGTCAATAACTGACTCCAGAGCACGAACAAGCGACGCACATTTGTCCTTTTGTTCGCAATTCAACCCCTTACGCGCGATGACAGTTGCTGTAGACTCCAAAATCTTATCAATAATTTTTAGTCTGTTAGATTTAATGGTAGAGCCGGTTGAAGTGATGTCAACGATAACATCAGCCAAGCCTAATCTTGGCGTAATCTCGGTTGCGCCTGAAACCTCGATGATATTAGCGTTTACGCCTAGCTTAGAGAAATATTCTTTAGTTATATTAGGGAATGAAGTGGCAACTCTCAGCTCTTTAGGCAGGTCTTTTGAAGAACTGTAGTTATCTTCTTCTCTGACGGCAACTACCATTTCACAATAGCCAAAATCCAAATCCATTAGCTTGTCGACATCGACACCAAGCTCGACAACATTGTCATAGCCTGTGAAACCTATATCAGCGACACCATCA
>JAVBNU010000034.1:0-8051 GCA_031551265.1 Candidatus Gastranaerophilaceae bacterium
AATAACATCTGCAAAACATATTTGTCTTAAAAGTTGATACTTAACATCGGAATTTGATGATTGCTGAATATTTTTAATTTGAGCATCTATTCGAGAAGAAAGCATTTCCCCCTGAGTTAATAAATAAATATATTCTATAAGAAGTTTTTTCTCCGCAACTTGTTCCCAATAATATTGCCAATTTTTGGCTGAAGAATATAATTTATTTATTTTTTTTAAATTATCATATATATCTTCAGCTTCAGTGGCATCTAAGTCAATATGGATAATCTGTAAACTTTTTAAATAACTTTGATCGCCAGCAAATAAATACCAATCATCTTCGCGAGTTGTAAGTAATAGTTTATAATTAATCCCAACCTTTTCACTAAGAAGCTGAGCTAATGAATTCCATTCTTTTAATTGAGCATCTAAATTATCTACAAGAATTAAAAGTTTTTCACCTATTTTTATTCTTGATCTACAATATTCAACAATATTGTCAAGTTCTTTTTTATCACCACACCATTGTAATTTATAGATAGTGTAGTCAGTTCTTAAATTATAAGCTACTTGTAAAGCAAGTGTTGTTTTACCTTGTCCGCTGGATGATTTAATAACGGTTATTTTGTTCTTTTCAATGGATGTTTGTATTTTTTGTTCTATAATTCTTCTTCTAACAGGTAGTTTCTGTACAATATCAATAGGTTCTGCCTTTTTGCCAGCATAATAATCCATGGAATTCGAGTTTTCAACATTTTCAAAGTTAATTTTCTGTATCCATTTATATGCAGGATTATGGCTTCCTTTATTAATTTCATCTTTCACCAATTGTACACACTGTTTTAATTCAGAAAAAGATATTGCTTCCCTATTTAATATTTTTTCGTAGCAAAAATAATATAGACCATTAGCATATAGAACTTCATTTCCTGTCTTAATGTCATATTTTGAAATTAGTATATTTTCTATATCACAGGCTAATCGATCTTTTTTAACATTTTCAAAAAACAAATGGCTTAAAAAGTCATGGAAATCATATTTAGCCCAATTCCAAGTAGGATTTTCATGAGTAATGTCTTGAATGATTTTTTGCCAATATTTTTCAGATTTATCATCTAAATTCTTGTTTATTATTTTTTGAAAATTTCCACCACAAAGATCAAAATCATATACCAATTTAAATTGTCTAGTTGTATCGGTTAAATATATTTCTAAAAAATTTTTTAATACTTTTTTTAGAAAACTAGCATCTTGTTTATTTTTCGATTCTTTTAATTGTATATGATAAATCTGTTGATTATCGGTTGTTATGCAATTATATGTATCAATATCTTCAATTCCATCTAATTTAACTTTTTTATTTTCATTATCAACAAAATTCAGAATTGTAAAACAAGAATATAAAATCTGGTAAGCAAAGCCACTTAGAGCATATTTCCCTCCTAGTTTTTCTTCCTCGATTGTGGAAATACTCTTTTTCTTTTTTATTTTTTTAATTTTGTTTTTAGGCATAAACTTTTTCCTTACAGCTATTATACTACAATTATTTCCATACCCCTCTGACGAATTCGTTTTAAAAGCCTTATGCTATATGCACAAATTTGTCCTAAATCATTTATTTTCTATAATCCCGAATATACTGAGAGTTTTAACCAGATACCCTTTCCTCTGTATCTTTATAGTATAATTCTGCAATGAACACAATTATATTCAGATTAACATTGTTCATAAAAATGCAATCGTATTAGTTGAGGTATGAATAAATGTATAAATACAAAGAACCGTTGTCAGATGAAAATCGAAAGACTCTTGAAAGTTTTTCTGAAAAAGATTTTTCAAATTATTCAGAAGCCGACATCAGGGAAGAAGTTATTGCGCCTTTAGTGAAAATGTTGGGATATGAGAAAAATACTGATTATGAAGTCGAACGTGAAGAAAGTTTTCAAAAAGATAAAATATTCCTTAAAGCAGGTAGTAAAGAAAAATTACAATTGGATTATTTATGCAATATTAGAAAAAATAACTTTTGGCTGATTGAAGCGAAAAATGGAGAGAAAAAAGATATTTCAGAAGAAGAACTCCAGCAGGCTTATTTATATTCATTACACCCCAAAGTGAATTGTCGATATTTCGCAGTCACAAATGGTTGGTTTTTTAATCTATATGACAGAAACAAATACCTAATTGATGATAATGCAGATATTTTTAACCCCATATTATCTATCAACCATGCGGAATATAATACTAAATTTGACTTACTATATTCCAAAATTGGATCATCAAATGTGCTTTTTAACGTAAAGGAAGAATGTTTGCTCAATGAAATTGAAAAAACACTTTCTTCAGAAGTTTATTTAAATCGCCTAAGCTATTTTGAGACCAAAGTGAAGAATGTAATTCAAAAATCAGAAAGAGAAGTATATCGTAATATCGGCAAAATTATGAATCGAAACGAAGGATCGTATGAAAGCTTTTTAAAGACCTTGCAGCTTCGTGATTTGATAAATACTGTTTTCGGACAAAGAAATACCAACGGCAATATTGACATTGGTTGTCAAATAATCAAAGAAAAGTTAATGGAATTAAAAAATTGCTATTCCGATGATCGTTCACCATATGATTCGTTCATTAGAGAATTACTGCCTATTAACAATCCTTACTGTATGGAAATATTTGATCCAACATACATATACAGTGTGATAGCCTTGCTAATATCTTTTAACTTTGATGAAGATTATAGTAGCCATTGGTGCAATTACAATGGTAAAAAAATGTACCTACCAGAGCTCTTAGAAGAATATTTGTTTGATTTATATAATTTTTTTCCAAAGAAACCACTAACAAGATTAAACATAAGGTTGTTTCCACTGATATACAGAGAATCAAAAATGATAGTCTATGGCTTGCCACCTGTTAATGCTTTAGCAAGGTTTAGAATGGAATCTAAAGAATATAGACTCACCGAAGAGGAGTTAGGATTGGCATTTTATTCAAAAGGACATGAACTCATAAGACTTGCAGAAAATATAACATTTCAAAGAATGAAAACCATTCTCTCAACTATGCTTAATAAAAATGAGATATTGAAAACCAAGGTAAAGCAAGACATTATGAAAATCGAAAGTTCTCTTGATGCGCTTGCGCAACAAATAAACTATGAAAATATGATTAAAGAGCTACCTAAAGATGAAAAGGATGGAATGTTGGCTATAGATGGTGATCACAATAATCCATGGAGGCTAATATTTTCTGCCACTTCTGTTGTTTTGCCAACTAATTATGTGCACTCAGATAGATGCAGAGAGCAGATAGACAAAATTAACAGGATTGGCTTTAACTATTATATAAATACTGAACTAGATGAAGAAGCATTAACCGAACATAATAGAGTTTTAGAAATTCTTAAATATGACTTTGATGTCAAAGAAAGTATTTTATAATATTCGCTACATCCTTATTTCCCTGTTCTTTCCCTGTTAGTTGCTCTAGGGAATCTGCGTCAAAACCGTTGCTACGCCTGTGCGAAAATTATCAAAAAAATCACAATACCCTGTAAAATCCGAAGAATTCCCAGTAAATCTCCATTTATCAGGGAATGGACTTAAGGCATTGTGCTGTAATGACCACAAGTATTGATAAAATGTGACATGCTTTAAATAATAATAAAAATACATATATCATTGATTTTTCG
Source organism: Candidatus Gastranaerophilaceae bacterium (assembly GCA_031551265.1). Lineage (GTDB taxonomy): Bacteria > Cyanobacteriota > Vampirovibrionia > Gastranaerophilales > Gastranaerophilaceae > JAVBNU01. The sequence goes on from JAVBNU010000034.1 coordinate 3,674, forward strand.
AATGCTTATCTGTATTATTTTATATACAGACAGAGAAAATCAAGAGGAAGGCAATGAGAATCACACCCTTAATGGTAAGTAATTTAGCTTCACCGATTCAGTCAGGCACTGCAAATCGGGAAACTCAACCTGCGAATTATACGTTGCCACGGGTGAACAAGTGCGATACAATCAGCTTTAGCGGAGGTGGTATGGCTAAATATCTTCCTGAATATTTCAAACAGCACTCGGTGTTAAAAAACTATATACCATCTAAGCTGGAGAGAGCTTATCATAAAGCCCTACATGCATTAGTGGAATTTGCTGAACGTCCTTATGTCGAAGAAGAGTTTACAAAATTAACTAAAGTTTATAGCACAGCCGAAAATGCCGCCGCAGGGAAAAATGCGAAAGATGCACTAAAGGGGAAACCATACAGAGATGGCGAAATATACCTTTTTTCGACCTTGCTTGAAGCAAATGGTAAGCTGACAGACGGAAAAGTAAAAAGCTATTTACATGACCAGCTACGCATTGATTTTGCGTGGAGTGACATTGGAGAAGGCTTTTTAGATGCACCTTTAAAATTTTATGATACTTATCATTTCAATGACCCTCTTATGAATCGCCGCTTGGCAACTTTTGTAAAAATTGCTCGAGGCGATTGAGAAAAATTTGACCCTAAAATTGCTCTTATCGTGAAACAGGAGTAACTTGCTTTGTTATCAGCCTGAATTGAAACGGATTTCCTTTTGTATCTACAATGTCTAAAAGTGTATCAGGTATTAAATCTTCAATGAGTTGAAACTTCGCTTCGTGAGGAAAAAGTACCTCAGTTGAACAATCGTTTTTGTCTACATGTCTTTTAAATACTGAGCTTCCGAATTCAACTTTACCAAGCTCACGATAGTCAAATCCTACGAGTTCCATATCTTTTGTTGTTTTAATCGCAAACAAAGTGCTGTCTTGTATGGAACCGCTAAATGAGGGGGCTTCAATTTGTGCCGCTTTATCACTGTGTACTCTGCTTAAAAAGCCTTCTTCGATTTTCAGCATTTCATTAATTCCGCCTCTTGCAGCTGCTGCCGGCATATTTTCAATGTTAGGATTGCTTATTTGTAACACATCGCCCTTTTTTGATGGACTATGTACCGAGATTGTTCTTGTCAAAAAAGTATCACCCTCTTTGATTTTTATTAAGCTATTTTTACAAGTATCATTGATTCTAGCCATATATACTTTCATCGCTTCGGGGGCATCTTTTAATTTTTCATAAAATCTGTGTATCCATATATTGAAAATTTCAACATCAGTCAGACTCTCTGCCTTTTTTCCTTCTTTAAGAGCTTTAATAAGGTCAACTGCATCGATTCTAGTCAAACCTTTAAGACCTTCTGCAATTTTTTCCATATTTACACGACCGCCAAAAGAAACCTCTTTATCAGTCTGTACAGGCTTTTGAGAGCTAACGAAACAATCTCTTTCAGGCGAGCGCTCAAGATTATTAACTGTGTTTATGCTCTGTTCTTGATTTACGGCTCTAGCACTGGGGCTAAAAGTTGGCGCAACATAATTTATTCCTGATACTGATGCAATCGGCGATACCACAAAAAAGTCCTTCCTACCATTTCAAGTCTAAGAACTCTATCGGTAGCCAAGGCAAAAAACTTTAGGATTTTTCAGAAAAGCGTTACAAATTTTAATAGTTTGTATCGGCTTGATTCAGGGAGTTTGTATTGGAGAATTGTGCTGTCTAGACTAAATCCTCCAAATGAAAACCCTTCACTTTATGTGAGGGGTTTTTATTTGAGTTAAATTCCTGACGAGAACTGCAAAGCAGAGCTTTGCCATTGTTCGAGCGCGAGTGAGCAGAGGCTGAAGTGGCGGAAACGATGAGTTTTCGACACGTAACGCCGTTTATCGCGAACGAGCATGACAGTCACGTATCTCCCAATCTTTTATTTATGCGGGCTAGCCGGCTCGCGCAACAATTATTTCTCGTACACGGAAAGAGGCATATCTTTTTTGCCAACATAAAAAACAATTATTTCGACAGGTTCTTTTCCTGTATTTTTACCATAATGGTAAGTATTCACAACTTCAGCGAGTGCATCACCCGCTTTTAGGAGACATTGTTCGCCATTTTTTTTATAAACTGTCAATTCACCGCTCGCAAGATAAGCGACATTCAACATCGGATGCTTGTGCACCGGCAAAACGGCGTTTGGAGGAATCGTGATTTTTACAACTGTGATTTCAGGTGCATTGATTTTTAAGGGTGCATAGCTTGTGCCATCCCAAGTTTTTTGGGTGCGCAAAAGAATTTTGCTTTCAATTTGAGGCATACTCTCATCCGCAAAAGCGATATTTGCAAACGTTAAAAATATGGTGAAAATCAACAAAACTTTTTTAAACATAAAAATATTATAATAAAAAAATAAAATCATGTTGACGAGCTGGCGAGCCTACCCCACAATTAATCTCTAAATGGCGAAGCTGAAAGCTGGTAGAATATATGGTAGAGATTGTGGACAGTCATGTCTTTGATAGTACCGGCAAACATACCACCTCGATTGCTTCTACCGGCATATGTTGACATCATTTGCCAAAACCATAAATTTTCCCCGCTATAATCTTCTCCGCCAAAAACGTATTCACTATTAATTATTGCTCTCGCTTTGCATTGAAAATCCTTTTTTGATTGCAATTTCTTGGATTTTGTCATTTTTTCAAAGTCTTGGTTTTTGTGCGTGCCGATTTTGGATTTTAGGTTGTTTTCCCAATCTCGCCCTTCTCTATCGAGATAAGTTGAGTCATTGTGCACATGATAGCGTTGAAAATATTTCATAATGCCTTTATATAAAAGCAAGACAGGTTTCGTAAAATCTTCATCATTCATTTCAAGTCGTTGGATTTCTTCACTAAAACCAGCAAATTTCAATGGCTGCTTGGGATTTTTTTCAGAAACATCTTTTAGGGCATCTTCAATTTGGTCCGCAATATCTTGTGCCATGATGTCAGTTTCTGCATATTTTAGTTGTTTTTCTAGGTGCTTTGAGGTTATGTTTTTTAGCCTGCGTGAATTCCAAGCAAAATCACGCGGCTCCATATAGCGCAACTCATCACGGAGATCTATTGCTACCTGATTCATATCAATATATCCCAGCAGTTTGCTAATTGGTTGCTGATCCTTGGCATCAGCCTGATTCAATTTTTCATTTACTGATTCCTCTATTGAGTGTCCATATATGTTATTAACAGCTTTGCGAAATTCAATGTGCTGCTCACCTTCGGGGGCATTTCCGCGTGCTTCAGCTAATGACTCGCCAACTATTTGATAAATCATGTCTGCTAATTTTTCAATATTATCTTCGTTCTCTTTCAAAATTGATTGAGGCCTGTATTCAATGATTTTTGGCTCGGCCTTAAAATTAATAGAGTTTTTAATAAAAACATCTTTTTGGTTTTGTACTGCGAAACTTTTATTTTCGCGGCTATTATCAATAAAATTTGGGTTGCAAAACATGTTGGTGGATATTGCATTGTTAAAAATTTTCATTAACCATATTCCTATTTTATGTAGCTGCTAGTACAACGCTCCTGAAAAAAAAATTTTGATAGCAGCGTTGAAAAAATGTTACAATACTTCACTTTAGTAAATTTATTCTTCGTGCAGCGCTTTTCTGAGGACGCAGCATGCTTGTTCAATTGCGTGGATTGTTGGTTGAGTGTGCTTTAATCCGTTCAGCATCATAAAGTCATGCACTGTGCCGCTATAACTCACACAAGCAACAGGCACACCGGCTTCATCCAGTTTTTTGGCGTAGTTTTCACCATCGTTTTTCAACATATCATTTTCTGCAACAATAATTAAAGCAGGTGGCAAGTCTCTCAAGTCCTCCTGCGTTGCTAAAACTGGTGAGGCGTAAATATTGGTTGTTTCTTCACAATTCGCCAGATAAGCTGTTTTGAAGTACTTCATACTTTCCAATGTCAACAATGGCCCATCTGAAAATAGCCTTGCAGAATCGGTTTCCAGTCTCATATCAGTCGCAGGATAAAAAAGAGCCTGAAATTTAAGTTTCGGAGTTTGATTTATTTTTATCATCATTGCTAAAACTGTCGCCATGTTCCCGCCTGCACTATCGCCGGCAATCGCAATACTGTCAGGATTAATTTTAAATTTTTCAGCGTTTTCGGTTACATATTTTATTGCCGCAAAGCTTTCTTTCAGGGCTTGCGGGAATTTGGCTTCAGGCGAGAGCGTGTATTCAGGGAACACAACTACCGAATCGGTGCAATTTGCAAGCGTTCTGATTAGCCTGTCATGGGTGTTTTTGCTGCCTGTTACCCAGCCGCCGCCATGTAAATAAAAAATTACCGGCAAAACATCCGTGTT
>JAVBNU010000062.1:0-21909 GCA_031551265.1 Candidatus Gastranaerophilaceae bacterium
ATATAAGGTTAGTAATTTAATAGTTTAAAAAGGTTAGGTAGGTAGAAAATGGCATTTTTAATGTTCACCGGCATGAAAATGATGTTGACCATTCAGCTCAATCAGAAGATGCGTGAGATGGCTGAATTATCCAGAAAAAGAATGGATCTGGTCAGCCTTAGCACTGCAATAGCATCAGGTAATGGTTTCATCGCAGGACCGGATCTCGCAAGAATTACTCCGGAATTACGACAAATGGCATACAGCAATAATATGCGCTGTACTAACTATGTAATGGGGCAGCGAGCCGCGATTATGGATCCTGCGACCAATATGCCGAATGTGGCTGTAACAGGTTGCAGAACGCCTCAAGACATGATGGCGTATATGCGCAATCTTGATAATACAGCCAAGCAAAGCTGGAACCGTATTCAGGAACGTGAAGTCAATGCGATGGAGCTGGATATTGAAGTGAAAACTAAAAGAATCCAGACTGAAATCAGCTTGATTGAAGGTAGACTGAAAGCGGCTGAGGAGCAAGAAGGCAAGCAGATACAAGCTGCAGCACCTAAGTTTGGTACAGGCGGCGGACAGTACGGCTAGAGCGCAGATTAACTGATTAATCACACGGTTGATTGGTTAATCTCAATGCTAGTCAGACTTATTCGGCCGTATGGCTGTTACTTCTTGATGTGCAATGTTTGTGTATTGAACGCGAATTCAATTTTTGCTGTATTAAATTTGTCGTATATTTCAAGCAGCATATCATTTTTTATGCGCTGCATATCAGCCCAATCTGTAGAGAAAGTAAATGCGCGAACCATAATTTTTAGAGAAGAATCACTGAGAGAGTTTAGTTCAACCGTATAATTATTGTTGATTTCAGGATTTTCTTTTAAAATCGAGCGGCAAATTTCAATCGCCTCTTTCACTTTGTCTTTCGGCGTGTCATAGGTTATGCCTATGTACTCCTGAATACATTTTCGATTAGACGCTGACAAATTCCTGATAATTGAAGCAGCGAGAATGTGGTTTGGGATAACACTCAGCGCGCCGTCAGTTGAGCGTAATTTTGAAGAACGGAAATTGATATCTTCAACAACTCCGGCGAAATATCCGGTCGAGACGGATTTATCTATTTCAATGTAGTCACCGATTTTAAAGCTTTTATCAGCAATTAAAACGATTGTGCCGAACACGTCTGCGATTGATTCTTTCGCAGCAAAACCAATTGCAACACCACCAATCCCGATGCCGGCAATTACGGATGAGAGGTTAACACCGTGAATATTTCCTAAAACCAGTATAAAGAAAATAATTACAAGCAATTTTACAAATTTGGAAATCAACGGCATAAAACGCAAAAATAATACATCATAATCATGTACCTGCGCAAATTTTGTAATCTGTTTAGCCAGGCGGTCAATAAACAGCAAAGCCCCGTAAATTAGCGCGCCAACAATGATAATTTCGATGACTGTCCACAAAATATGAGATACATTGAGATGTTTTATGAAATCCTCGAACATTTGTGAATGGTCGTGGTCATGAACCGCAACGACATTCGTCAATCCCGAGATATCAATTCCCGTGTCAGCTTTAATCATATCTGCTATATTTGCATTGTTTGCCATTTTCTAACTTCCTTCTTTGAACATTGTATTGTGTCTGCAGCCCCGCAGCGCAATAATTGAACGAATACTGAAAAACGTTAATATGCGGGGTCTCATAGTATGAGGCTACTGCGTTATCGCGCCTACACTCGCACTATGAACTGTTTTTGCGTACTTAGCTAAAAATCCTTTTAATTCAGCTTTTTGTTTTGGTGTCCAGTTTGCTTTACGCATTGAAGTTTCTTCTTCACTTAATTTAGCTTCAAACGTGCGATTTGGTATGTCGATTTCAATGGTGTCACCATCTTGTAAAAGTCCGATTAACCCGCCCGCTGCCGCTTCAGGCGAAATATGTCCGATGCACAAGCCGCGTGTACCGCCTGAAAAACGTCCGTCTGTGATAAGAGCAACTTTTTTGCCGAGGCCTTTGCCCACAATTAATGAAGTCGGTGCGAGCATTTCACGCATTCCGGGGCCGCCTTTTGGACCTTCATAGCGAATAACGAGCACGTCACCTTCTTTGACGTTATCATTTTCAATAGCCGTCATACATTCTTCTTCGCTGTCAAAAATTTTTGCTGTGCCTGTGAATTTCAAGCACTCAGGCTCAACGCCGGAGATTTTAACAACAGCGCCTTCTTGCGCCAAATTGCCTCTTAGTACTGCTAAGCCGGGGTTGCTCGTGACCGGGCTGTCGACACTGTGGATAATGTTATTACCTGACCACGCATTTTCGGCAATTTCTTGTATTGTCATCCCCAAAATGTTTTTCACATTATTCATTTCAGGTATTTTCCCCCATAAGGTTTTGATGGCTGCAGGTATTCCACCGTCCTTGTCAAAATCAGTCATCGTTGGCAGTGCCGAAGGGTCAAGCTTAATAATCTGAGGTACTTTGAAGCTCAACTCTTCAAAATCTTTTAATGTAATATCCAGCCCCGCTGTAGCAGCGATTGCGAGCAAGTGCAGAATCGAATTTGTCGAACCACCAAGTGCTAAGTCAGCAATAATTGCATTTCGCATAGATTCGCGAGTTATAATATCCAGCGGTTTAATTTGTTTATTTACCATATCAACGATTGTAACGCCGCTTTCATATGCCAGCCTTCTTTTCTTACCGCTTGTTGCCGCAGCAGTAGCAGAATATGGCAAGCTCATCCCTAAAACTTCTGTCAGGCACGCCATTGTGTTAGCCGTGTATAATCCCTGGCACGAACCTGCGCCGGGGCAGCAGTTTTCTTCCATTTCATACAAACGTTCTTCGGTGATTTCGCCCGCTCTAAATTTACCAATAGCTTCGAAGGAGCCTCTTATGAAAGTTAAAGTTTCATTTTTGCAATAACCATCCTGCATCGGACCGGCTGTTACAACGATACACGGAATATTTAGTCTTAGTGCCGCAATCAACATCCCCGGAGTAATTTTGTCGCAGTTGGTAAGCAAAACGAGCCCGTCAAGCTGATGCGCGCCTGCTACAGCTTCAACGCAATCTGCAATAAGGTCGCGTGAAGGCAGCGAATATCTCATTCCGTCGTGTCCCATAGCAATACCGTCACAAATCGCAGGTACGCCGAACACGAAAGATTGCCCGCCGCCCGAGTGAATACCCTTTTCTATCTGGCGCTCAAGATCACGCATCCCGACATGACCGGGTACAAGGTCTGAAAACGAACTTGCTATACCAATAAAAGGTTTTTTAAATGCCTGTCTTGATACTCCTGTCGCAAATAGTAATGAGCGATGCGGCGCTCTTGCTGTACCCTGTTTGATATTATCACTTTTCATAAATACCCCTTAATTTCTATTTATGAAACTATTTTAATATAAAAAATATCGCGAAACAAACTCATAGTTTTCTGCAGCCAAAGGCCATTTATAATTAAAAAAGGTAGACGAAACAGCCTACCTTTTTTTGAAATATTTCCTTTTCTATAAGGCTACCTTCCCGGTCTCAGTGTATGTGCGTGACACAGGTCGATGCTCATCATTATGTTATCCGCTATATCTTGTGGCGTTAAATCCTTTTTAGGATTCTGTAATACAAATCCATTTTCTGTTTCTGCACCATAAAACTGGCTTTTTATTGTTATATCAGGCGTTACCCTGCGTCCATACGAGCTTACAGGTGCGGCACTGGTAGAAGGGGTTTCAAGGCTGACGATAGCATTATTATCTACTCTGGCAAGCTGCTTGCGGACTATTTCTATGCCCTTTCTTTCGGTTTCTGACAGTCTGAGGCTAGGATCAACTACCAAATCCGCTTTAAACGATGGTGATAGGCTGAAAGTGTCAGCATTAAGTTGAGATTTAAGCGTCACAGAGGGGTTTGCCTGTGCGCTTTTGTTAGAGTGTACCTGATTTTGTTTGTGTGCGAAAACTAAATTTTGAATACTGCTGATTTTAGACATAAATACTCTCCTTTACATATATAAATACAACTACTTGAACTATATAATACTATATAGAACGAATATCAGCGTCAAGAGATTATTAAGTTGTTTTAAAATCGTAGAACTTGCGTATATATTCTAAATATCGGATTTTTCTTCTTCAACTACTGGAGTAATCTCATTGCTGGTTGTGACTTCTGTCAAATTACAGCCGACTACTTTTTCAAGGTTAGAGAGCGCAATGTTGTAATTCAAAAGGGTGTTGTAATACTCTAGTTGTGCACCAATATATGTAATTTCAGCGTCTTTTAGTTCTATTGCGTCACCAAGACCTGTTTTGTAGCGTCCGTTTGCAAGGTCGTGCTGTTCTTTTGAATTTAATAATGCTAACTTGGCGACCGGGATACTGTCTTTGGCATTGTTGAAGTTAATAAATGCAGATTTAACCTCTAAATAAACGCCTTGTCTTGCTTCTTCAAACTGGGCGTTGTCACGTTTATAAGTGGCTTTAGCCTCATCGACTTCTTTTTTCAAGCGATAGAGGTTTATGCTTTGATACTGCAAGCCGCCGCCTAGTTGGTAACTATAATTATCGTTTACTTTTATGCCGCCTGATGCGTAGTTGCCGAATACTCGAAAATCAGGCATGAACGCAAATTTAGTAGCTGAAACCAGGATTTTGGAAGCCTCAGATTTGTTTTTTGATGCTAAAAGCTCAGGTCGCATATCGTATGCTTTTTCTATCAGGTCCTCGAATTTAAAATTGTGTTGAGGGATTGCAATTTTCTCGTCAATACTGTAATTCATATGTTCAGGTAAGCCCATTGCGTTGTTTAGCTTCGCGTATGCAACATCAATATTATGTTTGGATTTGATTAAATTTAATTTAGAATTGCCAAGATTATACTCAGCCGTAATTACGTCTATTTTGGCTTTTGTGCCAATTGAATAAAAAGATTTTGCTTGTTCCAAATGAACTTCATAGTTATAGACTGTGTCAGAATAAACTTGCTCCTGCTGGAATGCGTATAACAAGTTGTAATACGCTTCTTTGACTTTGTAAATCGTATCATTTATTGTCGATTGGAGGTTGTTATCCGATGCTTCAAACGTTTTCTTTGCAATATTTGTGGCCGAGCGTGTTTTGCCAAAATCATACACAAGCTGGTCAAATCCGACTGAGGGTACATTATACATATTATATACAGGGTCAGGAACCGCGAAAGTCGTTTGCATCATACGGTTTCGCGAATAATTTGCTCCCAGCGTCAAACTCGGGAAGTAAGCAGACCAAGCTTGACCTATACGTGTTTTGTAAATCTCCTTATCTGCCATTGCAGCTTGAATCGTTGGGTTATTTAAAAGTGCCAACTTAATGCACTCTTCAACAGACATAACACGGTTCTTTTCAACACCACCCTCAACTGTCACTGCCGTTGAGCCATGCAAATCTATGGGCTTGCCGACTTTTATAGATTGCTGGATTTTATTAATCATTTCAAGCTGTGACTGGGCATTTGCATCCTCAAGTGTAGTTAATTGTTTATTTATACTTTCTGGTGTTGTTGCATCTACAGCAGGTTTTGCGTCTTCAAAAACAGTTTCCGAAGCAAAAGTGTTAGTGCAAGCGCACAATCCCAAAGTTATTAAAAATATTACCAGTTTTTTATACATATTTCACTCTTTTTCATTGATATTGATATTGATATTATATTATTCTTTTTCTTGTTCGACAGTTTTTGCTTTGTTGTTCATCATTTTGTATACAAGAGTTTGTACCAAAACGTAGAACACAGGTGTCATAAGCGTACCTAAGAAACTCGTTGCAACCATGCCGCCAAAAACCGTGTTACCAAGAGACTGCCTGCTTGCTGAACCCGCACCGTGCGCCAATACAAGTGGCACCATGCCAAGTACAAACGCAAGCGCTGTCATCATAATCGCTCTTAAACGTATTCTAGTCGCCTCAATCGCAGCTTCTTCAACAGACAATCCGTTTTTCTCATGCAGTTCCTTCGCAAACTCTACAATCAGAATTGCCTGCTTAGTTGACAAGCCAATAAGCATTATCATCCCTACCTGTGAATACAAGTCAAACGGAGTCCCCATCATCAGCTGGAATATTAATGCTCCCAAGGCTGCAACAGGGGCAATAAGCATAACAGCGAACGGTATTGACCAACTCTCATACAGTGCAACCAAGAATAGATACACGAATATCAGCGCCAAGCCAAGAACAATAAATGTTTGACCTCCGGCCTCACGCTCTTGAGCTGATGTGCCTGACCACTCGAAGCCGATATCTTTTGGTAGAACTTGTTTTACCACCTGTTCCATCGCTGTCATTGCATCGCCGGTACTGCGACCACCTGCCGGCGACCCATTGATTAAAACTGAGCGATATTGGTTATATCTGGCAATGGATGCTGCGCCAATAGTCGGCTCTAGCGTGACCAAGGTAGTTATAGGCACCATTTCATTAGAACGGTTTTTAACATAAATTCGAGAAATATCATTAGCATTTCGCCTGAATTCTTCCTCTGCGCGCAGCTGAACGCGGAATACACGACCTAACATATTAAAGTCATTTACATAATACGTACCGATGTTTGACGCCAAAGTTGCGTATAACTCTGTCAAATCAACGCCCTGTGCCAATGCTTTTTCAGTATCAATATTGACAATATATTGCATCATATTTGCCTGAAACAATGTATACACGTTAGAAAGAGTCGGGTTCGTGTTCGCAGCCATTGTGAGCTTCCTCGCGTATTGCTCTAGGTCTTGCGGAGCGTAGTCACCTTTAGATAACATTTGGAACTCAAAGCCACCTGCCATACTCATGCCGGAGATTGGAGGAGGTGAAATTATATATGCGCTACCGTCGTGGAATGGTGCAATCGCTTGACGCATACGCCCGGAAATGCCGGTAGTGGACAAATCCGTAGGCCGACCTTGGATGCCTCGTACCGTTTTACGGATAAAGCCTTTAAACCCGCTGAAATCACGTTCATCCCATGCCTTTAAGCGATAAACCATGAAGGCAGAGTTGGAAGCGCCCGTCCCAATAATATTGATGATTGAATCTATACCCTCAATATCCTTGGTCGCGTTATATATATTAGTACAATATTCTTCAGTACGACTCATTGTCGCACCCGGAGGCAGTACCGCCTGAACCAGCAAGACACCCTCATCCTCAGTCGGGATAAACGCTGTCGGTATGACTCTAAAGCAAACTACAACCAGTAATATAATCAATAAGTATGCTAAAACACCCATTAACTTGTCGTATACCAGTTTGCGAACAAATTTTAAGAAATTTTCGCTAAAACGTTGGAAAAAAGTGTTAAATTTATCCAATATTGTTTTAAGTAAATGTGAGATTATATTGGTTGGTTTAGCATCTTCATCGCCATGTTTTAAAACTATGGTAGACATTGCAGGTGATAGTGACAGTGCACAAACTGCTGATATCGCGATAGATACTGCAATACAAACAGCAAATTGTTTATACATAATACCTGACAAGCCCGGTATGAATGCAACCGGTACAAATACAGCCATCAGGACTAACGCCATCGCAACAAGAGCGCCGCCGATTTCTTGCATGGTAATCTGTGTTGCTTCAATAGGATTTTTTCCGTCCTCAATGTGCCGCTTTACGTTCTCAATTACAACGATAGCGTCATCTACAACCGTGGCGACCGCCAGCACCATCGCAAACAAAGTAAGCAAATTTATCGACATCCCAAATGCCGGCAGTGCGGCGAAAGTACCTATTAACGATACAGGAATTGCAATCAGGGGAATCAACGTTGCACGAGCATCACCCAAAAATATAAATATAATCAAAATTACAAGAAGCGAAGTCTCCAAGATAGTTTTAGCAACCTCTTTCATTGATTCCATGATGTACAACGTATCATCTTTGAAAATTCCGATAGCCATCCCATCAGGCAAATTCGGCTTTAGCTCTTCTAATTTATCTTTAACGGCACTCCCAATTTCAATGGCATTTGCACCGGGTATTGGAATAACCTGCATCATCGCAACAGACTGTCCGTCAACACTACTTGCGAGGTTATATGTCTGTGCACCCATCTCAATACGGGCAACATCTTTCAGTAAAACATTAGAACCATCTACATTTGAGCGGATGATTATGTTTTCGTACTGTTTCGGATCTTTCAACGTACCGTTCGTACGCAGTGTTATTTGCAAGCTTTGCTTATCATCACCCGGCTCTTGTCCGAAAGCACCGGCTGAAACCTGTGTATTTTGAGCTAAAATGGCATTGCGAATCTCAGATACAGATACCTGCATGTTTGCCATTTTAATAGGGTTTAGCCAAACTCTTATACTGTAGTTCCCTGCACCGTATACGTTGATTTCACCGATACCGGGCAATCTTGCAAGCTCATCTTTAATATAAATTGAGGCATAATTGAACAAATCAAGCTGGTTATATGAATTATCAGGAGAATAAACGCCTATAAAGAATAATCCGGCGCCACTGACAGCCTGTTTTGAGGTCAAGCCGATACGTGTAACGTCTTGAGGTAAAAGCGCTGTTACTTGCGCCACACGGTTTTGGACGTTAACTAAGTTTATATTTCTGTCTGAGCCAACTTTAAAAAATACAGTGAGTGCGTACGATTCATCAGAACTCGTTGACGTCATATATAACATGTTCTCAACGCCGTTTACCTGTGCCTCAATGATTGACGCGATAGTCTCTTCAACCAACGCGGCACTGGCACCAGGATATGCAGCTGTAACCTGAATTTGTGGTGGCGTAATATCGGGATATTTTTCCAGTTTTAATCCGGCCAGCGCAAGCATACCTATTAATGTTATAAATATACCAATGACCATCGCAAAGCGTGGTCTTTCAATAAAAAAGTATAACTTTTCTTTTTTATTTTTCGGGCTATTTTGGTCTGTGTTTGTCATTATTCTTTATTCTCTTTATTTTCTTTTTCATTTTCTTTGCAATCAGGTGCTTCTTTTTCTTGTCCGCTTGTAACAGTTACAAGAATACCGGGACGTATGCTCGTAAGTCCTGATACAATAACTTTATCGCCTTTTTTTAATCCTGATAATACTTCCCACTTATCGCCAACCTGAATGCCTGTTACTATCGGCGTAATCTGTGATTTACCCTCCATGTCAATCGTGTAGACATAAGAGCCTTCAGCGCTTTTCAAAACTGCTTTTTGAGACACAAGAGTATATGTTTTTGGTGTTTTCAAAGAACTCAAAACTGTTACATAATCGCCTGGAACCAATATATTGTTGGGATTTGCGAAAGACGCCCTCATCGCAATCGTTCCTGCTGTTGGGTCAACTACATTATCCACAAATTCTACAGTTCCTAAAATCGGATAAATGCTGCCATCGGCGAGCTTTAGTTCAATTTTTACGTTGCTCATTTTATAATTATGAGAATCTTCCTTTTTGAATTTTATATAGTCGTGGCTTTTTAAATTATAATAGGCGTAAATCGGGTCACTGCTGACGATTGTCGCTAATTTCCCTGTTTGTGTGTTTACCAAATTGCCTTCTGTAATAAAAATTTTACCTATTTTCCCGTCAATCGGAGAAACTATATTAGTATAATTCAAGTTGCGTTCAGCGTTTGCCAGCTCAGCTTTGCGCATATCATAAGTTGCTTTATTTTGGTCTCTGGCAGCTAATGCATTGTCATAATATGATTTACTCACGTAATCATTTTTCACGAGCTCAGCAGCACGAGCAAGTTCTTTTTCCGAATTTACCAGCGAGGCTTGTGCCTGACGCGTTGCAGCAGAAGCCTGTTGAATAGCAATTTTGTATTCATTTGACTCTATTGAAAAAAGCGTTTGCCCTTTTTTGACATTAGCACCTTCGGTAAAGTAGCGTTTTTCAAGCCAGCCGTTGATACGAGCCACAACATCGACTGAGTATTTCGCTTCAATACGTCCGGCCGATTCAGATACAGTATAAATATCTTCTTGAGTAACATCATCTGTTTCAACAGCTACAGGCGCACCCATTGCAGCATGCATATGCTTAGCAGCTATAACTGACTTGTATTTCTGAAACCCAATCACGCCGATAATGGCAAATACGCTTATAACAATAGCTAAAGTCATTTTATTTATTTTCATTTTTTTCCTCAAATCTGTCCCAAGTTCTAATGACACTACTCTATCATATTATTTTATAACAAACACTAAAAATTTGTAAACTTTTTATAAATTCAAATCATGACGTTTCCCTTATGATAATATTATTTTAGGAGGAGCATTTGTGCGGTTATGAAAAAGAAAAAGAGCGACGACTTACAAGAAAAATTTAAAAGATTTGATGCGAGATTGCGTGCATGGCAAGTTTTGTCATTCTTAATTTGCTTTGCGATAATCGGCTGGTTATTTCTAATTCAAGTTGTTGATATCAAAAAATATAAAACTAAAGCTAAAAAACAAAGAAATGCCCAAAGCTTCGTAATGCGTGGTGAAATATTTGACCGTAACGGTGAAAAACTTGCGTCTGACAAAACTTCATTCAATATTTTTGCCCACACAAACGACTACGTTCACACTCCAGAGGACTTGGCTGAGGTTCTTTCTCCCATGTTGGAAATACCTGTCGCAAAGCTAACCAAAACCCTTTCAGGAACAGATAAAATAATTTTGCTAAAAAAAGACGTTGACAGACGAACAGCACTAAAAATCCGTAAACTCCAACTACGAGAAGTCAGTCTGGACAAAAAAAACGAACGTGTTTATCCACAAGGCCGTATGGCCGCGCATGTTCTCGGATACTATAATCCGGATGCTGATATAACTGCAGGAGTTGAAAACACTGCTAATGACTGGCTTGAAGATGCCACAAACTCAATTAAATTTGAAAAAACACCCAATGGTGACATAATTTATGATGTGCTGACTAACCTTGAGGCTACAATTATTCCCGCCAAAGGCAAGTCTTTGACACTCACAATAAATAACGGTATCCAGCATGTCTGCGAATCAGAATTATTAAAAATGATTGAGTACCGCAAAGCTTTACGTGGTGCAATTATAGTACTGGACCCAAAAACAGGCGAAATTTTAGGATATGCAGTATATCCAAACTACGACCCGAATAACTACAAAACTGCCACTCCTCTTGAGCGTAAAAACTGGACTCTTGCGGATGTCTATCCTCCGGGCTCGACTTTCAAAGTCCTGACTTTGGCTGCTGCATTGGAAGCCGGAAAAATAAATGAGTTTACCAAAATTAACGACACCGGCTCAATGAAAATTGGCGGTTGGACACTATCGAACTACGATGTGCGAAAATTTCCCTGCCCTGGCACAATTGATTTATATTACTTGCTTGAGCACTCAAGCAACGTTGGCAGCGCTAAAATTGCGCTTATGATTGGCAAACAGGAATATTACAATATCCTTAAACGCTTCGGACTCGGCTCAAAAACAGGTATAGACTTACCTGCAGAGTCAAGCGGGCTGTTGCCTGACTGGCATGGCTGGCAGGAATCTGACCATGCATCAATGGGCTACGGTTATGGCGCATCGACCACTTTTATACAGATGGCTTCAATAATGGCAGCTATCGCTAATAATGGCGTTAAAATTACTCCTCACGTAATCAAGTATTCACCAGAGGAAGCCGAAAAAAAGATTGTGAAAACACAAATCATGTCGCCTGAAACATCACAAACAATGATTAAATTACTCTCAGGCAGTGTTGCAAGACAAAAAACGCCGGTTAATTTGCCGGCTTATACAGTTGCAGCTAAAACAGGTACATCTCTGAAGCCATTGGAAAATGGCAGAGGATACAGCAGCCTTATGTACACGTCCGTTATGGGATTTTTTCCGGCTAGTGACCCGCAAGTCGTGATTTATGTTGTGATTGACTCGGCACAAGGCGGTGAAGTCTGGGGAAATACAGTTGCATCGCCTGTATTCAAAGAGGTTGCCCAACAAGTAGCCAGAATTTTAAATATTCAGCCTGACAAAGTTGCTCCAAAAACCGGCAATACTCAAAGCTAAGAGGGGAATTCATGAAATTGCAAAAAATTATTGATTACATAAAACCTGAGAACGTCATTAATCCTAAAGATACCGAAATTACAGGTATTTCTTACAACTCAAAACAAGCAAAGTCTGGTGACATATTTGTATGCCTACGGGGAGAACGCTCTGACGGGCATGATTGGACACAATCAGCATACGATAACGGCGTAAGAGTTTTTCTGTGCGAAAAACCGCTTGATATTGATGCTACCCAAATTATCGTAAAATCTACAAGACACCAAATCGCAGATTTAGCAGCTGTTTTTTATGAGTTTCCGTCTAAACGCATTAACTTAATTGGCGTTACAGGCACAAACGGCAAAACAACAGTCACACACCTTGTGCAAAGAATTTTTGAAGAAAACTCTAAAAAATGTGCATTGATAGGAACTCTGGGTTACAAAAAATCCAGCTCTGACACATACCATGATGCTGTGCATACCACACCTCAGGCGCCTGAGCTTCAGGCTACTTTAAAAATGATGGTAGATGAAAAAATCAACAATGTTGCAATAGAAGTCAGCTCTCACTCGCTTGAGCAGAACCGTGTCGGTGGCTGCGGATTTGATGGTGCAGTTTTGACTAATTTAACTCAGGATCATCTGGATTATCACATCACAATGGAAAATTATTTTGAAGCAAAAGCTATTTTGTTCAAAAAATTAAAAGAAAATGCTTTTGCAGTTATAAACGCTGATGATGCATACGCACAAAGATTTATTGATGTTGTGCCTAAAAACATAAAAGCATATACTTATGGCATAGTCAAAAACTCATCTGTCAATTTGAATCTTGGCGCGAAAGATGTTGAATTCTCAATCGATGGTGTAAAATTTACATGCTGCTACCAAAGCAAAGAGTATAAAATACAACTACAATCAAACGGAATTTTCAGTGTATACAATGCTCTTTCCGCATTAGCTACCGGCTTAGCGGCAGAGGTTGACATCAATACCTGTATTAGCGCATTAGAAAAAACTCCCGGAGTTGCAGGACGCTTCGAAACAGTTGTAAAAAGCCCGCTAGTCATCGTTGACTACGCACACACGCCTGATGGGCTGGAAAATGTATTGAAAGCTGCACGTGAGCTAACACCAAAAGACAGCAGTTTAATTTGCTTATTTGGCTGCGGTGGTGACCGTGATGCAACCAAACGCCCTAAAATGGGCAAAATTGCAGGAAAATTAGCTGACAAAGTTATCGTCACATCTGATAACCCGAGAAGCGAAGACCCAAATTTAATCATATCCGATATAATGGCAGGTATACAGTCCGTTGACCCGCAAAGAGTATTCGTAGAAACAGACCGAGCGTTGGCAATTAAATACATCGCCAAAATTGCTCAACCAAACGATGTTGTTGTCGTTGCCGGTAAAGGACATGAAAATTATCAAATTTTAAAAGACAAAACCATCCACTTTGACGATAAAGAGGAAGTTTTGAAAGCATTTACAAAAGAAGTAGTATAGAGGAGCTTAAAACATGAAATTAGCAGTACTGGGACCGGGTTTTTGGGGAACAACTCTAACTTGGTTGTTATCCGATAATTTTGAAGAAGTCGCTTTGTGGGGACTTGAGGAAGTTATAGCCAAACCACTTATTGTAGAACTCGATAAAAAAGTCGTTGTAACTGCTGATCTGGAAAAAGCAATTAAGGATGCTGATATTATACTTCTTGTTGTCGCGACATCGGGGATTCGTGAAGTTTGCCAAAAAATGGCAAAATTAGGACTGAATAAGAATCAAATTGTCGTCAACACCTCAAAAGGGCTTGAGTTGCCAACTTTGATGAGAATGTCTGAGGTTATTAAACAAGAGTTACCCGATAATCATCTGGCTGTACTCTCCGGCCCTACACTCGCTAAAGAAGTTTTGGCTGGCAAGCCCACGGCTGCAAGCGTTGCTTGTGATGATATTGAAGTTGCTAAAAAAGTTCAAAATTTATTAACAGTAAAAGGCAAATTCAGACTCTACACCAACTCTGACATTATTGGTCTTGAGTTAGGCGGCAGCTTGAAAAACGTTATCGCAATCGCCTCGGGTTTCGCTGATGCAATGGATTTGGGCAGCAACTGTCGCGGCGCGCTGCTCACCCGCGGCATGGCGGAAATAGTACGTTTGAGTGTAAAACTTGGCGCCAGCCCATCCACGCTGTACGGACTTTCCGGCATGGGGGATTTAATTGCAACATGCTCAAGCCCGCTGTCACGTAATTACACGGTTGGCTCACTTTTAGGTCAAGGTAAAAAAATTGATGATATTTTAGCCGAATTAGGCTCAGTTGCAGAAGGCGTAAAAACTTCCAAAGCTGTTTGTGAACTGGCTAAAAAGCTGAATGTCGAAGCACCGATTTCCACCGCAATTTATGAAGCTGTCTACACCGATATGACTCCTCGTGAAGTCCTCGACAAGCTCATGAATCGTGAACTCAAAGAAGAAGAGACGTATTAAACGGTGCGTAGGACGCACCCTACAATTCTATAAGGTTAGTCAAAATTAGCTAAATCTGAAAATTTTACTTCTAGCGCATCAGTTATCATAAATAATTTTTTTAAACTGATTCTTTTATGACCTCTTTCAACATCAGCAATATATTCTCTCGATAAATCAACAATTTCAGCCAACTTTTCCTGAGAAAAACCTTTTGACTCTCTATATTTTTTAATATTTTTACCTAGTAATTTTAGTCTTGACATGTAAACTATTTTGGCCTATTTTTAATTACATGTCTGTAATCTATTTTTCGGGAATTAAGGAGAATAAAATGTTCAAAGAACAAATTGAAGAAAAAATTGATGCAAAATTAGAAGGTATGTTAGAAAGTCTTAAGTTAATGATTGAGGACTTACATGAGACTTTAGGAACGATAAGAACAATTAATTGTCTACGTTCGGTCTTGAAAAGTGATACAAATGAAGAAGAATTGTAGGTTGTGGTTTTCACTCCAACATTATATACTTAAACAATCTTAGCAATAACTTTTTTGAATTCGTCCACAAACCCCTGGTAAAAGTATTCTTTCAACTCGGTGGTATAGAGATTCGGATTCACGATTGCGCATCTGAACAACGTCAAAGGTTGGTCTCCAGTCGCCCATTCAGCCGGGTTTATGTTCAAGTTTGTCAAAGCTTTGTTGATTGAATTTTTATAAATATCGTAGGTGAACACAGTACTTGCAACCATATAATTATGTTCGTACAACGGCTTATGAGGATTAAAGCTCATTTTTTCGATTATTTTTTTGTTGAAACCATCACATTCTTGCAGCGATTTATTGCCTTCAATGTTGAACGCAAAAAGCATAATATCAATGTCAGGGACGTTGAAAAATTCGATATTTACAGTTTTTCCGTTAATTTTCGCAGGGAACGCTTTTTTGAATTTTTTCATTACGAAAGTTGCGTCATAAATTGGGTTTTTCAGGACTTGTCCATAACCACACTCGTTTAATGGCACAACTCTGTGCGCAAGCCAACAAGCGGCAGCGGCAGCACCCGGTTTTGAACCTTCTAAAATATATTCACCAAAATATAAATCTTCAGTTGCAGGTTTTGTAGTATTCGAAATATAAGGCGCTTTAACGATTGTTGCATTTTTAGTAACTTTGGTTTTATAGACAACAGCGCCGGCAGAATATGGTACATAGCCTAATTTATGCGGGTCAACAGTTACAGAATCGGCCTCTTCTAAAGCCGCATAGGCATTATAAACTTCTTTGCAAGGCCAGGTACCATTTAAGGTTTTCTTAACATCATCATATTTTCTGATTTTGTCATCACAATCTAAAAATAATGACTTGACGTAACCGCCATACGCCGCATCAACGTGTATAAAGAACGATGAGTTGTACTCTTTTTCGTACCATTTACGAATTGCGACAATTTTATCGAGCGGATCAACTGCAGAAGCTTCAGTAGTACCCAACATGCCGACTACTGCAACAATTGGTTCTTTGTTTTTGACACATTGAACTAATTTATCTTTTAAATCTTCTGTATCCATCCTGAAATTTTCGTCAACATCAACAATTACCGTATTTTTACGCCCAAAGCCAAGAATTTCAGCAGCTTTTAACCATGAATAATGTTTTGTCGCAGCAACAAATATTTTACCATTGTAAAAATCATCCATGCCCTTGCACGAAATATTTTTGTCGCTGGCGTATACTTCGTCGGCGATATTTACGCCCCAATCGGCATTGAATACATCTGATACAAGCTTTTGTACGGTCAAAGGGGGCAACGTCAAGAGCACATAGTCATCGAGCACTTTTATATCGCTTTTCGTTCCGTTGAGGAGCTTAACAATGAAATCTTTACTATGTTTGTATGCCAAATCTTTTGCTATGAGCGGGAAGTACTTTACATTACGTGCAACCCAAAGAGCTTCGATGTTAGCAATTGTGCCGCCGCTTGTCAAATGCCCCCATGAGTTTTTCGTATCGTAGCCAATCATTTTAGCTAAGTCGGCAGCAACTTCGTACTCCATTTCGGTTGTGACAGTGGAGCCTTCGTAGCTGATATTGTTCAAGCTGTATAGCATTGATGCGAAATAACCCAGAACTGCCGGCATTAGGCGCTCAGATTGCATATGCCCGATGTAGCGCGGCGAATGGAATGGCGTTGCGCCATGCAAACGCTGCAGCAACTCGTTGAAATACATTTCAAAACGTTGATGACTTTCTGCGTATGTTTTTTCAGTCCTGTCTGTTTGATGAACCAGTTTCAAATCCTCAGGATGAAAGCTGTTGCGCCAGTTTATAAAATCATAAAAACTTTTATCCAAAATTCTTTTAAATTCATTCGCATTATCTGAATTAAAGGAAAAAAAGTACGGCTGAATGTTTATAGGCTTTTTACTCATAATATTCTCTCTGCTAATCTACTGCTGCCGCCTCGGGCATGAAACTTTGAATATAATATTTAGCGTGTATACACGGGGTCTCATAACTATGGGATCCCGCATACTAACATTTTGTGAAGAATCCTGAAACCTCGCTGCGGGACAGCAAATTGTCTTGATTTCATAACGATGTTAGAAATAATGATACTTTAGTTTTAGCACAAAATTGCGCAGGAAAAAACGATTTTATTTCTTTTTTGCTTTGACAGCTCGTTCGTTCATTTTTTTAATTTTATCCGAAAAAAATTCGTCCATTAACAAAATTTGGTAAAATTGGTTCAATGCAACATCTTCGTTGTTGGTTAACACGAGCCTCGTACATCCGCGAATATCGGATGCTTGCCGTGTTATAGCACGCCAACTCACGGGGGTAGGCTCTAAATATCGTTTTTCTATGATTATTTTGCTACGCGTTTTTAAAAGATTGAGCACATCTTCCAGCTTTTTCTTTTCAGTAGTGTTTTTAGGTGAATTATAAATAGTTTTGAGATAATTGTTTATAAAGTAAATTACCTTTTCTTTATCCTCCGGCTTAATTTTGTCCCCGCATGAATTTTTCATTTTCATTTGTTCGATATATTTACTGAATATTTCGTCTGATGTGATTATTTGTCCAAAACATGTTAAAGAGTTATCAAATAGAGCGTGAATAGTATCTACGGATAATTTATATTTTTTGGCAAACTGAACCTGTGTAAGCGGTTTTGCAGGTTTAAAATAGCATTCTAATAATCGTTTTTTATGTGTCGGTGATAATTTATTCAGTGCAGAAATCAGGTGTTTTTTTTCTTCAGTATTATCTCCTGATTTATAAATCGGAACCAGATATAATTCCACGAATTCCCTGGCTTCTTTGACATTTTTAAAGTGAGAAGTAGGCATTTCTGAGGTATAGTCACTATAATAGTCATCTTTATCTAAAATAGTATCAAATTTTTGAAGCGCGTGGGTTTCCACCTGTCTTACTCGCTCTCTACTGATTGCGCCGAGAGTATTACCCAATTCATCAAGAGTTTTTCTATCTTTGTTAAGATATCGAGCTATAATAATTTGTCTTTCTCTATCGTTCAACTTTTGCAATACGCCCAATAAGTGTTCCTTATCTTCCGTCACTTCCTCGTTGTTATATACGGCAGCCAAACGTAAAATATACAATTTTAACTTATAAAATGGGTCTTTGGAGTTGAATGCTGTGATTATTTCAGCAGGCTTTTTTTCAGTCACCCGGGTATTTTTAGGTAAGTATGTGCCAAAAAGGTCATCACCGGCCAATTCAGCTGATAAAGCAGTTAGTGCCTCCTCCCTGATCCGTGCAGTGTCACGGCTGTTTATTCTGAGTGCTTTGGCCAATTCTTCATCAGTCAAATTTTCGCCATTTTCTATAAGATGCCTGATTAAAGTAGCATGAGCAAGCGAAAGATTAGCCATTTTAGCCTCCAAACGCGCGATAGCTTCGTTATACCTCGGTTCATAATCAACAGCCTGTGTTTTGGCACTCACAAGAGCTCCTATTTCAGGTTCCATATTGGATAGTTTTTTATTTAGGCTTAATTCTCGTTGTTTTATAAAACGATTTTCTCTAATTCTCTCAACGCTGAGTCCTGTTTTCTCTGCAAGCATTTCATCGCTCGGGTCTATACCCTCTTGCTGTAATTGTATTCTTGCCTTCGATACATCTTTTAATTCTTTTAAAACGTCGGTAGGTATTCTTACTATAAGGCGATTTTCATCTCGATATCGTCGTACTACTTGCTTAATCCAATGAGTGGCATAAGTAGAAAAATTTGCATATTCTATTTGCTTTTCAGAGTTTTTTGTTTTTTTCGATAATTTTTTCGTGTCGTCCGATGCTATAACTTTAATAGGGTTAAATCTCGGAGCCGCTTTTTCCAGGCCTTCTTTGCCGGCTGCAAATAAGTCATGATAAGAGATTTCTTCTCCAAAGTAATGATAAAATGTCGCAGCTACTTTTTTGACAAGTCCGAGATTTGTACTTGCCATCTCAATTTCAGCCTCCTGATAAGGTGCCCTAAGCAAAGCTGTCAGTAGGGTATTACCCTCCAATTTGGCTTTTATAAGCGCTATTTTCATGAGACGGTAATTTAACTCAATTCCCGGCCGGGAAGCTCTGTCTAATGCCTCCTCGTCAACGGAATCTATATTAGGATAATATTTTCTATCAAAGGTATCTTGATTTTCTAAATTCCACAATTTAGCATCTGAAATCTCAGGTTGGCTAGTGCTTTTGGCCGAAAACTTTATTTGTGGATTGAAATTTATTATTGAAATTTTCATATGTTAAACTTATGACTCCTTTAAAGCTGCTACAGGCTCATAATCGCTGTAAAATTCATCGTTGGCTAGAATTTTATTCAACTTTTTTAATGCCTTAACTTCAATTTGCCGCACACGTTCTTTCATTACACCTATATCTTCGCCTATCACAGACTGTGTAAGTCTTTTAGGCGCCAAAAGCCTACCGATAATTGTAGCACGTTCCTTTTCATCCAACTGCGCTAACACTTCAAGTAAATGTGTTTTTTCGTTACTCGTTTTTGTGCTGTTATAAACCGGCTTTAGTTTGGTTAATGCGTAGAGTTCTAATCTGAGATATGGTTTAGATTTTGTAGACGGATTTTTTACCTCATCAGTTTTTTTTGCTACTCCAGTGTCAGTTTCTGTTCTTCTTCTTCTCATATATTCACCAAAAAGAGAATCTTTTTTTAACAACTCGGCTATGGCCTGTCTCGCTTGTGCCGTAATTGCGGTAATTTTTGTTAAAGACAGCCCTGTATCCCTTGCGATATCTGCGCTGGTGACATCGTTAGAATCCATATAGTATCTTATTATACCGGCATACTCAGGATTAAGCTCTTCAAGCACCTCATTCATCCTTTTTTGGGCCTCAATATGTCGGGTGTCATAATCAACGTCTGAATCGGCAGTACGTGCCAAAACACTGTATTCTACCTTTTTGTCGCCATTTGAATGCAAAGTGTCGTATAAGCTAACCTGGCGAGGAGTATGCCGTCTCACTTCATTAATTTCGTCAACACTATAGCCTGTTAGTTCGGATAGTTTTTCAATATCAGGTTCAGCACCGAATCTTTTCAGTTTTTTGGAACATTTTGCGATTTCTAACGCTTTTTCTTGTATGTATCTAGGGATGTGTATTTTAGAAGCATTCGCCTGGCAATACAGTCGCACCGAATTATTTATCCAAGGATTTGCGTATGTTGAGAGCATAATGTACTCTTTTTGATTCGGGGCAGAATTCTTTTTTTTAAAATATCCGTTTTTACGTTTTTCTTTGTCGATTTCCAAAATAGGGTTAAATCTGTCAATCGCCTCGCGCAGTCCAATCATACCTTCTTCAAATAAATCCCCGTTATCCAAGTTCGGGTAATAGCAACTAAATTTACTTGCTATGTATTGAACTAATCCCTCACAATTTTTTTCTATTGCCGAAGCGGCATCCTGATATTTTTCTTCCAGCTTTTTTAGGGTCTCCTTATCGCCATCTATCTTTGCTTGCATTAAGGCTATTTTTAATTTGCGGTAATTAAGTTCTTCTTCATTCACAGAAGCTCTTTTTAAAGCCTCTTCATCCACAACACCAATCGATGGATACTTACGCTTTTCAAAAGAATCACCCATGTAGATACTCCACGCCAAGCTTTCTACTCGGGTTTCATGAGCTTTCCCTCTAGCTGAAAAATTTATTTGTGGATTAAAATTTATTACTGAAATTTTCATATGTGGACCTTCTGAGTGTTTTAAAACCCCTGAATAAATATTGTTGCTACATGGACAAGCAATTGTTGCTAAATATTAACGAAGTTATGATTTTTTATGTCTAAAATGCCTTCTTTTTTTGACTAATATGTTTTTCCAGCTCAATACAGAGGGGCATTCGCTTCAATCGCTTCATTGCTCGTCGTTCAAGATCTCTAATACGTTCATTAGACACACCTCCCTATACATACCTAGCAAACATATCATCCATAGTCAATGCTCTGCGAAATTGTTCCAAAATATAATCTTCATCAGATATAACCGTGTTGCTTTTATATCCAAACTTTTTCCACAAGTCGGGCGAAGAGCCGGTAAAACATTTAGTACGTATATAAAATTCTTCGTGCGATTTCAATGATTTTAAGATTTGTTCCAAGCGTATTTTTTCGGGCGTATTTGTTTGTACGTATAATGGTTGTAATTCTTCACTTATAGCTTTTAAGAATGGATATTTTTGCGCCAAATGGATATTTCCCTTCGGATTCCTTTTAAATTCAGCAATATACTGACTTAATACAGGGTCTTTTGTTATGAATTCACCAAGTTTGACGAATGCTCTGTTGCGACAAGAGGGGACACTCAGCTCTGTTAGCCCTGTGATTCCCATCATTTCGTCGATGGTTACTTGTCTTTGACGAGTACTAAGCACTGCTGTAATAATATCTCTCTGACTCCGAGGTATTTGATGCAAAATTTTCTTTAGATGCTCTTTTTCTTCGCTATTGCTTGGCGCTGTAAAAATAGTTCTGAGTACATTTTTGCTAAACCCCATGGCTTCCTGGTAATCTTTAAATTTACTTTTTTCAGAAGGTGCATACTCGTCAATAAATCCGGCAGGATTGAATCTTGTTCCCAATTTAGCCAAAGCTTTAACTTCAACTTGTCTTATGCGTTCTCTTGTCACGCCCATAATATCTCCGGTCTCTTTCAGCGTTAGTCCTTTCATAAAACGGTATCTTATGACTTTTGCTTCTTGTCTGCCAAGTGTTTTTAGTGCTTTTTCAATTTTTTCTTTTCTTTCGTTTGCGAAACTCTCATCATCTGGTCGATTCCTCTCTCCTGCAATCATATCAACAAGTTCCATATCATTATTGTAGCCGATGGTCTCGTTTAAACTTCGCATGTTAAAGTTTATTCTGTTAAAATCATCTATTGTGTCCT
>JAVBNU010000057.1:0-3953 GCA_031551265.1 Candidatus Gastranaerophilaceae bacterium
TGATTTTTCACACGGTAATATTTGTTCCCTTCAAGTGTTATGTCATAAAGATCCTCAAATTCAATTTTTTCTTTGCCGACCTGTCCGTATAACTCGACCTCAAAACTATCCGTGGTATCAGCAGAAAAGTCGATATCTGCAACAATTTCAAGTTTTTCATCAGACAACTTAAAGAACGACATGTCATCTTTTTCTTCGAACATCCAGCCCTCACCAGCTTGTTTGATGTAATAATTATAAAAGTCGATAGCGTTTTCTTTCTCTAAAGCAAGATTGTTTGTCTGCATCGGCGCAAACTTACACGCCAAAAGCATCGCATACGCGGCTTCTTCGTGTTTCAAGTTACGCTTAACCCAATACAAAAGGTTCTCTTCAGGTTTTTTAACCGTAACATACGGCGTTTTCGATGTAGCTTTAGAGTAAGGCACACGCACACCATCATACTCAAATTCAAGTGCAGCTTTAAGTGAGCCATCGTAGTCAAGACTTAAGCTGACAATATTTTTAGGCGGACGTTGTTCAATGATTAATTTACCAATACTTTCAGAAATTTCACACTCCATAATTTCTTGTAGCTTTGGCAATTCTTCGTATAAGAACTTGGCGCCATCAGCATCTTTAACATCCGAAAAAGTAGTTTTAGTGAGATTTTGTGGCAACGCGGAAACTGATACGTCAGTCGGGAAAATCAAATTTTTATAACGCCCCCATTTGAGTTGGCGTGAAAAATATCGAACTTCCTCAAACGGTATCATATCATCTTTGTCAGGTCGTACCCAATGGAGCGACAATAAAACATTTCCAACCATCGAAAAGTTTACAGACAACATTAATTTCCAGTCTATATCCGTAAAAATCAAGCGTTTTTTATTGCGCCCATCCAAAACCTCATCAGCCTTTGCTAAAAGCTGGAAAAACGGGTCGAATTTAGGAATAGGAATATCATACCAGCCTGCTTTTTTATCTAATCTGGACAACTTCAATAAAAGCTGAAAAATAGCTATTTCAACTTTTTGTGAATTGTTTAACTCAAAACTCTTATCTGTGCGCTGTATTTCAATAAATGCTCTTAAAATTGCCTCAATATCTCTAATAACTTTGCCCGTAGACCTGTCCATAACCAAAATTGAAAAGAAGTTTTGTCTGCGTTTCGGGTTAAAATGGAATGCGTAATTCCCTTGAGGCTCAGGGACTTCGTCGAGAAAATCATCCGAAAAGTCTTGCGGTATTTTATATTTCTCCTCTAAAAATTCATCGAAATATCCATGCTCTATCGTATCTAATCCAACTGCAATAGCATGTTTACACCATTCTTCTTCCAATGGACAATCGCATTTAGCACTTACAGCATTTTTCTTAAAATTCAGTTCAACCGTATAAGCATCCTTAAAATTCCCTTTCACCTGACTGGTTAAGATATTTTTCTTGATTTCAGTCGATAAAATAAGTTTTTTTTGAAATGCCTCATACCCCCTGCGCCAACTGCCGGGTGTAGCTTTTTCTTTTATGTACTTATAGTTAAAATTGCACACACTCATATATTAATTTAATTCACTTAAATAAAAATTAAAGACGTTTCTTTTCTTTAACACGCTATTCTCTATTGACTGGTAGTAAACAAAAAAACAATTAACTTTTCAAACACGTCGAAAACGAGTATAAACCATATAATTAACTGTTAATACTCTTATTATACACAACTTTAAAAAAATAACAACAGTTTTTAAATTTTTACGTCATGCTTGTGACTAGAGAATTAACTAGCAAATATTTTCATGTTTGGTTTTAAGACATGTATGAAAGTCACCACAAATAATCCAAAACAAAATAATACCCCCAGTTTTAAGTTTAACCCTCTGATTTGGAGCGCAGCGAATGTTGAGCAACGTGTCATGGTAAACAAAGCCATCATGGACGCAGGTGTTGATGTCCCTATCGTTATGATGAGTAACAACAAAGAAGAACGCAGGGAACGCGCAACGAGAATAGGCTTAACGTGGGTACTTGCATTTGCTACTCCTTTCGTCACATTACCACTAACTAATCGACTGGCTATGAAACATATAGCAAAACTGACTACAAAATTTACTGCTAAAGAATCCAAACTGATAAATTTATCAAATGGATGCTTAAAAAATAAGGAAGAGACAGAAAAAGGGATTGCTGCACTAGCTGAGAAATTGAATATTGATTTTTCAGCACCCTTGAATAGAGCCTGTGGGGATTATGAAAAGTTAAGACAAAAAATGATAAATGCAAAAATGGCAGTTTTAAGTTTTGATTATTTGTTTACGGCAGGTGTGATGGGTGGACTCGCATATTGGAATGTATGGTACACGAAAAAGAAAACGGGTAGAGATGGTTTTGCGGCCGAGTTCGAAATGGCAGATAAGACCGTTATCGATAAACGCGCAGAATCGTATAAGAAATATGAAAATCTGAGAAGAGGTATTTTTCTCACTGGCTTAGCATTATTAACATTATCACCTTTACTTATAAAAAGAGGACTAAGCTCCAATACTCCCGGTAAATTCAACGATTTTATAAAAAAGAATGCTGCATTATTCGATTATAATGATGGAATTTGGATGAGAAGAGTACCATTTATGGCCACGATGGCAGCTGGCTACACCGGAGTTGTAATGGCCTCGCGAAACTCCACCGAACTTAGAGATAGTTGTTCAAGAATGGCACTGCTATTTCCATCATATTTTGTAGGTGATCTTGTTATAGGGAGTGTTTTTGGAATAATATCAGACACATTATTAAAAACAAACATTATAAATAAAAAGCAGCCAAATAAATTGTGGTATAAAATTTTCCCTCAAACAACAAGAATAGAAAATTTAGCTGGCAAATCGCAAGTAATTCAAGCTTGTTTATTCTGGCTAAATATTGCAACTTTGGCATGTTCAATCGGCTTTGGAGTGCCATATGTGCTTAATAAAATCATTCGACACGATGTCAAAAAAGACGCTGAAAAACTTGGGCAAAAAAAGCCTGAAACCATTTTTACGCAGCGGCAAAGAGATATAATCAATAAACTTCTAAAACACCATACTATGTGATATAATTAGTGCATGGATAAAATTTATTACAAAAAAGAAGTACTGAGTAATCTGAGGAACGAAATGACCCACCTGTGGGGAGCCGCATTTATTTTTGGTGGTGGCGGATTATCGTTTTTTATGGCAGGTCTCAGCTTAATAAATATAATGTTAGGTATATTGGGAATATCAATGTCAATAATTTTCGTCAATGCCTACTTTATACGATACAATAGTGTTAATAAGCTCATCAACGAGCTCAAAGGAGATTAATATGGCCTTACAAATTCTACAAATTATCGGTATAACGTTATTCTTTGCTACATTCGGGTATTGGGGCTATAGAATGTCTCAGCCACGAGAATACTAAATTTATTCATTCTCTTCATACATTCTTATCAAAGTTTCCAGATTATTCTCCAGTGAGCCATAGATTATTTTCACATAGCCTTCGTCAGCCGGAATGAGTTTTACATAGTTAAGTGTTTCTTCATTGTAATCATGCCCGGATTCATATGCGGGGAACTGAGCGACCAACGCTGCGCCCTGGTATAAGTCAATGTAGTTCTTGCCATCAGATTTTTTTGAAGCGGCCACTTTATAATGGCCGATAGGTACAATTTCACCTTTATTAATCAGCATAACAGGCACAACCAGCGCTGCGGTATAAGCTTTCTCAAAAACTTCGGGCGGCGGTGCGTCCTCTTCCCTGTGGGCATTTGGCATTTGTTATTTGTGTTTGTTTTTCTTTGGCTTTTTTTTGTAGAACTTATCAATGGTTTCCTCAAATTTGCCTGCCGGGATTACTTTTTGAGAATTCCAGTCGCTTTGTATGCCTGATTGGTCAAAAACATCATCCTCGCTTGCCATACAAGGTAGGCATCCAACAATTAAAACTAACAAAAT
>JAVBNU010000029.1:0-34224 GCA_031551265.1 Candidatus Gastranaerophilaceae bacterium
ATAACCTGCCCCGTAATATAAGACGCATCCTCACTCATCAAATAATTAGCGAGACTTGCCACTTCTTTTGCGGTGCCGTAGCGTCTCATTGGGATGTGTTTTTTAACTTCATCTGCCGGTAAATTTTTTGTCATATCGGTATCAATGACACCGGGCGCAATACAATTTACTGTAATACCGCGTTTTGCAAGCTCAAGGCTGAGTGATTTCGTGGCACCTATTATACCTGCTTTAGATGCGCTGTAGTTGACTTGACCGCTGTTGCCACGTAGGCCCGATATTGAGGACATTGTTATAATACGCCCTTTCATTTTTGCCTGTATCATCGGCATTACGATTGGCTTCAGGACATTGTAAAATCCGCCGAGATTGGTGTTGAGCACGTCATCCCACTCATCTTCCTCAAGCACAGGGAATACATTGTCTTTAGAAATACCGGCGTTCAGGACAACGCCGTAATATACACCGTTTTTCTCTATGTCAGCAGATATAATTTCGGAGCATTCTTTTCTGTTTTTTGTGTCGAATTTTAATATTCGCGCTTTTTGTCCGAGTTCTTTAACTTCTTCTTCGACTTCTTGAACTTTTTGCAAATTATTGTTGTAATGCAAAACTACATCATAGCCGCTTTTAGCGAGATAAAGGGCAATTTCTTTACCTATGCCTCTGCTTGAGCCTGTTATTAAAACTTCTTTTCCCATGTCTTATCCTATTAGTAGCTGTTTTGCGTCATCACTTTGATATGCATTAATGGTTGCGTTGGCGCATTCTTCGTTCTTATTATCATATATTATACAATCAAATGCTACAATTTTATCTTCCGAGTATACTTCAAAAACTTTTATTGTGTACGTTTCATCTTTTTTAAAATATTCTAAAGCGTTTGTATATGAGCGTGTTCCTAACAAAAAACCTATTTCTGGTTCAGGAAGTTTCCTTTTAAAATATGAGTAACAACCGATTGTCTGAGCCATAAATTCAATACCTACAAGTGGTGAAATTCCTTGAATTGTTTCGTCATAAAAAACTTTATCCTCTGTAATGGTGACAGTTGCAGTTAAGGATTTATTCGGCAAATCGACGTAAATTACTTCATCAATCAAAATCATCGGATAATTATGAGGTAATATTTTCGTCAAATCGTGGTATCTTGCCATATTAAACTCCCACTATCATTACGGCGTTTGTGCCGCCAAATCCAAACGCATTACACATACAGGTTTTTAGGTCAGGATTAGAGATTTCGCCCTCGACCAATTTTATTTTTGGTAATTCGTTGTCATACTCACCATCAAATACGTGAGGCAGAAGTTGCTTTTCGGGATTGTGTTCATCTATCATTGCACAACAGAGCGCGGTTTCTATGCTGGCTGCAGCACCTAAACAGTGTCCTGTCAGAGGCTTGGTGGAGCTGACGTAAACACTGTCCTTAAACACATTCCATATTGCGTTGGCTTCCATTATATCATTGGAAATTGTGCCAGTGCCATGCAAATTAATATAATTTATATTATCAGGTGTCAATTTTGCGTCCGTTAAAGCTTTTTTAATGGCATTAGCAGCTTCGATGCCTTGTGGGTCAGGTGTGGCAGCGTGGTACGCGTCCGAGGTTTCGCCAATACCAAGTATTTTAATACCTTTTTCGACATCTTTTTCAAGAACAAAAATCGCGACACCTTCGGAAATATTCATGCCAGAGCGATTTTTGCTGAGAGGAATACTTTTTTGGCTTGACAAAACCTCCAGTGAATTAAAGCCGAAAACAGGCAACTTGCTAATCGGGTCAACTCCTGCAACGATGACGGCGTCACAAATATTGTTTTCAAGTAGTTTTTTTCCCGTTGCGAACGCCTTTATCCCCGATGTGCAGGCTGTAGAAACACTTGCACAGTAGTTATTTAAACCTAAGAATTTTTGCAAAAATTCTGCCGGGTTGCCAAGCTGGGAGTGTATTTTTTCATTTGTCATCTCAAATTCATCCACACCTGAGTTTGTTGTCGCAACAATAATTGCAACGCGGTTTTTACCGTATTTGTCAATCACTGCGTCAATATCAGCTTTCATCAAGTTATAGCAATATAAAAGCAGGCGATTACATCTTAAATTGTAGTCAGAATCGTCTATCTCGGGCAATATAGCGTTAATTTTGCCGAGATAGCAGGATTGATTTTTGATAATATTATTATCCGACTCAAAGCGAGTATTGTCACAGGCGAGTGCTTTTGAAAAAATTTCTTCAATGCAGTTGCCCAGGTTGCAAATGGCATTATATTTTGTAATATAAATTCCTCTCATCATTGGTATACACTCATTTTTATATTAGAATAATTTTACCATGAATGAGAGTACAAAAGAGTTTTTTATATATAAATATTCACACAAAGTTGGTGAAGATGTTGACCTGTCGTTTTTGCCGATGATGGTAAGGCGTAAATTCAGCAATCTCAATAAAATTACGCTCGCGACATTGTATGAATGCTATGAAGATAATAATGTGAATCTGGTTTTTGCGTCTCAGTATGGTGAATTTGAGCGATTGTTAAAACTAATCGAGCAATACAAAACAGAGAATGAAGTTTCACCGATTGCTTTTTCCGGATCAGTACATAATGCATCAATCGCACTTTTTTCACTTTTAAATAAAATAACAACTCCCTATAACGCAATTTCGGCCTCAGAAAAAACATTATCAGCAGGGTTATTAGATGCAATATTCAGCATGGATGAAAATAATGTCTTATATTGTTATGCTGATGCTTTAGAGAATAATCAAAGTGTGTCGTGCCTTATGGGATTTGAAGCGCGCGAAAATGCCATTAAGGTTAAACTTTCTACGCGTGTAAATAATGTTGGGGTAGAAACCCCAACCTACACTGATGCAAAAAACAGCGAATTTGACGAATTTGTTAAATTCTTAGCCGGCGAAACTAATAAATTTGAAACTAATTATTATCAACTTGAAAGGCTATAATGATTAAATTTATTCGCTCTGCAGTTGTGCTTTCATATTTTGTGATATTCGGTATTGGTGCCGGTGTGATTAGTTTCATGCTTTTTCCTCTCGTGCAAATTTTTGTCAAAAAAGAAAATCGAAAACTATACTATTCTAATATTATTCACTATTCCTGGAAGTTTTTTTACAGAATGTTTGAAGTCACAAAGATGATTAAGGTTAATGTTGAGGATAAAGAAAAAATCACAAACCTCTCAGGTCAAATCGTTGTCGCCTCACATCCAAGTTTGATAGATATTATTATCTTAGTTGGCCTTATACCAAAGTCTATATGCCTCGCAAAACAAAGTCTAACGAAAAATTTTCTGCTGAAAAATATTCTGACTAACATCTATATAACAAACGATGTGGATATCGAAGAATTCAAAAAGAATGCAATAGATGCACTCAACCAGGGATACAATGTAATTATCTTCCCTACAGGCACTCGTCACAAGCCTAATGAGGAACTCAAAGTTCATAAAGGAGCAGCAATGCTGGCGATAGCTGCACAAAAACCTGTTGTGCCAATTTCAATAAAATGCAGCTATGGCTTTTTACAAGCAGGACAGCCTATTTATGAATGCGGCAGCAAGATTGTTATGTACAATATTAAACTCATGCCGGAAATTGATACTATGGAGTTGCAAAAAGATGCGTCCTCTGAAATTTCACTCAGAAATTTAATTAGCAAGAAAATCAAAGAAAGCATTTCGTGATAAAGTTAGACCCGCTAGAACACATTTTTAGAAAACAGCAAGCAATAATTAAAAGCTAACTGTCACCCCGCAGGTTTTAGCGTGGCATGCTAGTTAATCGTCTCTGTGCGGGGTCTTGCCAATGGGCAAACGTAGTCATTTTTAATGTTACGTTCAATAGATGGATAGATACCGCACACAAATGCCTGCAGTGTGATTCCGCATTTAGCGCTGCGGTATGACATCAAGCTGGATTATTGAATCCAAAATTATCATGGACAGTAATGCGCGGCGGGGCGAATGCAAAATCTTATTAGCAAAAAAACAAAAAAAGCATTTCGTAACAAAAAATTGCCTAAAACGTTTTTTTACGATATAAAGTTAGTATGAGACTGGAAGAAGAGATAAAAGAATTAATAATTTCTACATTGGAGCTGGAGGATATAACGCCGTCAGATATTGATAGTGAAGAAGCTTTGTTTGTTGAAGGTTTGGGCTTAGATTCGATTGATGCCTTAGAATTAGGAATGGCGTTAAAGAAAAAATACAATCTTACAATGAGTTCTGACAAGTCAAAAAATAAAGAACATTTTTATTCAGTCAAAACATTAGCGGCATTTATAGGGTCTCAAGTTAATGACTAAAAAATTTACTAAAGCTGAAATACTCGAAAAATTGACCGAGATTTTGGTCGAAAGTTTTGAGATTGAAGAAAATTTAATAAATCCTGAGGCGCATTTGTTTGAGGATTTGGAGTTTGACAGTATTGATGCTGTGGATTTGGCTGTCAAATTGCAATATTTTACCGATAAAAAAATCCCGCCTGAAAATTTCAAAAAAATCAGAACAATTAGTGATGTTGTAGACGCGATTGACGAATTATTGTAGGCTTATGAATTTTTTAAAAAAAATTAAGTTTTTATTTCCGATGATGATTACACTTATGGTGATCGCCTGTGTTCACTTTACCAAAATCGGTGCTTTAAAAATTTATCCCTCGTTCGTCAATTTTATGTGTTTTATGCTGTTTTTCACATCACTTTTTGCAAAAGAGACGATTATCCAGAAATTTGCACGAATGGCAGACGGCGAACTAAGTGAACCTGTGCTGAAATACACGAGAAACCTGACCTATATTTGGGTCGTGTTTATCTTTTGTAATTTTTGGATTTCGGTAGTTACGATTTTTCTCCCTGAAAAAATTTGGATGGTGTATAACGGCTGTGTTTCATATACACTGATGGGTATATTTTTCGCGATTGAATATCCCATTCGCATAATGTTCAAAAGGAAACATAATGCTTGATAAGTTCAACACAACTGAGTATGACGCAACCATTGTACTAAATGACGGCGTCAAAGACTATTCTTTTAAGGAATTGAAGGAGTTAGTTTACAATCAGGTTTTGGCGTTTGAGAAAATCGCACAAAAAAATGTGGTTGTATTTGGTGAAGATAACTTTAAATTTATCATTAACTTTTTGGCATGTGTTTTTGCAGGAAAAGAGATTTACTTACTCAATGACAGACAGAAGTTGAAGAGTCTGACAGTAGATTATTATGCGGCAGAAGAGATAGCCGAAGTGAAAGTAAAAGATACTAGCTTCCAAGAAATTGACGCCAATAACATTATCGTAAACTTCTTCACTTCGGGCTCAAGCGCCGAGCCAAAACTGATTAAAAAAACTATATGGAATTTGACCGAAGAAGCTGCAGAGTTGACATCAGAATTTAGCAGATTTGATTCTAATGAGTTTAATTTTATCTCAACAACACAACTTAATCATCTGTTTGGGCTGACGTTCCATTTTATGTTGCCATTTTACAATGGTTATACTATCCATACAAAGCCGATTTGTTATCCTGATGAAATAAATACTGAGAATGCTTTTCTTGTTGCGACACCGGCGTTCTTAGAGAAAGTAATGAAACATAATGTGCAGTGGGAAACACCTCCAAAGTGGATTGTGACTGCGGGTTCGAAATTGAATGATGATGTTTTTGGGTATCTTGAAGTAAGCTCAAATGTTATCGAAATTTATGGCGGGACAGAGACCGGCGTCATCGCATATCGCAGAAAATCTACCGAGAAAGCTATGAAAAAGTTCAAAAATGTAATAGTTTCTCAAGACGAAGAACGACAAATAAAAGTAATATCAAATTTCTTTCCTGAAGAAGAGATTGTGCAAAATGATATTGTTGAATTTCAAACACCTGAAACCTTTACAATATTGAGCCGTTCAGACAGAATGTTGAAAATACAAGACAAAAGGGCTTCTGCGCCTGAGCTTGAAGCAAATATAAACAGAAATGTGCTTGTTGAGACATCATATTGTTTAAAGGTCGGCGAAAAATTAGGCTGTGCTGTTGTTTTGAATGAAACAGGAAAAGAGTATTTTATAAAAAAAGGCAGCGTCTCGTTAATAAAACATTTGAAATCAGAGTTAAAAGCCGTATCAGAAATTATCCCGCAAAAATGGCGTTTTATATATGAAATACCAAAAAATATTACAGGCAAAGTTGATAAACAGCGGCTGGAAAAAATATTTAGGACAAATCTTTCATTCCCGTTGATTGTAAATCAGCAAATTTCACAAGGCGAAGTTGTGTTGGATATCCTTTTTCCAAAGAATTCGAATTTTTTTCAGGGACATTTTGACGGATATCCGATTCTCGCAGGAGTTGTGCAGTTATTTTTTGCAAATTGGTTTATAGAGGACTGTTTCAAACTAAAGCTGCCACTTGAACAGGTCAAAAAAATTAAATTCTCAAACATAATCAAGCCCAATGAGGTTATACATCTTTCGCTCACAAACAAAGAAGATTCCGTCTTATTTAAATATTTTGATAGTGATAAAATATATGCATCAGGTAATTTTTCGAAAGAAAAATTCATCACAGTCGGAGGTAAGAATGAGTCTATTTAAAGCAGAAACGATTATTGAAGTTCCTTTTTACGATGTAGATTTTATGGATATAGTCTGGCATGGAAACTACCTTAAGTATTTAGAAGTTGCGCGCTGTGATTTGCTTGATAAGCTCGGGTATAACTACATGGATATGAGACAGGACGGTCTTGCGTATCCGCTTGCGAAGATGGATGTTAAATATATAAAATCAGCATGCTTTGGACAAAAATTAAAAGTCATAACCAGCGTTGAGGAAATAGAACCAAGCTTGAATATGAAATATTTAATCGTGGATGCTGAGACGGGCGAAAAAATATTTAGCGCAAAAAGTATGCAAATTTGTATTGATGCTAAATCAAGAGAGAGCAGATATTGCGCGCCTGAAAGACTACTCGGAAAAATTAGGAATTTAAAAAATGATTAAAAAATTTTTGATGCTTATATTGTTATTATTTACAGTAAATTCCGCATTTGCTGATGTTTTTGATAATCCTTCATCTGTTGAGAAAATTGTCTCAGAAGTACCAAAGTTTGGCGATGTAACCTGCAAATTTAAACAAGAAAAAACGATACCAAATTCCTCAGCTGTTTTGAAATCAGGCGGTGATTTTCAGTTCACTAAAAATAAAGGCGCTTTTTTTAAAACAACTTACCCGATTGATTCTGTTTCAAATTATAGTTCTTCCGAAAATAAACAAATCAATGATATTATTTTATCGATTTCCAATCAGGATTACTCACGTGTAAAAAAGAATTTTGACCTGTTTTTTGAAAAACAAAAAAATGGCAACTGGATATTGGGATTACGCCCTAAAAAAGATTCCAGGCCGGGGAAACACTTGCAAAATATTGTAATCCAAGGCAAGAAAAACATAAATATTATTACAGTTAGTACTATTAAAGCCGGTAAAACCAAAATGTTTTTTGATTGTGATTAATGAATCGGTGAGTGGGATTCCTTGGCAATTTGCGAGTATCAGAGACCGTAATTGTTTACGAAAGAAGCGCCCTGAAGGCTCTTGATGACGAGCTTTGTTAACAGTGTCTAGCCAGAAATTGAAATTTATAATATAATTTTAAGTATGAGTTTATAAGGACGAAGTGAAAATGGCAAAACATGTTGATACAACACCGGTCGAGGTATATATTTTAACAAAAGATTACGACGTGAAAGGCACTGTTCACGTGGCAAAGTATACAACGAACAATCGCGAGTTAACTGATTTATTAAATGATACGGAAAGACGTTTTCTTGCTGTTACGAACGTTGAAATTTATCCTAAAAACTCAACTAATCAGGCGCCTCGCCGTTATAACTTCCTTGAAATTCACATGGATTATATTTTGATGGTACACCCCTCAACACAGGTTGTATTCAAAGATACAGGCAAAGCTCAGGAAGATATTGCTCGCTTTAGAGAGCTTAGAAACAAACTTAATCAGACAAAACCTTTTTAGACTATGTGCGAAATGAACAAAATCTTATTAATCAACTTTGGTGGAATAGGTGACGAAATACTTTTTTTGCCTGTTGTTACGAGTTTGCGTAAAAAGTTCCCCGACACGCATATTACCCTCGCACTCGAGCCAAGAAGCGCGTGTATTGAGAATCTTACGTATAACATTGACGATATTGTCGAGGTTGATATTAAAGGCAGAAAGTATTTTGAATTACTGAAATTTATCATACATACCTGGCAGACAAAATATGATATGGTTATCTCTTCGGGTTCAAATGCCTTAATACCGATTTTGTTGGCGGCGACAGGTATTCCCCAGCGTTATGGATATGAATCAGGTTTTTTGAGCAGGCTCTTGCTGACCAAAACCATACCGCTCAACAAGAAACAGTACGCTTGTGCAATGTACCATGATTTGGTGCAGCATGTTTGCGATGAAAAAATGGAACTGCCTGAAATAAGAATAGATGATTGCCAAAAAGAGCCGAACAGTGTGCTTATTCATCCCGGTGTAAGCAAAATGAGTGTGCAAAAAAATATTATTAAAACTTTTAATCCTAAAATTTGGGTTGAAGTCATTGAACGTCTGCTTGAAAAAGGTAAAAAAGTTTATTTGGCCGGCGGCCCTGATGACGATGAGACAATCAGAAAAATTTTGTCGGGCTTAAAAGAAAAGAATTTGAAAGAGCACCCTCAATTCGTAAATTTATACAAAAAAACCAGAAACATAATGGATTTAGCGCGTAAGATTAAAAAAGCTGAATGTATGATTTGTACTGACTCAGCGCCAATGCATATCGGGGTTGCTGTTGGCACAAAAGTTTACGCAATTTTCGGGCCAACTGACGAGAAAAAACTTTTGCCCGAAGGTGAAAACTACGTGCCGATAACAGTCGACGCCGAATGCCGACCATGCCTGTGGGATAGCCGCTCTACGTCATGCAACGAGAAAAAATGTCTCGAATTTACCGCAGAGCATATAATACAGCACTTGCATATGTGATTTTGTTAATGGCTCTTGAGCTTGAAACCGTTTCAAATTCATGTTATAATAATTTTAAAGGAAAAATATGTTTATAACAATCTATTCGGATGAAGCCGAAAAACAGTTGGATGAGCTTGAGCGAGGCTCTAAGAAAAAAATTTAAAAGCTATTGAGATATTTGAAGCACTTGGCCCTATAGCCGGAAATAGCAAATCACTGGGCAATGAAGGCTTATTCGAAATTAAAGCAGATAATGTAAGAGCATATTTTAAATATTACGGAGACAAGTTAATAATTATAGGCATAGTAGTTTTAAAGAAAACTCAAAAAGCACCGCCAAGATACATTTTACAGGCAATTAGAAATATTGAAAAAACGGTAACTGCGCTTGAAAAAGGAGAAACAATATTATGAAAACCCATAAACAATATATGGAAGAGCTAAAAATCAAAGATGCTCAATTATATAATGAAATCCAAAATGAAGCTGCAGCTGAAATAGCCGAAATTAAAAAAGTTTGGGGTGGTAAACGCAAAAATGCAGGCAGAAAACCAAGAATCGGTACTGTATTGAAATTTTCCCGCAGGCTAACCGAAAAAGAAAATAAATTCATCGACTACGTGCGTGAGCATAATCTTGATGTAGACCAGTTAATGGATGATAGAGCTATTTAAAAAACTCATTAAAATAGTTCACGCTCTCAACCAGCGCATCTTCTTTGAATATTTCGAAAACAATTTTTGGCTGGATGTTCAATTCTTTTATTGTCGCGAAAATTTCTTCAAAATTCAGCGTGCCGCGCAGAATCGAATCATGCGCATCATCATTGCCAAAATTATTGTGAATGTGCATGTGATGCAGCACATCTTTGTAGGCTCTGATCCACTCAGGAATACTGATATCAGAATATAAGTTAGCATGTCCTGTATCCAAAGAGGCTCTCAAATTCGGCGAATTTATTTCTTTCACTACATCCAAAATTGAGGCCGGCGTGGATTCCAGAACATTTTCGATTACGGCTGTGATGTTATAGTCTTCAACTTTCTTGACGAATTTGCTCCAAAACGCAAAACTTAATTCAGCGAACTCGTTCTGGTAATCGACGTGTTTGAATGAATTAAAACCAGAGTGGTATAAAACTGTGTTGATGCCGAGTTCTTTGGCGATGTCGAGCGCCTGATTAAAACGCATGTGTGAAATTCGTTCTATTTCAGGATCGCGGCTTACAACATTCAAGTCAAAAAAGTATGAATGCAGCGATAATTCGCCGTCAAAACCCGCAAGGTCGGCTTTTACTTTTGCGATTGCTTCCATTTTCTCAAAGTCGGTTGAGCATATTTTAAACCTGCTCAATTCAATGCCGCAGCCAAGTGCATTCGCAAGTTTTACTACTTTTGGCAAATCGTTTTTATAAATTGATGATGAGATAAATTTTTTCATTTTGCACACACTTTGCAATCAGGATTTTTTTCAACCCTCATTTTTTTTATGTCGTTACTCATTAAATCATACCTCAAAATCTCGTCGTTTGCAGTATTGAGTATAATTTTGACAAGTTCAAACGCAGCAAGCGAACCAATAATGTTCACTATAGGCGAGA
The DNA here is from genome assembly GCA_031551265.1 of Candidatus Gastranaerophilaceae bacterium. Taxonomy (GTDB): domain Bacteria; phylum Cyanobacteriota; class Vampirovibrionia; order Gastranaerophilales; family Gastranaerophilaceae; genus JAVBNU01. The sequence continues at coordinate 10,645 of JAVBNU010000029.1, forward strand.
TTACCATTTTTTCAGAAACTACTTTTGCGTCATCAAAAAGACAATTCAAACAACACGTTTTTTTAGGTACCACAGCCATTACCTGACCGTGAGTTTGCTCAACCCCGGCATGGACAAGAGTTTTACTATATTTGATACACGCACGGTTGAGCATTAGCTTTGATTCCCAGTTATCAAAACAATCCATGACATAATCGTAGTCCTGCAAAACGTCTCCGGCATTTTCTTCCGTCAGTTTTAAATTAAATTCTTTAGTTTTTATCCTTGAATTAAACTTATTTATAAATTCTTTTGCTGATTGCGTTTTAGCCTTTCCGATACTTGTTTCTGGATGGATAAATTGTCGATTTAAGTTCGTAACGTCGACTTTGTCATAATCAAGCAGCCCAAGATTTTCGATGCCGAGACATGCCAAATTTGTAACCACAACAGAGCCAAGCCCGCCCAAACCTGCGATTAAAACTCTCGAGGAATTAAGCTTTTTTTGTCCTGCCATGTCAATTAAGCCCGCAACCTGATTGCGGTTGTATCGTTCAAAATTATCCATTAGTCATACTTCTGTATTCTTTGATAAATTTTTCTAAAATTAGCGTTAGCTTTGAATTATCAAGCTCAGCAAGACTCAGCGAAATACGGTTATTTTCTTCGCCCAAAATGCTGATGTGAGAAAAATCAATATTTATTTTTGAAAACCCGGGATAAGTAATTTTTAATGTACTTTCGACGTTTTCGGATTTGAGTTTAAACATACTTTCACCCTCTGAGAGTGTTTGGATTATGTCGGTTTTGAACAACTTTTCTTCGTACATTTTTTGCATTTGGTAAAACACGGGAGTGATAACGTTACTCAGCTTTTTTGTGAAGGATTGTTTGAATAGTTTAAAATTCTTGTGAGGCGCTGTCATATCCGAATTATCAAGCCAACTCGGGCTGCTTTTGGTGCTTTCTGCACGATAAACAATTACTTTATTTTTTTGTATAAGCGCGTCTTGCAGCGCGATTTTTGCGTATTTTTCTACATTTTCAAAACTCTCTTCATCCACAGCCGCTGCGCCGATTGAAATCGTGTAATCAAGCGTTAATTCTTCTTTCAAGCGGTTATATACACCATTTACGCCCTCTGTGCGCGTATTATTCAAAAGAACATAAAATTTATTGTCCTCTTTCACGCCAACCATATCAGTCGAGCGCAAAGTTTTTTTCAAAATAGTAGCAAGCAGCGCACCTGAGAGTTTGTACTTTGAGTCAACGTCAGGTGTGACAATCATCAAAGTTGCGAACTTTCTGTGCTCATGAACTTTTTTAATCGTTGCACTAAAAATTTTATCAACAAAAGCTTCCTTGTAGAAAAAAGTATCCTTGTAAACAACTTCCAGATTGAGCAGTTGTTCCATGTTTTGTTCACATTTTTTGACAAGAGTGCTTTTTTGCAAACTCCATATTATGCGCATCAAAAACTCGGATTCACTCGCTTCAAGCGTAATATAGTCAGAAATCCCTTCATCAAAAGCAGATAAAATAAACTCTTGCTCAATATGCTCGCAGACAAGCAGCACAGGAATATTTTTATATGTCGGTAAAAGTTTTATATCGCTCAGTATGTCAAAACACCTTTCCGTGTAAACATCTGCGTATAAAATGATTAACTCGGGCGCACTTTTTTGGAGCATTTTCAGCGCGTCAGATGAAGTGTAGACCTGTATGACATCAGTGCCGCGCAACAAGTGGATTTTAGAGAGCAAAGTCTCGCTTGCACGTTTATTGTCGCTTATTATAACTACTTTATTGCTGTTATCCATTGCTATATCACCATCAAAAGTTCACGAATAATTTTTGCCACAATCGCCGTTGAAGCGCCGCTTTTATCGACATTAGGCGCGAGTTCTACCACATCAGCGCCAACAACATTCAGTCCGTTAATTTTTTTCAGCCACTCCATCAGCTCATTATACGTTAAGCCGCCGGCTTCTTGCGTTCCCGTGCCGGGTAAGAAACTCGGACAAAGCACGTCAACATCAATACTTACAAAAACATTTCTACCCTTCAAGCAGTCCAGTTCGCCCGGAGAGTGCAAAAGAGTGTTATATTTTTTCATCAACTCGAATTCTTCTTTAGTGCCTGAGCGAATGCCAACCTGTTTTAGGTTATCAAACCCAATGATTTCACCAATTCGACGCATTACTGACGCATGTGAATTTTTGTCGCCCAAATAATCGTCTCTCAAGTCCGTGTGTGCATCAAAATGCAGAACTGCAACATCTTTGTATTTATCAAAACAAGCTTGCAGAGCAGGCAGCGTGACTAAGTGTTCACCGCCAATACCAAAGTATTTTTTATCTGCTTTATAAATTTCGTCTGCGTTTTTACGAATTAATTCAAGCGCTTTTTCGGTGTTACCAAACGGTAATTCCAAATCTCCGGCATCATAAAAACAAACATCTTCTAAATGTTTGTCAAAAGTCGGCGAATAATCTTCAAGTCCCCAGCTTGCCACACGCAACTCGGCCGGTGCAAAACGGCTACCCGGGATAAACGAGCAAGTGCCATCAAAACCGACGCCAAGCATCACAATTTTAGCGCAATCAAAACTTTCTACTGCACCTATCCAATCTTTGCTTAAAAACGGTCCGCTTAACATTAATTCTGTCTCTGCCTCATTATTTGACTACCATGATTATATAATTAAAGTAGCATCATTACAAACAAAAAAACATATTTGTTTTATAATAGTTTAGCAGACCATTTCTACTCAAGGTAACTCAATAAATGAATATCTTCATAAGTTCAACGGATATAGATTCAGGCAAAACTTTCGTTACAGCGGGGTTGGCTGCAATAATGCAGTCCTTGGGCTATCAGGCAGGTGTTTTGAAGCCTATTCAAAGCGGCGCTGATGAGAATTTTGGTTTTTTGGTGTCACCTGACGTTGCATTTATTAAAAATATTGACCCATACATCGAATGTGTTTGCTCTTATATTCTTAAAACTTCCGCAGCACCTGCGATTGGTGCTGAGCTTGAAGGGGTTAAAATTGAACCGAAAGTTATTCAAAAAGACTTCAAAAATCTTGAACATAAGTGCGATACAGTACTGGTCGAAGGCGCAGAAGGCTTACTGGTACCGATTACACCCAAATTAATGATGGGCGACATAATCAAAACACTCAATTTACCCGTGCTTTTTGTTGTTACGCCTCAGCTTGGGAATATTAATACAACATTGCTAACGCTCAATCAGGCGAAATCAATGGGAATACAGACGATTGGCGTGATTATTAACAAATACCCATTTTATATGAATGACGTTGCCATAAAATCTGTGCCACGCATGATTGAAGAGTATTCGGATGCAAAAGTTCTGGGCATAATAAAAGAATTTAATAATCCTACGTCAGTGACACCAAGTGAGTTGATATCAACTGTTTTGAATAGTGTTGATATAGAAAAAATATTTAATATTCCGATTCCGAAATTGAGTTTAGGGCTGTAAGTTTTTGTCGAAAGGTATAAGACTCCTTGTCATTGCGAACGAATGTGAAGCAATCCAGTTTTATATTTTCTGGACTGCCGCGCTAACGCTCGCAGTGACAGTATGCTACGATGCAAATGTGTTACACATTGTAGAGTGGCATCAAACAAATTTATTTTTATTATATAATCAGAAATGTAGGGTAGGCTTTTGCCCACCAACAAAGTAGGGTGCGTCCCACGCACCAAAGAGAATGTAAGAATGCAGGTTGGGGTTTCCACCCCAACATCATATACACCCCACCAATTCGAAAAGAGAAGGAGCATAACGTGATTACCGAACAATATTTTCCGCAGGAAATAGAGACAAAACGCCAAAAAATATGGGAAGACGAAAAAATTGGTCGTGCCGACGACAAATCAGACAAGCCTAAATATTATGCGTTATCTATGTTTCCATACCCATCAGGCAGGCTGCATATGGGGCACGTTCGGAATTACACAATCACCGATGTTATAGCGCGTTACAAAAAAATGCACGGGTTTGAGGTGTTACACCCGATGGGTTGGGATAGCTTCGGACTTCCCGCTGAAAATGCAGCGATGCAAAAAGGTGTTGATCCCGCAAAATGGACACTTGAAAATATTGAGTATATGAAAATACAGCTTAAAAAACTCGGACTGATGTATGATTGGGATAGAGAATTTGCAACCTGCAAGCCTGATTATTATAAATGGACTCAATGGTTATTTTTGCAATTCTATAAAAAAGGTTTAGCTTACAAAAAAGAAGCTGCCGTTAACTGGTGTAACGAGTGTGCAACGGTTTTGGCTAACGAACAAGTAATTGATAACAAATGCTGGAGATGCGATCAGGAGGTTGAGCGTAAATACTTGTCTCAATGGTTCTTAAAAATCACTGAATATGCAGAAGAATTACTTAATGACATTGATAAGCTAGAAGGCTGGCCTGACAGCGTAAAAATAATGCAGCGCAATTGGATTGGTAAATCTACAGGCGCTATATTAAAGTTTAAAGTAAAAGAAATCGAAGGGCTTGAAATTCCTGTCTACACTACGCGTCCTGACACTGCATATGGTATCACATATATGGTTGTTGCGCCTGAGTACGCTGATATTGAGAAATTGACAACACCTGAAAACAAAGCAAAAGTTGAAGAATATCGTCAAAATGCTCGTAAAATGAGTGAAATTGAACGACTTTCAACTGAGCGCACAAAAACGGGCGTCCCTTTGGGCACACATTTTATTAATCCTCTCAATGGTGATGTATTACCGATTTGGACAGCTGATTATGCGCTTGCTGAATACGGTACAGGTGCAGTTATGGCCGTACCGGCACATGATGAGCGTGATTTTGAGTTCGCAAAAAAATATACTTTGCCGATAAAAACAGTTATTCAAAATCCTGAAAACCCATCTGATTGTCAGGAGAATGCGTATATTGAACCCGGTATTATGGTAAATTCGGGTGAGTGCAACGGGCTGGAAAATGAAGCAGGCAAAAAAGCCGTTACTGAAATTGCAATCAAAGGTGGTTTTGGTGAGTTTAAAACACAATATAGATTACGCGACTGGCTGATTTCACGTCAACGCTATTGGGGTTCACCTATTCCTGTCGTTTATTGTGACAAGTGCGGTATTCAGCCTGTAAATGAGTCTGAACTCCCCGTTCTATTGCCTACGGATGTTGACTTTAACCCTGATGCAATGAAAAATGTCGAAGCCGGCATGAGCAAATCACCGATTCTGACATCCAAAACGTTCTTAAATACAACCTGCCCGGCATGTGGCAGCGCGGCTAAGCGTGAAACTGATACGATGGATACGTTTATTTGCTCAAGCTGGTATTATTTGCGTTTTGCTGATGCAAATAATACAGAGAAACCGTTTTCTCGTGATTTAGTTAATAAATGGCTGCCTGTTGACCAGTATGTTGGCGGGATTGAGCACGCTATTTTGCATTTATTGTATTCAAGATTTTTCACAAAAGCTTTAAAAGATATGCAGTTGCTTGATTTTGATGAGCCGTTTAAAAATCTTTTAACTCAGGGCATGGTTTTAAAAGATGGTGCTAAAATGTCGAAATCTAAAGGTAACACAGTTGATCCTGACGAAATTTTTGAAAATTACGGCGCTGATACAGCAAGGCTGTTCATTATTTCCGATTCGCCTCCGGCGCGTGATTTTGACTGGAGTGATGCAGGTGTGGAAGGATGTTATAAATTCCTCAATCGTGTTTGGAGATTATTTTCAAACAATCAAAGTAATATAACTCTTGAATACAAAGTGCCTGATGTTAAAGAATTGAGCAAGGAAAACGAAAACTTGGTTCGTGAAACACACATAACAATCAAAAAAATAACTCAGGATATCTCATGCGAGTTTCAGTTTAATACAGTAATCTCTAAATATCGTGAGTTTACAAATGCACTATACGATTATGCAGGTAAGAAAAAAGATTTTTCTGAGCAGGACAAGCAAGTTTTCAGCTTTGCCGTGATTACGCTTTTGAGATTAATGGCGCCAGTTACAGTACATATGTCTGATGAGATTTATTCACAGCTTGGTGCAAGTGAGTTAATCCAAGAAACAAAATGGCCCGAGTTTGACGAGAATTTGGCAAAGACAAACTCTATCCAGCTTGTTATACAGGTTAACGGTAAAACCAGAGATATAATTGAAGTTGACGCAGAGACTAATCAGGAAGAGCTGAAAAAACTGGCTTTGGCAAGTCCAAAAGTTACGCAGTTTACAGAAGGTATGGAAATCGTAAAAGTAATTGTTGTTCCGAACCGCCTGGTAAATGTTGTAGCGAAGTAATTTGTTTTGGTGCAGTGGTGACTGCACCCTACAAATGTTACAGATGTTAAATTCTTAAAGTACACATTATTTCATCAAAGTCAGAAGTCGCGCGTTCAATTTTCTCTTCTAAAATAAGCGCAATATTTACGTAATCGCCATATTTACCACCATCGTAAACTCCCATGCTCTCGACTAGCACACGCGATAAGGTGCTGATTCGGTCAAGTTTGAACGAAATTTCTTCCATTTGTGCTTCTATTTTGGAAATTCTTATTCTTTTTTTACCAGACATGGCTTTACCTTTCTTAATAAATCACATTAATTTTAAATTTAATTACATCAAATTTAATGTAATTATAAATAGTTTTATAGCAAAAGTCAACAATTCGATATAATAAAAAAATGAATATAGATTCAAAGCAACAATTAAAGGTAATATTAGCGTTAGAAAACTTGTCGTTATCAAGTTTAGCAAGATTGCTTACTGAAAAGACAGGTAAAAAGTGGTACCAACAAACGCTGTTCACAAAGCTCAAAAACGGCAATTTACGCTACGATGAAATGAAGTTGATTTGTGACCTTTTAGGTTACGAAATCGTTGTAAAAAAACGGTAAATTATTTATTTCGGTGCGTGTGACGCACCCTACAGCTACGAGATTGTTGTGAAAAAACGGTAGGCTAATTTTGGTGGGTAAAAGGGCTCACCTTACAATTTGCTTCGGTGCGTGGGACGCACCCTACATTTCTAAATCAGTTACCGATATAATTTTTTAAACTTCTATTAAAATTGGAGTTTTTACAAAGTTTTTTGAGCTTGCTTATCGCGCGGTTTTCAATTTGGCGAATACGCTCACGCGAAACGCTATAAATTGAGCCGATTTCTTCCAGAGTTTTTTTAGTGCCGTTATCGTCCAGGCCAAAGCGCATAATTAAAACGTCTTTTTCTTTTTGGCTCAAATGACTCAACATTTTTTGAATATCATCGAATAAATTTTCCTGAGTAACTTTTGTATCAGGTGAGAGCGTGCTTTCATCCACGATAAAGTCGCCTAGTTTTGAGTTCTCGTCTTTTTGTGTTGTTGGCGTTTCAATACTGATGGTTGCTTGAGCGGCTTTAACCAGCTGTGAAAGCTTGTTGACCGAGATGCCGACTTTCGCCGCAATCTCGTCTTTCGTTGGCACGCGACCATGCTCGGTTGTCAGATCAATAGTTACTTTTTTAATCTTGCTCAGTGTTTCAATCATGTGCACAGGCAGTCTGATGATTCTTGATTTGTCAGCGATTGAGCGTGTAATTGATTGCTGAATCCACCATGTAGCATATGTCGAGAACTTGTAGCCTTTGCTGTAGTCAAATTTCTCGGCCGCTTTCATCAGCCCCATGTTGCCTTCCTGAATCAAATCAAGGAACGAAAGTCCGCGTCCGATGTATTTTTTGGCTATACTTACAACCAGTCGTAAGTTAGCATTTACTAATTTTTCTTTTGCAGGTTCAGAGTTTTTTTCCTTGATTTCACGTGCAATCTCGAGTTCTTCATCTATGCTTAGCAACGGAATTTTGCCAATCTGCTGCAAATAAATTTTAACGGAGTCATCAGCAACGGCCGAAGTTAAGTTTTCACTGACTTGCGGCTCTGACTCAGCAAGGATTATTTCACCCTCATCCTGAGTTTCCTGAATATCCTCCAACAATTTTGATTCTTCTGCTTCAGAGACTTCATTCTCTTCATCATATTTATCAATTTTTTTAGCCATTTTTACCCCATTAAAATCTTCAAGTAATATTATACAATATTTTTTGACTTTTGCACTAATTGTTTAATTACTTCATAAATTAATATCGCAGCAGCATTAGAAACATTTAGTGAATTGAAGCGGTTGAACATAGGAATTTTTACCGTAAAATCCGCAATATTCATAATTGTTTTTGAAACACCCGCATCTTCCCCGCCCAATACAACAGCTAAATTCATATCTGTGTAATCAACGTCAAAATAATTATCTTTACCTTTAGCATCTGAGGCAATTATCCAGTAGTCGTGTCTTTTAAGTTTTTCCAGAGCACTGCTCAGGCTATTGACAGCAATGATAGGAATGTGGTTGACAGCTCCTGCGCTTGTTTTTTCGACAGTGGCATTAATCGGTGAATTCTTGCGCACAGACATCATAATCGCGTCAAAACCGGCGCACACACACGTACGAATGATAGAGCCAAGATTATGCGGGTCTTGTACTCCATCCAGCACAAGAATTTTGGCATGCTCTTTTTTCGTCTCAAGAAAATCAGCCAACTCCATATACTCTATCGGTGACACAAATGCAATTATGCCCTGATGATTGTACTCGCGGTACATCTGGAATTTTTCTTTCGGCAAAAATTGAAACACTACTTTTTTATTCTTTGCTAAATCTATTATTTCGTTAGTTTTGACGTCATTGTTGACGTTTTTGGAAATAATTATCTTGTTTATATTTCGCTTGCCTGACTTCAGCGCTTCAAGGACACTGTTTTTTCCATATACAAAATCATTACTCATCGTGACTACTTTCTTTTCTAATGTTCATTATACGATATTACATCATGTTGGTTACAAATGAAAACATCATTTGATTTATTAAGATATATTACAAAAATTGCAAGTATGAATTTTAAGCGTTAATGCTTAGCTTTTCAGAAAACACTTTTCGATGTTCAAAGGTTATTTTTACTTTTTAGATACAAATTTTTGTAGAATGAAACAGAAAAAAATACTTTGAATGCTTTATTTTTTTGTATAATCCTCTGAATTGTGGACTTATTAAAAAGATTTTTGTATAATAATTAATATAGAATTAAAATCATTGTATATTAGAGAAATAAAGAATATAGTTGGCATGCAAGAGATAATTAAAAAGTTTTTTAAAACGAATAAACAACTAATGGGAGTATCTATCACGCCTGAGGCAGGGATAGAGGCTATACTTTTTGATGGAAAATCCAAAACTGTTAAGGGTTACTCGCATAAAGATGTTCCATTCAACCAACTCACCAAGATGCCTGAGGATGATGATGAATTTAGTCAGGCTATTGAAGAAATAATGAATGACTTGAGTATAGTCCCAGGGACTCCTGTTATCATTAACTTACCAAGTTTTATTTTCGGATTTTTAGATACTGATACAGTTTACGACCAAACTGAAAGTGGCATATACTCAAGCATAGTCTCTGAGGTCGAACAGTCCTATATGTTCAAGCAAAATGTTCCTATTCCGGGTTATGCGTTTATGAATTCAAATTTAACCGGTAAAGGTCGTATTGCTTATTGTGCCGTTCAAAAAGCTTTAGTTGAGCGTGTAAAAGAGATATTTTATTCGCTGGAATTAGTGCCTGTCGCGATTGAGAACAGTTATTCATCAATAATGAAAACTGTTGAGTACTTCGGGTTGGCTTCAAGCGAAATGTCTTCAAGTTCAAACTGGGGATTGATTTCTATCAATCAGAACTCGTATTCAATATTCTCGTTTGTCGGCAACAACTTAACCGACATTTATGAAGATCCTGTTGCTATTAAAACCTTTGAAAAAGATGAGGTAAATTATGCTGTAGCGTCTGTTATTAATTCCAACCTGCAGTATTACAATTTTTCGTCGCTGATAATCGTTAATAACTCCTCAGATATCAATGCACAGGAATTAGCAAAACAGTTTGATGTAAGCGGATGCCGCGTAAGTGCGTATGAAAACAATGGCAAGCGTGCTGAGACATTCTTTAACGCATCGGCGCAGGTCGTAAATGATGTCCAAAAAATAAGCATGTTCGTTTTGGGTGCGGCCATTTATAACTTGCAGGAAGAGTACATTCTGCGTTTCAATCTGAACGACAGCGATGGTGACGATGAGACACAAGGTGATTTTAACTTCTTAGGCGTTCCTATTGAGTTAAACGATGAAAATTATGTTAAAATTCTTGTGCTTATATTCATAGTGTGTGCTATACCTTTTGGCGCAGTATTTTCCGTTGCTAAATATTTAGACGGCATGTACACCACTGAAACAAGCAAGTTAAACAATGAAATAGCCGAATTTGAAAGAAGAATTGCTGCTGCGCAAATACCTAAAGATACAGAAGTTAAATTTAATCCGATTGATGAAATTGCCAAAATAGTAAAAAGCAATGAATATAATCTTTCTTGCTATGGCACACTGGGAGTAGAAATACCACCAAGCATGTGGCTTACATATTTCTACGGCAATCAGGACAGCGCAACATTAATCAGAGGACGCGCATATCATGTTGAAGATGTTTATAGATTCTACCGCAGTGTAAAATCTGTATTAAATAATGATATGTTGAGTCTTTCTAAAATAAGTTTAGTGAGCGATTTTTCCTCAGGGCGTGATGCATATGAATTCGAAATTACCAATAATATGTATGATTCAATACTGGATGCACTGAAATCTCATGATAAAGATTATTTGGAACTCGAAAAAGGCTTGAAAGAACTCGTAGAAACAGATTACCAAAACAGTTATCTGCCTACGCTGCCTGTATCTGACGGTACTGTTGTTTCTCCTATCGTGAGAACTGAAGCTGAAAGACAAAAGAAAAAAGAGGAAGCCGCATCAAAATTAAAAGAAAAAGATGTTAAAACTTATACAGCACCGGGCATGCTTCCACCAAACGTACAGAACAGCTTGCCGCCCAGTATAAATATGCCGCCTGCAGAAATGCCTGCACCGCCGCCTAATATGAATATGCCGGCTCCTGATACAATGCCGTTACCTCCAACATAGTGTGTGATAGAAAGGTAAATCATGCAAAAAACTAAAATAAACCCTTATTTTTATATTATAGCTATGGTTTTAATACCTATAGCCGCAATTTACTTTGCCTGGACACCAATTAAAGATGCTGAGGGTTCGTATAATAAGTTGGAATCGACAAAAGTTACGCATTTAGCTAAACAAGAAGCGGCTGAAAGAGCTGAAAAAGCCTATAGAGCTTGGCAAGAACAAAAGAAAAAAGAAGAAGCTGTCGCAGAAGATCAGGGCTTCTTAAAACAAATATTTAAACCCGATTATATTACTACTGACAAAATGTCTATGTTTGGCAGTATGTTACAAGATATGATTAACTTAGCCAAAAGAAGCGGCCTTAGAATACGTTCGATGCAGTTTTTCTCTGACCTGAAAGGGGAATCCCTACTTGAAGGTCGTGCTATTACACCTGAACAACAATTGGCGCTTGCTGCAGCTGCAGCGGCTAAAAGCGAAAAAGGCGGCTCAAAAGCACCTGCCTCGGCTCCTGTGCCTGCTGCAACACAATATCGCGGCTATCAGGTTGACTTTGGATTCTTGGGCACTTATGCAAGTATAAATACGTTTGTTAACGCTGTGAATAATTACCATTACCTGGTAAAAATCAAAAAAGTTGAATCATATCCGTACAGCAAAAATCCAAAAATTTTAGTAGCCAATGTTTCGATAGTGTTATACGCTGAGAGCAAATAATAATTTTTTGAAAAAGGTTGAGAAAGAAAATATGTTACTAGGTGTAAACATTGACCATATTGCGACGCTCAGAAATGCCCGGGGTGGGTGTGAACCGAGCATAACAGAAGCAGCTTTAATATGTAAGAAAACTAACGTAAACGGCATAACAATTCACTTGCGCGAAGATCGCAGGCATATCAAGGATAGTGATTTAAAAGCTTTGAAAGATATAGGCGGGCTAAGAATAAATTTAGAAATGGCTGCTACGCAGGAAATGCAGAAAATTGCTCTTGATAATTTACCTGAGTGTTGCTGTATTGTGCCAGAAAAACGTCAGGAATTGACGACTGAGGGTGGGCTTGATGTTGCCGGCCAGCTGGATAAGATGATTAGCTTTGTTGAACCTCTCATCGAAAAAGGTATTTTAGTCAGTTTATTTATTGACCCCGATGAGACGCAAATCCAAGCAGCTGCAAAAACGGGTGCTCAATACATCGAACTACACACGGGACAGTACGCTGAAGCCTTCGGAACAGCCGATGAAGCGACTGAATTCCAGCGCTTGAAAAAGGGTGCGGCTTTGGCTAAAAAAATAGGATTGCGCGTCAATGCAGGTCATGGGCTGAACTATGAAAATGTTTTGCGCATGAAAGAAATTCCTGAGCTGGAAGAACTCAACATCGGGCACAGCATTGTTGCTAAAGCCGTGTTTATCGGTTTTGAGACGGCCGTTATGAAGATGAAAGAGCTGATTGAATAATCCGTTAAACTAAATGTACGAGATTATCAGTCACGATCTACGTTTATCCGACAGATTCTGAACACAGGCGACTACAGTACTATCCTATATTTAGCGTTTCGTAATGACGCAGCATTACTGAGGTGATGAAATAGGCTCGTTGTTTCTGCTCATATCGAAACTGAGCAGCTTAAAGCCACGCTTTCTATACTCTGTTTTCTCATCAGGCAGTTGGTAGCAGTTCAAACAACGTGCTTCATAAGTTTCGTTGCCGCCAATCATAATTTGCGGTGAGTATTTGTCAGCAGGCGCGCCATCAATCAGTCTTTGCGTGCGTGTTGCATAGTCAGAGCCGCATTGCATGCAAACAGCTGTCAATTTGTCTACTTTATCTGCAATACACATCAATTCAGGCATGTAGCCGAATGGTTCTGCTTTAAAATCTAAATCCAACCCTGAGCCGATAACTTTTTTACCGCGCTCAATAAGTTTTGGTATAACATCAACGATATGCTCGTCAAAGAATTGAAGCTCATCAATCGCCACAACATCATCGTCGTTGCCGATAATACGCAAAATATCATTTGCAGAGGTAACTTTTACGGCATCAAGCCATAGCCCGTTGCGTGACTCAATATAATCACCTTTTGCGCGCGTATCAAGCTCGGCTGTCACAATTTTCACCTTGAGTTTGGCGATGATACAGCGTCTTATTCTTCTAAGTAATTCCTCTGTTTTACCACACCCCATAGGGCCTGTGATTAATTCAAAGTAACATCTCATATTCTCGTTCATGTTCCCGTCCGTTGAGTATTTATACTTCTATATGTGGCATATTTAGCTTATATATTAATTAAAGCAGTCATGATTCATTTTGTCCACATACTTATAGATGAAATGTGAAAAAGGATTTGAAAGGTGACAATACTTATACAAAAGATAATAAACAGATACAAAAAAGACACATCCTAACTGGGGAGATGTGTCTTTTTCTATATAAAATCACTTGATAGCGTTTGCGTCCATTCTATCAAACATACTGAGCAGTGATGACTTGTATTTATATCGTTCGTCGATGGCATTCAGGCGGTCTACAATGCTTCCTTGGTTTTGTTTTGAGGCAGGGCCAAAATTATTGCCGCCTGTTGAAGCTTGACCGCGATTTGAGTTTTTAGCGTATGAGCCGATGGCAAGATTATGGTTTGATTTGTTTGTGTGTTGGACGCTCACGATATATCCCTTCTATGTATTGCTTATAATGATATATCGGCGCGTTTCCGTGAAAACTTTAACTATTTTTACAAAAATTAACAAAAAAAATCTCATTTTTTAAGTTTTACATAATCAATTAAAATCCTACGAATAGTATAAATTTTTTCCGCAAATTGACCATGTGGTCAATATAAATGCGAATAAATTCCACCAAAAGGTTGATGAAGCCCCTCGTCTAAATATAGTATTTTAAAATAGTGGACATAGTGTCTTCAAATAAAAACTATCAAATTGGTAATAGTACCAAGATAAATATGTAGAGGCCGCTGTGCGGCGACTTGCGGAAGAGAAAAATGGAAATAACATCACTGGAGCTTACTTTAAGACGTATTCAGACGATTGAGCAGAATTTTCAATCGTTGGTGAATCCTGCCGGAAAAGCTGTAGATAAAGATTTTCAGAGTATATTAGACTCAACAATGAAAGCCAATCAAGGCAATGCAAATAAAACTGAGATTGATGGGCTTATTAATAAGTATGCAGAGAAAAACGGGCTGGACGCTGATTTTGTGAAGGCTTTAATTAAACAAGAATCCGGATTCCAATCGGGTGTAACCTCGCACTGCGGCGCGATGGGCTTGATGCAGTTGATGCCGGGTACGGCTAAAGGGTTGGGTGTTGAGAACGCTTATGATCCTGAGGAGAACATTGCAGGCGGCACAAAATATTTGAGTAATTTACTCAACAAATACGGCGGAAATAAAGAATTGGCGCTTGCTGCGTACAACGCAGGCCCGGGGGCTGTTCAAAAATACAACGGAATACCACCATATAAAGAAACTCAGAACTATGTCAAAAACGTAATTGGTGCATACCAAAGTTATAAGCGAGGTGCTTCATGATTACAAAAGGCTTAGATATAGCAGCAAAAGGCATGATGTCACTTCTAGATATGAATGACACGACTGCCAACAACTTAGCGAACGTGAACACTACCGGGTTCAAAAAATCTAATCTGGTGTTCCGCAGCGTGTACGACGCGGCTGTTTACGAGCGCACTCCGGCTAACGATATTAAATTTGGCGAAGAACGTAATGTTGGCACTATGAGTATGGGCTCAAAAACAGAAAAAATTCTTCTTGAATTTACGCAGGGAAACCTTGAACGCACAGGCGTGCCACTTGATTTGGCGCTGCAAGGCGATGGTTTCTTCAAAGTGCAGACAATTGATGGTGATATTGCGTACACACGTAACGGCTCTTTCACGATTAACAACGATAAAATGCTTGTCACAAAAGAAGGCGACTATGTTCTCGACCCGAAAGACAAGCCTATTAAACTTGATATGAAAAAACTGAGAATCGAGAATGTGCACGACTTGTTGGTTAGCGAAGACGGACAAATTATGACAAATGCACAAGATAACCAGCAAATGCTACAAAAAATAAACATCGTTGATTTCAGGATTAAATCTGACTTGCGCGCAGTCGGGCATTCAAAATTTGTACCGCAAGACCCTGCGAGCAATCCTGAAGTAAAAGCAGAAAAATTTTCACTGCAACAGGGCGCAATCGAGACATCGAATGCGAACACAGTGAACGAAATGATAAATATAATTAACACAACAAGAAATTACGAAACACTGTCAAAATTCGTAAAAACTGACGGTGAACTGCTCTCAAGAGCAATAAACTTGGGTAGGCTGCAAGCATAAGAAAATTGCAGCAATAAAAAAGAATAGACTTGGAGGAATAAAATGCTAAGATCGTTGACAACAGCAGCAACAGGCATGATAGCGCAGCAAAATAATTTGGACGTAACGGCCAACAATATTGCGAACGTGAACACAACCGGCTACAAAAAAGTTCGGGCTGAGTTTCAGGATTTGCTTTCAACCGCGGTGCGCACACCCGGTGCCATGATGAATCAGGGCACATTTCAGCCTGTAGGTGTTGAAATCGGGTTAGGTGTAAAAACCTCAGCAACAACGCGCGTGTTTACCGAAGGTATTTTGCAATCAACTGCAAGACCTTATGATGTTGCGATTGAGGGCGACGGATTTTACCAGATTGTAATGGGCGACGGTACGATTGCTTATACGCGCGACGGCTCGTTTCAGGTTGACGCTATGGGGCAGCTTTGTACGAGTGACGGCTACCTTTTGCAGCCATCAATAACAGTGCCACAAAATGCCACTGAGGTCACGATTACGCCTGATGGTAACGTCTCTGTAAAAATTGGAAGCGACCCGAACCGCAGTACTGTAGGTGAGATTCAGCTTGTAAAATTTCAAAACCCGACCGGTCTTTTATCAATCGGGCACAACCTTTTCACTGAAACTCCAGGCTCAGGCGTTCCTGTACCGGGAACTCCCGGGCAAGACGGTTTCGGGCTTCTTCAACAGAGCTTTTTAGAAGGTTCAAACGTTCAAATTGTGGACGAGTTAATCAATCTGATTAAAGCTGAGCGCGCGTTTGAGAGTAACTCAAAAATAGTTAACGCGTCAAGTGAAATCTTGCAGCAAACTAATCAACTGGTATAGAAAATGGTGAAATTATTTAAAATACTTTTAATATCAATTTCGGCGTTAGCGCTATTCGGGCTAAATACAGCTTATAGCGTGACAATCAGCGCAGCCCAACTTGAAAAAGAAACAATCAAACAAATCTCAAAAGATTTAGACGGCTATACGCTGCAAAAATACGAAGTGAATATCATCAACATTCCTGTTACAGAATTAACTGTTCCCGATGGAAAAGTTGAAATAAAAGTAGATAAAATAGCCACAAAAAATATAACCTCACGCATGATTGCACGCGTGAGCATATTCGTGAATGACAAGTTCGCAAAATCAATCGGACTTCCTGTCGAAATCAAAGCGTACAAAAACGTTTTGGTCGCCAGATATCAAATTAATCGTGACGAACTAATAACAGCTGACAAAGTTGAGTGGAAAAGTGTCGATATAACTAACAACACACGTGATTTTCTGAGAGAAGAAGATTTGCAAAAAGGTGTGACCGCGTTGAAAACGTATATGCCGAATGAAGCTATTAATATGCGTTTCGCTAAGATTACACCTGCTATTGCGAAAAACTCGGTTGTAAAAGTTGTATTCACGACAAATGGAACGCTAAGCGTTTCTACCGAAGGCATTGCGCTATCTGATGGCAGAATCGGCGATGTTATAAATATCGAGAACAAAACTTACAAAAAAATCTACACAGGCAAAGTGATAGACGAAAACAAAGTACTAATAGAAATTTAAGGGAATAGAGATGAAAATTGCACAAAAAAGTTTAATAATATTTCTGACAGTTTTATTAACGGCGCTGTCAGTGCAGGCAGAGTCACTTTTCTTGATGGGTGTTTCGCAAAGCAATTTTGTGATTGAGCCCAAATCACTATACTCGAGCGTTCGAGCAAAGGCAGTTGGTGATTTGATTACAGTTGTTATGGAAGAGTCAGTAAATATGCAAGATAATTTGACCTACAATACTGACCGAAAATCCAACACGACAAATAATTTCACAGACCTAATAAATTCGGTCTTACCCGGAAAAATTATTACAGATAAAGTAAACAATTTTGGCGGTGGCAACAAAGTTGAAAGTTCAACTAAAAACAATAGAGCGCTTGCGTTTAAAGACAATATTACAGCACAGGTAGTGCAGCAATTGCCAAACGGCAATTTGGTAATCCAAGGCAAAAAGACCCTGGTCAACGCAAACGAGAGAGTTGACTTGCTTTTGAGCGGCGTTGTTGACCCACGCTGGATTAATGACACAGGTCAGGTCAGCTCACGCAATGTAGCCAATCTACAATTCGCACTCAACGGCAAAGGCAGCGTAACACGCGCCGGCGGCGAGGGTGTAATCAACAGAATGATAAGATACTTATTCTAAAGGTAACAACATGAAAAAGAAAATTTTAAGCATATTTCTGATAACAACAATCGTACTGAGCTTTATAGCCCAAAGTACAGAATGTATGAGTGTCAGAATAAAAGACATAACTTCAGTAAGAGGAGTGAGAGAGAACCAATTAGTCGGATATGGTATAGTAGTCGGTCTCAAGGCAACGGGTGATAATTCCCGCTCTACGCAAATAACCAATCAAATGCTATTACAGAATTTAGGGACTGTAATTCCGCAATCAAACTATATCCAAAAAGGGTCAACAGCTGCGGTAATAGTTACCGCAACTGTCCCTCCTTTTGCAAAAAACGGTGATAAAATTGACGTTGTAGTAAGCACACTGGCTGACGCGAAAAGCTTAGAAGGCGGCGTGCTTGTGCAGACACAATTACGTGCGGCAAACGGTGAAACTATCGCAACAGCACAAGGCCCTGTGACAGTTGGCGGCGCATCAGCAGATGCCAACGGCAGTTCGACAAGGACATCAATTACAACAACAGGCCGAGTACCAATGGGTGCGATAGTTGAGCGTGATATCAACACAAGTATCGGCGACGAAAACTCCGTAACACTCTCACTAACACGCGCTGACTACACGATGGCTTCGCGTATCGCTACAACAATTACAGAAAAAGTTACACAAGCAAGAGCTATTGACGGCGGCAGCATCAAAATAATGATTCCACCTAAATACTTAGACGACAGAGCCGCGTTTTTATCAATTATTGAAAACTTGAGAGTAGATTCGACAAACGATAAAGCAAGAGTAGTTATAAACGAGCGTACCGGCACAATCGTTATAGGCAGTGAAGTTCGGCTCATGCCGGCAGCGGTCGCGCACGGTAATATCACAGTTTCGGTATCAACAACCTATGATGTCTCTCAGCCGAATGCATTTGCGGGCGGGACGACCGTCGGCATTGCGAATACAGATATAAGTATTGAAAAAGCGCCTGGCAGCCTGGTCTCGATACCAGCTAACAGCACGCTCAATGACCTAATCAAAGCTCTAAACGCAATAGGTGTAACGCCTATAGACTTGATATCAATTTTGCAGGCACTGCGTGAAGCGGGCAGTCTGCAAGCTGAAATCCAAACAATATAAGGAAATTCCAATGTCTAATATCCAAACAGAAATAGCAATGACGCAGAGAGTAGTTAACAACGAAGTTGAGTTGTATAACAAAATTCGCGGTACGGCCGGCAAAGACGAGCAATTGAAAAAGGCAGCTGCTGAGTTTGAGTCTATTTTTATTTCACAAATGTTCAGCAAAATGGACAACACTGTTGACCGTGAGGGTGGAATTTTTGAGAATGACGGGTTGTATTTGAAAAATTTCAAATCATACATGTACAACCAAATCGGGCGCGACATGGCCAACAATCCGCACAACACATTCGGGCTTGCAAAGCAGATATACGAACAAATGAAAGCCTCACTACCTAAAGAGGCCGAGACCACAACATTAGGAGAAGGATAAACCTAAATGACAGCACCAATTTCGTCTAACAACATAAATTCAGTACAATTTTTAAATGCCAGAAACGCGTTTAAGGCGGCGACTGCACCAAAACAGGAAGAGCCGGCTGAAGAATTATTACAGGAAGAAATTATACCCGAGAACAGCAAATCCATGCTCGATAAGTATAATGTAGATGAAATCAAAAAATTCGCACAAAGCGTTGGAGAGGAAAACCTCTCAAACGACGATATAAAATACGGACTTGCATACGGGAGAAGCGTTATAATCGATTATGCCGTATAAAAACAGGGGAGAGGCAACATTAATGGAGAAGGAAATTTTAAACGAACTTAGCAAAATCATCAACGATGAGATAGTTAACTATAGTGAAATTAAGATGCTTTATGAAGAAAAGCAGAAAATATTAGTTTGCCACAAAATTGACGCGCTGCTCAATATTAATATTGAAATTAATGAAAAAATTAAAACTCTGAAAAGAATATCGAACAAACGTAGATATATGACTGCAAAAGAGGGTCACCCCGAATTGACGATGAGTGAGTTAATAGAAAAAGCCAGAAAAAATGATCGGGAATTATCCGAAAAATTCACTGAACAAAAAGAGCAGCTAAACAGGCTCGCTAATGAGATTCGCGCGATTGATGATACAAATATTGAACTCACAAAACAGGGAATGATGATAACATCAAAAATGTTGAATGTAATTGTGGATTCAGGTATTCTCGGCTCGGCTGAATATAATAAATCCGGCAAAAATAGACAAAGTATGGAACTTTCATCAATCATAGAAAACGTGTAGAGGTAAGAATGACAATCAACTCAGTATTAAGTATGGCACAACAGGCAATGCAGGTGAACCAGTATGCGCTTAATGTCGTGTCAAATAATATTTCCAACATGAACACGCCCGGCTATTCAAAGCTAAGAGTAAATCTGGCTGAAGCGCCGGCATATAACAAAGTGCCAACTTTAAGAGGTCTGGTTAATGTCGGAACAGGTGTGCAAATTGCGAGTATAACTTCTTATCGAGATACTTATCTTGATGAATACTTCCACGCAAGAAACAGTGATGCCCAGCTTTACAATACGATGGGCACTTATGCGACATATATAGAAAGTATGTTTAAAGAAGAGCTTGACGGCAAGGGGCTAAGTGGTTCGCTTGCATCATTTTTTGATTCAATACAAAAGTTAACACTAAATCCGACCGACGTCAGCTTACGCGCAAATTTCGTAGGACAAGCTCAATTGGTTGCGCAATCATTCAACAGCATATCTCAATCACTCAGTACATATCGTGAAAGCATTGTTGGTGATGTCTATGTTCAAGGCAGTGTGAAGAACAGCCTCGCGGCCAGAACGGTTGACTCAGTGAACGAAAAACTTGACGCCATCGCCAAAATAAACATGGATATAGCCAAGAGTAACGATTCGGCAGTGCCTCCTTCTGCACTCATAGACCAGCGCGCTGTCTTGCTCGATGAATTGTCGGATATGATACCTATTACGGTGACTTACAACGAAAACGGTACTGCAAGTGTATCTATGAACGGCAACACCTTAATACAGGGCGCAAAACAACAGGCCACGTTCGGCTATACTCAAGGAACAGCCGATACACCTTGTATAATCCAAATGTTGGATATGAATGGTGATGTTATTCAAAATAAAGAGAATATAAATAGCCAAATAACTTCGGGAACACTAGGTGCATACTTGAATCTTGGCGGCTCAGGCGATGCTAATGTGTTCTCAATCTCAAATGTGTTGGCTAAATTAGACCAAATGGCAGCAGAATTTGCTAAAGCCGTAAATGACATCCAAACATACAATGACGGTACGTATGCAGCTATGGGCATTAGCATAGACAACGTACTCCAAAAGATTTCACCTGATGACGTAATTTTCCTTGATAACACAGGAGGAACCACAGGTATTACAGCGGCGAATATTCGAATTAATACAACTGTAGCCAATGACCCAAGAAAAGTTGCTGTTGCACGGGTCGAGGTTGATTCAAACGGTGACGCGCTTGAGCCCGAAGCTATCGGTAACGCTTTGAACATGAAAGAACTTTTAGCATTAAAAGAAAATGCAATCACGGGACTGAATGGCATGACAGTTTCAAATTATTTGATATCACTCGTTAATGACATAGGTTCACAAGCGCAAAGTCTGGCGGCAAACGCCAATACTAACGATGCCTTAGCCACAGCCATCAATTCACAACGCGAATCCGTTATGGGTGTTAATCTTGATGAAGAACTTATGGATTTGATTAAGTATCAAAGAGCCTACGAGTCCTGCGCCAGAGTTTTTAACACGGCAAACGACATATATGAAGTACTGGTTAATTTAGGAAGATAAAAATGCTTATAAGAAACACCTATTCAACAATGATGAACTCAATGAACAAAAAAATCCTTGAGGCTCAGTCAGATTTATACAAAACCCAAGAACGCGCAATGGCGCAGAAAAAAATACTGTTACCATCAGACAGCCCTTTAGGCACTTCGATTATTATGTCTTCAAACAAACAGCTTAGCAATATTGAAAGCTACCTGGACAACATAAGCTATCTGGATAGCGAAGCAGACATGACTGACTCAATTTTCGACGAAATTAGAGAAAAATTAGACAGAATTAGTGTTCTTGCAGTCAGCGGCTCAACAGGTACAAATATTTCAGAAGGCACAATGACGGCGATTCGTGAAGAGATTTCGCAGCTAAAAGAAACTATTGTATCACTTGCAAACAGCAAATACGACGGCAAGTATGTATTTTCAGGCAACAATACCTCTACAGTCCCGTTCAATATAGAAGATGACGGCTCAATAACATATCACGGCACCAAAACACTGAATCCTGACGGCACCGTTAATACCGCAGTAACAGAATATCAACGCCAAGTCGAAATATCTGATGGCATCTTCATGTCCACTAATTATGCCGGCGATGCGGTGTTCGGCTACTACGACGCCAGTACTGACCCACCAACGGGTACAGGTGTTTTTAAAGCCATAGGCGATTTAGAGGCTGCTTTAGACCCTGCAAATGTCGACCAGGACGCTATTCGTGCGCAAATTGATAAACTCAAAGAAGGCATGGATAATGTTGCGACTTACAGAACAAAAAACGGCGTAAATGCACAAAGGCTTGAATTAACCAAAAATACATTGGAAGAAACCAAACTAAACGTAACCGAGCGAAAATCAGAGGTGCAAGACTGGGATGTTGTTGAAGCATACAGCAAATTGAGCCAAGAAATGTACGCCTATCAAGCATCACTGCAGATTTCTTCGACTATGATGAACACATCACTGTTGAATTACTTGAGTTAATGTTAGCCGGATTCACGAAGTAAACGCCACACCTCAGTCGTTTTGCTGTCCCGCAACTTTGAGTATTGCGATATATATAACACGTTAATATGCGGGATCTCATGGCTATGAGACCTCGTGCACGGACGTTCAATAGTCGTATCAAAACTCTCATGTCCGAGGCGGCAGGCTCTTCATCGTAGCGTCGCGTTTACTTCGTGAATCCACCCGAATATAATAGTTAAGTTTTGTAAACCATGTCAAGTACGCAACGCGATTGGATTTTTTAAGAAATCCAAAAAATTTTGCGTGCGTTTAGGCAATATTTTTTTAGAATTTGTTTTTATATAAATACAAGGGAGAAACAGTTAGAATCGGAGTTTATTCGAAACGAAGTTTACTACTTAGGATTATTCTAGGGAGAAGTTTTACTATGGCAAATGGCGTATCAAACGATAAAAGTTCATATTTTGACGGAATGTTTTCTAACGCGCAAGGCGACAAAAAGGTATCTAAAAGCAGCGGTTACATACCAATAGGTATTATGGCCGGCGGAGTTGGGATGTCACTTGCAAATTGTTCGGGCATGTTCGGTTTAGGCGGTGGGGAAGCTGGCGGGAATGCCTAAGATTTAAGTGAGTTGGGGTTTATACCCCAACAACTAAACGAGGCAATAAAAATTTTACATTATACTCAATTCATACTCAATTAAATACCCAATCAAATATCTACTCTTCGGAGTAGTTTTTTTTGACAAAGTATTCAAATTTAAATATGCCCTTCTTTGGGGCGGTTGCTAACGTTTGAGATAAATTTTGTGCCCTAAAAATCCGCTTTAATACGCCTCGCCCCTTGCGGGAGAGGCCGCAGTTGTAGGCGAATTTATGAGCCGTACAAATGAGGGTGAGGGGTATCAAGCTAAACTATATCTTTATTGTACCCCTCACCTGAATTTCTAAAACTCGTAGGCCCGTTAAGAAATTCTTCCTCTCCCGCATTGGGGCACTACTGTCCCGTTAAAATAATGAATAAAAAAGCAAGACCCAACAAAGAAATATTGTTTGCTCTGAAAATAATTTGTTGAGACAATTAATTAACTATTAAGCTTAAGAGTAGGTTTTTCTTGTTGTCATGCCGGAACA
>JAVBNU010000087.1:0-26596 GCA_031551265.1 Candidatus Gastranaerophilaceae bacterium
TAGCAGGGCTTTTGAGTTTTGAAGTACCTTGGCGTATTTCGTGTAGTTTTTTAGCGTCAACCCCACGTGTTGCATTCATGTCGCTTAATGCCACTAAATATCTCACCACTGCCTCTTTTTCAACTTTTTCGGATTGAGTAAGAAAATCTGTTATCTCCTGCTTCTCTACTTTAGCTTCAGCCATTTCTTTTGCAATCGTTCCATCAAACTTCTCAAATTCCGTAAAAACATCACTTAAAACCTGCACAATCGCAGCATCATAAAGTTCCAAAACCCTCTGCTCAAATTCAACACCAACTTCATCAGTCGATATATTTTTAGGCTCAGCATCGATTTTTGGCTTGGATTTAGCGCCAAAATTAACGTTATAATTAAATCCGGATAATGGTGTGATTCTCATTTGTGGTACCTTCTGATTGCATTAAACCACGTGAATAAAAATCGTTGCTACTTATTTGGTGAATTATTACAAAATATTAACTAAACGGTTCAAGCGCTCTATCCAAAATCCCCAGGCAATATGAAATAACCAGTCCGTAATTCGTGATTTGTACATTTTGCGCGTTCGCATTAACCACACGTGAAAGGATTTCACGGCGATTCGTCATACAGCCACCGCAATGAATAATGAGCTTGTATTGGGAGACATCCTTCGGGAAATCATGCGAAGAATGATATTCAAAAATCAAATTTTTACCTGTCTTTTCTCTCAGCCAACGCGGAATTTTTACCTGCGCAATATCATCCTCAATCTGGTGGTGTGTACAACTCTCACAGAACAAAACCTTGTCTCCGTCCTCCAGTTTATCAATCGTTTTCACACCTTCAACAAAAATCTGCAAATCACCTTTTAACCGTGCAAAAAGAATGGAAAAAGACGTCAGCATAATATCCTTTGGCACAATTTCAGCAACAGATTTAAAAGCTTGAGAATCAGTTATAACAAGCTTTGGCCTGACAGTCAAAGACTTTAATCCGACTGCTAATTCAGTTTCTCTTACAACAAGCGTCTGACAGCCGTTATCGAGTAAATCTCTCAATGTTTGCACCTGTGGCAGTATCAATCTCCCTTTAGGTGCTTCTTTATCAATCGGTATCACAAGTACAACAAAATCACCCGAGTTTAATATATCACCAACAATCGGAGGCGGGTTTATAAAATCCTCAGGCACTTTTTCAATCAGCAATTGCTTGAGCTTCGCCGTGATGTCATTGTCATTTTGCGCTGAAATACTAATAGGATTATCAATATATTGCTGAATCTCAGCCAGTTTTTCTTCAGCGATAATTTTTTCGTCAGATTTATTTATAATGGCAATTACAGGGATTTTCGCTTCTGACAATGTTTGAAAAAGACTTTTTTCATAATCGCACCACCCATCATAATCGCATACAATCACAGCAATATCAGTGCGGTCAATTATGTTTTCCGTTTTTTCAATTCTTTTTCCGCCTAAATCACCTACATCATCAATTCCAGCTGTATCAATCAGCACAACAGGCCCGATAGGCAACATTTCCATCGTTTTTTCGACAGGGTCAGTCGTCGTTCCGGGAGTCTCAGAAACAATCGACACTTCTTGATTAACAATCCTGTTCATTAGCGATGATTTGCCGACATTTCGCCTGCCGAATATTGATATATGTAATCTCAGAGATTTGGGCGTTTTTTGCATTGCCAATCCTCAATTAAAATTTAATCAAAACCTTGAGCGTGTCCTTGGCCTTGTTTCTCTCAAAAGCTTCAATTGCATCATCAACACTATAAGTCGCTGAAATCAACGGATTGAAATCAATTTTCTTAGACTCAAGCAGCCTCAACGCAGGACCAAATTGCCCGCATCGTGAGCCAAGAACAGTAATTTCGTTTATAACAATCGGAGCCAAATTCAACTCTTTGCCTGTCGCAATCGTACTTTTCAAAACCAATGTGCCGCGAGGCTTTGTCAACTCAACAGATGTCTCAAACCCGCTAACAGAGCCCGTGGCTTCAATAACGACATCAAATTGTTTTTTCTCAAACTCGCTCAAAAGCGCTGTTTTAACATTTTGATTTTTAGCTATATCAAGTTTATTTTGGTGCTTGCCAACTAATGTAATATCAACGCCCATAGCGTTTAGCGCGAGTGCAATTAAGATACCAAGCTTGCCGTCACCTAAAACCACAGCCTTTTCGTAGGGTTTAATGTGTAATTGCTCAAGTATTTCAAGCGCCGCAGCCAAAGGCTCGACAAAAACTGCCTCTTCATCAGTGACGTTATCAGGCACAACGAACAAAGTCTGTACGGCCGCACTCATATACTCCGAAAAGCAGCCATCTTTACGCCAAATACCTAGTGTAACTCTATTCGGACAATGACGTTGCAAGCCTTTGCCGCACCACTCACAATTTTCACAACCAGCGCTTATTTCGGCAACAACACGTTTGCCTACTAAACTTTTATCAGCTGAGTTCACATCTGTCACTACTCCGACAAATTCGTGTCCCAACACGCCTTTGTATCCCATATAGCCTTTCGTAATTTCATAATCCGTGTTGCAAACACCGGCGAGATTCACTTTTATAAGCGCCTCACCCTCCTGCAAAATAGGATTCGGATAGTTATTATCAAGTTGTAGAGTTTCATCAAAAATTACTGCTTTCATTTTATACCTCATGCTTATTATCGTAATCTATGCGGCCAATGAGTTTGTTGATGCGTTTAATAACTTCTTTGAACTCAGGAATTGACAAACTTTGCGCACCATCAGACGACGCATGTTCAGGGTCGTGGTGTACTTCCATCATAATGCCGCTTGCGCCAACAACCAGTGCTGCTTTTGACATTGGCTCAATCAAATAACGCTGTCCTGTACCGTGCGAAGGGTCAACAATGACAGGTAAGTGAGAGTATTTTTGAATTATCGGCACCGCAGCAAGGTCAAGAGTATTACGTGTGAAGGAACTATCTAAACCTTTAACGCCGCGTTCGCACAAGATAACCTTTTCGTTACCGTTACACATAATGTATTCAGCAGCCAGCAAAAATTCACGAATAGTTGCAGCAGGACCGCGTTTCAAGATAACCGGCTTGTCGATTTTGCCAACAGCCTGTAATAGTTTAAAATTCTGCATATTTCTCGCACCAACTTGCACAACATCAGCATAATCTCTTACCAGTGGCAATTCCAGTACATCCATTACCTCGGTCACAACAAGCAAGCCTGTTTTCTCCCTTGCTGCAGCCAAATATTGCAACCCTTTTTCTTCAAGTCCCTGAAAATCATAAGGCGATGTGCGAGGTTTGAAAGCCCCTCCGCGCAAGAATTGGCATCCCATTTCTTTTGCCGCTTCTGCGACAGCCAGCAATCCGTCAAAATCTTCTTCTACCGAGCAAGGCCCGACCATCAAGACAGGACGCTCTTTACCACCGATTTTTACACCGTTTGAAAACTCAATTACACTATCGTGTTCTTTACCCTCTCTGGACGCGAGTTTATAAGGCTCCTGTATAAGTTTTACTTCACGCACGCCACAAAACGAATAAAATGAACTCGGGTCAACCAGACGTTTATCCCCAATCGCAGCGATAACCGTCATTACGTCGCCTTTGTTCAATATAATTTTAAACCCTTTTGATTCAAGGTTTTTCTTTACCCGTGCTATATCTTCTTCAGTCGCCTTCGGCTCCATTACAATAATCATGATTGCTCCTTATTCTAAAATATCCCAATGATACAATAGTATAAAAAACAAAGGCACAATACAACGAGTTTTAAATGTCTTAATTACTCCTGAACGATTCTTGCTTCAAAGCCGCTTTGCGCAAGTTCTTGAACTAAAGCTTCGGCTTTAGGGCGGCTGGCAAAAGAGCCGGCTTGCAAGACAAACTGTCCATTTACATTTTTTATAAACGGAGTAGCAGTGGCATTGCTCTCCATAACCTTATTTTGTGCTGCTATAGCTTGCTCAATCGTGGCATAGCTGCCAATATATACTTTACACATTTGATAAGTCGCAGGTTGAGTCGCAAGCGGCACAGGTGCGGTTGCGGTTCTCACCGGCTCGGCAGCTTGTGGCTGTTCTGTAGGTTGTGGCGCCATAGCTTCATTTATACGCTTGTTGGCTTCTTCGTATTTACGAACAGCCTCGTCCTCAAGCTTCGCCCGGTCGCTGTCAACTTTTTCACTCGCAGATGTGGGCTCATCACCTGTTGTATTTTGGTTTTGGGGTGCATTAGGGTCACTGTCCTCAAATTGAATCCACTTCAACCGTTCATCTATCATTCGTTTGACATTTTCATCATCCTGTTCATCGACTAAATCGTCTTTAGTCCCGATTTCAACGTCTATCGAAGGAGTTAGCCACTGTGCAACTTGTGAAACTACAACAAATACAACAAGAAACGCAATGGCAAATATTGCAATTGTTTTCCACATGGAATCTTTACTTTTCGCCGGTTTATTTTCTTTCGTATTTTTCATGTGCTATACACCTCTTACTTTACAACTTGCATGATAAATATCTTCCACTTCATTAGTATACCGCATTAGGATATTTTCTGCCAGTTGTTTAAT
Organism: Candidatus Gastranaerophilaceae bacterium; assembly: GCA_031551265.1. Lineage (GTDB taxonomy): Bacteria > Cyanobacteriota > Vampirovibrionia > Gastranaerophilales > Gastranaerophilaceae > JAVBNU01. The sequence goes on from JAVBNU010000087.1 coordinate 4,558, forward strand.
ATTATTTATTCCAATTTCACTGGTCAAGCCGGACGTAGGAATAGGGGTATTTTTGGATGTTATATTCATCGCGAAATGAATCAAAACAGAATTGTGTGAACAAGTAGCAATCGAAACAGAGAGCTTCTTGCCTTCAAAGAATAAATCATCGCCCTTGCGAATAATCGGCTTGGAGAATTCTTGTTCAATCACTTCTTTTGCAATTGTCACAAGCAAGCGCTGACGATAAACCCCCTCAATTAAAGGTGTATTAAAATGCTCAACTATAAAATGAAGCATATTCTCGCTGTAAATCGGCTCATTATTGATAACATCTTCAACATCAACCATTTCAGTCAACTTGACGTCAGCGCCGCCACAAAACGCAACAGCCGCATCAGCAATCATATCAAAATTCTTATAAATCCAATGAGGTGAAAGCTGTGTTCCAACATATTCAATCTGTTTATCAATAAACTTATATTTCATAATAATATTTTCTTTTAAAAGAAATATTTTAGCAACTTTGTTTTCAAATCAGTACTCAAAGTCGAAATAGCGCGCTTCAAACGCAAACACGATTCACACTTGCCGCAATGTGCTTCACTACCCGCATAACAACTGTATAAATACTCTACCGGCACTTCATTTGATACGGCAAACTGCATTATTTCTGCCTTATTTTTTTCCATAAATGGCGCAACAACCTGAACTTTAGAGTTTGTTGAGAAATGCAGAGAATTATTAATTGCACTAATAAAATCAGCCGAGTTATCCGTAAAAGTTTGCGCCTCTTCCAGATTCGCGCCAATAATAATATATTTGTAATCAGAATCAACTGTATCTGCAAAAGCGGCGGCAATATTGATGAGGACTGCGTTTCGGTTAGGCACCCAGGCATGTTTTGCGCTCTCAGCCATTGTAGCGTCATTTTTCAAATCATTCTCAGATAATTCCGGCGAATTCGCTTTATTTATCTTTTTTAACCAGTCTAACTCAATGATTTTGTGCTCAAGGGCGTAATATTCAGCTATTTTTTTCGCAGCTGTAACTTCTTTTTCAAACGCTTTTTGACCATAATCAAAAGTCAAAGCCAATCGCACATCGTAATTTTTTTGAGCCGCTGCAAGACTCACAATTGAGTCTAAACCGCCTGATAGCAAGATGATAGCTTTTGCTTTACTCATCTCCGTCATCCGTTTCGTACTCAGCAATCAGATTTTGCGCCTCATATTTGCAATGCTCAGAATATCTGTCCTGTTCAACAATCTCAAATAAAATATCTGAACCGATTAGGTTATAAAGTGCAATAACAGCATTCTTGACCACATCTTCATTTTTATCGTGCAGCATTTTCTTAATTAACTCAGACGCACGCTCATCCTCCGAATTCATCAGCGCTTCAATCGCGTTAATCCTTATTTGCGGCGATTCATCAGTTAATGAAGTTCTCAATGCCCGAAAAACCCTGTCGTTCGTGAAATTAAATTTACCTAATGCCTCAATCGCACGCTCTTTCAGGAAAGTAAATTTATCAATTAAGCCTTTTTTGCCCTCTAAAATTTCAACCAAAGGCTCAACTGCTCTCATATCACCCAACATCCCGAGCGCGGTTGCCGCAGATTCTCTTATATAAACGGATTTTTCTTCTTCATCAGACACAACTTCCATCAACGACACCACAGCATATTTATCACCGATTTTGCCCAGCGCGTCAGCACAATTCAGGCGAATTTTGTAATTTTCATGTTTGTTATTCAAACAATCTAAAAGTGGCACAACAGCGCGCGTATCCTTCAAATTAGCAATAGCTTTAACCGCTAAAATTCGCAAATTTATATAATCGTCATTCTGTTCGCTCAGCGTCTTAAAATCACCTTTCATCAACAGCATGTTCAACAAAATATCCAAAGACGCGGCATAGCGTATTTTATCGAGGCAGCGAACCAGATGCATAAGCACACTGATATTTCTTTCGTGCTGTATAAAATAGCCATATATTATCATTAGGTCGTCAGCAGAATATTGTTCGCTCAAAGAATTAATGCGCTTTATCGTCTCGCTATTATCACTCTCACTGGCAATTCTACACTCATTAGCTATTTCTGGTAAGTTTAATAACAATGCTTTAATATATAACCTCTCAATAACACATATTTATACTTTAAAACTAACCGAAAAATATGGAAATATCAAGTCTTACATGACCTATAGAGTGTAGCTTGGGGTTTCCACCCCAACATCAAAGCTCATAAATTCGCTAATAAGCTGTGGTCGGCTACGGAGACAGGTTCACAAGGCCCGTTTTTCGCCTGTTCACTTTGTTATTCACTGCTAAACGATTGTTTATATTTCTGTAAAATAATTGTCATTACGTGAAGCTATTTTGCACGTTTCACCTCGTTCAATGGCAAAAGAGGGCAAAAAAAACCACTAATGTGAATTAGCGGTAGGAAAGATAGGAATTAGTAGAATTAGTTGATAATCCGTTTTACAATTTCGTTATGCTAAAATGCATTCGTAAATTGATTTATATTTATTGCCCTCTTCTTTTATTTATAGAAATACTCTTATATTTAAAAAAACAATTCATTCAAAAAAATTGCCTGTTTTTTGACCCAATTTTTATTTTTTAAGTTATCAGCCTTTTTGCAGCTTTACATTTCGTAACCAAATTAACACGTGCTTAATATTTCTTAATATTACACAGTCATAATTGCGTCGTAAGTTCTAATCAGAAGTGCAACACTTTGCGTCATGCCACGACATTGAACCTCGGGGCATTTTTGATACGAACGTAAGTGGTATCTCATAACATGATACTCCGCTTATTTACGATATAAGGATAATTCATTGCCTAATATTGCGGAGTGACGGCTACTTTGATGTTACTCTTCTGATTAAAATTAATCGATAATGTCGTCAATATGAGTTTTAAATCTTTCATAAACGACGGGGAAAGTGGTTTGTTTAGCAATATTTGAGTGATATATTTTGTGTGCATCTTTGATTGGGTTATCTTCATCGTGTAAGATGTGCTTTTTAGCCCAGGCGGCAGCCGGAGTCGCGACAAATGGGACAAGCATACGCTTAGCGATAATTGTTGCACCGACTAACGGCAAGAAAACCTTGAACGCGCCGCGGCATGTTTTTTCAAAATGCGCGAACTTTTGGTTGAACACTTGTTTTGACACACCACTCAACGAGCCTGTTGTCTCTACCATTTTGCGCGTATTCTTTCGGTTTGCGTTGTTGAACAAGTGCCCTAGAGTATTATCAAATATAAATTTCTGTACTTTTTCATTCGAAATGGTATAAAACGCGGCTATTTGTGACGCTATCATCAAAACGCCGTTCGTCATATCAAGCATAGCCACAAAGCCTCTTTTTTCTTTGGGGATTTTTTCATTCTTCAAACTTTGTGTAACATATAAATAACAGCCCAAAGTATCTTTGGAAAGAACCGACGCCATTGCGACCGCAGCTCCGAACTTGGCGAAATCTTCCTGATAGCAATCTGCAATTTTTTTCATAGGCGTCCACTCGCTGAGCATTCGGAAAGGCTTGGCGATAGCGCTGTTAAGTTTACCAATAGGAGCTACGCGGGGAGACATGGCGCTGTACCTCCTTTCGTCGTAACATTAGGAGTTAAGAGCTTGTTTTTAACAAGGTTCTCCGGCGAAAACTTATCCATCACGTTTGTTTTTGGCGGTTTTTTCGCAGTTATGCTCGGGAAAAATTTTTCCATAAAACGCGGATAAATCCAGTTTAGGATATAACAAGTCACCGGCAGCGTCAAAAAGCCCACCATTAAGCCGGAGACATCTTTATAACTCTTGAAGCGGTTGTTTATGTTCTTCGCTTCTTTTTGCACAAGCTCAAATAAGAAATCCCTACCTCTGCCGAGCAACTTTTCCGATTTTTCCAGTATCTCAGCTGTATTCCTGTTATAATTCGCATTCGTCGTTTTACTTACCATTTCGGTCATTGCTTCCAAAATCGTTTTGTCGTCCTTGGCATGCTTCAGGTGCTTCGTTATGCCTTCCTTTATATATTCTCCTATAAGGGCATCATCTGTCAATCGTGCAGCATCCTTAAATCTTTCTTGAAGCCGACTTAGATAATGACGCTTTAATCCAGTAGTAGAGGCTGAGGACAGCTCTTTTATTATTCCGATAATTTCGGGTTTAGCATCCTTATGTTTCCTTAACAAATCTTTAAAAAACTGCTTGGATGCGTCATTCGTAGAATCCAACTTCACACCGTCAGAGATTTCATTAAAAAGTGACCTTACTTCCGCAGGGTTATCCCTGTAGAACTTCATTCGGGCAAAATACTTTTCAGGTTTTTCTTTTTCTAAATATGTAATTTCGTTATTAATTTCTTCAAGCATTCCACTGGTTGTAGAGCTCATGAGCGTTTTGAAATTCTCGACAGACATAGGATTCATTGTAGAACTCAAAATACCTTTTCGCTGGATTAGCTCCATGGCTTCGGCATATTCCTGCGTTTGCCAATTTTTAGCACGCTCAGCAATCTCTTTCGCGCTCATGTTCGGATACTGGCGCTGTAGTATTTGTTTCAAATACTTTTCTTCATGTATCAAGGTTCTATTAAGATGTTTAGCCAAAAGTCCTTCATTGGAGAGCTTTTGCACATACTGACTGAACGGATATACAATACTAAACTGCATTAATATCGCTAACACTGCTGAAATCGGCTGCCTCCAGGCCGAGTAAATTTTTGTATCTTTATCAGTGTCAGCCAGCGGATTATAGGCAATAAAAAGCGGCGCAATAATACCTGTTCCGGCTGCGTTAATGAGATTCGAGCCAATTTCACCTGTATATTTTGGCACCTCATTAAGCAGTCGAATGTATTGCGGCATAGCCTGCATAACGGCCTCGCCAAGCAACTTGTTATTGGCGTTTCGAACCCGTTCGATATTTCTTTCGATATTTGTAATACTTCCTACCATGAGCACACCTGCCTACAATTATATAAAAACATAAACTGTTTAAAAATTGCTAGTAAAACAGCTATTTTTGTACTAATATTAAGATTACGCAATAATAGAAACGAAAAAGAAAAATTAAGAATGTTTTTAGATAAAGTAAAGATAAAAATTTCTTCAGGTCACGGCGGAAACGGAATGGTCGCGTGGCACAGAGAGAAATACGTCGACAAAGGCGGGCCGGCAGGCGGCGACGGCGGCAGTGGCGGTGACGTGTATTTAGTTGGCTGTGCTGACATGTCTACGTTAATGGATTTTACGTACAAGTCTATTTACAAAGCTCTCGACGGAGAAAATGGCCGCCCTAAAAATCAACACGGAAAATGCGGAAAAAGTTTGTATATAAAAGTCCCGCTAGGAACAGTCGTGAGAGATATTGCAAATAACAAAATTATTGCCGATATAACTGAGGATGGGCAAGAATCCGTCATTGCCAAAGGTGGGCGTGGAGGGCGTGGTAACGCAAGGTTTGCAACGTCGCAAAAACGTGCGCCGCAATTTTGTGAGCCGGGCGAAGCAGCCGTTGAAAGAGAATTGGAACTTGAGTTAAAATTAATTGCCGATGTTGGTCTGTTAGGCATGCCCAATGCCGGTAAGTCCACATTTATAAGCGTTATAAGCTCAGCAAGACCCAAAATTGCAGACTATCCGTTTACAACACTCACGCCGAATTTAGGCGTGGTAAAAAAGCCTGATGGCGACGGGTTTGTAGTTGCAGACATCCCAGGTTTAATTGAAGGCGCCTCAGAAGGTGTTGGGCTCGGACACCAATTTCTGCGTCACGTTGAACGCTGCAGGTTTTTGATACATATCGTTGATTTGACTGCTGAGGATCCGATTAAAAATTACACGTTAATCAATGATGAATTGAAAAAATACGGTACGCGTCTGGCTGATGTATATCAGGTGGTCGCCTTGAATAAGATTGACGCTGTTGATATAAATACGAAATTTTTCAACTTTAATGAGTTTAAAAAGCTTGCTGATGATGTTTTCCTTATCTCAGCAGCCACAAGAGAAGGTATCAATGAGTTTTTGACTTTTGTCTACACAAAAGTTGACGAGATACCTAAGCCCGAAGTACCTGTTGAAATTGAGGAAGATTTGGCTGCATATGATAATGACGATAGTGGTTACTCGGTTTATAAAGCTGAAAAAAGCTTATTTGTGGTTGAAGGCGGAAAAATAATCAGACTCGCAAATGTCACAGACTCACGTAACAACCAACAAGTGAGTCGTTTCCAAAACATTTTGACTGCCATGGGCGTTTTTGAAGCCCTTAAAGAATCCGGCGCGAAAGATGGTGACTCCATTAAAATCGGACATCTTGAGTTCACGTATTACGAGTAAAGTATTACTTCTTCTCAAAATATGCTAAGATATTAAACAAAGAGGAAGTTATGTTTAAACGCAATTTGGATGTGCTAAAAGTAGTTAATGCTTCACTGGCTGAAAGGCTTGAGAATGTCGTATTGCCTGATGCGGCTCTGAACATTGCAGTTGAGAAAGCTCAGTCTGAAGATTTAATTATTTTATTAAACGATATCCCGCTAGATAGCCCGATAAACCCTATTGAAGCTTGTAAAAACATTTGGAACAAAAATATTCAAACTGATTTGAAACACAATGATATTTTGGTTGTGTTCGGGTTAGGGCTTGGGTATTTGTTCAAACGCGCTTTTATAAGCACTTCCGCAAGAATTTTGTTGTACGAGCCGAATATCAATGTGCTGCGTTTTGTGCTTGAATACGTGGATTTTTCGGCTGAGTTTTCAGAAAACAGAATTTTCATAACAGATAACTTGACAGATTGTCGCAAATTTATTTCTACGAAATTTATAGCTAATGATAAAATTGAGGTAATTTTCAACGAGTTTTACCAATCCATTGCACGGCAAAATTTGAATGAATTAATGGAGTGTATTTTATCAGCCTGCGAGATGAAACTAGCTGATATCAATACGATGAGCCGATTCAGCAAGTCCTGGATGAAAAACACAATCGTAAATGTTTTATTAGCACATGACTCACGCAATATAAGCATTTTGAAAGATAATTTTAAAGACAAAACAGCCATCATCGCGGCTGCCGGCCCTTCACTCAGAAATTGTGTCGAGCAAATCAAAGCCAACCGTGATAAATTGGTTGTGTTTGCAGTGAACAAGGTTTTTGATTATTTGATATCAGAGGGCATAAAGCCGGATTTTACAATTTTTCTGGATGCAAGACACCTAAAAAACACCATTGAATCTGACTTAACGATATTTAATGATTTGAATATAATCACCTCAATTCGCTCGGACAGCTATGCCGTCAATCTTCCGGCAAAAAACAAATATGTACTGTTCAGTGAAAGTGACTTGTTCTCAAAAAATTTATTTGAAAAACATCCTGCAAGCTTTGCATTAACACCCGCAACAGGCACAGCAGCCGGTGACGCATACTACTGCGCAAAACTGATGGGATTTTCTAAGATAATATACTGCGGGCTCGATTTGGCGTATAAAAACAATACTGCCTACGCAGACAACTCCGAAATCACGTCTCAGAACAACAGAATCAGCATCGGCGAAAACGCGCAAAAGAATATTGTGACTGTAAAATCATACAAAGGCGAGGATATACTCACCCGCGATGATTATGCAATGTTTATCAAACAATTAGGCGAAATATTCTCAGAAGAAAAACATATCAAACTCTATAACACAACCGATTTTGGCGCTGAGATCGCAGGCATGGAATACTGCCAAATTGATGTAATAATTAACAATTCAAACCTTGAAAACATTCAAGAATCAATCGACAAAGTCGAAATCAGAACAGCAGTGACGACCGATGAGTGGAATACATCATACGGAATAATGTTTGATTATATGGAAGATGAATTTAAAAACATGGCCACCCTGAAAAACGATATTCAGGACAAAATAGATTATAGCCGCCAAGACCTCGCAGGCATAGGCTTAACATCTGACTGCTTGAAATCAGATACCGAAATTTTAAGCGCAATTGCTAAAAATGTGTTTTTAGAACCTTATATTGAGGTTGATTTACTCAATATTTTAAAAATATTTGACACTCAAAACGCTAACAATGAGCAAGTTTTGCTTGAATTTCTTGAATACACAGTCGTCGCAATCAACAAAATTTTGCGCTACAAAACAGTTATGTACGAGCGAACCGGCCATACGACAACTTCGCATTAAAGCTAAAACTACATTTTGTCAGTTATATAACCCGCTAAAGCGCTGCAAGCCGCGACATATGGTGAAGAAAGATATATAAATCCTTCTGTGTTCCCCATTCTGCCTTGGAAGTTACGGTTTTGCGTCGCGAGACAAACTTCCCCATCACCGAGTATGCCGGCATGAACGCCAACACACGGACCGCATCCCGGTGATAGAATTGTTGCGCCACTGTCAACGAAATCTGCAATTATGCCTTCTGTGAGCGCTTGCTTAAATATATCTTTTGACGCAGGCGACACCATCAATCTCACACCATCAGCAATTTTTTTACCTTTTAAAATTGAAGCTGCTATTCTCAAATCCTCAATACGTCCGTTGGTACAGGTGCCAATGAAAACCTGATTAACTTTTATATCATTCAAATCTTTTGCGAGTTTAGTATTATCAACGGTGTGCGGGCATGAAACTGTAGGCTGAATATCGGCTGCGTTGATTTTTATAACCCTTTCGTACTGTGCATCTGCATCAGGTTCAATTTTAACAAATTTATCTTCTCTGCCACGTTCTTTCAAGTATTCACGGGTTTTGTCGTCTGTTATGAACAAACCTGCCTTGGCGCCTGCCTCAACAGCCATATTTGCTAATGTAAAACGGTCAGCCATCGACATATTTTCAATTGTTGAGCCACTAAATTCCAATGCTTTATATGTCGCGCCATCAGCGCCAATCATTCCGATTAAGTGTAAGATTAAATCTTTCGCGTAGACATTTTTTTGAAACTCGCCATTAACTTCAATTTTAAAAGTTTGTGGCACTTTCATCCAGGTTTTACCGTAGGCAAAAGCAACAGCAATATCTGTAGAGCCCATGCCAGTCGCGAATGCACCAAGCGCGCCTGATGTACAGGTATGTGAATCAGCGCCAACCAAAATTTCGCCGGGATTTACGTAATCTTCAATAAGTCTTTGATGGCAAACACCAACGCCGACATCTGACATTACCGCGCCTGTCTCTTTTGCGAATTCACGCAATACGCAGTGAGAATTTGATAACTCTTTACGAGGGCTTGGTGATGCGTGGTCTATGAATAAAATGGTACGCTCAGGATTAGCCAGTTTGCCTTTGCCAAGTTTTTTAAATTCTTGAACAGTCAACGGCCCGGTGCCATCCTGTACCGCAGCAACATCTACTTTCGCAATAGTTAACTCGCCGGCATAGACATCTCTGCCCGAATGTGCCGATAAAATTTTTTCCGCAATTGTTTGTCCCATTTCATCACCTTAAATTTACTCTTAATCTAAGAAAATACTAACTTAAAAGAATCTGCAAGGCAATAATATCTATTGATTTATAAATTCATCTTCTGAGTGAGCAGAGCTTGGCTGATTCTCAAGTGATGCAGCCAAATTGTCTTTAACAGCAAGAGGCAAGTTTTTAAACGAACCTAGATACCGATACATTTTTTTGTAATCAAATTCTTTTTCCCAAACGGCAATTACAGCAGCTGCCAAACAGTTACCTATCAGGTTTATAGTCGTGCGTCCCATATCAAGAACCTGATCAACGCCTAACAAAATTGCTACACCCAAGATTGGATACCCCATACTAGTCAGGGTGCCGGCGAGAACAACCAGCGAAACCCGCGGTACACCAGCGATACCCTTGCTTGTCACCATCAAAATAAGCATAACAACTATTTGTTGTTGTATGGTCAACTCCACACCTAAAATTTGCACAGAAAACACAAATCCAAGCGCCAAATACAATGTGCTGCCCGTCAAATCAAACGTATACCCCATAGGAATTACGAACCCGACGATATTTTTAGGTGCGCCAAAATCTTCCATAATCTTCATAGCTTTGGGCAAAGCCGCCTCGGAGCTGGCCGTAGAAAAAGCCAATAATATCGGTTCCTGTATGGCTTTAAGGAACTTAAAAAACGGTACTTTAATCATTTTGCAAATGCTTGCGAAAACTATTATTACAAACAAGATTAACGCAAAATATAAGCTGGCAATGATTTTTGCATAATTCTGTAAAATCCCTAACCCATTGTGTCCGACGATTGAGGCTATCGCACCAAAGACGCCTAACGGCGCGAAAAACATAACCAACTCGGTGAACTTAAACATTATTTCAGACAAGGAGTTCAACGCATCCACAATCGGCTTCCCTTTTGAGCCGACTGCACAAATTGCTATTGCAAAAAATATCGAAAATATAACGATTTGTATCAAATTCCCTTCTGACATGGCTTTCACGATACTGGTTGGAAAAATATCTACAAAAAACTGCCCCATAGAATGTATTTGGGTGGCTCCTGCGTTCATGGCATGCGCCATATTTAGATTTGAGGCTGAGGCTTGCGTGCTAAACCCAACACCAGGCTGGCACATATTCCCGATAACAAGCCCGAGAACCAACGCAATTGTAGTGACAATTTCAAAATAGATTATGGTTTTAACGCCAAGTTTACCGAGATTTTTAACATCGCCATGACCTGCTATGCCGACTACTAAAGTGGCGAATAACAGTGGTGCAATAATCATTTTCACCATATTTAAAAAAGCGTGCGAAAGAACATCCGTTTTAACTGCGAAATCAGGAAAGAACTTCCCGACAAGAACGCCGGCGACAAGCGCTATAAAAATAAATAGTGTTAATCGTGATGCTTTCAAAACTTTTCTCTAATAGTTAGTAATCTCAAGGTCATTTTAGCATAAAAATCGCCAATTTCGTTATATCTGTAACAGATTTGAAACAAGTTTATATCTTTAAATAATTTCTGAGTTGCTTGTTGTACTAATCTGAAAAAAATAGTAAAATAGTACTATGTATTCTAGAAAACAATGAGGATAGTTAATGAAAGTACATATGAACATAGCAATAGCTATTGGTTTAGGCTTAAAACGCAACGGACATATATTTTTAGGATTAATAGCAGGTGTTATTGTAGGACTTTTACTGCATCAACATATTCATAACGGCGTGGCCGACTCAAGAGTAATATCTCTGATTATGACTGCTTTAAACTTCGTAGGCCAGGTATTTATTCGCCTAATCCAGATGGTAGTAATACCGTTGGTGTTCAGCGCAATAGTTATAGGCATAGCAAGCGTTGGCGACAACAAACAGCTGGGTAAAATCGGCTCTAAAATGATACTCTACTATGGGATTATTACCGTAATCGCTGTTGTCATCGGCGCAACTCTCGCATTAGGACTCAAGCCCGGCGATGGTGTGCCTATTGATACGTCAAATGCTGCAGGCATCCAACAAATTGTAGCTGATGCATACCACCAACAAAAATCGAATGTTACACAAATATTTATAAACTTAATCCCTGACAACCCGATGACTTCACTGGCTAAAGGCGATATGATTCCGATTATCGTTTTTGTCGTAATTTTTGCATTAGCATTGTCAAAAATAGGCGAGATAAACCGGCCGATTGTCGCGGTGTTTGAATCTATTTTTGCTGCGACAATGAAAGTCACAGACTGGATTATGTTTATTGCGGCGCCCGGGGTCTTTGCGCTCATTGCTACCACTCTTGCCACGTACGGCTTGAGTATATTTGATAATATAGGTAAATTCTTTATCGCTGTCGCGATTGGCTTTGCGATACAGCTGGTTGTAGTTTACCCGCTAATGTTAAGAATATTTTCTAAAGTGCCGATTTTGACATTTTTTTCAGGTATCGCAGAAGCAATGATAGTGGCATTCGGCACAGCAAGCTCTTCAGCAACGCTGCCATTGACTATTGGCTGCTGCGAAAAGCGCGGTATTTCTCATAAGGTTTGCAGTTTTGTCTTACCTCTGGGTGCGACTCTAAATATGGATGCCACGGCATTATTCCAAACAGTAGCCGTTATATTCCTGACACAAGCCTATGGGATAACACTTGAGCCTATACAAATTCTGCAAATTGCAGTCTTAGCAATTATTGCTTCAAGTACATGTGCCGGTATTCCAGGGGCAGGCGTAATAACGATTGCTGTTGTTCTGACAAGCTTAGGATTGACGCCGGAGCAGTTAATAGAAGGTTTTGCGTTCTTGCTGGCAATTGATAGGATTGTTGATATGCTGCGTACAATGAACAACGTAACCAGTGATGCCGTAGTTGCAGCAATTATTGCTGATAACGAAAATGAAATCAACTATGACATGCTGACCTGTCGCGAAGAACAAAAAGAACTCGTGTAAAGTTTTTTTATCACTATAAAATTATACGTCACCCTGAACTTGTTTCAGGGTCTGTATATTTATGGATTTTAATTCTGTCTGTGTATTTGGTAAAAAATAACCGAAACCCAATGATTAAAACGTAACTACTTAGCTGGTACAGATGCAGCAACCGGGTTGGCGCCGCAACCGAGTTCAGCATGACAAACAGTTTTTTGACTTTGTGCCTAAAAACATTAATCTTATATAGCCAAAACATAGAAATATCCTACATAAAGATGAACTTTGGCCAAAACAAAGAAGTTAGTATTAATAAAGCCGATAATAACTATAGAGCGCTCTTACTAGAAACGGGTGAAGAAGATTGTACAACAGTATCTATCCAGTTAATATAAAGCCATACAGCGGACCTCGCAAGGGTTCAATCAATCCTGATGCTGAGGGTAATTCTTCGCAGCAAAACAATCAAAATAATCAGGAGAACAAACAAAATAATCGTCGTGCGAGTTTTTTACGTACTGTGCCGGAAGATAAGCCAACACAAACTGATAGTTACACAAAAGCTCCAACACAAGCACCTCCTCCGTATACACCAGCAGCGCCCGCTCCCGCAACACAAAATGAAACATATTTAAAAAACGATGTTAATATCGCCCAAATACTCATTGATTTTCGTAACACCGCGCTGGCTATAGGAGTACCTGAAGAATTAGGTGAGGAAATCAACGGTTATTTTAACCTTGTTGAAAAACAAGCATCCAAGCCTGAGCCGAATAAAAAACTTATACAATCTAATTTAAAGAATGCATCGCTTCTTATCGACAAATTTATTACTGAAAGCCTCGGTAAAAACTCCCGCGTCGTTGAAAACTGGATAGACACTCTGTTTTTACAAAAAATTAATTACAAATACGATGAGAAGAGTGTAAATCCTGATTTTCAAATTCAATTTCCGGAGAGATCTCAACAAAAAACCGAGGAAGATACCAAAGAGACAGAACAGCCGGCCGAAATGGAAGCACAGCCTTTGATGGTTGAGCAAAAAACGACAGCAGCAAAAACCGAGTACTATATTCCTCAGAACAAGGAATTAAAAAAGTTATTTATACAAGCAAAAAAATATTCGATGATTGATGACCCGTCAAAAGCCCTCAAGTCGTTCCAAAAAGCGCTCGAAAAATCTATTGAACTCGGTGACACCCAAGCGCAGTCATTAATTTTTTATGAAGCCGGACAAATTTTTGACAAGAAGGATTTGCTCCCTCAAGCCCTAAAAAATTATTACAAGGCTTCAAAAAAATCATCTGACTACAACATCAAAACAAAAGCGCATTACAACATGGCGAAGATATATGACGATTTTGTGAAAGTTGAGCCGGCTGTTGAGCATTATTTTGTGGCTATTTCCTATGCCGGTGAAAGTGAAAACCTTTCAGCTCAATCAAAATCACTGGCAAACATCGCCGGAATGTACGCTGAACGTTACCAAAAACAAAAAGCTAAAGATTTTACTGCTTTATCAACTGATATTGCAAAAGAAACAAATAATCCAAAAGTTATTGGCTCTGCTTACGCAAAAGGCGGGCACAATTACGGTGCTATGGGCGAGGTTTCCGAAGCACTGCAATTTTATAAAGAATCAACAAAACAATACAAAAAAGTTTCTTCACCAATCTCAGTTGCACGGAACCTCGAGAAAGCCGCAGCATTGATGTTAGAACTAGGGAATAAGCACAAGGCTCGTAAATTATATAGAGAAGCTTACAACCATTATTCACTGGCTGAGGACGAAGAGTCAATGAAATATGTTTTTGCACAAATGGCTAAATTATAATTATAAACTACGGAGTTGCCGGCATCGGCTTTGGCAATGATGGTGCAGGTAAAGCTACAGGCGGTGAAGGTAACGGTGCAACAGGTGCCGTAGTAGCTGCGTCAGTGCCGATTATACCAGGTGTAGGAATCGGAGGCACAGGAGCTAAATTACTTTCGCCTGTTCCACCTTCTGTGGTACCTGTATTTTCACCGTCAGTTGTATTCGTTGTTGCCGGTTGCTCATTATCTGCCGAGTCGTCGCCTCCTTCGGATGCTTTTGTCGGCATGCCTTCACGTTTCAATATTATTTCAGGGTAATTAAAGTCGACATTGCCATATGGAGCTGTCACAATCTTCATGATATCGCGCCAAATAAGAGCGGGTACCGAACCACCGGTCAGTGCAACTCTCATGTTCGTGTTGTCATCGTTGCCAACCCAAACTCCTGTCGCAACGTCAGGAGAATACCCGACAAACCAGGCGTCTTTATAGCTATCAGTTGTTCCTGATTTAGCGGCTAAAGGCTTGCCTAAATCTGCTGCACGACCTGTACCATTTGTTATAACTGTTTTTAACATAGCAGTTAAAACTGCTGCTGTTCTACTATCTAAGACCTTCAAGCTGTGCTTTTTCGGCGCTTTATAAATTACTTGGCCTCGCGAAGTCTCAATCTGCTCAACTGAATACGGTCTCACCTTAAAACCATCATTCGCAAAAGCACCATAAGCGATTACTAATTCATAAAGTTTCACACCATTTGAGCCAAGTGCGATTGTATAATCGTGCTCAATTGGTGTTGTTATGCCTAATGCTCTGCAAATATTGATAACAGGACGCACACCTACATCTTGTATTAGTTTTACCGCAACAACATTTGATGAAATTGTCAGCCCGAGAAAAAGAGGTATTTTACCACGGTATTTGTTGCCGTAATTTTTGGGAGCCCATTCGGTGCCTTCGACTTTTATTGCAGAGTCGTCCACCCACTCATTCGGGTCATGCCCTTTTTCTATTGCAGCTGCATATACAAATGGCTTGAATGCGGAGCCTGGAGGGCGAACTGCGTATCTTACTCTGTCATATTGGCTTTTACCGTAGTTTTTGCCACCGACATAGACATATATCTCGCCCGTGTTGGGGTTAAATGAAAATGCCGCTGCTTGTTGTTTATCTTGTGTTAAACCGTATGCTGCAAGATTTTTACGCACAGCTTCTTCGGCTGCTTGTTGTGCTTTATAATTTAATGTTGTTGTAATTTTGTAGCCGCCTTGAGATATCTCCTGCTCTGTAAATCCAAGCGTTTCCAGTTCGTCAATCACGTAATCGACAAAATATCCGGCGCGATTAAAAGCGTTAATTTCAGGATTAGCGTTTAATTTTAATTTTTCATCAAGCGCATTGTCATATTGTTCTTTCGTTATGTATTTCATCTTGTACATACGATTCAGCACATGGTTACGACGTTTAATAGATAAATCCGCTTTGTTGAACGGCGAATACACCGAAGGCGCTTGGGGTAATCCTGCAATTAGTGCGCATTCAGCCAGGGTCAAGTCTTTGAGTGATTTATCAAAATAAATTTGTGCTGCAGCCGCAACACCATAGGCGCTTGAGCCTAAGTAAATATTATTTAAATACATTTCTAAAATTTTGTCTTTAGAAAGTGATTTTTCGATTCTTGCAGATATGATAAATTCTTTTACTTTACGATTATACGTTTTTTCATTGCCTAAGAACAAAATACGAGCGAGCTGCTGCGTAATTGTACTCGCACCTTGAACCAAACGACCGGCAATTATGTTCGATATCATTGAACGCGCCAAGCCCGTCGGGTCATAGCCGTGGTGATTGTAGAAATTCTTGTCCTCTGTCGCGATTATAGCTTTTTTAAGGTTATCTGGGATATCTTTAAATTCTACGTTCTGATACTTGTAACCCGTGAAAGTCTTTATCATTTCGCCATCTGATGAATAAATTTTTGTAACGATATTAGGCTTAAATTCGCTAAGATTTTTGATAGGCTTTAGTGAGCCCAAATAAACTTTAAGACCAAAATAACCGGCTAAAAGACACGCAATACCTATTATCACGCCATACTTTATAAACGTCAGAATGGGCATACTCTGTTTTGCTTTTGGCTTTACTGTATTAGTTGCTTTGCGGGGTGCTCGATAATTTGGCATTTTATATTCTTCTCACTATCCTTACATACATTATTTTAGCAAATAAATAATTTATGACATATAATCTTAATTATGCTTAACATTTTGAAATCATTCTTTTATGAAATAGGCTCATACTTTGTGGCGAAATCGAACCCATACGTGCGTATCGGTGAATGTCGCAAATGCGGCAAATGCTGCAATCAAATCTACAGTATTGATACTTATACTGAAAAAGAATTCAAGTTTATGCAATTTGTTTACCATCCTTATCGCAGATTTTATATTAAAGGCAAGGATGAAGCGGGAAATTTTATCTTCGCATGCAAACATGTTTCACCCGAAGGTCATTGTACTGTCTACGATAAACGCCCGAATTTATGCAAAAGCTATCCTGTCGGAAAATACAATCGTTCACTAACATTGCCCGATGGCTGTGGCTATAAATTTGTCAAAAAAGAGTTTGGCGATTTTTTGGATAATTAATTATTTAATTTTCATCAATTTTGGTAAAGCCGTGTTCTTCGAGTTTAAATTTAAGAGCCAAATTATTATAAATCAATGTACTTTTCGAAATCGCCTCAACCATCAACTTTTCAGCTACATGGTGAATATCGCTTGAGGCTGAAATAATTATTACAAGGGTATTTTGGTATTGTTTGAGCAGCTTAAGTTCGCGAATAAACCATTCACCGGCATGCTCCGGCTCGTAGTCCTCTTCCATTTGCAAATCAGTCAATATGATATCATATGGCTCCTCTGCATGCGTGAGCGCTAAATTATAAGCCTCTGAGCCGTTCGCTGCAAAGTCTATTTGTGCTTTTGCAAACAGGCTTTTTACTATGTGCGCGTTCAACTCGCGCCAACTTCTCATATCGTCTACAATTAGAACTTTAAGTTTCATTTCTCTCCTTATACACTCGCTAAATTGCTTTGCATGGCCTTTTCATATGCTGTTTTTAAAACTTCAGGCATCGTTTTATATAGCTGTCCTGAATTAGTAATAGCTACAATTGTTACGGACGCGATAACGTTTACTTTTTCTGTTTCAGCATTTTTAATTATCTGTTCAAATGTTATACTCATTCGCGACATTTTGCTGATAGAGGTTTCTACGATTATGTTGTCATCTAAAAGTGCTGAGGACTTATAGCGAACATTTAGTTCAATGACAGGCAATGTTATATCCTGCTCTAATAAATCTTTTAATTTCAGCCCTAAATCCTCAGATAATTCAACACGCCCCATTTCAAGCCAGCGCAGGTATGAGCCGTGCCACACAACGCCGTACGCGTCCGTGTCAGAATAATATACTTTCGTTTTAAGTACGTTTTTCATCGTGATTTCCTTTGTTTTATTCGAATAATTGCTGAATTTTTTCGAGTATTTCTTGTGGATCTAGCTCGTTTGAGATTTTGTTTAAATCATAAGCAATTTGGTATAATTTTGCGGCTTCTACGTTGTCACCCGAGATGGAAATCGAGCGTGCAAGATTGTAATATGCCAGCGCGTAGTTCGGGTTGCATTTTATTGCTGCCGAGAATAGTTCGGTAGCTCTTTTTACGCGGCCTAAGTCGTCAAGATAAATTACGCCGAGGTTATTATATGCGATGTCGTAGCTTGTATCGTATTTGACAGCCATTTCATAAGATTTGATGGCTTCTTCAATAACGCCGCATCCCCAGTATAAATATCCGAGATTACAGTGAATTTTAGCATTCCCCGGGTCAAGTTCAAGCGCCTTACGGTATACCATAAGCGCGTTCTCGTACTCACTTTTGTCATAAAATGCGCTGCCTAAATTAATATAAATATCAATATCGTTAGGACATAATAAGTACGCCGTTTGATATGAAGCAATGGCCGCATCAATATTTTTTTCAGAAGTTTGATAAACATAGCCGAGAGTTTGCGCTACAATGCTTGTCCACTGGGCATTAGGATTCAGTGTGACTGCATTTTGGTAGCAAGCGACGGCCTCTTTCATATCATCTTTGACATAAAGTAGGCTGCCGAGATTGCTATAATATTCAGCAACGTAGGGCTGGATTTTAATGAGTTTTTTATAAACATCGATTGCGTTTTCATAATCGCCCTGTTCTTCATATGTAGCGCACAATGCGCGATACGCAGATACATTCAGTGTATCGAGCCAGATCGCCATTTTGTATTCACAAATAGCATCACTATAGCGTCCGAGCGAGCGATATATCTCACCCATAACACAGTATAGGAGTGTAAAGCCCGGTGCTTGCTCAAGTGCATTTTGATATAACTCAATTGCTTTACCTACATTGCCTTTTTGCATATAGAATGCACCGATAGACAACACAGGCAAAAACTGTGTGTACGAAATAAGCTTCAAAATACTTGTAACAGCTTTGCCGTCAAATAGCAGCGTCGCTGCAGCTAAGAACAGTTCTCGTATACAAATAAAAGACTTTTTCAAACTTCTTTTCGCTGAAAGTCTCAGCAGGATAAAGTATAAAAAGTGTGCACGCGAGGACAAGAAATTGCTTGTGGAGATTGCCTTTTGTACATAATCAAACGCAGGCTGCAAATCATGCTTTTTCGTATAACATTCTGCCAGCATGTAATATGCGTCGCTCATTTTCGGGCTTTTTTCGGCTGCGAGGTTGAAATAATTTATTGCTTTATCAATTTCGTTTTTGTAGAAAAATGCACGACCGATTTTGTAGTATAGAGTGGCTGAATTAACATAAGACTCTAACGCCCGCTGGTATTCAGTAATAGCTTCATCAATATATTGTTTGGCCTGATAAATGTCCAAATGCCACTCAAGATATAAGTCTCCCAGCTTAACATGCAAATCTGCATTCAACGGATTTGCGGGATCCTTAGAGATTTCGTATTGGCATAGCTCAATTGCTTTTTGTATATTCCCTTGCCGATATACCTTATCAATATCTTTATTCAGTGTTTTTTTGTTATCTAATGTGTTCATGTACATGCTCTATATTATACTATTTTTTCTGTCTTTTATTATTTTTGATTGAATATTTAAACATAATTTAATAATTCGATCCCTAAATACTTCTTTCAAATCGATAAATTCTATAACATATTCACCTTTGTTTTTGTCTACTACTTTAAGCACAGCGGCTTTTGTGGTCACTGTGTTTGTACCCGGTAAAAATAAAGTAATATCGAATTTGTCACCAAATTTTAGGCGGTCTTCCGTAATAAATCGTATTCCGTTACCACCAATATCGATGGTTTTTGCAGTAATTTTTTGGTTTTCTCTTTGCAAGACTAAATTGAGTTCAATAGCAGCCCTAACATACTGACGACGTTGAATGCTGTCATAATTGACAGGCAACTCAACCTCAAATTTCCCATCTGTTGGTGCTGTCATTATAATTGAGTCAAAAATATTAATGCCGTGCATATCGTATAAAAAAAGTTTTATTTCACGCCCTTCATACAAATACTGAAAGTAGTACGGACTTATTTCGCTTGAGTCCAAGAGAATTATGTCACCCTCCACATCAAGAACCCGGCATGCAACCTGTTCTTTATGGATTGACGACTCTTCAAATTCAATTTTTAATTCTGTACCTTTTTCAAACAATCCCATTAAGAGTTTGCCTCCGAAAATTTATCTAAAAATTGCTTCGGCGCCAAAAGCGACAACACGTAAGTGTCGTTGAGATATTTGTTCGCAATGTTTTGAATATCTTCTTTTTTAACGTTCTTAATTTTCTGAATTAATGCTTTTTCATAATCATAGCCAAGCTTTTGAATATCATAAAGCCCGTGCATACTGGCTTGTTGGATATTTGTCTCCGTGAAAAATAATCGTTTGCCGATTATATTATTTTTAGCGTCTTCAAGCTCTTTATCAGAAACCGGCTCATTTTTGAGCTTATCAATTTCAACGGTAAAGCCATCTAACGCAACGCCAATATTTTTTGGTTCGGTACCAATATACACGCTGAAAGTAGCGCCCTGCATGTACGTTTCATAATTACTGCGAACTGTATATGCAAGCCCTTTTTTGTCTCTCAGTTCAACGAAAAGTCTTGATGAAAGCCCGCTCGAGCCTAGAATTGTGTTCATTACAACAAACGCAGGATACTCGTCGCTGTAGATTGAAGGAACAAGCCATCCTTTGATTACCTGCGCTTGCGAGGCGTCCTCTTTTGCGATTGTTACAACTTCAGTTTTGTTCAGTGTCAAACAAGTATCACATGCACTGGAGTCGCATATTGAAATATCTCCAAAATGCTTTTCAAGTAAGTCTTTTACGCAATCCTGATCAAAATCGCCAACAACTGAAATTACTTTATTTGAACAATTCATGAGCGTATCATACGCTTTAAAAATATCGTCTTTTACTATGCCATCAACACTTTCAAGAATATTTGTGTACGTATGGCCGTAAATGTGGTTTTTGAATATCGTTTTGTAAAAATTATCAGACGCTTTTGTCTTTGGTGAGTCAAGCTCTGCTGTTAATTCACCTTTAATTTTGAAAATCTCTTTTGGTAAATCTTCAAAAGTCGAATTTTTCATTATATCAGCAAGAATTTCCAGCGCCTTTGGGAAATCTTCATTGAGGCAAAGCACACGAAATTTGAAATAGTCATACTTCATTTCACTGTAGCATTCAATTGCATTTTCATCTAATTCTTGTGCTATATCTTCTGCGCTGCGGTTCTTCGTACCCTGCAAAAATAGTCTGTTTAAAAGGGTGTACGTCCCTGCTTTTTGTTCAGGCTCACAAACATTCATAAAAATACAAAGCGCTATTCGCGGAGTATTTTTGTTTTTTTTGAAAACTACAGGTATATTATTTGATAAGTGTATTTTGTTCATATATTAGTCCTCGCTGCCGTTTACCGGCGCATTTTTCGGCAATAATACCGCAATTGTCGCTTTGTTAATATCTAAATACTCACAGGCAAAATCAACCGTATTTTTACAGGTAATTGATTCCAAAACCTTCAAGTACTCGTTTGCCAAACTCAAATCCTCACATACTGTCACATATTGTCCGATGTTATCGGCAATTTCAGAGACAGTTTCTGCACTTTCAGCAAACCGTGATTTTATTTTTTTCTTGGCTTTATCAAACTCGTGCTGTTCAAGCCCGTTTTGGATTAAATTTGTTATTTCTTGTTTTACAAGCTCAATCGCTTCATTTTTAAATTCAGGTCTGAAATTCGCTTGTACCAGGAAATTTCCACCGTCTTTAAAACTGTAGTAATCAGTTACGATGAGGTTAAAAATAGGCTCACCTGCACGCTCAATGAGGTGTTTGTATAGTCTTGAGCTTTGTCCTTCGCCGAGCACGATATTCAATATATCCATAATGATTGTGCCACGCAAATCACAGGCAGTTGGCCCTAAATACCCCATCATTAAAAATGCGGTGTTAACATTTGCTGTTGTTTCAACAATCTTCGTGTTTGTTGGCGGTGTGTCCAGCGCAAAGTGTTGTTGCTCAGTTTGCTTGCGGCCTTTGAAGTCAAAAGCTTCAACTGTATACTTCAATACATCGTCTTTGTTGTAGTCGCCAACGATAATTGTGACCATATTATTCGGTGAATAATATTTTTGATAGTAGTTATTAATTGTTTCACGTGTAACACTCGAAATTACCTCAGGCGTGCCGATTACATCTCGTCTATACGGATGCGCTGTGTACATGTTGCTGTTCAACAAATTGTAAA
>JAVBNU010000045.1:0-3846 GCA_031551265.1 Candidatus Gastranaerophilaceae bacterium
TGGTTTGTTGCTAAGGATGTATGTGATGTGCTGGATATTGGGAATCCTTCACAGGCGTTAACACGGTTGGACGAAGACGAAAAGAATACTATCATTTTAAATGAGGGTATTGGAAATCCTGAAAAAAGTATCGTTAATGAATCCGGATTATACAACTTAATCTTAAGTAGCCGTAAGCCAGAAGCGAAACAATTCAAACGATGGGTAACTCATGATGTATTACCAGCTATCAGAAATCACGGCGCTTATTTTACGCCACAAACTATTGATGAACTTATGGACGACCCTGATACTCTGTTGCGACTCGTTATAAGCTTCAAAGAGGAGAGGGAGAAACGCCAAGTATTAGGGGCGTGTGGATATTAACTCTGAACCTTTATCAGAAATCTGATAAAAGTCAAGTCGAATCAAAAATAAAGAGTACAAATTTCGTACCACCAACATAAATTTTACAAAGGATAATATCACGATGAGTAAATTAACATTAAACCCAACGTATAACTTATATCTAAAGGATGGACAGGCCTACTGTGATAGCTTACAGGTTGCGGATACCTTTGCAAAAAGGCATAGTGACGTTTTAAGAGCCATTGAAAACGCAATGAATGTACTGGAAGAAATAGGTCAACGCAATTTTGCGTTTACCAATTTTCAAAAAACTACTTACAAAGATATTCAAAATAAAAGACAACCCAGGTACCTACTTGCAAAAGATGGTTTTGCATATATTGCAATGGGATTTACAGGAAAAGAAGCTGCACGATTTAAAATAGAATATATTACGCGCTTTAACCAAATGGAAGAATTTATAAAGTCACTGTTAACCGCAAGATTTGAGTTTCATGACTTCACAGACGCTGTAAAGCAAGCCCACAGTACATATAAGCCATACCATTACTCCAATGAAGTCGATATGATATACGGCATTGTCATTGGTATGAAAGCCTGTAAATTCAGAGAGCTTCATGGATTAAAGTCCAAAGAATCCATCCGGCCATACTTGACGCTGGAACAGATTAAGGCAGTTGAGAACCTGCAAAGGGCTGATGTTGGGTTATCAGAAGCAGGATTGAGTTATGGCGAACGCAAGGAAAAGTTAGGGCTTAGGTATAAAAGGATGTTTTTACCTCAAACAGCGTAAAAATAAAGGCTCCTGCCTTGTAACGGGTGGGAGCCTGTAGGACAGCTAAAGATTAAGCCGTCTTATTCATTAAGATGTGTGGATATGTCTTCCGTAGATGCATCACGCTCTATAGTTTCATTTATAGCTCTGTTTACAAAAGCATTAAGACTTTCACCTTTGGAAGCTGCAAATGACTGTAGAACGGCTTTACGACCCTTGATTACCTTAATCTCAATTCGGTCATATGCTTTGGCATTGTATTTAGCGTTTGCTTTTTTTCTTGCTTCACTTAATGGCATTTATATCACTCCTTAAATACTAATTATAATAGGATTTTGTACTGTCGTCAATATAAAAAATACACTAACGACAATACATATATTTGGTTAATTTGACATATTGACAATGTACTGTCGTCAGTGCATAATAGTCTCATAAAGTTAATCAAACAAAAAACAAAGGAGCGAACAATAATGAGTAAACTAGAATTAAGAGAAAAAATTAAAGAGTTAAAGGAACTTAAAATAATGATGGATGAATTAAAAGGCGAGATAGAAGGCATTGAGGACATAATCAAAAGTGAGATGGCTGCACAGGATACAGAACAACTAATTGTTGGCGAATACAAAATCAGATGGACGACAGTAAAAAGTAATAGGTTCGATTCAACGTCATTCAGGAAAATCCACACGGATTTATACACCGAATTTTTAAAAGAATCAGTTAGCCGAAGATTTTCAATAGCATAAAAAAATACTGCCAAAGCTCACAACGCCTAGGCAGTACACAACTAACAGAACTAGATCTAAATTATAACACAAGAAAAATATAAAAACAATAGGGGTTTTGGGGGCAACTAATAGAACAATTGACGATATTTAGTCGTATTAGCATACATTAATATATTGGAATCAGCCTTTATTGAAACTTAAATAAAGGAGAGCTTAGAAGATGATAATCAGTATAAATGCTTTTGATGAAATAAGAGATACGTTAGTTTGTGTAGAGGATTTATTATATTCTATTCGAGGGTCATTAGACCAAGATGGTGACGGAACACACGCAAACGCAATATGGGGCGTTAGCAATCTTATAATGAATGAAACTAACAAAATGAAGAAACTCATGGATGAGCAAGAAGGCAAGTCAGACGAATCAATACTCGCCCAACAGAGTCAAAACACCCCGTCAATAAAGCCTTTATACACCGGACATAAAGAGACTCCCAAGACGTAAAATTCGCTCTAAACCCATTGTTGAAGCCTAAGGGAGGTACATATTGTGGGGTGTGGATATTTTCCCCACCCCCCATTACAGGTTAACCTTGTAAAATTAAATTTTTGTTACAAAATTATTTAAATCTTGCCATAAACTTCAAAATAGTGTATTTATATATTTGGAGGCGATAAGCAATGGCAAGAAAAGCGCAAAAGTTAAAAGAATTGGTAAAAGTCTTTGAGGATAACGAGATTCCTATAGAAAAGTGTGATTTAAGCATTCTAAAAAAATTGGTAGTAAGGCTTTCTAAAATTGTTGACGGGCGTCACCAATCGTATGTAAGGCATTCTTTGGTTGATATTATTGTTATCACTTTATTTGCGGTTTTGGCGAATGCAAACGAGTGGCAGGAAATAGAGGATTTTGGACGTGAGAAAGCGGTTTTTCTTAAGACTTTTTTAAAATTAGAAAATGGAATTCCGTCTGATGATACTTTTAGAATTGTAATTTCAAGCTTAAATCCAAAATATTTATATAATATTATAATAGAATTTTTTTATAGAACATTTAGATACAATATTGAAAACTTTTAGCACAAAGGAAGCTGATAAAAAAGAAATAATATCTTGTGATGGTAAAGCGTCATGTTCTTCAAAACGCAATGAAACTGATAAAACGGGAGCACGAGCATTGCACACTCTTAACGCCTACTCTTCTAATTATGGCATATGTATAGGGCAAGAATTTGTAAATGAAAAAACTAATGAGATTACAGAAATGCCTAAATTATTAGCTTGTTTGGATTTACAAGGTGCAATTGTGACTTGGGATGCTCTAAATACGCAAAAAGCCATAGTTGCAAAGGTCATAGATGGCAAAGGAAATTATGTTGGCGCTTTAAAAGGTAATCAACACAATTTTTATGAGGATGTTCGTGATTATTTTGATGATGATGTAATATCTAAGATTCAAAAAGACAAGACAAAATATTTAAAAACGGTAGAAAAAGAACATAGTGCAGTAGTAACTCGTGAATATTTTTTATCCGTTGATATAGACTGGTTATACAATAAAAAGGAGTGGAAGGGTTTAAAAAGCATAGGATTAGAGAGAAAAACTATTAAGAAAAATAAACCAGATGCACCGATTATATATGAATACAGATTTTACATAAACAGTATTGACAATATTGAAGACTTTGCACGTTCAGTGAGAGATCATTGGGGTGTTGAAAATGGTTTGCATTGGCATTTAGACTTTACATTTCGAGATGATAAAAATACGACCATGAAGAATAATGGAGCAGAAGGGCTGCAGATATTTAAAAAAGCTGAACTTGCCATATTAAAGATAGTACAACCAATATATCCCAAAAGAACCAGTTTAAAAAGAATTAGATATAAGTTATCCTTATCTTTTGAAAAAGAAATAGGCAGGATTTTTAAGATGCTGAACATCGATCATTTAAAAACATTGACTAAAAAATAATCATCAATATATTTAAA
>JAVBNU010000055.1:0-46614 GCA_031551265.1 Candidatus Gastranaerophilaceae bacterium
AGCGTAGAAGTACACTTTTATTTGTTTACATGGTTATTTTAAATTAGTAATTTTAGGATGAATAGACAGCACTCAATTTATTTTACTAAGCATCTAATCCCGTTTTAAAATCCCCCAATCGACAGATGCTGAAACAAGTTCAGCATGACGAGCGAGCCTTAATATCTACAATGGCACGTAATTCGAGTACATCAGAATAGCCCAAGATTCAAAGAAGTTGATTTGGGTCGCTGAGCCGGTTGAGAGACTGATTTTATTTTGATGACATGCCGGCAATTCGAATGCTTTTGAAATGATTGCACGAATAAATGATGAATCTCCAACTATAATGATACGTTTACCAAAGTTTTTGGCAACAATTTTTTGTACAATTTTATAAACTCGTTCATCAAATTCGAGGATAGATTCACTGTCACCGCATTTAAAATTAACAGAATCAGCGTGGTATGCGTCCAGCAATTTTGGGTATTTTTCCTCCAGCTCATGGAAAGAAAATCCTGCCCAAAGTCCTTCGTTTTTAGACGTTAGATCGTCCAAAATCTCAATAGGCTGATTATAAGCTTTAGAAATAATATTTGCACTTTGAATTGAACGCAGCGTCGGCGCAGTCAGAATTTTATCTGTTTTAGGCGAACGTTTTTTGAGCCACTTGGAGAGTTTTTCAATCTCTTCTCTGCCACTGTCGTCTAATGGAGGATAATCACCACCATCATAAATTCTGTTTTCAGCTGTGAATATAGTCGAGCCGTGAAGCACGAACGTTATTTTGCATCGTTTCTTTAATATCATAATGTTAAATTAATTTCCAATTTACCATTATAATTGTAGCAAATTTTATTCAAAAATAGAAGGAAATTACGAAAATATCATATAAATACACTAAAATAACTTAATATTTTTCTGTACGGTGTTTTGAAAATTTCAAGGAACCGTCGTCATTGTACTCTTCATCAGTTACAGTTCTTGTTTTTGTTCTATCATCTTGAGTGTCGGAAATTTGCTTGGTAAGGATACCTGTCCTGTTAAATACAGATTGCGTCAAAAAAGAGCCAGCTTCTGTTTCTTTAAGCACATCTCTTGTTTTAACTTGTGCATTTGAGTGATAGGTTTCATTTTTTTCGTAAGTGCCCTTGTCGTTGCTTGTTTTATAATATCGTTTACTTCTGTGGTTATCTTCAAAATCGTCTTCCAGATAGCTAAATGTACCATCTTTTAGTTTAGTTTTGATACTTTTAACCTGATCCATTCCAATATAAACATCAATGCTGCTGCTATTTGGAGTATATTCTTTATAGACTGAATCAGCCCCTTCCGTATAATTTTCTGCTATCCTATCGCCATATTTAAGGTACCTTCTTTCGGAAGTTAAGTTTCCAAAGGCATCAAAGTTGGACATTTTTAATGACTCCACTTGACCATGGGCTGAGTACTCAGTTTCAACACTTTGCTGCAATTTGCCGGCTACATATTTATGCTCTTTTTCTACTTCGCCCTGCTCGTCACCGTACTCATCTTTGTATCGACTATAACGTTCATTTGTTATTTGTCCTTTGTCAGTTTTGCTGTAGAGTAAAACAGGCTTATCAGGCAGTTTCCCTGCTGCAATTCTCTCAGCTTGTGCTTTATTTTGATAAACTTGTGACCCTTGTTCCGTACGTCCTATACTTCCTGACGCCATAGTTGATATTCTCCTAACGTTATCCTGTATATAAATATTAAAACAATTTAAAAGAAAAAATTGCCTTAATATGGTACCGGCTGTTACATTCTTTAAACAAATAAAAATGGAGCTATAACAGGACGATGTCACAGCTCCATCTACACTTAAAATTAACTAGGCAATCAGACTACACGTTTGTGGCTTTATATGCTTTGATACATTTGTGTCATTCGTACTAATTCCTGTATCATTTTTTGCTTGTGCAGTTTCAGGATTGTCTATTTTATCTTTATTCTCGGGGCTTGAGATTAAATTTGTCAGTGAATCCATTAGCTCTTTAAATTTTCCTGATAGTGCTGCTTGTTTGTTGCCTGCATCATCGTTTTGCGTATTTTGTGTAGGCTGCACCTTATTTGCGACTTGGCTGTTATCAGGGGTTGGCTGTGCGTTTTGATTGGCTGCTTGCTGCTGCTGGCGTTCTTTCGCATTTTCAGCCAATGCTGTCAGTAATTCGGTCAATTTTTTCATGAAGTTCGCAGAATCTTCTTTTTTCTTCTGCTTTTCTGCTTCTTTAGCCTCTTCATCTTTTTTCTTTTTTTCAGCGATGTTTGCGCTTTCATCCTTTATTTCAGGTGACTTTTCAAAAATACTCGGTTTTGTGTTTTCTGCTGATGAGATATCTTTTACACTTCCAATTGAAGAGATATTAGCGTTAATGCTTGGCATAACTTTGTTAATTCCTGAAATCATAAATAACTCCTTTTCTAATTCCTAACTATTAAATCGTGTTCAAATAAATGTTCGCAACTACTAAGTCTCGTGTTTATTTAATGTTCGTAATTCCTAATGTGTATAAATTTCCCGTATATTTATAAAAACAATTTTATTTCAAAAATTGCTAGTTACATTGTTAATAAATGTAAACACAGCATAGTACGTGCATTTACAGCTTCATAAAACTTAATCAAAAATCGATATCAATCCACAAGCTTGCCGCTAAATAAGCTCAGCACCATATTAGCCTGATCGGAATAAACGTCAAGTTCAAGTGCAGGTGGAGTTTCTTTCTTATCTTTAAGCAACGTATCATAATAGCCATCATCAAGATTGTCTGACTCATCCTCTTTTGTCATATCTGAGCCTGCTGGAGAGTTGTCAGGTACGTGCTTTTCGCTAATCGGTTCAGGCGAACTTGTAGCAGCTTGGGGTGGATTAGCTATTTTTTTTTTATCACTAGCAGAAGTGTCGACTTCTATTACTTTATCATTGTCTTGTTTCAATCGAATTTGGATATTTACATTGTCAGCCTGAAAATACTTATTAACAGCTGATTGCAGCGCTGCGAGTTTAGTTGCATCCTTGGCCTGATTAACAAAAATTTCATTAGCAAATGTGACGACAACACGACTTGCGTTGACTTCAACA
Source organism: Candidatus Gastranaerophilaceae bacterium (assembly GCA_031551265.1). Taxonomy (GTDB): domain Bacteria; phylum Cyanobacteriota; class Vampirovibrionia; order Gastranaerophilales; family Gastranaerophilaceae; genus JAVBNU01. The sequence goes on from JAVBNU010000055.1 coordinate 3,086, forward strand.
GGCTGCGCCTTAGAAGTGAACAAAACACGTGATGGTGTATGTTCAATGTTTTCTAAAATGTCGCCCCAGCAGTAAGATAAGTTGCTATTATCAGCTTCAACTACCGAAGTTTCCTGAATTACAGGCGCGGGGGTGGGAGCTTGTACTGGTTTAGGCTGCTCTTCTTTGGGTTTTACAGCAATAGGTTCTTCTTCAACAGGTATTGGCATAGGGGTCGCTTTAGGTGTTTGCTCAACAGGGGCAATTTTAGGCGGTGGTACAAATTTTGGAGGTGCTGCGGGGACATTACCTGTCGTTACTGCTGCTTCCAGTTGTTCTACACGTTCTAGAAGCTCGTTATAAGAAGAATATTTTGTCGTTGTAATATCGATAATGCATAACTCAAGCCATAAATAGCGGTTTGTAGCCATGCGAACTTCGCGCAGATAAGACGATAATTTTTCGATTAAATAAATAAGCTGTGAGTTCTCAAACTGCTGAGCCTGAGGCTTCATTTTTTCAATGTATTCCTGACTCAGTTGAGTCAACTCTATCGCTGTTTTGGCATCAGTTATGCTATTAAGTACCAAAAGATTGCGTAAATACTGAATAAGATTCAAAATAACTTGCGCAGGCTCATTTCCTTTATTGTAGATAGTATCAATCAGCGCAATTGCTTCAGACGTGCTTTGAGCTAAAATTTTGCCGGTCAAATCGAACAGAATATCGTTTGAAATTTTACCCAACAAAAAGTCGATATCCTCCACGTCAATTTCTTTTTTTACATCCAAAATACTGACCTGATCCAGCAGTGACAGCGAGTCTCTCATCCCACCTGCGGAGTTTTTAGCAATATTATGGATAGCCGGGTCAGTAATTTTGATTTTTTCTTGCTCAGCAATAAATTTAAGGCGCTTAACAATGTCGTCCGTAGTTATACGTTTAAAATCGAAACGCTGACAGCGGGAAATAATCGTTTCTAAAACTTTTTGAGGCTCGGTTGTCGCCAGAATAAAGATTACATTTTCAGGCGGCTCTTCAAGCGTTTTTAAAAGCGCGTTGAACGACGTCGCTGAAAGCATATGTACTTCATCTATCACGTAAATTTTATATTTGCCGTGCACAGGTACATATTGGATTTTTTCGAGAATTTTTTGTGTATCTTCAATGCCTCGGTTACTTGCCGCGTCAATCTCGATGACATCCATCGGCGTTGCGTTGATAATATCAACACAGCTCGGGCATGTGCCACAAGGTTTCAATGTCGGGCCGGTTGTACAGTTCAGAGATTTAGCCAAAATTCTTGCTGATGAGGTTTTTCCTGTACCTCTGGGGCCACAGAAAAGGTAAGCATGCGAAATACGGCTCAATTCGATTGCATTGGACAGCGCAGTCGTAATATGCTCTTGTCCAATCAAGTCATAGAACGTTTGCGGGCGGTATTTACGATATAGAGGTCTATATTTCTCACTCATAGCTGTTAAAAATCTTCTAAACTTAGTATAATTATAATCGAAACTAGGTTAAAAGAACAAATTATGAAATTAATTAAACCAAAACCGTTACAATCAGGCGACACCATCGGGCTTTTGTCCGTTTCAGGTGTATTAAATGACGTAAAGTTGGCAGAGTTGGAGCATGCGGTAAAATATTTTGAAAATAAAGGCTTTAAAGTTGTTGTCTCTGAAACTTCTTATAAGCAGCATAACTATTTTTCAGGTACCGATACCGAACGCGTGGAAGCGATTGAAAACTTTTTTTCTAATCCTAAAATTGATGCTATAGTGGCTACTCGCGGCGGTTATGGTGCGTTGCGTATTTTAGATAAGATTAACTACGAGTTAATAGCTAAAAATCCTAAAATTTTTGTCGGATATTCTGACATTACAGCGCTTTTGCTAATGATTTACAAAAAAACCGGGCTAATTACCTACCATGGTGCGATGGCATGTGCTGATTTTGGAGCTGAAATCGTTGAATTTACAGAACAGTCATTTTTCAAAACGTTATCCACAGACGCTGCTGAAATCACGCTGGAAAAAGATTTCACTACTCATAACCCTAAAAATGTCAGTGGAATTTTATGGGGTGGCAATCTGGCAACGATCGCCTCAATGGTCGGCTTAGATTTTTTGCCGAATGAAGATTTAATATTGTTTGTAGAGGACGTAAACGAACCAACATATAAAATTGACCGCATGATGACTCAACTATTTAATCTCGGCAAGTTTAGAGAACGAGTAAAGGGCATAATTCTCGGTGATTTTACATCAATCGATAATAAAGCATGGTTTGATGATTTTTGGCAGCAATTTGCAGCTTCCCACAACATGCCGGTATGCTCAGGCTTGCCTGTGGGGCATGAAAATAAAAAACTAACCATTCCTCTTGGTTTCCTTGCTCAATGTAATATGTATGAAGGTAAACTGTATTTTAATTAGTAACTAGATTAATAGCGAATTTTAAGCACAAAGGACCGACATAGTCTGTCAGTCCTTCATAACTTAATAATTAATCCAATGTCAAAACTTATAAAAGTCCCAACATTTTTTTATACCAGCTGAACGTTTCAAGCTCTAATCCGTTAAAAGTAGTTCTCAAGCATTGGTGTTTCAAATACTTTTCAAACTCATCATTGAATTTAGACTTAAATTTTTTCCCGCGAGCTTTCGCTTCTAATGTTACCATTAATCGACCTCCTGTGATATTAACAACAACTACATTGATGTAATTATTATAGCACAAAAAATTTTAAAATGCTCAATCCGTAGTAGGATTTTGAAATAAAATTGTCCAAAGTCAATAGTTGCGGGTGTAAAATTTTTTTAAGAAATTTTGTTTTTATAAAGAAATATTAACTTTCACTCGTCGTGCCAACTCAGATGGTGGATGCTTGTCACAGCCTACCGGCAAGTACCCATACTTGTCTCTAACTCGCGCTATAAGAGCATTATTATCATCATGTCTGTTGAAAAATAAATCCTCATAAAGACTTACCCCTTCCTTCACAATTAGTGCTACGGATGGCGAAAATATATCAGAATGTCTTTTTACTATGCTGCGATGCGCAATAGCGTTCATCGCCAAACACTCTAATTCTTCTTGCACAGAAGTTTTACCGTCCTTGTCTTTGGCATGCCCTGTCTCATGCAAAATAGACTCAGATATTGCCAAAACTATTGCCTTGTCTTTTGTGCCAATATATTTATCGTTAATATAAATTATATTTTTTTCGTAATTATAATGTGCGTGCACGTCACTATCCTTGATAGAGTCAAAAAGGATACGGACATTGTTATTCGCGATAAAATCAACAACCTGTTCTCCCGACGTAAATGGTAGTTCTAAACCAAGCGAGTTTACATAAGCTATATCATTTGCATCAAAATTCGTGATTTGCAGTTCATACAAAGCTTCCTTCAAAACAGGGTCTGTAAGCCAGTCAAAATGAGTACTTAGAATATTACCAACAGAAGCTTGCTCTTGTCGCATGCCCGAATGGGTATCCAAAAAATACTGATTTGGCGTATTAAAAGCTATGGGGAAAATCTTTGACATCTTAATTTTTATAAACTTTTACATATTGAGGGTTGACGGCTAACCACTTAAACGCTGATTCTGTAGCATCTTCAGGTACTTCAGAAATAAATGTACCACCATAGCGGCCGCGCACAAATTCGACATAGCCTTGCTCATTAAGATTTTGTAGAGCCTTTTTAATGGTATTTGTACTTACATCAAGCTCTTGTGATAATTGCTCCATAGATGGGATTTTATCACCAATTTGATACTTATTCTTAATCATATTTTTTAAATGGTTTTCTATTTTTTGATAGCTGTAAAATGCAGCATCTTGTGCAGGAGCGAAAATAGTAGTCTCTTTAGTCGGTTGCAGCGGGTGATCCGACGGCAAACGTAAAATAGTTGTACCGTATCTGCCGCGTCGAGCAAGTAAAATACCTTCTTCAATCAGGATTTTCATAGCGTCATGCACGGTCTTTATACTAACTTCCAATATTTCTGACAATTCAGCGTGCGAGCACAATTTATCGCCTACCTTGTAATTTTTTTGTATAAATTCTTTCAAATCTGCTTCGACTTTGCTTACCAAAGTATCCGTCTCAACGCCGTTTTCAATTTCTTTTTCGTCATCAGTCAAATTCGGTATTTCAGTTAAAATCCAGTTGGATTCGATACCTCTGAAATAATTCGACTTAATTATCCCTTTGGACGCAAGATGCTCAAGCGCCAATCTGGTTGTATTTGATGATGTGCCTAACATAGCAGTAATATTACGTGCAGAAGGAATCGTCTCGTCAATTTTATAGTTATTTTCAATAATTAATTTTTTAAGCTCAATAATTGCTTTTTCGCGTTTAGAGGTCAGTTTTCTGAACTTATTATCACTAGAGTTAATGTCTTTAATTAGCGTGCCAATACGTTGTTTTGACTCCAAATAACCTTCGTCCTCTACATATCTTATAGCATTTTGAACAGTACCTATGCTTACGCCCAAATGATATGCCATATCAGCCTTATTCGGAAGAAGCTCATTGATTTGCAATGCATTTGATTTTAAGCCATCTATAATCCAGTTTTTAATCCAATTATAGATAACGATATCTTTTGATTCAAATGAACGTTTGTAGTTCGGAATTTTTTTGGGCAATTCGCTAATTTCGATTTTTCTTAGGACTGATTTTGTTAATCTTCCTTCCAAAGTTGATAAGTTTGACATCTAACCTCCTGATACACACTTTTATTTCTTTATTCTATTACAATAAAAAAACACATAACTTTTTTTTGCTATTTTCGAGGGTATAACTTAATAAAATGTTACATTAAATAAAAAATAAGATTTGCACAAGCCCGATACGGGGGGAGTGACATTGATGAAGGTTTAGTTTAAAATAGTTTTGATATTAGACACGGAAGGAGTTTTCATTGAAAATAGTTGTTTGCATAAAACAAGTACCCGACACAGCCGATATAAAATGGACAGAAAATAATACTATTCAGAGAGAGGGTGTTGAGTCTGTCATCAATCCTTTTGATGAATACGCGCTTGAGGCTGCATTGAGAATTAAAGATAAATTGCCTGAAACAGAGGTCATCGTTATTTCTATGGGGCCAATGCAGGCAGAAGATATGCTGCGCAAAGCCCTGGCTATTGGCGCCGACAAAGCATATTTACTGAGTGACAGGAAATTCGCCGGTGCTGATACAATTGCAACCTCAAAAACAATTGCTGCTGCTATTCGGACAAAAGTGCCTGATGCGGATTTAATAATTTGCGGGCAATTTGCGATTGATGGTGATACAGGACAAACAGGCCCAAGTATTGCAAATTTCTTGAACTTGTCGCAAGTTACTTATGTTCAAACAATTGATCAGGTTTATCCTGACTCGGTTGATTTATCAAAAGAAACCGAAAATACTCTTGAACGACTTAACGTAAAATTCCCTGCAGTACTTTGCGTTCTGAAAGCTGAGTATGATGTACGGGCTGCGTTACTTGACGGGTACGTCAAAGCACAAGACGCCGAGGTAGAGGTTTTAGGATTGGAAGCCATTGGGTTGCCTGCAGAAGAAGTTGGTTTGAGCGGTTCACCGACCTACGTTGGTGCTGCATTTAGGCCGCCGCAAAAAGAAAAAGGCGAATTCGTACAAAAAAATTCACCTAAAGAATACGCAGAATTTTTGAACAACAAAATGAATGAACTAAGAGAAAGATTCGGTATCTATGGCTAATAATGAAGTTTTAATTTACGCAGAAATACAAGAAAATGGTGACATTGCGCCTGTTGTACTGGAGCTTGCAGGTGTTGCACATTCTTTGGCTGAGCGTTTGGATAACGCAAAACTTTCGGCACTGCTTATCGGCTCTTGCAACCGCGATTATGATAAATATGCAAAAGAAATGGGCGCTGCAGGTATTAATAGATTGATTATCATAGACAATGAACGCCTAAAACACTATTCTACTGCTCTTTTCTCATATGCTGCAATCGAAATTATTAAACAGCTCGATCCTTCAGTTGTCTTGATCGGTGCAACAACTCAAGGCCGCGATTTAGCGCCCAGAATATCATCAGCTTTAAACACGGGTTTGACGGCAGATTGTACAAGACTACATATCAACGATAAAGGTCAACTTGCCGCGACACGTCCGACTTTTGGCGGAAATTTAATGGCAACAATTTTATGCAAAACAATGCCACAAATGGCTTCTGTACGCCCGAATGTTTTCCCTAAATCGACTTTGAATTTGGATAAAATCGCCGATATTGATAAACGTGAAATTAACTTTGATAATATTGTGGATAAAGTTAAAGTACTGGAAATTCTGCAAATAGTGCGCGAAAACGATGTCAATCTTGCAGAAGCCGAAATTATTATCTCAGGCGGCCGAGGCATGAAAACCGTAGAAGGTTTTGATATGTTGAGACGTTTGGCGAGTTTAATAGGAGCATCTGTCGGATGTACCCGAGCTGCGGCTGAAATGAAAATTGCTCCTGCTGAAATCCAAATAGGACAAACAGGTAAAACAGTTTGCCCTAAAATCTACATAGCATGCGCGCTCTCAGGCGCAATTCAGCACACAATCGGCATGAGTTCAAGCAACGTTGTAATAGCAATTAATAAAGATCCGAAAGCACAGATATTCAAAATCGCCGACTACGGCATAGTAGGCGACGTGTTTGAGATTATTCCCGAGTGGATTAACTTGCTGGAAAACAAATAATTATTTGGTGGGCAATAGCCAACAGTAACAATGTTTTTGCCGTTCGTTGTGTTTGGAAATATGGCGTTAAAGTAGGGTGCGCACCGCGCACCATCATTAAGGCAAAAATTCCCAATATTTTCGGTGCGTGGGACGCACCCTACAGTACTTGCTGGAAAATAAGCTGGTTGTTGGGGTAGAAACCCCAACCTACAATATTTTTATGCAGATAAATCTATTTTTATTGCATTCGCTTTTAGGAAGTTGTCCCGCATTCTGATAGATTGGTCTAGATTTTGACCCATATGAGCTTTTGCATGCATAATTGAGCAATAGTCAATCGCATCCTGACCGGTAAGAACATAAGTTTTATCAGTAAAATAACCTTTACTTACTGAAATTGTCTTATCATTCTCGTACATTTTGTCTACAAATTCCCGTCTTTTAATTTCTGATCCTGTAATTAAATACTTTGCTTTGAATGATACGTTCATTTTTCTCTCCTTTTTTAAATTTTAAATAGTGCACACTTGCTTAAAGTTGAAACATAAAAAAATTTGCTAGCAAATTTGGAAAAGTTTAATATTTGTTAACATAGATTAAGTAATTAGTCTTTTTGTGAAAAAAATATTATTATTTAGATGGGACACTATCACTATAGGTTGAGGAGTAATGAAATTAAAATTTAACATAATAACACTGGTGCTGATTGTGGTCGGGATGTTACTCGCAGGACAAGCTGTTCATGCGGCGCCTGTTGCATTCCCGCAAATTACTGTCGGCATGAATAATGCAAATACACCGCAAGAATTCACGAATGGCATACAAATCCTTATAATGTTGACCATTTTGACGCTTGCGCCGAGTATTTTTATAATGACAACGGGATTTACACGGATTATTATTGTATTGGCACTGACGAGACAGGCGATTGGTACAGCGAGCTTACCTCCAAATCAGGTTTTAGCAGGTTTGGCATTAATTTTAACATTTTTTGTAATGGCGCCAACCATTAACAAAATTAATGATACAGCCTGGAAACCATATATGAAAAGTGAAATAACTCAACAAGTTGCACTTGATAGAGCGCTTGTACCGATGCGTGAGTTTATGATAAAACACGTTGATGAGGCCGAGGTCGGATTATTCATCAAAATGTCGGGCATGGAACGTCCTAAGAATATTGAATCTGTACCAACTTACATTATTTTACCCGCATTTATTCTGAGCGAACTGAAAACAGCATTTAAAATCGGTTTTGTTGTATTTTTGCCGTTTTTGGTAATCGATATAGTTGTAGCGAGTGTTCTTGTTTCAATGGGGATGATGTTCTTGCCTCCGTCCATTGTTGCGACACCATTTAAGCTTATTTTGTTTGTTATGGTTGATGGCTGGTATTTGGTCACGAAAACACTGCTTGAAGGCTTTATTATGTGAGGCGCGCGATGGAAGATATACAAGTTTTAACAATAATGCAAAAAGTTCTGTTGATGGTAATGGAAATCTCCGCGCCAATACTCCTTGTAGCTGTTGTTGTCGGGTTAATCGTCAGTATTTTTCAAACTATTACCCAAATTCAGGAAGCTACTTTGACATTCATACCTAAAATGATTGCAGCGCTGATTACGATAATAATATTGCTGCCGTGGATGTTAAACCTGTTTATTACAAGGACAAATGAGCTGTTTAACTATATCCAAGTGCTCATAAGATCATAGCGTGAGGGAATATGCCGACTGATTTGCTTGTATTACTCTCACCTAAAAATATAATTATTTTTGTGTTGGTCTTGTCTAGATTTAGCGGTTTGTTTTTTACAATGCCTTTATTTTCGACGTATCCGATACCAATGCAGGTAAAAGTATGGCTTGCTGTGGTCGTATCACTCGTAATTTTTCCGAGTGTTATCTCTGCAAACCTGCCTATCCCCGAGAGTATGCCTGCAATGGTTGTATTCTTATTTAAAGAATTCGCCATAGGTTGCCTGATGGGCTTTTTGGTTAATTTAGTTTTCATGTCATGCCAGATTGGCGCAGAGATGCTCGGGGTACAATCAGGATTATCAATGAGTAACGTTCTAGACCCGGCTACAGGTACAAATGCGCCTGTTTTGGCTCAGCTTTATGTAATGCCTGCTTCATTGATATTTATCGGAATCAATGCACACCACTGGCTGTTTTTGACATTAAGTTACAGTTTTAAAGCAATCCCGCCGGGATTTGATATGTTTTTTTCACCAACAATGGTGAACCAAATAATAACACTTTGTGCACAAATTTTTATCGTCGCTATTGGCATTGTGCTGCCGGTATTCGGGGTTTTATTTGTATTAGAAGTGTTATTGGGCTTCACATCAAAAATGATGCCTAAAATGAATGTATTTATGGTTGCAATTCCGCTAAAAGTATATACCGCATTGTTTTTAATTCTTATATTTTTGGCGCCGACTTGCAATTACATTTCAACTTTAATAGAGACACGGTGTCTTGAGATTATGCGAATGTTTTCAGGAGGCTAATTGGCAGCAGAAGAAAAGACCGAAGAGGCGACGCCTCGACGACGGCAGAAAGAAAAAGAAAAAGGAAATATAGCAAGAAGTCAGGATATGAACGCTGCTCTTGCACTTCTTGCTGCGATAGCGTTGTTTGTCGCGTTCGGACCAAAGATGATGGATAAATTGCAGACTATGATGCACTATGCACTCACACATCTAACTCCTCATGCCATTGAAGCAAATAATATTTCTGCGTTAATTGGTCCATATTTTACATTTATGAGTAATGCCATTTTTCCATTCATGGCAGTTTTATTTATTTCTACGATTGTGGTTCTCTACACTCAGATAGGGCCTATGTTTGCATCTGAGAAACTTAAGCCAAAGCTTGATGCACTCTCACCTATGGGAATTTTGAATAGTGCAAAAGAAAAATTGAACCCATTTAACCCAAAAAATTTGGTAGAATTTGTGAAATCAATTTTGAAGATGATTGTTGTATTTGCGGCCGGATATTCTGTCCTTAATTCAAGAAAAGATGAGCTCTTTGGGTTAACAGGTGCTAGTGTTGATACAGGATTTGCCGTAATTGGCAGCATTTTGACCCAAATGGCTTTGACAATATGCTTTTTACTTTTAATTATTGGATATCTTGATAAAAAATATCAAACATACGAGTTTGAAAAATCAATTAAAATGACAAAAAACGAAATTAAAGACGAATATAAGGACGTGGAAGGGGATCCTCATATCAAATCGAAGATGAGGGCAACACAAATGCGTTTTGCGCAACAAAAAATGGTAGCAGCTGTACCAACAGCCGATGTTATCGTTACTAACCCGACCCATTACGCAATTGCGATTAAATACGACCGTTTGAAGTCGCCTGCACCAATTGTTGTAGCAAAGGGCGTTGATTACTTAGCATTCAAAATCAGAGAAATTGCGACAGCCAATAATGTGCCGATCGTTGAAAACAGGCCGCTTGCTCAGGCGCTGTATAAACTGGTGCCCGTTGACGGGTCAATTCCTGCAGAACTTTATGTTGCAGTAGCCGAAGTTCTGGCATGGGTGTATAATAAAAATAAGAGTGAGGTAGCGAGGTAGATGAACTTTCAGTCTATACTGAAATTATTTAAACAAAGTGATATAATTATGGCCATTGGCTTGGTCATAGTTGTTTGCATGATGGTTTTGCCGCTCCCTCCTCATGTTTTAGATTTTTTATTAATAATTAATATATCTCTTTCCGTCCTAATCATGTTAATTTGTCTTTTTATTAAAGAGCCTCTTGATTATTCGTCATTTCCGGTTGTACTTTTGATTGCGACGATATTTCGTTTGAGTTTGAACGTCAGTGCGACTCGTTTAATTCTACTGCACGCACATGCCGGTGATGTTATTACATCTTTCGGGCAGTTCGTAGTCGGCGGGAATTACGTTGTAGGTTTCATTATCTTCGCGGTTTTAGTATTAATCAACTTTATGGTTATCACAGGCGGTGCTGGCAGGGTTGCTGAAGTATCAGCACGTTTTACATTAGATAGTTTGCCGGGTAAACAATTAAGTATTGACGCTGACCTCAACTCAGGTCTTATTAACGAAGAACAGGCAAAATTGCGTCGTCGTAAACTTGAACGAGAAGCTGATTTTTACGGAACAATGGATGGTGCGTCAAAATTCGTAAAAGGTGACGCTACAGCTGCGATTGTTATCACTGTAATTAACATTATCGGCGGCCTAATCATTGGTGTATGGCAATTAAAGATGAATGTTATGACAGCATTATCAACATATACGATTTTAACGGTTGGTGACGGCTTGGTCGCCCAAATTCCGGCACTTTTGATATCATTCGCAACGGGTCTGATTATATCTCGTGCGAGTGGCACAGACACTTCTTTGAGTGATGATATTCAAAAAGAAATGTTTTCAAACCCAACTGTTTTGAGTATTGTTGCAGGACTTTTGGCTTTTGTTGGCCTTGTACCGGGCATGCCGACAGTTCCATTTTTACTTGTTGGTATAACTATGGGTGGTGTTGCTTTTTTCAAAAATAGAGAAAAGAAACAGAAAGTGATTGAAGCTGAACAGCTTCAAATGAGCAAATCCAACGAAGAAAAAATGGCAAAAAGAAAGAAGAAAGCTTCACGCGAGAGTGTTATGGAATTGCTCAATGTTGAAGCAATTGAGGTTGAAATTGGCTACAGGCTCGTACCACTTTTAGACCCTGAGAAGGGTGGCGATTTGCTTGAACGTATTTCGCAAATACGGCGTCAAACGGCGATTGATTTAGGTATTGTGCTGCCATCAATCCGAGTAAGAGATAATTTACAACTTTCCCCTGATTCCTATCAAGTGAAACTAAAAGGTGTTCCTATTGAAACAGGAGAAGTCTACACAGACAGATTTTTAGCCATGAACGCAACAGCTGAAGCGGAGGAAGTCGAATTTGAAGGGGTAAGCGCTATAGAACCTGCTTTCGGACTGCCTGCACTTTGGATTAAAGAAGAGGACAAAGACACGGCTGAAATGGCCGGATTCACGGTTGTGCCTCCTTCTGCCGTTATTTCTACGCATTTAACTGAAATCATTAAGAAGAATGCATCAGATATCCTGTCCAGAGCTGATATTCAGCAACTTGTTGATAACCTCAAAAAAGATGTGTCAGATGAATACGTAAATGAAATCATGAAAGAAACTTCTGTCGGCGAAGTACAACAAATCATTAAAAATCTTTTGCAGGAGCGTGTTTCAGTCAGAGATTTAAAAACAATTTTAGAGATTATAAGTTTGCAATCTAAAAATAATCGCAATACTGATTTCTTGACTGAGCAGGTGCGTCAAGCCTTATCAAGAAGTATTTGTAAACAAAATTTATCAGATTCAGGCGAATTATTGGTTATTACCTTGGCGCCTGAAGTTGAAAACATAATTGCTCAGGGAGTTAGCGCTGACGGCGTGAGTTTGGTTCTTGAGCCTGAATTCACGAGGCGAATGCTTGACAGCTTAAATCTAGAACTGGAGAAAGCAATTTCCACATATGGAAGTCAACCTGTTATATTATGTTCCTCACCGATTCGTCTACCATTTAGACGATTAATTGAGAGAACTTATCCACAAATTGCGATAATGTCGTATAATGAAATAAGCAATAACACAAAAGCTAAATCAGTTGGTGTTGTGCGCTCTGCGGCCGCAGCTGCAGTATAAGAATAGAAATATGAGGTAAGATATGAGTCAACCAAAAGATATGATGACACTCTTGAAAGAGAAACCTGTATTAAAAATTATACCTGATACTATTGATAATGCGATAGTTACCGAGGTGGTAGACTGTAGTGATGCTGAAATTTATGCAAAATTAGTTGACGGCAAACTTGATTCTTACAGTCCAGCAAAAAATATTGAGGCTTATTTTTTGAGCGGTGGCGGTTATTTCTACTTCACAACCAATGTTATCAAAGTTCAGGATAATGCGTTAATCCTCAAATTTCCTGAAAAGTATACCTCACTGCAAAGACGTGAAGGCGAAAGAATTAACTTCTACAAAACACTGGAAATTACAGCAGATGGCGCCAATTTCGCAATTGATGTCGTGAATTTATCATCAGGCGGTATCAGATTTTTGACCAGCGAAAATTTAAGTCAGGAAAAAGCTTATAGCATTGCACTTGATGTAGATAAAAATTTATCGGTGCAATGTAATTTAAAAATTGTTGAAGTAACAAAGTTTGATAACGCAAAATACTGTGCTCGTGCTCAATTTACCGATATAGATAACAGCGAAGTAGTGGCATTATCACAATTTTGCAAAAAAACTGTTATTGAGCAAATAAACAAGTAATAAACTATGAGTGAAAACAATCAACAAAAAGATGAAATAACTGATTATCCAAAAAAATTTGCAACAATATTTTTTTGGGCAAGTTTGCTCTGCATGGGCGCTGTAAGCTTATGGGCAACACAATCTACTGATTTAACATCATTGTTATTTGCCGCAAAACAAGTGCTGCCACCGGCGCTATTATTGACTTGTATTGGATACTTTATAGGCAAAATTGTTGATAAAAATAATGAAACTAAAAGTGAGCCTGTACAAAAGCTGAAATATTAAATATAATTGTAAAAGTTACTAGTGAGTTGGTATTATGGAAGAGAATAAAAATACTGTAAATATTGCCCAAAAACAAGCCAAACCTGAACAAAAAGCACATTCAGAACAAGTTTTGGGAAAAAAAGTTCCGGGCGAAAAACCTGCTAAGAAGAAAGTGAACTTACGGGATGATTTTTTGATATTTAGCTGTGTTGCAATGGGAACACTTGTTTTGTGTATATATTTGATGATTACTTCGATTGTAACCAATTTCGATTCTGACTTTGAAAAACAAGCTGTTAATGCCAACAACCTTATCACTGACAGCATTTATAGCCTCATGGATACTGATTTAGGTAATGAGGCAAATAAACCTCTATTGCAGGCCATGTTACTGAAACTAACGTCAGATGGTGATATTAAAACCATTATAATCCGAGACAATGAAACTAATACGGTATATCTATCTAACGTTGGAACATTAATCAACAAAACTTTTAATGCTTCAAATATTGAAGAATTTATTATCGCAAACGGTCTTGTAGAAAGCTCGTTTGGATTAAAAGACAGAATTAGTAAGCAAGGTGACAACAAAAACTCGCATTACTCAATTTTCGTGTTGCGCAACGAAACACAATCACTGATTAATTCCAGCAAAGTAGATGTACAGATTAAGCTAATGTTTTTGATTGCATTATTCTTCGCATTAGTGGTTTCATTTATGCAGTCTCGTCGAATCATAAAACCCCTGCACGACTTAACAGAAGGTGCTCGATATTTTGCACAGGGTAAATTCAATTTCCGCTTAAAAGAATCAAAATACAAAGAAATCAACGACCTTGTGCAATCTTACAACTCCATGGCCGGAAATCTACAATCTTTCTACGTCTCATTGGATAAGAAAGTGAAAAACAGAACCGCACAACTGGAACAAGCGTTAAAAGAGCTGAAAAATGCACAATCAATGATGGTTCACTCAGAAAAAATGAAATCATTGGGTGGCTTAGTTGCAGGTCTCATGCACGAAATTAATAATCCTGTAAACTTTATTTATGGCAATTTAATCCACTTGAATAATTACTCAGAGGATTTGATATCTCTAATTGATTCCTATAGCGAACTGGATTCGGAGCCAAAGGCCGCGAGTGCTATAAAAATTAAAAAAGATATTGATTATGAGTTTCTCAAAGAAGATTTGCCGGCACTACTAAAAAGCTGTAAAGAAGGCACTGAACGCACTAAGGATATCATTCAAGACCTGAAAAATTTCTCAAGACTTGACGCAAATGTTGTTAGTACAGTTGATTTGCCAAAAGAAATTGAAACAACCTTGAACATACTCTCTAACAAGTTTAAAAATAAAATAGAAGTCCATAAAGAGTATACTGGCTCTATACCTACGATTGAAGGTCATGGTAGTCAGCTAAATCAAGTATTTATGAACATATTAGATAATGCAGCTTTTGCGATTAAAGAAAAAGGTGATGTATTTATACGATTGAATACTGCCGACGAATATGTTTTAATAGAGATTGAAGATAACGGCTGTGGAATGTCTGCGGACGCAGCGAAAAAGATATTTGAACCGTTTTATACAACAAAACCCGTTGGACAAGGTACCGGCTTAGGTATGTCCATCAGTTATAAGGTTATAAAAACTCACAGTGGTGAAATTGAAGTTATATCAAAAGAAGGTGTTGGAACTAAATTCAAAATTAAGCTCCCGATTGAATATACACCAAATGAACATGCTTTAGCAAGGTAAGATAGATGAGTGAAAACGAAGAAAAATTTAAAATACTGGTAGTGGATGATGAAGAGTCGAATTTGAGCTTGTTATACCGCACGCTGCGCGGTAAGTACGAGGTAGACAGATCACTTTCTCCTGCTACTGCCGTTGAAATGCTCAAAGAAAAAGAATACCACCTCATTATTTCTGATCATAGGATGCCTGAAATGGATGGTGTCGAATTGCTAAAACATGTTTACGACAATTACCCTGCTACTATGCGTATCTTGCTTACAGCATATTCAGAAGTGAGTATTTTAATCAATTCTATCAACTACGCTAAAATTTACCGTTATGTAAGAAAACCATATTCACCAGATGAACTATTGATGACAGTTGATGCTGCGTTAGAGTTTGCAGAACTCAAAAAAGATAACGAAAAATTAATCGTTGATTTAAAAGACTTATTCACCGGCACAGTAAAAGCAATTGTTGAAGCCTTAGACGCCAAAGATTCCTATACAGTTGGCCGTAGCAAACGCGTGACTTATTATGCTATTAAAATGGCCGAAATGCTTAAGTTATCACCAATTGAAATAAGCAAAATAGAAATTGCAGGACTTTTACATGATATCGGGATGATTGGTATTTCCGATGAACTGCTATCCAAGGCAGATGCGCTTACGCAGGATGAATTAAACGAAATTAAACAACACGTCGTTTATGGGGTCAAAATCCTTGACGATATAAAACAGCTAAAAGACGTTGTAGCTATTATAAAATACCACCATGAGCACTGGAACGGCAAAGGCTATCCTGAAGGATTGGTCGGCGAGCAGATTCCTTTGGCCTCAAGAATTATCGCTGTAGCTGATGCATATGACGGTATGGTTTCTCATCGTGCATACAGAAATGCCAAAACTCACGAAGAGGCACTAACTATCATAAACAATCTTGTAGGCGAACAGTTTGACCCTGCAGTTGTTGCTGTATTTAACCAAATATTTTTAGACCCAAACTAGATTTGAAATATTGTTAATTTGTCGATAAGTTATAGGAGTATTAGATGTTTTCGTTCTTATTTAAGCGTAATAAAGCGCAGCCACCACAAAAAGACCAATTTGAGCTGGATGAAATTTTAGCCAAATTAAAATTAATTTACGACTATGAGAGTATTACTACAGAACGGAAGCTGATACTCAAAGGCTTGATCGAGGAAAATGGCTATTTACCATATCCACACATTCGTGCGCTTGAGGAACTTACTCCTGCTGAAACCATTTTCGGCCTGGAAATCAAATGGCAGTTGAATCAAACCTATAGCGAAACCAAATTTAATTGTACAGGCGAAAATATACACCCGGCTGTGCGTGCAGGGTTCAAAAATGCAGAATGGATGACAAAAGAACAGCATAATATCAAATTGATCAATTTGGCCGCGTTAGGGAACGGCAATCAATCTCCTGAGGTTGGTAAATTTATAGACTGGCTAAAGCAAATATTGATTTTGCCGGCTGGTAATTTAAATAAAAAAGTACTGAATACAACTGTATACCTAATTCCATTCCATCCTCGCGAGTTTGGATGTGCCTACTTGCCTTCCAGCTCTGAGATTAGCCCGAATTTGGAGGATAAGCTCATTTCGACAAAACTTGGAATAACAGCAAAAGAACAGGTTCAATTATTCATTCGATTTGCACAGCTAGCCGGCCACAGCGTAATTTATGATGTGCTGCCTCAAACAGGACGTTATTCAAAAGCTGTATTGGCTAAACCACAAATTGCACGCTGGTTTGACATAAAAGCCCTAATTGCAATGTACAAAGACATTACCGATAAAGTTGCAACAACTCTGAAAACAAAATACGATCAGGACGATGTTGATGTTGTCACACATATCTACAAATCGACTCTATCTTCGGGCTCTGAGGATGTCAGCGAGAGCTACATTGAAATATATAATGAATTCAAAAAAGAGCTTTTAGATATCCAAAAATCGTACTCTAATGCAATGTTGACACACGAATCGCAGGAGAAACTTATACCACGCATAAGAGAAATTATTGCACTTTCCAACAATAAAACTATAAATGAAATATCACGAGAAGAAGATATTGTAGAGCAAGGTCAAACAATACAAAATCTAATAGAAACCGGCTTATGGCCGGCCCCCGGTGGCGCCTGGTGTTCTTGCGGAGTGCCCGTATTCATAAAGATGTCTGAATGCGGCGGCTATCCTGTATTCAAGCATTTTGACGTAAACGATAAAGACGTCACTAATTTTGCAAATTTAGACTGTCAAACACCTTATTACTTCGTCTATCTGGAAAACGGCGAATATAACAGTGAGGTTGTCGATTGGTTTGTAAATTACATGAAAGATTTGCAAAAAGAATACAATTTTGACGGTTTTAGAGTCGACCATATTGACCACATTGTCGATGAAGTCTCCGAAAAAGAAGGTGTGCCTATCAGCTATCGCGCGCCACGTGCTGTTTTAGGCAAACTAAACGCAGCCATGAAGCAGCAAGCCCCCTATTTTGCAGCATTGGCCGAATATATGCTCTGGGATAAATTCTACAAAGAATATCATCAGGATATGAATTTTGACGTGCTGTGGGGCAACGATATAATTTCACAAGGTGATAAACTACCCTCCGTAATTATTGAGGACAATCAGGAATTACAGGTTTACAACAGCAAAATTCCACCTCAAAGTCTGCCATTATCAATATTGAAAACTTATAATAATCAGGACGGTGAGTTCAAAGAAATCGACCAATACCCCGGCCAGCTAGGCGAAGATGGGGCAATATTCAAATGGCTCAAGTATAAGTTTATGCCGGGAGGCAAGCTTGCACAACGTCCCGCTCTGTTTATCGATGGTGATGAATCATTCACAAAAACCGGCGTTGAAGAGGTAATTGGCTCAGAAATTTCAATGAAACGCGAAAAGAACTATGATTTTTATGCAAAATTTAAGGCTATAAACGACTTTGCGCTTAATTCAGAACTGACCCGCGAGGGCGAGGCTCAAATCCTCATTGAAGATGAGGACGGTTTTGTCGCATGGCTGGTCTCAAAAGATCCGCTCAAAGAAGCTCTTTTAGTTGTTGCGAATTACTTTCCGCCCACTGAAAAAAAGCGTGTAACGTTGCCTGATGACACGACTGTGATTGAAATCGTAGAAGGTGAAGAAGTCACTAATAAAACTATCAAACTCCCTTGTGATTACAGCATTGTCTCGCAATATACGTATAGCAAAAAAGAGAAAAAATTCACAGAAAAGAGTTTTACTCGTGAAAACAGCATAAAATTCGGAAAAATCCAGCCTTCAGAATTTTTTATCTATAAAGTTTTAAAATAAAAAGGAGCATGACCATTGACTTATGAGCAAAAAATAATAGCGGCCATGGAACTTATTAAAGCTGATAAAATAAAAGCCGCTCGAAACGAGCTAGACAGGCTTTCTAAAGAATATCCTTTGCAAATAGAACCTTTTTATTACTTGGGCAAAATTGAAGCGACTAATAACAACATTATAAAAGCTATAGAGTACGTACAGAAGGCACTAAAAATAATGCCTTTTTATCAAGGATACATATCTTTGGCAGAGTTTACTGCGCTCTTAAAGATAAAAAAAATACAATTAACAATCTGAAGCTGGCTTATGTATACAATAACAGCGACAATGCTATATTTGATGATTTATATAAACTAACAGGCGATGAAAGTTATATGGACAGAAACGACATTTCTATTGACGGTTTTTATGAGTCTTCGAGCGAATGCCCAAGCGTTAAATACCAAAAAATTTCAGAGTCAAAAGTTCTCAAAAGAAAAAAATTTAATTTTGTGGAGCAACAATTCAATGCGAAACAAAAAAATATGCTGGCTAATGCGATTGAACAATATGAGACCTGTAATATTCCTGAAAATTTCGTTATTGAAATGTCAAATGGCAAAATATTTCTAAAACAATCTGACCAAACTTATTTTATTACTGAAGACAATAAAATACTGGCAGATATGCTTGTTAATAATGGCCCTAAGCTTAGTACAAACGAGTGGCCAGATGCAATTGATATTGCCGATAATATTTTAGTCTTGTCATCATGTTGGGGCGGTAATTTTTATCATTGGTTAACTTGGACCGTTTCAAGGCTCCATATGCTAAACGAAGCAGGTTACAAATTAAATAATTTTGATAAAGTTATTGTTAACTATGCTGGTTTTAAATTCCAAAATGAATTGTTGAAAATGCTTGATATACCTAAATATAAAATTATTGGAACCATTTCAGATGGGGGTTTTTTAAAGGCAAAAAAAATTGTGACGGCATCTATTCCTGATTTTACCGTAACACCTGAAGTAATTACCCAAAGCCTTAGAAAGTTTTTTTTGAAAAATGAATATATAAATGAAAATTTTCCAAAGAAAATATACTTAAGCAGAAATAAAAGCAAGGCACGTTTTGTTGTAAACGAAGAGGAGTTAATAACATTCTTGTCTAACTTCGATTTTGTAACAATTTATGCTGAGGACCTAACTTTTGCAGAGCAAGTCAAATATTTTGCCAATGCAGATGTCATTATTTCCCAACACGGCGCGGGGCTAACAAATATCGCTTTTTGTAAAGCAAAAACCAAAATTATTGAAATTTATAATGAAAATATAAAAGATTATGTGGATCTATCTTTTTGCCAAATATCTGATAATTTGAACTTAAGTCATTATTTTATGTTTGGTGAGGCCGAAGGAAACGGACCAAACGCGAACATGCACGTAGATATGGATAAATTACAAGAAATTTTTGAGATTGCTGAATTAAAAACTCCAGATTTAGCTGCACCTTAAGGGCATATCCTTAACAGTAAGCTTATAGATCGCTTCTGTGCCTAAATCTTCAAATGCGACTACCTCTGCAGCAATGACACACTGAGCAAGATAGCTGGCAATTCCTCCTTGGGCTGTGAAATACTTAGCGCCATTATCATTAAATGCTTTCATTGTTTCGCCGGAACGTTCACCTTTACCTATAGCGCCAATTACGCCAAACTTTAGAAGCTGCGGGGTAAATTTGTCCATACGCTTCGATGTTGTTGGCCCAACAGGGCCAATAATCTCGCCTGGCGCACTTGGACAAGGCCCTGCATAGAAGATTATTTTGTTTTGGAGCTTAAACGGCAATGTTTCGCCATTTTCAAGCATTTCAATCAAGCGTTTATGCGCTGCATCCCGCGCTGTATAAATTTCACCTGATAGTAAAATTTCATCACCATTTTTGAGATTTTTAAGCTTATCAAATTCGTGTGCATTAACTTGCTTGCCGGTGTTTGAAGTGCAATCAACACGTTGCGGCATATAAGAAGAATTACAATATGTAATTTCCTCATCATTTTTTATCACACATGTCCCGTGGCGCATACTATGGCAATTAAACGTGACAGCAACAGGCATACTAGCTATATGAGTCGCTGCAGAAAGAATTTTAACATTTAAAACTGTTTTCTGCAGCCCTGATGAGGTGTTATTTTTATTAATATAATTTTTCATTTTTTCGGCGAATTCAACAATTTCAGCACTATCATCCGCTTCAAAAAACGCTTTTTTAGACAACAACAGTGCTTTATCAGCAGTGCCACCAATACCTACGCCTAAAAACAAAGGAGGACAAGAATTTGTCCCTGATTCGTTAACGGAGTCGCTAATTAAAGAGATTATTTCATCCTGAGTAGCCGAAGGCGCGAGCATAAAGAGTTTACTCATATTCTCAGCGCCACCGCCTTTAATCATAATATTAACTTCGATTTCAGCGCCATCAACTATTTCGGTATAAATAATGGCAGGAGTGTTGTCAGAAGTGTTATTGCGGTCGAATAATGCATTTTTCACTACTGACTTGCGGTAAAAATTATCCTTATAACATCTTGCTACTGAGTCATTTATGGCACTATTTATATAAGCGCCCTCTAATTGCACCTGTTGACCTATTTTCAGAAATACAAGCACCTGTCCTGTATCCTGACAGAGCGGGCGTTTGCTCGTATAAGCCAGTTCAGCATTCTGTAAAATCGCCTTTAGCTGACTTTTTGAAGCCGCATCAGTAGCACCGGAACACTCCTGACAAATCGTGTCATAGGCAGCTTTGGGCATCTGCGTATTTATCTCAATCAAAAGCCTATATATGCTATCAGCAATTGTTTTTGTGTTTATTGTCGTCATAAAGTTATTTTAACATTAAAAAAATTTTCTTAAAATCTGCTAAAATAAAAAATAACAAGTAAAACACAAGAGTCTTTTAGAAATATATTAATAAAATCAATTGATTCATCACGCTATTATCATAATATTACTTAAAGAAATATATGGATAATATTTCAAGACCAAGCGCCGAGTTTTATTCATATATTTCGATTAGTATATTTTGCAATTTTGTTTTGACCATGCAAGATATACCTAAACGGAATATCACGATAATATTTTCTTCTAAATTTTATTAACAATTATGAATATAATGCACTATGAGTGCGCAAAATATATAATTCAAGTATGGATTATATTGATATTTATTTAACAAACGACGGTTCTGTCGGCTTGTACAATAAAAACGTACAAGATATTTATCACGCGTCAGCAGGCGCGTACACAGAAAGTATGGAGAAATTTATTTTGCCGGCGAATATAAAATCCTATGCCGAAAAAAATAACGAAATAAAAATTCTCGACGTTTGCTATGGTATCGGATATAATTCAAAGTTCGCTATCGAGGCAGCTGTAAGCGCCAATAGTAACATCAAAATAACCATAGACGCTCTTGAATATGATGCTAATTTAATCGTACTATCCCCTCTACTTAAGGATACGAGAACTCAAAGCTATATAGATTATGCATTAATCAAGACTATAAGCGCACAAAAACTTGTTGATGCCGAACAGCTAAATGAAATGATGAGCAACAAAAAAATTAAACAATATGTAGACCACTCAAAAGCCAATTATTTAAAATATACGTTTTTAGCAGGGCACAGTTGCCCTGGAACGCCTTTGAAACGTTTTTTACATAATATATATTATCAACATGTATCTAATCGGCATAAAAAGGCTGCAAATCCCCTTAAAGACACGTCGTTTAACATGAGGTATCATTTAGAGGATGCTCGGTACTCGATTCAAAAGTTAACTACTTGTTATGATTTTATATTTTTGGATGCTTTTACTCCCAAACTTGCACCTTCACTTTGGACTTTTGAATTTTTCAAACAACTTTACGAACATCTTAATGATGACGGATTACTTTTAACATATTCAAATGCAATTGTTGTTCGCTCAGCCATGCAGGCTGCAGGATTTTGTGTCGGCAAAAATTTAAACTCAGCAAAACGTTCTATAGGCACCATTGCTGCGAAAAATAAAGCCCTTATAGAATCGCCTCTGAGCGAATATGAACTTGGACTATTAAACACAACGGCCGGAATTTATTATCGTGATGATAATGATTTATCTTTGTGCGACGATGTAATTTTAAAGAATCATGAACTTGAAAAACAAAACTCGGACAAACAAACATCCAGCGCGTATATAAAAATGCATGGTAAAACACACGGAGGAAAACGCAATGTATGACGTAATTATAGCAGGTGGTGGCACAGCCGGTTGTGCCTGTGCATATATAGCTTCAAAAGCAGGCTTGAAAACGCTGCTAATTGAGAGAAACATACATCTTGGCGGCACAATCACATCAGGATTTGTGCAGCCCGCAATGAAAACAGATACACAAAATATAAACTGCGAATTTTATAATGATTTTGTAGAAAAAATGAAAAAATATAATGCGCAAATTACTTATAGTGACGGTAATTCTGGCTGGTTCAATCCCGAAATCGCGAAAATAGTACTTGATGAAATGCTAATCGAAAACGGTTGTGAAATACTTTTGGATACAGAAGTTGTTGACGTCGAAACCGATGAAAATAAAATAAAAAAAATCAAATGCAATCACAAAACTTTATCGTCATATTGCGAAGCGAAATATTTTGTAGACTCAACAGGCGATGGAAATTTTTCTTTAATTTGCAAAAATGAAATTTTGCCTGACGAAAATTCAATTCAGGCAATGACTTTAAGATTTTTAATTTCAGGAATTGATTTAAAAAAGTTTAAAAACTGGCTTGAAGAAATTGATAAAGACCACAACGTTACTAATTTCGCTGAAATAGACGGACAAATACACCTCACTACAGCCTATACGTGGGACGACAAGCCCTGGGGACTGCATCCTATATTCGAGGAAGCCCTACAATCAGGCGATTTAGAGGAGGCTGATACAGCTTATTTTCAACTTTTTACGGTCGCAGGTATGCCAAACACAGTCACAATGAACTGTCCAAGGATTTTGTCTGACAAAAATCTCGACCCGCTCGACTCACTAGACATCTCAAAAGCACTGATTACAGGTCGTAAGCAGGTATTTCGTATCCATAATTTCTGCAAAAAATACTTCCCGGGCTTTGAGAACTCTTTTATTTCAAATATCGCCGATATGTTAGGTATAAGAGAGTCTCGCCGAATTAGAGGGGAGTATATATATTCTGAGAAAGATATCGTAAGTAATAAAACACTTGAAAATCCTGCATTTACCTCGAATTATCCAATTGACGTGCACTCCAACAAAAAAGATGACTCCGTTTTAGAGTTTGTTCCTCATACCTATCAAGTACCGCTTGAAGTCTTGAAATCGGCTAATTACGATAACCTGTACATCATTGGGCGTTGTTTGTCGGCTACATTCAAAGCTCAGGCCGCGTTACGGATTCAACCTTGCTGTTTTGCAATGGGTGAGGCTGTTGCAAAGGATATTGCCGGTAAACTTAGTTAACAATCTCTTTCAAAAGCTCTTTTATCGCTGTTGGCACATATTTAATCAGATCAGAAGCTAAAAGACTATACTCCGTGCAGTCTTTTACAGCTAAATCAGCTGCCAGCCCGTGCAAATATACTGCCAAGCAAGCTGAATTTAAACGTGTTGCTCCTTGTGCTAAAAAACCCGCAATCATGCCTGTCAAAACATCACCTGTACCGGCTTTCGCGAGCGCCGAGTTACCTGTTGTATTAATAAATGTCTCAACACCATTGGTTATAATCGTTTGGCTACCTTTCAGAACAATCGTTGCATCAAACTTTTCAGCCGCTTTTATAGCATAGTGCACGCGATTTTCTTGAATTAGAGCTACATCAGTATTTAATAAACGCGAAAGCTCCATAGGGTGAGGTGTTAATATAGTTCTGTCAGGCAGCTCAAACTCACTGTGCTTAGCTAGTATATTCAACCCATCAGCATCAATAACGATAGGAATTTGAGAATTTAGCATTTTTCCTAAAAATGATATGAGAAAATCCTCGGGCAAATAAGACTTTTCAAGAAAGGCTCCAAGCCCACACCCAATTGAGATTACTTTATTTTTTGAGGCAATTTCCAATATTTTATTGACTTCTGCATCATCAACACAGCCATTTTTTTCCTTAAGTGGGCAAAATACAACTTCCGAAACTTTTGCAGAAACATCTTTTATAACGGCATCAATAGCGGCCAGCGTTACATAGCCAGCACCAACAGTGAGTGCCGCTACAGATGAGAGATACGCCGCACCACGATAGTTAATGGAGCCTGCAATATTCAATACATTGCCATATGTAGACTTATTCGAGTCAGCGACACGCTTGGGCAGCAATGTTTTTACATATTCATGCGTTAATTCAGTTGTTTCAATCATATTGTCCTGCTTTAGAGTAAGTTATTTTGCCTTATTGATTCATAGACCACTATAGCAACTGAATTAGATAAATTCAAGCTCCTCTGACTTTCCACCATGGGGATAGTCAGACAGGATTTAGGATTAGCCTGCAATAACGACTCATCAAGCCCACGAGTTTCAGGGCCGAAAACGAAAAAATCACCTTGTCGGAAATTGATATCAGTGTATTTTTGCTTCGTTTTAGTCGTTAAAAAATAAAAATTACTTCCCTGCTTTTCGTTTAATAATTCCTCAAAAGAATTGTATCGATGAATTTTTACATCATCCCAATAATCAAGGCCAGCGCGCTTCATGTGTTTGTCATTAATAATAAAACCCAATTTCCCGACTAAATACAATTCACAACCTGTGCAAGCGCACAGCCTCACAATGTTTCCCGTATTTTGCGGAATTTCAGGTTCGACTAAAACAATGTTGAAATTAGTCGGCATTTTTAGTAAAAAACCTTTTACTCTCTATAATTACCGGTAATCCACGTGCGACACAGAATGCAACCGAAATAAGCGCAAACAAGTTACCAATGTATAAAATATACCATTTAAACATATATTCAGCCGGGATATGCCCTGCAATTATGAATATAAAGGCGAAAGCTTTCGCCAACGCGTATGTGAAGCGGCTAAAATTAGATGTAACAATAAATTTACCGATTGGTGATTGCATCATTGTTGACGAACCAAAAGCTGTATAGCCCTGCTCGAGTGCAACACTGCGCAGACCGTCAGTAATAACACCGCGAACTGTCACAACAAGGGGAATCCACACAGGTAACCAGCCAAGAGTGGAAAAAGTAATCCAAAAAACTAATTCAACCACTCTGTCACTCAAAATATCGAGCACAGCACCCAGTTTCGAGGTTTCGTTAAATTTTCGGGCAACATACCCATCTAGTCCATCCATCCACATCGCAATCGCGGTCATTATAACAGCCGCAATGTACACAGGCGTACTCTGTACGAAAAGCATACATATAATAACAATGACTATTAACATTCTTAAAATAGTTATAAAATTTGCCATTTAATCCTCCATCAAAGTTTATTTTTTCTTTCTTGAGTACGCATAATCTATCGTATCAAGCTGTTTTGCTTTATCACCAAGCATCATTTTTTCAGCATCTTGTAAAATCCTAACTACATTATAGCCATTCTCTCCATCGCTACGCGCTTTGTATCCATTTTTAACGCACGCTATAAAGTGCTGACACTCAAGTTTTAGAGGCTCGATTTCAAGATAGTCTAATGTCAATTTCACCGTTTGCCCGCCCGGTACAGCATTATCAAATAATATCAGCTTATCTTCCATAACAGTATCATCGAAAACAGCCGTATGTTTTGTACCACAGAGCATTAAGTGTACACGTTTTTGTGGGTGAATCCAGCTATCCTCAATATGTGCAATTGCGCCACTCTCATATTCGATTGAAATATGGGTAATATCAAAGATATTATTACCTTCAGTTGATTGTCCTACCGCAGAAATAACCTCTTTCGGCTCTTCGCCAAGTATATAATTAATCATGGAAACATCATGAGGTGCTAAATCCCACATGACGCTGCGATCATTTTTGAAAAAATTAATATTCAGCCTGTCACTTTGAACGTAACGAATTTTGCCGAGTGTTCCCTCTTGAACAAGCGCTTTCAGGCGGTTCACGGCAGGGTGATATAACAAAAGATGCCCGACCATTAAGACAAGCCCTTTTGCCTCTGCCATGTCCATCAAATCTTTGGCCTCCTGAGCAACGGTAGAGATTGGCTTTTCAACATAAACATGTTTGCCGGCCTCTAAAATCGCTTTTACAAGCTTAAAGTGCGTATGACTCGGGGTAATGACCGCAATAGCTTTAATCGCCTCATTACTCAACAATTCCATATAATCTTTGGTCACATTGACGTCAGGATATTCCTGACGAATTGCATTTAAATTCTCATCGTCAATGTCACACACTGTATGCAAAGCGTTTAAGTTATAAAAATTTCGTACAATATTGCGTCCCCATAGGCCGCAGCCTATAACCGCTATATTTTTATTGTGCATTCATACTCCTGTCATAATTAAATACTTTTCTAATTGTAATAAATACAGGCAGAAGGGTCAAATTAATTTTTTATAAAGATTACGCTATTTTACCGCTTAATTGCCCGCAGGCAGCGTCTATGTCCGCTCCTCGCTCAAGTCTGACAGTAGCTTTTTTACCTGAATGTTCCAGCACATATTTAAATTTCATTACAGAATTTTTCGAGGGCTTTTTAAACTCAGAATGACTACAATCATTGTACACAATTAGATTAATATTGCATTTTAGGTCATAAATAAGATTTGCCAACTGCTTGGCATGCTCAGGTGAATCATTTACACCATCAATTAAGACATATTCGATTGTAACTCTGCGTCCAGTTTTTGATGTGCAATATTTAAGTGTAGAAATAAGCTCACCAATTGGATATTTCTCCTCAATCGGCATAAGTTTTTTTCTCAATTCATGAGTCGGAGCATGGAGCGATACCGCAAGTGTAGACTGGAAGTCTAAATCAGCAAGCTTCTTTATTTTTGGTACAATTCCTGCAGTCGAAAGCGTCATGCGGCGCACGCCTATTTTAAAATCTTTGTTTAAAACATCAATTGCTTTTAAAAGGTTATCAAAGTTCAGCAAAGGCTCACCCTGGCCCATAAAAACGATGTTAGTGACCTTTAATTTTGTGTCGCGTTGAATTGTAAGAACTTGGTCAATAATCTCAACAGGAGCTAAATCGCGCACAAAGCCGCGTTTTGCAGTCATGCAAAATTTGCAGCCTAACTTACAGCCGATTTGCGAACTCACACACGCAGTTAAATTAGAACGGTTATCAAAACGCATCAAAACTGTTTCTACGCATTGTCCGTCAGGGAATTCCAACAAATACTTTATAGTTCCATCTGAACTAATTTGACGCTGTTTAATTTGGGTTTTCGTAACTTCAGCAATTTTTTTCAATTCCTCACGAAACGCTATGGGCAAATCAGTCATTTCATCCACACTTGCGACAGATTTGTCATAAATCCACTTATAAATCTGTTTAGCACGGAAAGCAGAGCCCTTGAGCTCTGCTACCAGTTGTTCTATTTCTACCAACGACATTCCGGACAGTACGTGCTTTTGCATATATTATTCTGCCGGCGCTGTGAATGTTCTTGCTGCAAATTCTTTATCTAGATGGTAAATAGCACTGCCGTCTTTACCTATAATTTTTAACATACTGAGTATGCTATCAGCAGTTGCTTCTTCCTCAATTTGCTCATTTACGAACCATTGCAGGAATGTTACAGATGATTTATCGCTATTTTTTTCTGCAACATCAATGAGTTCGTGTATGCTTTTTGAGACAAATTCTTCATGCGCAAGAGTTTGTTCGAATATTTGTATTATAGATGACCAGCTGCTTTCAGGCTTAGCGATAGCTTCAAGCTCAACACAGCCTCTACGATCTTGTACGTACTTAATCATTTTATTAGCATGGAATGTTTCCTCTTGTACTTGCACATCCATCCAATTTGCAAAACCGGGTAAACCGCAGTTTTGGAAATAATTAGACATCGCTTTGTACAAGTATGCCGAGAACAATTCTTTGTTTATTTGCTCATTAAAAGCTTTTTCTACTTCTTTATTCATTGATATCTCCCTTCCATAAGCCGTGTAAATTGCATAATTCTCTGGCGATTTTTTTAGCGCTACATTTACATTTCAGTTCTAATTCAGGTGCTTCATGCGGCGCTAAATATTTGCGTTTCAAGAATTTTTTGTCCTCTGAAATCACTTCTATAAACATAATATAGTGAGCATCTTCCATCGGGTGCGGTACGCTTCCTACACGAATTATTTGCTTGCCATTTTCTTCAATCATAACGGGAACATGCTTCTCGTGCAACATTTCGGTATTTTTGTCCTGTTCTTTCAACAAAGTCATCGGCTGCCCGCAACACACAAGCTCACCAACTCCGCCGTTTAGAACTTCTATGATATTGCTACAAGATTCACATTTATAGATTTCCATTAATTCTGCCATTTTATACACTCCTTCTTGGTTATAAGTACTTACTGCTTTACTATTATACAGTATTATCAAAACTTTTAAAGTTTTCATTAACCGAATGATTACATTTTTTGTGTTGTTGATATAATAGATTAAAGAGAACTTAAAGGAGGTATATATGAATATTGCTCATATGATGAAACAGGCACAGCAAATGCAAAAGAAACTGCAAGACGCACAAGCTGAGCTGGCAGACATGGAAATAAACGGAGAAGCAGCTAACGGAGCTGTTAAAGTAGTTTGTGACGGACATGGTCGTTTTAAATCGATAAAACTCAGCGCTGAAGCGATTAACCCTGAAAACCCTGCTTCCGTTGATGTTGATATGATAGAGACATTAGAAGATATAATTACAACTGCATTGCAGCAAGCCACAAAAACTGCAACTGACCAGCTGGAAACCAGAATGAAATCCGTTACAGGCGGAATAAATATACCCGGATTATTCTAATGCAATACACTCGAGGTTTGGCGAATTTAATTGAATTTTTTCAAAAATTTCCCGGCATAGGTCCTAAATCTGCACAAAGAATGGCATTTTATTTGTTGAAAATGCCATTACATGAGATTGAAAAATTTGCCGCAACAATGATTGAAGCAAAGCAGACAATACACTATTGCGATGTATGTTTTAATATGTCCTCAAATAATCCTTGCGAAATTTGTCAGTCTGAAAAGCGTACAAGAGACGCAATTTGTGTTGTTGCTGAGACAAAAGATCTTATTGCAATCGAAAAAACTAACGAATACCACGGACAATATCACGTTCTACAGGGTATGCTATCACCGATTGATGGCATTGGCGCGGAAGATATACGGATTAAAGAACTTTTGCAGCGCGCAACTAATCAAGAAGTAAAAGAAGTGATTCTTGCGCTAGGACCTTCAATAGAGGGCGATGCAACGAGCCTTTATATTACAAAGCTTTTGAAACCTTTTGGTATACGAATTACACGTATCGCTTTTGGGTTACCTGTCGGCTCTGACTTGGAATATGCTGACGAGATTACACTTGCTCGCGCGCTTGAAGGTAGAAACGAATTGTAAACTTTTATTAAAACCACTAGCAAATAATTTCTTGTTTGAACTTTAAGCAATTAGAAAAGTCAGAGAAGGAATTTTTTATGCAAGTATCACCAATTAACCACCTGAATAATCAAACATCTTTTAAACAGCTGCCAAAACATCTGGCGAGTAAAGTTCTAGCCGAAGCAACGGGCTCAGAAGCAAAGTATCTGATGCAAGAACTCTATGATGCAAACGTGTCAACAATAAACACGTGCATTGCAGGTGCACTGCAAGATCTTAAAAAAATCCTCAAACCGGATGATTTGCGTGAAACCATGGCTGAAAGTTTTTTGCAAAACCAAAGAAGAGCTAACCTAAAATCTGCTCAACAAAGAAGTACAGAAATTATACGCACATTGAACGAAAATTCAGACGTCAAATTTTCTGAAATTATAAAAAAACCTTCACCAATTGATTTTATTATGCAAAAAATACACGAAACCGGCACCAGCGCAAAAAATACGTTTGAAGATATTCTCGCAGCCTTTAAAACAACTTTAAAGGAACGAAACAAAATTGATGTTTCTGTCCAAAAGCTTGATGACGTACCAACAACACAACCTTACACGACTTTTGGCGACATTTCACTAAACTAATGTAGGTTGGGGTTTCTACCCCAACAGTACTTATGTCAAAATCGCAGAGTAATCAGGCACAACAAACGGCTCATTATTAGCGTCTTTATTAGTGAAACCAAGATAGTACCTCATAGACTTATCTTTTGCGCTTTCATAATAATATGGCTCGATATATTTATTATATGTTAAGCTCAAATCACCTGAATAATTACCCAGAGTTGTTGTGTATTTTAAGATTTCGTTTTTATCGTTGCCGGCAGCATAGGCTTTTGTCTTGGCATCTGTGCCTGAAGGACGTATTTCGACGAATTTATCAGTAAACTGTAAATAGGTACCATCCCCAACGAATTTAATATCAATTAAATTATCAAAACGCAGGTTATAAAACGCAGCAGAAAAGATTTCTTTTATAGCTTCTAAAGTAATGTGTCCCTCTTTATAAGCCAAAGCAAGCGTTAAATAATACATATCATTTTTTGTGCGCTTTTCTTCACCGGCGACCTTGTCAGCTTTCAGCTTGTTAATGTCCGGCTCAGATTCGTTATAATACGAAATATCAGTTCTTATATCGTACTTAGCAATAATTTTATTAGCGATAAATATTTCGTCCAATTTATCAGACAAAGATCGCTTTTCAGCCTCAAGTTGCGCAGCAAGCGCCGACGTAACCATAATTGCTTCTGTTGCGCTTTTTTCACGCATAGCAATCGCTTTTCTGCCGTTCATTGAAGTGACAAACTCTTCAGCGCCGATAATCATTCCGCCCGATTCTTCTCCGGCAAAAATGACCCTTGGATTTACGCCTAAATCAATATCTTGTCCGAAAACATCAGTCACAACGACATTTTTATCAGGCGTATCCTGAATTTTTTTCTCAACTTTTTTCATAATATTGGCAATTTCTTTAAAACCAACAGGTACGTTAACGACCTTTATATCGTTGTTTTTAGCCCACTCATCCCATGCACGCGCAGAAGCAGTCGTTTTAATCATAAATCGAGGATGTTTGTATAAATTGCCATTATTTTTTAGTTGTTGATACCAAAAATCCATCGTCAACAAGAAAGATTGATTAGCCGTATAAACAGCCAGGACTCTTTCATCATCGAGTTCAACAATATCTATACCAAGTTTGTTCAACTTATCAACATTAGATTTAGATTCAATTTGCGTAACCGTAAGTCTGTCGTGATCAGGGTCAGTGATCAATATTATTGTATTTATCGGATAATCTTTCAATTTTTCAGGATAATTTAGTGTTTCAATCACCGGGAAATATGCCTTACCATTTGAATTGGTAGATATAACAGTAGCATCGACAGAATAATCATAAAATGCTTTGTTACCCTTTGGATCATGGTCATATTTACCTATTGAGTGGAAAAACGGGTCTTCTTCGGTGTTAAACCAATCAAATTTATCAGCAACATTCAATTTAGTGAGTAGGCGTGATAACGTATGGTACGCACTGCCACCTACATTTTCTATAATTAATTTACTGTTTAAATTTTTAATTAAATCAATATTTTTGGCGTTCGCAACACCACTTTCCAGATATTTTTTATATAAGTCTATACCGTCATCAATTTTGCACATATATTCAGACAAAATATTAGGACTATCAGCAGCCGCAATCTCAATATCGTAATACCCGACACGTTCGGTTTCTTCAAAAATTTGGTATATTTTATTAACAAATTCCATGGACTCGTCAGGCAAATACTGGCTGCCCTGCGAATTTAAATCTTTTGTCGCGTTTTTAACACTTATACCGTGGCTTGATGTAATATACTCACCGCCAAGTAAATCTAACTTAAATGCCAAAAATGACGCCATCCAAATAGGAATAGTTTTATTATCGCAAGGAATAAGTGTTTTAATGCCGTGTGCTGCTTGAATTCGGGCAATTAACTCTAAGTATTCCTGCGAGTTATAGCGCACTTCACGCGCCGCAATTTTCAAAAGTTCTTTATGCGGGTATTTTTCAACTGCAACTAGGGCTTTACCAAGTGTTGCAAGCATAATCCCAACCATATTTATTGGGAAACGCGTATCAGTCGGATAAAGTATATTTTGAGGCCCTCTGACACCTGCTGTTGAGACTTCTGCCTCTTTTTTATAATTAGCCAACCATTCATTGAGCCCTAAACCTTCAGGATTGCTAGTCTCATCGTATGTGGCAAGATATTCTTTTTTCAATCTAAAAGTAAAAGCATTTTTATTGCTCATATCAATTAAATTCATTTGCTTTATATATTCAGGTGTTTTTGCCTCTATAGAGCTAAACAAATCACGCTCCAGCTGGCTTTTCGGTAATACTTTATTCAATCTTATGTCCTCTTCTAAAGTTCTTTTAAATGTCTATAAAAATTATAATTTTTTTTGTAAAAAACGCAAAACTTAACATTTTGTTACAATTTTTTTTTAGTTTCTCGAATTTCTATTATAGCCTGAAAAAATTTTTTTATATACTTAAAAAAAATGTGTAAAATTTACACTAAAAAACATCGGTGGGTTGTCAAGAATAATTTATTGGTTATCATCGTAACATATCTTGAGAGATTTATTTCAAATTAGTCAAATGAGGTGAGGAAACTCATGAAAAACTTACAGTTAAACGTATTAGGTACATTACTATTATTTTCATTACTAGGTATTAGTGCAGATAGTTTTGTAAATAATGCAGAAAAAATTGAAGACAAATCGGTTATTACAACATTAGAAAGACATATTCCCCGAAACGATTTTAGTGATAACGAACTCGTCGATCCATCGAAAGAGATGAGTGAAATCAAACAAGTAAACGACACACAAGACGTAAAGGAAGCAAAAAAAGAAACACCTGCCGTTGCTACAACAGC
Organism: Candidatus Gastranaerophilaceae bacterium; assembly: GCA_031551265.1. GTDB lineage: Bacteria > Cyanobacteriota > Vampirovibrionia > Gastranaerophilales > Gastranaerophilaceae > JAVBNU01. The sequence goes on from JAVBNU010000055.1 coordinate 36,503, forward strand.
AAAGGCTCCTACAGCGTTAGTAAATACGAAATCTTCAATAAGAGAGCATATAGTCAGACAGTCTTTAGCTTTAGGTGTTGATCCTGCGATTGGCTTGGCTCTTGCGAAAACAGAATCTAATTTCGACCACAGCAAAAGAAGCACACATGGTGCAGTCGGAGTGTTTCAAATTTTGCCCTCAACTGCACGTTCTATGGGCTATAACGCTTATCATATTAATGACAATATCAAAAGCGGCTTACTTTATTACAAAAAAATGCACCAAAAATTTGGCTCGACTGAATTAGCGCTTGCAGCATACAACGCAGGCCCGGGCAATGTTAGTCGCTACAAAGGTGTACCACCTTTCGCTGAGACTAAAAGATTTATCGCTAAAATCAATAATGAATACACAATCCAAAAAAGTACACTTGACCCTATTTTAGAAAAAGTTCAAAACAACGACTTATAATTATTTTCAATATGTAAAACCATAAAAAATCTCACACATTGTGAGATTTTTTTTATTGTGCAAAAAACAGCGCAAAAAGAAACCCGACTATGTCGGGTAAATAGCTGGATTGTGTTTGGATAAGAGTTGAATAAGATTATTCAATTCAATAAAATAATTTATCATTATTCTATCCTTACACAGTTATACTACATACATGGGTAGTAAAAATATTCGTCAAGTGGGCTATTTATTAAAATTAATAATTTCTTTTACTTCAAACGGAGGTGTGATAAATTTTACGTAATGTTTACAATTTGAAAACAAGAATATAGCAGGTTATACTTTTATTAAAGTAACATGCTAGTAAATGATAAACATTAAGAGGCGGTTTTGGAAAATAATAATAACTATTTAAAGCTCTTTTGGGCTGATATATTAAAATTGTGGGACAATTTGGGATTAATCCAAAAACTCGGATTGATACTACTAACAGTTGTTACACTTGTTGTTGCAACATTTTTCTTGGTAAAATCAGCAGAACCCAATTGGACAGTCCTATACTCGGATTTAACCGAACAAGATACAACAGCAATAGCGGAAGGGCTGCGTAAAAACGGCTATTCGTTCAAAATAAGTCAGGACAAGACAACCGTTTTAGTCCCCGCAAACATGCAAGACGAACTGAGACTTTACACGGCAGAAAATAACTTAATCAAAGACAGCACACCGGGTTTTGAGCTGTTAGACGAATTACAACTGGGCAGTACTGATTTTAAAAACAAATTAACCAAACAAAGAATCTTTCAAGGCGAATTAACAAGAACTATAGAAAAGCTCTCCGGCGTAAAGAAAGCACGCGTACAACTTGCTGAGCCGGAACGCTCAATTTTCACCGATAAAGATGAAGCGCCAAGCGCATCGGTAATGTTGATTCTTGACCCGGGCTATACTTTAAAGACCAATCAAATAACCGCAATCAAAAACCTTGTAGCCTACGCAGTACCTCGACTTACACCCGACAAGGTCTTTTTAACAGACCAAAACGGCAACAGTCTCTCTGATGAAATCCAAAAAAACGCTACGGATATTGAGTCTTACAGATATAACCTTGAAACTCAAACCGCTAAAAAAATTCAAAGCGTGCTTGACAAAATCACAGGCACAGGCAATTCCTCAGTACAAGTCAGCGCTGAAATTGACTTCAATTCAGTAAGATCAACCATTGAAAGCTATTTACCGGCAACACCTGAAGGCAACGGAGTATTGTCCTCAACTCAGTCAGAGACAGAAGTTTACCAAAACCCTAACAACGCTGCAAATACAGATACCCCACTCGATACAGCATCAGGAAACAACAAAAAATTAAACTACGAAAAACAAAAAAATGCAGCCAATTACAACGTCTCAAAAGAAGTTAAACAGGTTATCTACGCTCCTGGCTCAGTAAAGAGAATGACAGTAGCCGTTGCCGTTAATAAAATTTTAACTTCTAAAGAAAAGGAAGAACTTACAAACCTGATAGTCTCAGCAAGCGGCGCGAATCTCGAACGTGGCGACGTTATAAACATTTCAAGCATGGAATTTGCAACAAATGCAGAAGAATTGGCTCAGCAACAAAAAATGATGGAAAACCTCGAACGTCAGGCAAAAATCGAATTTTGGGCAAACAAGGTTGTGTCACCTTTAATAATACTTATTTTAGGTATTACAGCGCTGTTTGTTTTACGTTCGCTGCTGAAAAATATCTTGCCGGCGCCTCAAGCAAACTGGGAAGATAACTCAGCAGGTTTCCAGTTTAGAGACGATTTGGATGATATGGTTGATATTGAACCACTGTTGCAGCTTGACGCAAAACTGGCACCTGAGCTGGAAAAAATGAAAACGGACCTCTCTGAGACAATCCTCGCTGACCCTGCAGAAGCAACAAGGCTATTAGTTAACTACATCAAGGAATGATAATTTATGGCAAGCGTTAATTATGAATTTATGACACAATCTCAGAAAGTTGCAGCACTATTAATCGGGCTTGGACCGGCTGCCGCATCTGAAATCTTAAAAAATATCCCCAATGAAGAGTTAATAGAGCAAATAACAATCGACATTACCACACTCAACAGAGTACCACCCGAAGTCATAAACAACATTATTGAAGAGTTTCACTCTTATTTTATCGCCAGTAATTACATTTCTTCAGGCGGTATGCAATACGCACAAACACTTTTGAGACGTGCATACGGTGATGAGGAAGCTGACGGCATATTGAAACGCTTAATGACACTTCTGTCGTCAAACCCGTTTCAGTTTTTTAACGATGCTGACCCCTCACAACTGGCATCTTCTTTCCAAGGTGAAAATCCTCAGCTAATTGCGTTGATTTTGGCTTATATTAAACCTGAACACTCTGCAAGGGTCTTGAATGCGCTTGCACCTCACATTCAGGCCGAAGTTGCTATTAAACTCGCTGAAATGAACACCATTAATCCTGAAATTTTAGCAGAAGTTGAAAAAATTGTTGAAAGCAAATTCTCATCTGTTGTCGCACAAGACTTCTCCAAAGCCGGCGGTATTCAGACTCTTGCTAACATACTTAACAGAACTGATCGCTCAACTGAGAAAAACGTTATTGATATGCTTGAACTTAGAAATGCCGAAATCGCTGAAAGCGTGCGTGAGTTGATGTTTGTATTTGAAGATATTGTCAAACTCGATGATAAATCAGTTCAACGTATCCTCAGAGAAGTTGATACACGAGACATTGCGCTCTCGCTCAAGGGTACGAAAGAAGAACTCAAAGACAAAATCTTCAGAAATCTATCTGAACGTGCTCAGGCTATGTTGAACGAGGATATGGAATATATGGGGCCTGTTCTGGCGAAAGACGTTCAAGGCACTCAAGGCAAAATTGTAGGCGTTATAAGACAACTCGAAGCCGAGGGCGAAATCGTCATCGCCAGAAACTCTCAAGAGGACGAGTTAATTGAGTAAACTTGAAGCTAAAAACATTCAATATGGTCAATCATTTGTAATCGGCTCTAACGAAGCTATGCGCAAGCGACAGGCAGCACTGCAAGAAGCTGAACTCATTATTGCCGCAGCTAAAGCAGAGGCCGAAAAAATAATGGAAGAAGCTAGAGCAAAGTCACTCCAAAAAATTGGTATAGCTGATGTTTCAGCAAAAGAAACGATTGAGCAAGCGAGACTTGAAGTCGAAAAAATAAAAGATACTGCGCGTGCTGACGGAATTGACATTGGCCGCCAAGAGGGTGTTGTCGCAGTAACAGCCGAAATGGAGGATAAAATCCTCATGGTTGACACTTTTGCAGAAGTGAATTTTGAAATCAAGAAAAAAATTATCAAATCAGCTCACAAGGATATTGTTGGATTAGTAACCACGATTGCTGAAAAAATAGGCTTAAACGCGCTAAAAAACAGTGATGAGTTTTTAACAGAACTAACGCTGCAAGCTATAAATCTGCTCCCCGAAAAGGAAGCTGTTAATATTATTATCAACCCGAGCCTTGCAGAGCGCATCTACGCTATTTCACCCGAGTTGAAAGAAAAAGTTACTGCATTAGAAAATATTAAAATAATCGAAGACTCAGCAATATCAGACGACGGCCCTATCGTTGAAGGCATAAAATCTCGTGTTGATGCCAGAATTACATCTCAAATTTACGAAATAACAACCAAATTGACGGCACATTTAATGGCAAAGTCTGACGACGAAATTCTAAAAGAACTTGAAGATTAATTATGAATTTATTAAATGAGTACAGCTCCATAATAAAAAATACTGCAGCAATTCAGGAAATCGGTCGTGTAATCCAGATTATCGGCTTAATAATCGAGTCTGACGGGCCTAAAGGCAGTATCGGCGACCTGTGCTATATTCATACAAAATCAGGTTCTGAACCGATTTATTCCGAAATAGTCGGATTCAGAGAAGGACGCATCCTTTTAATGCCTCTTGGCTCAATTGAAGGACTCGAACCGGGCGCAATCGTTGTTAATTCAGGCGGCGCCATGAAGGTAGAGGTCGGCCCTCAGCTTCTAGGCAGAGTTTTAAACGCTCTTGGCAAACCAATGGATACTTTAGGCGAAATTAATTCTCAGATTTTTTACTCAACTCAAGCCGATATTATCAACCCACTAGACAGGGCATTAATCAGAACACCACTATCCCTTGGCATACGCTCAATTGACGCATTCGCAACAATCGGTATGGGACAAAGACTGGGTATCTTTGCTGGCTCAGGGGTCGGCAAAAGTACAACTCTCGCAATGATGGCTAAAAATACTACTGCCGATATGAACGTCTTGGCGCTGATCGGTGAGCGTGGTCGTGAGGTTAGAGAATTCGTTGAATCCACTCTTGGCACTGAGGGAATGAAGCGCTCAGTTGTTGTTGTAGCTACTTCCGACATGCCGTCACTTGTAAAAATCAAAGCAGCATTCGTCGCAACAGCGATAGCCGAGTACTTTAGAGATCAGGGCAAAAATGTACTTTTTATGCTAGATAGCGTCACGCGTATTGCAATGGCACAGCGTGAAGTAGGCCTTGCTATTGGCGAGCCGCCTGCAACGCGTGGATACACGCCTTCTGTTTTTGCGCTGATGCCAAAAGTGCTTGAACGCGCAGGGACAAACCCCAAAGGCACAATTACCGGCCTTTACACAGTTTTAGTCGAAGGTGACGACTTTAATGAACCTATTTCTGACACCGTCAGAAGCATTCTGGACGGCCACATAAGTCTCTCACGCGAAATGGCGCACAAAAACCATTACCCTGCCGTAGATGTGCTGCAAAGTATCTCTCGTGTAATGAACGATATTGTTTCAAAAGAACATAAAGCAGCCGCCGCAAAAATCAGGAATATTTTAGCAGTTTACCGCAAAAACGAAGACTTAATCAATATCGGCGCATACGTCAGAGGCTCCGACCCGCAAATAGATAAAGCGATAATGTTTATCAATGAAATAGACAAATTCCTCCAACAAAGCGTGGAGGAAAAATGTGAATTTGATTTAACTCTTGAAACCCTAATCGCGTTAGCTAATAAGATTTAACTATTTACTGGCTAATTTTTTTAAAATTGGAGCTTGGTATAAATCATAATCTACGCAACCGTTGCCCCAACCGAAATAATCCAAAAGTGGTGCAGGAAGTTTTGTTGCTTTTAAGTTATTTCCGACACGAAAAGCTGAGGTAGATGGGATGTAGCTATTAGCATCTTTTCTCAGTTTATCTTCAGGTATTTTACTCATATATTCTTGCATTGCAGATGCATCACTTGAAAACTGGTTCATTTTATCAAGAACATATAATAACTGTGTTTCATTTAAGTCAGGGTTCTTTTTAATTATCTGTCCTAAAAGTCTACCAGCCGCCGAAGAGTCACTCCCATATCCGATAGTTAATACTATAGCATTAGCAACTTGATATGTTTTTAATTCATCTAAAATACCTTGTAGCGTGCTACTATTATCATATTGCTCGACAAGCTCAGTTTCTTTATTTACCGCATCAATACAAGCTTTCAGAACATTTGCTCGTGAAGCGTATGTTTGAGACGAAATTCCGATATTAACTGAGTTTAACAAGGATTTATTCAATTTATCAACTAGGACTGGGTCATATACATCTTTAGGTGTTTCAGTTTCCTTTTTAGAAGAATCGACTGATGAGCCAGATACCTCTTTCGAGCCTGTTGCTGCACCAGTTGTCGGAGTCGCAGCTGTACCACTTGTAGCTACAGGTGTTGCTGGCGCAGGTGCAGTGGTCGTAGCTGGAGTCTCCACTTTTTTTGGCTCTTCTTTATTCGGGCCTTCAGGCAGTTGTGATGGTGTTACGGGTTTTGTTGGCTCAGACTTGTAATTTAATAAAATGTCAGCTCTACGTGAAGAGGTTGCTCTTGCAGGCATCAAGGAAGATAGTCCTTCGGACGCTTTAAACTCAGAATATGTTCTGTTGCCGCCAAATAGGTTAAACTCAGCACAATCTTTATCGATATTCTCTAAATCAGCAGGCTCAAAACCAGGGTTTATTTTTAACCACTTCTCAACAGCTTCTTTTTGCGCAGCTGCGGGAAGTTTTGTCAAAGCAGCGAACTGAACACGTAATCCACCGTCAGTACCGTTAAAGTTAACTCTATTTTGTTGAACTTCTAACTTACCGGCTGCATCTTGATTATAACCGCTAAACGCTTGTTGAATCAGGTATGATACGTATTCATAGTCTGTTTTCTTTTTGCCGCCTGCATCTTGAGTAGTTGCCGCTGCCTCTGCGGCCTGATAAGCTGCTTGTGGCGATGTCGCGAATGCTATTTTTACGCTGCTAATCGCTGTTTCTATATCAGCAGCTTGCGGTGCATTTTTCAAATCTTTTAAATTTATTTGTGCATCGTTGCTATTGATTGTTTTAAGTATATTTTCGTAATTTTTTGCGCCTTTGCGAATTACATCTTTCCAATAAGCTTCATTTATTTTTTTAGAGCCTGAGATTTGGCTGTTCATAGACGAATAGTATCTTTTTTTGAAAGCTGTTGAGGCATCTTTCGTACGTTCCATTTCGCCGGTCAAAACAGGGTCATGTTTATACGATAATCCCAGATATAAATGCACATACGTAAAATCTGCGTTATTATCAATTTTGCCAAGTTCTTCTACAATCGCCTTTTTGTCGCCTGTTTCCTGGAGTTTTTTTACCAACTCTTTTGCCTTTTTCATTGCGAATTCACTCGGGTCATTGTCTGTAAAATGCTGCGTTATATGCGCCGGAATATGATTTGACGGTTTTTGCAAAACACCTAACAGGACGTTATTTAAAGGATCCATTCCTAAATGATTGCGCCAGCTGTTCAAGATATTACCTGTGCTTTTACCGTTAACGCTGCTTGTTTCAATTCCTTCTGACGCGTTTTTGATATATTTTTCAGTAAAAGTTTGTCCGTTCAAATCCAACATCTCAGGATGACGTTTTGAGTATTCATCCAAAATACCCAGCGCAAAAGTTAAATAAACTTTCGGCAGAGTTTTTTCATCACCGCACGAACCATCAAGATATTCTATCATAGTGGCGGCAAGCGCTTCGGGATTAAAATCTTCCGGTTTGTCTGATTCGTTTACAGTCGCATCCATTACTTTCATAAGAATATTAGCATTAAGATATACAGCTTTTCCCTTATCACCTTCTAAGATTTTTTGCATGTTAACTCTTATATTCTCAGGAATACTAGGATTATTTATTATATTCATTTTTGCAGTAGCAATAATTTCAGCAAATTCGTTTGCCTGCCCATCATCAAGCATAAGTTTAGGATTAGCAGAGTCACTGTAATCAATGAAACCCGGAATGTTTAAGCGTTCAGCAGGATAAATTTCTTTATCATTTAACTGTTTTTTTTGAAATTGCGCTGCAACAAAATTACCTGAACGTCTTGGCCTTTCAGTTCTCTGACCTGAAGTCGGTGAGAATGTGTCCATACCACCATCACTGGACGGCGTTGACATAAACGGCGCTGTTCTTGGATCAATACCTGCAGAGTAACACACATCTGCTAATTGAAAATTGCAAATCTGATTCCAGCGTTGTGTTTCTGTAAAATAGTTTCCCATAATTTCCTTCCTATCGTGTTTCAATTAAACTTACTTGTTTAATCATTTAACTCGCTAAAATAAAATTCCTTATTCCTCGTATTTTAATAAAAACAATTTTTAGCAAAAAATTGCGTTTTTGATAAAAGTTTTGTTTACAAAAGTTCACAATAATACCCTAAAAAACAAAAAGAAAGTTGGGTGCGCTCACTAGCACATTCACAATGATTTTGTATATAAAAAAGGTTGATTTTAGTGGATTGCCGCGTCGGGCTGACGTCCTCCACGCAATGACAAGAGTTATAATAAACAATAGTAACTAGTTTAAAAATTATAGTGCTAAACCAAAAAACAAGAGACAGAAAAGATAAATTCTGCCTCTTGTTTTAGTTTGTAATCAATTTCTTCTTATTTTTTCTTAGTCGGATCATCCTCATCCGCTTCAGTTTCTGTATTCTCTGTGTTTTCAGTATTTTCTGTTTCGGCGGCTGTATTATCTGTAGTTGTATTATTAGTAGTGGCAGTTGCATCAGTCTTAGCGCCCCATAGCTGATTTACAGTTTCAGTTGTTATTTCTTGACCATTGTATACAATACCATCAGAGTCAAAGTTGATTCTTGCTGCGTTGGCTTCGTTGACTGCAGTTGTTGCTTTTTCATCTTGTGCTTGTCTTTGTTCTTCAAGCTCAGCTGTAGCTTTTTCTAAAGCTTCTTTAGCATCTTCAACTGAGGCTCTTGCGCTGTCTTTTGCAGTTGAATCCTCTTTCACTTCAAGCTCAACAAGATTACCTGCCGCGTCGAGAAGTGGGTTAAAGTTAATTGTGTATTGTTTGCCAAAGGCGTCTCCGTATACTTTTTGTATATATTCTTTATTATCCAAGCGTTGATAGCCGCTTAATGTGCTGCCATCAGCCATATTGACCCCGAAGCTATTTTGTTTCAGGTTATTATTAATATCCAGCCAGTTTTCTTGATTGATTTTAGCGCCATCATATGCGCCGTTAGTTTGGAATTTACTCAAATCAATAGTGCCGACACCGGCTTCAGTAGCATTTGTGAACGAATGTGCGCCTGTACCCCAGTTGGTTTTGACAATCCATAAATCATCAAGCTCAGCGGCTTCAATTTTACCGTTACTATCCGAGTCATACATTAATAACTCTTCAATACCTGTTATAAAGCCATCACCGTCAACATCATATTTTTTGACGTCTTCAACTGTTAAACCTGCGAATTTAGCACCGAAATAGTTAGTTATATTGCCATCAGTTAAACTGGATAAGCTGACTTTAGCAGCACCCAGGAACTCATCACTACCGTTGAAAATATTATCGCCATTTGCATCAACAACAAAGTCGAAGCTTATGTTACCCAAATTGAAACCGATTGGATCAACACGATCTTCGTCGACGACCTGATCTTCTTCTTCGTTTTCAACAGCGTCAATACGTTCGCCTTCATCAAGCGGTAAATTTATAACATCACCTGTCGCAGTAGTCGCGGCAATAGATGCTTTACCTGAATTTACCCATTGTTTAGAGTTCAAATCGGATACCAATTTACTATATGTAGCTGTTTCCTCTGCCGAGTGTCCATAAGGAACGGTGAATGAACTAGTTTTTGAATTATAGCTAATACCACTATCAGGGAACATCCATGACATAGTATACGCAGCTTGAGTTTTATTGAATCCTGCATTAAACATTTGATCCATAACATTGTCGTTCAATGCTTGACCGAGACCGGCAAGTCCGCTATTATTCGCGCCTTTACCGTATTTAGTTGATAAGAAGTCAACTAAATCGACTTGTTGCGGTGTATATATTTGTTTACCATTGCCGTATTTACGGTCAATAGACTTAGACTCGGTCATATTTCCAAGCAGTGCATTAACAGTATTTAGAGAGATAGATGTTAATGATGCTTGTTGTCTTAAGGTTGTCATTAGCGACGTTGAATCATTAATTTTAGAACTCAAAGCCTGCATTAGTTCCTGATATTTGCTATCACCCGTAAGTTTTGCCTCAAGCGTTGATTGAGTAGCACTCACAAAACCTAAAGCAATAATCTTACCTGAAAGTCTGCTT
>JAVBNU010000008.1:0-21975 GCA_031551265.1 Candidatus Gastranaerophilaceae bacterium
ACTTGCATACCCATACTATGTGATATTTTAAGCAATATGTACTATGTGCGCTTTTTATTACTTCCATGCTTTATATTATACCGCCGTCGGGCTCATTCATCCACGGCTAAAGCCGTGGTGTTCTGTCTTCGACCGCATAAATATAATAAAAATCCCAGCTATTAACTGGGATTTTTATTTGTAGAGAACGGTATAGAATTTGAACCCTGTTTAGGAAAACTACACGATGAAATTCTCTTGTTAAGAGGAAGTAATACTTGGTTTATGCTGAATAGAATTATGAGAAGCGCTTAATATAACATCACTCGTTTAATAGTAGATGCTTTGAGAACGTATTTTGATAACAATTATGATGAGCGCACAAATCTATATTTTTGCATTAAAAGTCTTTTGAACTAGCTCAATAACATTTGCCAATAATATTTGTTAACAAATATTAAGTTAACGTTGTAAAAATATCAAAAAATTCCCTATTATTGAAGTGTACTCTTGAAATAAAGGAATTTATAGTGACTAAAAAATCTAAAACAAAACAAGCAATATCCGATATCGAAATGATAAAAGATTTTGAGGATGGCACAAAGGCTATTTGTGGAGTCAATCATCTTCATTTCGGCAGGAACAAAGTTTTAATTTCAAATGAAGAAATGAAACTTTTAGAAATAGCTTACAAAGAATATTTAGAACTTAATGCTGTAAGCATAGGTTTTATTCATTCTTTGGTGGGTTATAAGGAGTAGTAATGGCATTTATAGAAAATTATCCCACTGAAAAACTTATCCCTGCTGACTACAATCCTAGAAAAATTGAAGAAAATGCTTTTGAGAAATTGAAAGAAAGTATAAAAAAATTTGGCGTAATAAAGCCAATCATAGTTAATGGCAAAAATAATACTTTAACCGCAGGTCATCAACGCACAAAAGCCTTGAAAGAATTGAATTATAAAACTGTTCCTGTGATAACGCTACCTGATATAGTCAAACAAGACGAAATTATGTTTAATCTTTTTCATAACTCCATTGAAACAAGTCGCTCCAAGGTTTGGATTGAAGGGATGCAAAATTTAAAAGATGGTTATAATTTTGTTCACCATGAAAAAGTATTTTTTGAAAAAAATATTAATCCAATTATAGTAAAAGAAATTGGTATTCTTATTATGAAGTACGGAGAGTGGGGGTCAGTTGTATGTAGTAATATAGGGAATATTATACTTAATTCTGACTATGCTCTGGCATGCAAGCTGATGTGTAAACCTATTCTTGTTTATAAACTCTCAGATGAAAAACTCGCTAAATTTGAAAGCTATTTTAATGTAGATTATGGTGAATATAATTATGATTCATTAGGTGTAAAAGACTATAATCAGACGTTTTGTCAAATTGCGCGATTAGAAGGTAAAAGTGCCAAAAAATCATCTACTTACGAAAAATATGTGATACCTATGCTAGATAGAGAAAAGAGATTTTTAGATTTTGGTGCAGGAAAATGTGCTTATGCAAAGAAATTCAGAAAACTAGGATACAAATTTTTTATGTATGAGCCATTTTATCGAAAAGGCTACACGAAATTCTTTGATATGCAAGCTGTCATCGGCTTTATAAAAGAAATTGAATCAGACATCTCAAAAAATGGCTTATATGATGTTGTAGTTCTAGATAGTGTGATAAATTCAGTTACGAGTTTAGAGATGCAGCACAACGTATTGTTAACATGTAATGCACTATTACGAAATGAGGGTATTTTTATAATGGGTACAAGGAGTTTGAAATCTACAGAACGCCATAGCCGTGCATTAATTGCGACATCGAGAGTAAGGGATATAGAATTTCTAGATAAAGACAAATTCAGCGTGACATTTAGGGATGGCGTTTGGACAAAACAAAAATTTCACACAAAACAATCCTTGAAAGCATTGTTAGAGACATATTTCTTAGAGGTAGAGATATATGGTCAAAAGCTAGGAAGCATTATGTATGCTATTTGTAAGTATCCTAAAAAATATAAATTAAAAGATTATGAACGAGTTTTAAATGTCGAATTTAATATGATATATCCAAATAATTACAAACATAACCAACATAAAAATTTGATTAAAGAAATAATTACCAAATTAAAAGCACGCTGAATATTCCGCGCGCTTCTGTATAATTTTTCAGTTAGTAATAAGGGTTTTTATTACAAGGGCAACAAGATTTACCCTGTTTCTTTTCTTCACGCATTTTTTCTAACTCAGCTTTTTGATTATCAGTCAAAATTTCTTCAAAAGTTTGGTTATGCTTGACTTTTACTTCTTCAACCTGTGCTCTCAAAGCTTTGATTTGGTCATTTATAGCTTTAACTTCAGCTTTTTCTTCAGCCCTGTTTTTATCAGTTTGCTTGATTTGGTCTTTAGTTAATTTTAGTCTTTCTTCAAATTTCTTTTTGCAAGGACATTTTTCTTTTTGAGCAGTTTCAACCGGCTTGTCATTACTGCAAGCACACTTTGTATCACTTTTTCCGGTTTCAACATTTTTTGCCACAACAAGTTTCGTGTTCAAAGACAAGAATGACAAAACAGCCATCAAAACCACAAATGTTTTAATCTTTTTCATATAACTTCCTTTCCAACATAATCCAACACAAATAATAACATATAGCTTCCAATGTTGTAAAGGTATTAAAGCAAAAGAGGCTTCTAAAAAGAAGTCTCTTTTAAAAATTCGTCTAATAGTAGACGCTTTGAGAACATATTTTGACAACAATTATGATGAGTGTACAGGCATGTTGAGGATGATAAAAATGGTGCTAAATTAGTAATTGAAAAGGATTAGTGTGCTAAATTTTCTTTAGTAAGCAACAATTTTTGTTGATTTGGGTCAATAATCTCAATAATATCTATCTTTTTTCATATCGTACCTTCCTTTCCTCTAAAGTTTACATTAAATACCTCTTTTCAACTTGGTACAATTATATGGGGGCAGGATAATTAACAAAAAACATGAGGCATTATCCAAATTGTATTCATACGGCTAGTATTTATTTCAAATGAACAACTCCCCACAGACTACCCACAAGATTTTTATAAAATACCTGAAAACACTATAAGTAGTGAGTTTTAAAAATGTCGTAGGGGGGACTTGAACCCCCACAGATTGCTCCACACGCACCTCAAGCGTGCACGTCTACCATTCCGCCACTACGACATGGTTATTTGATTTTTATTTTTTATTTTCAAGGTATAGATTTTGTCGAAATGGTAGACGCACATGTCCTATCTAAATGCGCCTCCGCAAGCTGCGGCTTGTCCGCCACTACGACATGGATTAACGTCATGCTGAACTTGTTTCAGCATCTGTCAATTTTACTCGTTACACAATTATTTTATTTTCAAGGTATTTTTTTTGTCGAAATGGTAGGTAATATACCCCTCCTTCTAATTTATGACATTTAGTCATAAATTAGTGGAGTCCTTGCCACTACAACAAGTACTCTTTACAAAGTAGGTTGGGGTTTCTACCCCAACATTTTTTAATTGGTGCGTATGACGCACCCTACTACTATGTGTTTATTTTCTGCCTTAATGTCCGTGGGCTATAGCCCACCCTACTTTAGAGTGTAATTGCTTGATACTATAATCGGCAAAAATAATTCAATGTGCGATGTCTCAAAATGTAAGGTGAGTTTATCAGCCCACCAACATTTGGTAATTATTATAAAACCACAAAATCTTTTTAGCTGCAACCTGAATATCCACAGTTAAGACAAATGAAACATCCCTCAGCCATTTCGACCGATGTGCCGCAATCAGGGCAAGTATGTTTTGTCAAAACAACTTCAAATTCTTCTTCTATAACTTCAACTTTAGATTCTTCTTTTTTAGCTTCTAAATTCATTGGCTGGAATGTTCTTGAGTTGTTTCTATAAACAGTCAAGCCTTTGAGGTTAGCTTCAAAAGCTAAAACGTATGCTTTTGCGATATCTTGAATTGTGGCGGTTTCTTCAAAGTTAATAGTTTTCGAAACGGCATTATCAGTGTGCAGCTGGAATGCAGCTTGCATTTTTACGTTCCACTCAGGTGAAATATCGTGAGCAGTTGCAAAAACGCGTTTTGCTTCGGCAGGAACACCATCAACGTGGCCTAGTGAACCATCAACTGAAATCTTTTTCATTAACTCAGCTGAATAGAATCCGTTCTCTTTTGCGTATTTTTCAAATATTGGATTAATTTCCAACATTTCTGTTCCGTCCATGATGTTGCGTAAGAATACCAAGCCGAACAATGGCTCAACACCGCCCGAGGCGCCAACTATCATACTGATTGTGCCAGTCGGTGCAATACAAGTTGTTGTTGCGTTTCTGATGCCATACTGTTCGATTTGAGCATCAAGCTCTTTCCACATATCGTCCGTAATCATGCCGGCAGATTTGCCTTTATATTTGTTATAAAGCCAGTTTTGACCATCATAAATACTTCCTTTGTAATTAGCGAATTTACCGCGTGTTTTGGATAGGTTTATAGATTCAACTTTCGAATGGTAATCGATAAACTCCATTACCTTAGCTGCAAGTGCAGTACCTTCAGTTGAATTGTATCCGATACCTAATTTCATTAACATATCAGCCCAGCCCATAACGCCCAAGCCAATTTTGCGGTTTGCTTCAACCATGTCCGCGATTTGTGGCAGCGGATAATTGTTAACCGTAATTACATTATCCAAGAAATGAATAGATGTTCTGGTTATCTCAGCTAATTTATCCCAGTCAACGGCCAATTCGCCGTTTGTAGTTTCTTTTAACATTAAACCTAAATTTATAGAGCCTAAGTTACAAGCTTCATAAGGTAGAAGCGGAACTTCTCCGCATGGATTTGTAGATTCAATATCACCAACTAAAGGCGTTGGGTTGTCATCGTTAATTTTGTCGATAAAGACAATACCGGGCTCACCGTTTCTCCAAGCGCGCTCTACAATTAAATCAAATACTTTTTTAGCGTTCATTTTGCCAACCGATTGTTTTGTATTTGGATGGTATAAATCAAAGTCAGTATTAGCTTTTAACGCTTCCATAAATTTGTCAGTGATGGCAATAGAAATATTAAAATTTTGTAATTTGCTGTTGTCGTATTTGCAGTCGATAAACTCTAAAACGTCAGGGTGGTCAACGCGTAGGATGCCCATGTTCGCGCCACGGCGTGTACCGCCTTGTTTCACAGCTTCGGTAGCTGCGTTGAAAACTTCCATAAACGATACCGGACCTGAGGATACGCCCATGGTTGAACGAACTACTGAGTTTTTCGGTCTCAAGCGTGAGAATGAAAAACCTGTACCGCCGCCACTTTTGTGGATAAGGGCTGTATTTTTGATAGTTTCAAAAATATCTTCCAGTGAATCTTTTACCGGTAGTACAAAACATGCAGAAAGCTGCCCCAGCTCACGCCCTGCGTTCATTAACGTCGGGCTATTTGGCATAAAATAAAAATCTGTTATAAAATCATAGAACTTTTGAGTTGACTCTTCGATTTCACGAGAGCTTGCGCCATACCTCTCATCAGCTTTTGCAATAGTTGACGCAACACGATAAAACATATCGTTCGGCGTTTCTGTCGGCGTGCCGTCATTGTCTCTTTTTAAGTATCTTTTTTCTAATACTTTTATTGCATTTTCTGATAAATTCAATTTGCGCTCTAAGTTCAAACTCACGATTTCCTCCATATTCCTACTCGTCTGTGGCAATTTGTACTCAACCTTTAGTCAAAATTTCCCAACATGCGAAAAAAGTACCATCTTTAGCATGTTTTAATATATTATAATAAAATTTAAGGCATGAGAAGGTTTTGTTTGTAACAATTTAAACACCTTTGTAATAGAATTTGACATTTAAATCCATGCCCGTGTAGTAACACAAAAATCGGGCATGCAAATTTAGTTCCGATTCATCAATTTCTAGTCAGCCAAAACTTTGCTAAAATCAGCTATACGAGAGAATTTTTCTCTTAAATTAATTAATAAATTTATGCGGTTTTGTTTGATTTTTTCATCATTATCCATTACAAGAACGTTGTCGAAAAAGGCTGTTATTTCGGGTGTTATGTTAAGAAGTTTTTCAATTATTTCTTTATAACTTAAATTGTCAGCTATCTCGACTGTTTTAGCATAAAGATTTTTTTCATAATCATTTACAAATAAACCATTATCAACTGTTTGATTATTAAATTTTGTGTCTTTAATAATTCTTATGATGCGATTAGCGCCTTCGTGCAAGTCAGCATACTTAGGCTGTTTTTTTAGTTCTGTTAAAATTTCTGCGCGCTCCGTAAAATCTTTTAAGTTAGACAAAACATTTTTCCCTGACACACAAGCCTGCAAAACATCTTGTGCAAATTTATCAGAATAATAAATTACCAAACGCTGCTCGAAAAAGTCAACAATCGACTCAAGCAGCTTTGTTTTGTCCTCGATTTGTATAGGCAAAATATCGATGGATTTTTTTATCAATGCCATCAAATCAACATTTAAATCTCTTATAATTATGGTTTTTAAAATGCCCAAAACGTTGCGGCGAACACCAAGCGGATCGTTAGATCCTGTAGGCTTTTTGCCGTCAGCAAACACCGCAACAACAGTATCGATTTTGTCTGCAATCCCGACAATCTGACCTTCAATAGCTTCGGCAGGCTCAGACGAGGCATTTAGCGGAAAGTAATGTTCTTTGATACCGTTTGCTACAGCAGGTTCTTCGCCGGCATGTAGTGCGTAGTCGCTGCCGATAAAGCCTTGTAATTCCGTAAATTCAAACACTAAAGAAGTTGCAAGGTCAGCTTTGCATAATTGCGCTGTGCGCTCAATAGTCTTGAAAGATATATTTAATTTGTCAGCCAGGAATTTTGATAATTCAATTATGCGTTGAGTTTTGTCATAGACTGAGCCCATACCTTTTTGGAAGGTGATGCCTTTTAAGTTTTCGATGTAATCCGCCAAAGGTTTTTTAGTATCTTCCTTAAAGAAGAAAATTGCATCATCAAGACGCGCTTTTATAACGCGCAAGTTGCCTGCTTTGATGTTTTCAAATTCGCTGCCTACATAATTCGCCATTGTAATGAAATGGTTTGTCAGTTTACCGTTTTTATAGACAGGGAAATAACGCTGGTGTGTTGCCATAACAGTTACAACAACTTTTTCAGGAATATCTAAATATTTTTCGTCAAAATCACAAAGTACAGGCACAGGCCACTCAGTTAAACAAGTAACTTCATCGAGCAAATTTTCATTCAGAACTGCTTCGCAACCGATTTCTTTAGCTTTTTCGCCGGCGAGTTTTGCAATCACATCTCTACGTTTTTGTGAGTCAACAATAACGTTGGCTTTGTATAAATCATCTGCATAAGTATCGGAGTTTTTAATTTCAACCTTATCAGATGTAAATCTATGACCGCGAGAGTATTTTGAAGATTTTACTCCTGCGATTTCAACTGGCAATTCTTCGCCATTCATTAACGATACAATCCAGCGAATAGGACGTTGGAATTTAACATCTAAATTACTCCAGCGCATAAAATAAGGACCTTGCATGCTCAGTACAATGTTGGCGACGTTTTCTTGGATAAATTCTGCAGTTGTTTTACCTTTTTGTTCAATATTTGCCCATATGTAATTGTCTTTTATTATTAAATCTTTTGTTTCTATGCCGTTCTTTTTTGCAAAGCCAATTGCAGCGTTTGTGAAATTATTATTAGCATCAAGCGCTACTGAAACTATAGGTCCTTTAACTTCTTTTGAAATATCAGCTTGTTTTTCGTCCAAGCCTTCAAATACAACGGTCAAACGACGAGGTGTTGAGTAAGATTTTGCAAGTGAATATTTAATACCATTATTATCGAATAATTTCTTGAATGATTCTTGTAATTGTTTTTCTGCCACTGGGATAAATTGATAAGGCAGTTCTTCCGTTCCTATTTCCAATAAATATTTGCTCATCGTTACTCTCTTATATCTTTCAACTCAATAATTATAGTAGAAAAAAATTTAATTGTACATGACGAAAGTTTAATATATAATTATACTAGAGAAGATATTTTTGGATTTGAAAAAGAGGAGACACAAATGAAAAAGTTTAGTATCGCCGTTTTGACGTTGGTTATGGCAACTCTATGTGCTGCTGCACAGGCAACTACCATTGGAGTAATTGATTTTAAGAAAGTCGGCACTTCATATAACTACGCAAAAGCAGCGTTTAAAGAAGTTGATAACAAATCAATGGAATTGCAACAATATTTAATTGACAAAGATAAACAATACAAAGCAATCGACTCGCCAATCGCTAAGAAAAATTTCGAAGATAAAACAAAAGCTGAATTTGAAGCTAAAAGAGACGCTTTGGAAAAACTACAAGTGGCCAAAGAAGATGAAATTTACAACCGTATTTTAGCAGCTGCAAAAGCCGTTGCTAATGCTAAAAAACTGGATGCAGTATTAGACCAAAATGCAGTTTTCATCGGTGGTATGGATATTACGGACGACGTAATCAGATATCTCAACGGCACAGGCGCAACTCCGGCGAAGTAATAAAATTATTTATGAACAAAAAAGAAGCTGTTAAGGCTTCTTTTTGTTTGAGGGAAATAATAAAATTTGATATCACAAAATGTGATATCAAAGAAAATGTAGGTTGGGGTTTCTACCCCAACGAAATGAGAAAAGTAGGGTACGTCTCACGCACCGAAAAAAAAATAGGAATTAATTATGAACGTAATTGAATTAATTGAAAAGAAAAAACAAGGTCAGGCATTTTCATATGATGAGTTGAAATATTTAATCGAAAATTATATGTCCGGCGAAATTGCTGATTATCAAATAAGTGCGCTTTTAATGGCGATATATTTTCAGGGCATGAATATTGAGGAAACGACGTATTTGACAGACTTGACTGTTAAATCAGGCGCTGTTTTAGATTTTTCAGATATTTCCCCAGACGTTGTTGACAAACATTCAACAGGCGGTGTAGGTGATAAAATTACATTGATTTTACTCCCTCTTTTAGCTGCTGCCGGAATAACTACAGCCAAGCTTTCAGGTCGCGGGCTGGGGTTCACGGGCGGGACAATTGATAAATTAGAGGCTATTCCGGGTTTTAATACTGATTTAAAAACTGATGAGTTTTTTGAACTGGTTAAAACACAAAACACTGCGATTGCAGCGCAAACGTTGGACTTAACGCCGGCTGACGGTAAAATGTACGCATTGCGAGACGTGACCGGAACGGTCGACATAATTCCTTTAATTGCTTGTAGTGTGGTGTCTAAAAAAATCGCCTCAGGCGCAAACCATATAATCTTGGACGTCAAATGCGGCAAAGGTGCGTTTATCAAGGATGTTGAAATGGCTAAAAAGCTTGCTGATACTATGACACAAGTCGGCGAACGTTTAGGACGTAATGTATGCTGCATAATCACAAATATGGACATGCCATTAGGGCGCGCCGTTGGCAATGCTTTAGAAATAATTGAAGTTATCGAATTTTTGAAAGGCAATGTCTGTGACGATTTGGCAGAGTTAACGTATGAAATTGCAGCGATTTCATTATTAAAAACGAAAAAATTTGACAATAAAAATGCTGCAATTGAATACCTGAAAGACCTCGTACACAGTGGCAAAGCTCTAGCAAAATTTAAAGAAATAATTGAAAATCAGGGCGGTAATTCCGAAATATTGAATAATTACAATTTGCTGCCGCAAAGTCGGGTTAAAATTGAAGTTAAAGCTGAATCTAACGGCTATGTCACGGATATTGATGCTATTATGATTGCAAAAGCCTCGAAATTACTGGGTGCCGGCCGCACCAAAAAAACTGACATAATCGACTACGCAGTTGGTGTTTACCTCAACAAAAAACATGGCGAAAAAGTCACAGAAGGTGAGGCAATTGCGACTTTGCATGTGAATGATGAAAAGAATTTAGCTGAAGCAATTGAATTAGTTAAAAATGCCTATTCGTTCAGCGAAACTCAACCTGAAAAAGCTATCATGATATACGAAACGATTTAATTTTAGGCTATTTTTTTAACTTTTTCTATTTCGTCTTTTTTCGCTTCATAAGCCATGTAAAGCTCATAGGACATTTGTGCGCTCATCCAAAATTCAGGCGTCGTACCAAACAAACGAGAAAGCTTAAAAGCCATAACCGGTGTGATACCGCGTTTTTTATTGTAAATTTCACTGATAGTCTTTATGCCAACACCCAGCTCCTCACACAATTTTTTTTGTGTAAGTCCGTACGGTTTTACAAATTCTTCCAGTAATATTTCTCCGGGGTGTGTGTAAGGTATATTCATATCAAGTCCTTTCTAGTGATAATCAATGATTTGCGCTTCTTCGGCGTAGCCATCTGCAAATTTAAACATAATTCGATACTGATCATTAATTCGGACTGAACAATATCCGCTGAAATTGCCTTTCAGGTGCTCAAATCTATTCGCTGGAGGTACAATTAAATCTTGCTCTTTATAGGCATAGTGCACCATATCGAGTTTACGTTTAGCAATTTTTTGAATATTGCCATATCTAATAGAACGCTCGCCTTTAAATATTTTAAAGGTTTCTTTGCAACTGAATGATTTAATCATATTATCATGTTATCACCATACGATAACATTGTCAAGCCCAAGTATAAAAACTACGAATAAAATTTCATTTTAGTTAAGTCAGCTTTGCGCATTCTGACTGATAGTGGAGTTATTTCAACCAGCTCATCTACCCCAATATATTCTAAGCATTCTTCAAGTGACATTAAATGTGGCGATTGCAACGTGACCATTACATCAGCTGTTGCACTGCGCATGTTGGTAAGTTTTTTGGTTTTACAAACATTAATTGCAATATCCTGAGGGCGATTGCCTTCGCCAACAATCATTCCACGATAAACGCGTGTTTTAGGGGTAATGAAGAACACTCCTCTGTCCTCAAACTGGTGCAGAGCATATGTTATAGCTTCGCCTTCTTCATGTGAGATTAACGAACCACTGCGCTGACGTGAAATATCACCTGCATAGCCGTCATATTTATCGAAAGTATGGTAAATTATGCCTTCGCCACGCGTCATACGAATAAATTCGTTTCTGAATCCGATTAAGCCCCTTGCCGGGATGTTGAAGTTCATAATTGTGCGGATGCCGTTTGATTGCATATCTGTCATTTGGCCCTTGCGACCTGCAAGACGTTCAATGCACGAGCCTGCAAACTCGTCAGGTACATCAACAACCAAATTTTCATAAGGTTCTAAAAGATTTTCGCCGCTGCCTTTGAAAATAACTTCAGGCTTGGAAACTTGAAACTCGTAGCCTTCACGACGCATTGTCTCGATTAAAATTCCTAAATGCAGCTCACCACGCCCACTAACTTTAAAAATTTCAGTACTTTCAGTGTCTTCAACACGTAAGCTTACGTTTTTTTCGAGTTCGTCATAAAGTCTTTTTCGTATTTGGCGTGACGTAACGAATTTACCTTCCTGACCTGCAAACGGGCTGTTGTTAACTGAAAAATTCATCTGTAAAGTGGGTTCGTCAATTTTTATTAACGGTAATGCCTGAGGATTTGCGATTGAAGATATGGTTTCACCGATTTGTATATCTGAAAAACCTGCAATACCAACAATGTCACCAGCGTATGCTTCTTGTATTTCGACACGTCCAAGGTCTTTGAACCCGAATAGTTTAACAATTTTACCTTTTTCTGTTTTGCCACTTGAGGTGATAAGCGCGACCTGTTCCTGAGATTTCAGACAACCGTTAATTATTCGTCCTATAGCAATTCTGCCGACATATTCGTTATAATCCAATGTGGTGACATGGAATTGTAAATTTTCAGCGACATCACCTTTAGGATATTTAATATTTTTCACAACACAATCCATTAATGGCGCAATAGTGTTGCTGTCATCCTCAAGATTCTTTTTTGCGATACCTGCAAGACTGCTTGCATATATGATTGGAAAATCCAACAATTCTTCGTTATCGGTCAGTTCTGTGAATAAGTCGAACACTCTATCCAGTGCTCTGTCAGGCTCAGCACCTTTTTTGTCAATTTTGTTTATCACAACAATGATTTTTATGCCTAACTCAAGTGCTTTTGAAAGCACAAATCTCGTCTGTGGCATTGGTCCTTCAGCTGCATCAACAATCAGCAGCGCACCATCAACCATGCCGAGTATGCGCTCGACCTCGCCGCCAAAATCGGCGTGACCCGGTGTATCAACGACATTGATTGTGTAATCTTTATAATTTACCGAGATGTTTTTGGCAAGAATTGTTATGCCGCGCTCTTTTTCAAGGTCGTTTGAATCCAGCACACGTTCCTGTACCTGTTGATTTTCACGGAATGCGCCGCTTTGTTTAAGCATGCAATCTACTAATGTCGTTTTTCCGTGGTCAACGTGAGCAATTATAGCTATGTTTCTCAGCTTTTTGATGTTTCGTATTGTGGTAGTCATTTTCGGTTTGTTTTTCTCTATAATAAATTTGTACCACAAAGTAAAAAAAAATTCTAAAAAAATTTATTATATAATTACATTATGTTGGAACTATTAGCACCTGCTCAGAATAAAGAATGCGCAATCGCAGCGATAAATTATGGCGCTGACGCGATTTATATTGGCGCGCAATCTTTTGGTGCACGCAGAAAAGCAGGTAATTCGATTGAAGATATAAAAGAGATTGTCGACTATGCCCACAAATTTTATGTACGTGTTTATGTGACGATTAACACAATTTTGACCGATGGTGAAGTCATGGAAGCGAAAAAATTAATTTATGAATTATACAAAATCGGAGTTGATGCAATAATCATTCAGGATATGGGCCTCTTGGAGTTGGATTTGCCCCAGATACCTGTTTTTGCGAGTACTCAGTGTGATAACCGAACGCTTGAAAAGGTTAAATTCCTAGAAAACGTTGGATTTAGCAGAGTGATTTTGGCGCGTGAATTGTCACTGGAGCAAATCGGGGAAATTTGCAAAAACACTGATGTTGAAATCGAAACATTCATCCACGGCGCGCTTTGTGTGTCGTATAGCGGGCAATGTTACATGAGTTATGCTAATGGCGGCCGTTCAGCCAACCGCGGCGGATGCGCGCAGCCATGCCGGAAGAAATACACACTTACGGACGAAGATGGAAAAATTATCGCAAAAGACAAATACTTATTGTCATTAAAGGACTTTAGCGCTGCTGCTCACATCAAAAAACTGGCCGAGGCCGGCGTCACCTCATTCAAAATTGAAGGGCGCCTAAAAGGCGTTGAATACGTCAAAAATGTCGTCGGGTTTTACAGGCAGTTGATTGATGACTTTGCAAAAAAAACATCTTCAGGGAAAGTGTTTTTGGATTTTGAGCCCGACATAGAAAAGTCTTTCAATCGCGGCTACACGGATTACTCCCTATCCTGCCCCCCGGTGCGGGGGAAGGTGGTCCGTAGGACCGGAAGGGGGGTACGTTCTGAAACAAAAGATGATAAATGCATCTACAACTTCGACACGCCAAAATCAATCGGCAAAAAAGTCGGTAAAGTTACTAAAGTTGGTAAAAATTATTTTGAATACTCAGGTGAAGCTTTAAATCCTCAAGACGGGCTTTGTTACTTTGAAAATGGCGAATTAAAAGGCTTTTTAGTAAATAAAGTTGAGGGCAATAAAATATATCCTGCCATAAGCAGGCTGCCAGATAAGTTGTGCTGTACCAACGCTCCTTCAAAAAATACCCCCCTTTCGCCCTTCGGGCACTTTCCCCCTCAAGGGGCGCAAGAAAAAGCCTCACAAATGCCAAACGTGCAAACAATCTTATTTCGTAATCAGGATGTTAAGTTTGAAAAACAGCTTGCCAACTCAAAAACATGCCGTAAAATCGCTGTGAATTTTACAGTCTGCGACGATAAGATAATAGCAGTTGACGAAGACAAGAATTCCGTAACGTTAGCCTACAAGTCGGAGGAGCAGGCGAAAAATCCTGAAAAGATGCGTGATACGTTTACTGCGCAATTGAAAAAAACCGGCGAGAGTGATTTTTACGTAGAACATATAGAGGTAAATTCTGAAAAACTGCCATTTTTGACTGTTTCAGGAATTAATGACTTGAGACGTAAAATTCTTGAAATGCTTATGGCAGAACGACTAAAAAATTACAAACGTTTGACTCAAAAACCTTTGAAAAAAGCTCAATTCGTTAAACAAAATTTGAATTATACAGCCAATGTGCATAATAAGTACGCACAACGGTTTTATGAAAATTGCGGTTGTTGTGTCGAGGAAAAATCTCTCGAGAGTGGAAAAAACACGTCAGGTAAAGTTTTGATGACAACAAAACATTGTCTGAAACGAGCGTTTAACCTCTGCGGGAGCGACAAAAAACTTTTTCTCATTGATGAGCAAGGTAAAAAATACGCTTTAATCTTCAATTGTCAGGCATGTGAAATGGAGATTAAACACGACACAATAACGAAATGTTAAGTAAATATCGTTGAATTATAATTATGTAAAGACTTGAATTTAATCTTTTGCGCGCTGTGTTAAGAAATGTAAATACGAATTTTTGAGCTGGAAAGGTAGGCGACTTGTACTTTTTAGCGATTCAGTGTATAATGACGGTGTCATACAACTAGCAACTAAATTTATGTTCAAACTTTAACTAGTTATAAGATAAAAATAATAGAAATGTGTGTATATAATACAGTGAAAGGAAGGCAATTATGACAGTACAACCATTAAGTGCCCAAGGACAAAATGATATGAATCTTTTAAAAGGTGCTCTGCAAGCTATGGAACAACGTAACCCATCAATGGCTCCCGCATGGGAAAGTGACGCAGCTAGAATGGCGCGAGCAGGAAGAGAAGCAGATGTATTCTCAGCAGTTAAACTTGGTCCATCTACATCGCCGACAGGTAAGGAATCAAAAGGCATCTGGAATTCGACTAAAGGCTTTTTCTCTAAAGCCGGCAAAGCAGTAGCTAACTTTATGTGGCACAGCAGAAATGCATACACCAGAGTTCTTACTATTGGTGGCGCGCTTGTAGCTGCAGGCGTAGCGGCTTGGGGCGCAACAAAAGTATTTGGTGCTGAAAAAGAAGGTAACTACTAATTAATAACCTTAATTAGGAAATAAAAAATAAAGAGAAGCCGGCATTTTCGTTGGCTTCTCTTTTTGTGTTTTGAAACCCAAATGATTTGATGGGTTGAATGAAATTGTTCAACCCATCCTACAGTCTGAAATATATTTACCTAGACAATTAATTCACCGTTAAACTTATGCACTCATTTTTCGTGCTGTCATGCCGGAACGCAGATTGCTGTAAGTCAATAAAAGCGTAAATATCCGGCATCTTACCAATTAACAAATGAAATCATTATTGGAATGGGCATCCGAAGAGGGAAAGATACCGGATATACACGACAGCCTTATTCTTCAACACTTTATGCTCCGGTATGACAGCAAGCTGGGTTATCGAATCCAAAATTTTAACTGGACAGTAGTGGCATCAGGTGCGGGATGACCGCATATTGGGTAATAGAGTAAGGTGGGTTCCCTAACCCACCGAAATCATTATGTTGGGGTGCTGCATTCCAACATTCTATCGCCCAATAATAAATCAAACGTAGGAGTTCTTTTGTGCGGTTCGGGCGTAAAATAAAATCAGACTTGGAGGATTATACGTATGGATTTATCGACTATTGGGAAAGTTAGTCTTGTTGCATCGGCTGCTGATGTAGTTAAATCAGCTTTTGAGGATAAGGATGTAAAGGATTTCGAAAAGTATTTGAACGAAAATTTTTATAAAATGGATAAAAATAAAGATTACAAATTAACGCGCGAAGAAATCGCAGAGGCGCTCAAAGCCGATGTCGATAAAAAGTCTCCTATTTCCCTGGATCAGCTGGAGAGTATGTTTACCAAATTAGATTTGGACAAAAACAACTGCATTTCGTTAAGAGAAGTCCTGCCTGATCACAAACTCTCAAATGCTATCAGGTCAGCGGTAGGCGAAGTTGGCTCAAGCTCGAATCTCAATGTTGTCGGGCAAAACATGGCTAAAAAAGTCTGTCAGGCATACAACCTGACTGATGACGCAACCAAATTTGTAGCAACTGCAATCAGCAGCCTGAAATAAGGATAAATTTATATGCTCAGACCCGGAGTAATCATAGCTGTTATTCTTGGCTTGAGTGTTTTTATGCCGTATTTTGCTGAATACAAGTTTTCCATGACCTGCAATCCTCATCTAAAAACCTGTGAGCGGACTATTTACACGATTGACGGTCGTGTTAAACGAAACAAAATATTTTCCCTCAATAATATTAACAAAGTCAAAAAAACAATAACCCGATACAAAATCACGACTGATGATAAAAAAAACACGTCGCTAACAGTGGGTGAATACAGGATTTTTTATGAGGGCTTCCATTCACAAAAAGACGCTGTGCTGGAACACTCGTACACGAAAAGGTTCCCTTATGTTTCAACGATGTTTATCGTAGCGCTTTTGGTTGTGACATTTTTGCCGGTAAAACCAAGACCAAAAAAACAATAACAGAGCTACTTATCTGCAATTAAAAGCAAGCTGAAAAGATATGAGACAGTCAGCCCGACAAAAACCACGAAACCCAGCGAACTTATAAGCTTGAAACTTGTCAACGAGAGCAAAAAGAACGAAAGCACACTTGTTATACAAGAAATCAGAACTGCGTCACGTGATTTTTGTATCCCGCTTGAGCGAAAAACTGCATAGTTAAGGCTAAATCCCACAATCAGAAATGCTGATAAAATATGGAATATATTCAACGGCTGGTGCATGAAGCCAAGTACTGCAAAACTAAACATCATACCTAAAATCGATGGAATTGCGATTTTAACAGCATTCTTAGGTTTATAAATTATTGCCAGAATAGCCAATAAAGCTATAAATAACGGCAAAATCAATTTCATACAATTTTGTCGGCATTTTTTCATTTCTACCGAAATGTCTTTCACCGGGTTAAAATATTTGACGTCTTTGATGCCGGCAAATATTTCAGGTGACTGCACATCGTACAAAACCATAAGCGATGTATTTTTGTTAATCATAAAATCTTCGAAACACGGGTATTTTTCTTTGTTGTATGTGAGTATTTTTTCATCGGATTTTATGAGATTATCTTTTTCTTTCGGAGTCAAAAATGTTGCATAGGAAGTCAGTTTAGTATTATAGAGTTCTTTTACAAGCTTTTGATTTTGCTGCTGCATATTGATTGAAGGAATAAACCGACTCAACGACAGGTACTGAAAATTATGCTCTGATAATTTTTGCGCAATCTCTTCTTCTTTCTGCATCAGCAGTTGAAAATCAGAGGATGTTACGGTTAAAAACGACACGTTCGTTGGCTGCCCTGAAATATCTTTGAACAATTTTTCTGCTTGCAGCAGTTTTTTTGATGGAACGTACATTTCACGAATATCATCACTGAATTTTACTTTTGTCACGCCAAAAATGCATATTAGCAAAAAACAGGCAGTTACAATAACTTTGGTTTTTTTACTGAAATTAAACTGTGGCATTATACTTCGCTCGGGGTAGTTCATGCCGGAATTTAACAGCGGGAAAAACAAAACTACAAGTAAATACGCGCCAATTAGCCCAAACGCTGTAAAAACAGTAATTTGTTTTAACAAGCCAATATTTGCAAACAGAAGCGCCAAGAAAGCTCCTGCAGTTGTGAACAAGCTGACAGTCAATGCTTTCAGTATCTTCTTCAAATCTTTTTCAACAAAAAAGTGCAGCGAATAATCAATCGAAATCCCTATCAATGTGGTCGAAAATACAAAAGTCAAAATATGTATTGCGGGGAAAAGCAGTGAAGTCACGCAATACCCGCATAAAATTCCGAATAAAATACTTACCATAATCGGCACAAGTATTTTGACAGACCTGAAATAATAGTAGCAAATTGACATTATAAAAATTGTGGAGACAGCGCAAATCAAATTGATATCGAAAATTGATTTTGAGCTTGCATAGTAAGAGTGAATTGGCGCGCCTGTTACGTAAATTTTGATTTCGTCATTGGATAATTTTTTCTGCAATTTTACTATTTTGGACATTTCTGCGTTAAGCAAATCGGTTTTGCCTGATATATCTTTTTTGAAGTCTAAAGTTGCGTATTCATAGTATTTGTCATTAAATTCAATAAGCTCAGCTTCGCCATAGCCGCTGCTTTTGAGGCTTAAGATATATTCAGAAAAAAGCACAAACGGATCTTCATTAACCGGCAAAAGAGAAATACCCAAAGGGCTGTAGAGTCTTTCCATGCTTTGACGTTCAAGTATTTCATATTTCTTATCCTGCAAAAGTTTTGCAGAATTATACGTCAAAAAGTTGTTCGGATATTTTTTATATTCATCCAAAATCCAGCTATAATCATTCATTTCAAACTTTGATTTGTCAATTTCTTTTAAAAATGAATCTTTAGTTTCTTCAATTAAATCCGCGTCATCACTTTCAAATGTAACATTTATTCGGGAAGCATATTTACCACTCAAGCTAACCAACAAATCGTCGTGTTCAGAGTGAGTCAAAATAGCTCGCAAAATATTTGTCTCAACAGGTTTAATATGAAAAGCCGTGTAGCAAAATAAAACTATAAAAACTGATATAAACGCTATTCTAAATAAATTTATCTTATTCACAATGAAATTATAACAGAATAGTATACATAATGACCAAACAGATATATGAAGTTTTTAAAATGAGATGAATATTATACTTAGCGCAAGGTTATGCCATTTTCGGTAATATTAGATATTCACATACAAGGCTTTTTGTAATTTATATAAAGTTAATTTTTTAGCAAATACAGTATACAGTAATAATATTACATGCTAAAATAATTCATAGTCACAGACGGGAATGCTTACCCCATTTAGGAGGGTTTATGAGTAAGAAAATAATAGTATTTTCAGGGAAACAATTATCAGGAAAAGACGCAGTCGCTAAAATTCTACTGAGCTACTTATCTGACTTCAGAAGAATAGGGCTTGGCGATGCTATAAAACTTGAATATATGGAGCAAACCGGCATACCACTTTCTGAAATAGAGACCAATAAAGCTCAGTACAGAGGCGATTTGATTGCACTTGGAAACAAGCGCCGCACGGAAGATGCTGATTATTGGATTAAAAAAATTATTAATTTCCCATATAACATTGTTGTTCCTGACATGCGTATGAAGCGCGAATTAGACTACTTCAAAGCCGCTAATGCTTTTACCGTCAGAGTTGAAGCAACCGTTGAAACACGCCAAAGCAGGGGCACTCTCTCTAATCAGGATGATATCACAGAAACTGAGTTGGACGATATTCTGGGCTGGGATTATGTTATCCACAATAACGGCTCGCCTGAGGAATTGAAAGTTGAAGTCTCGAAACTCTTTGAATACCTCAAAGAAACGTACTTCCACAACGATATTCCGTTACAGCAATATTTCTAAATAATTTTTTCTGTTGTATAGTAATCCAAAATAGGCTTTCACGTCAACTCTAAAACATTTATTTTCGTGCTTATTTTTAATGCGTGAATGTTGCGGCGCCGACCCGGTCGCAGGGTCTGTCGGATTATTAGTCATAACCTACGTTTATCCGACAGATGCACTTGTACAAGTATCCTGATATGTACGGCTCCTTTGTCACCTACATCTCAAGCCTGAACACAGATGTTTAATTGTGTAACGCTTTGTCTAGCGTTTCAGCATGACGCAAAGTTTTGCAATATCCACTCTTTGATACTTCAAAATTAATTAAAAACCCTTCGCATTTGAATGTAGATTTGAAATATCCCAAAATGGAAGAACGCAGGCTACGTTACAGTAGCCTGCGCGAGAGATACCCACAGAATCGTATAATTATTTTTAGTAATGCCTAACTAATGATTAACCACCAAGCAGCTGCAAAGCTATTTGAGGAATAGAGTTAGCTTGTTGAAGCACGCTAGCTGAAGCGCTTTGCAGAATTTGATATTTCAACATATCACTGCTGGCTTGAGCTACGTCAACGTCCATAATTCTTGAGCGTGAGCTTGTGCTGGCTTCTACCATTACGCTTAAGTTATCGGCTGCTGACTCCATTGTGTTAGTATATGCACCAATTTTTGATAAATCTGAGTTAATTTGCTCTAATGCTGTATCAAGCTTATCCATGTACCCACGGAAATAGTCACCATTCAGCTTGCTTGCAGTTTTAAAATCTTCTGTATCAATACCCAGTGCGGTTGTGTGGATGTCTGTAAATACAGGACCAACGTCAATTGTGTTGGTGAATTTATCAGACCCGCAACCGATTTGGATAGTCAAACTATCATTCGAACCATCCAGCAATAAGATACCGTTGAACGATGAAGCTTTAGTCAAACGATTGATTTCATTTAAACGCTCCTGAATTTCGTTTCCGATTGCTTGTTTTTGCGCTGAGTTGTAAATTTCTGTTGCTGCTTGTACACATAATACACGAATACGTTGTAAGTGTTCTGTTGTTGAGTTCAAGCCTGCTTCTGCTGTTGCTACCAAGTTCATTGCGTCTTGTATGTTCGCTAATGCTTGGGTGTTGCCTTTGATTTGGGTTGTCAAATTCTGTGCAATTGACAAGCCTGCTGCATCGTCGCCGGCTCTGTTAATCCGATAGCCGGATGACAGTTGCTCCATGACTCGTTGCAGTGAGCTGTTGTTTTTTGTTAAATGTCGTTGGGCAATCAACGAATTAACATTTGTGTTCACTACGATTGGCATTTTTTTATCTCTCCTTTTTCTTCTACCTCATATATCGAAAAAATTTTCTCATACTTTAGTATTGCATTTCATACTTTCGTATGTCTTATTTGCTTTAAACCCTTGCTATATAAAGTTTTTAGTTGTATTATACTAAAGTGTGAAATATCCTCTATTTAGAGGAGAAAATAGTCAAAAAAAGTTTGGGAACCCTTGATATGCCACATTTTTTTATCAAATCTGAATTCATATCAGAAAACAAAATCACAATACCACAGGGCGATACGTATAAACACCTGAAAAACGCTCTCAGAATCAGGCTCGGCGAGGAATTAATGTTTGTTGATGAAAACAAAATTCAGTATGAGACTAAAGTATTAGATATCAATAATAATTATATATGTGCAGAAATTATCAAGAATTACCCTTCGACGCGCTTTATTGAGCATGCTCTTTATTTGGCGCAAAGCGTGCTAAAGACAGACGCAATGAACTATGCAGTGCAAAAAGCGACGGAATTGGGCATTAAAGGAATTTATCCGATTATGACTGATAACAGCGTAATCAAGAAATCTGTAGCAGCACAAAAAATACCGCACATGCAAAAAATAGCATATGAAGCGGCAAAACAGTGTGAGCGTCCTGATATTCCGCCTATCTTTGATGTTGTTGATTTTGACACGGTAATAAATAATAGCGAATTTAGGCATATCTTTTGTTTTGTAGAGCGAGAATCGGCTTTAAGTCTGAAACAAGCCATCGCCCAATCAAAAATTAAAAAAGAGAATAAAATATTATTAATTATAGGGCCTGAGGGCGGCTTTTCAGAAAATGAATTTAAAAAAATGGATGAGCATGCTATAAAGAAAGTAACACTTGGCAATTTAATTCTGCGTGCCGACACTGCCGCAACTGTCGCCATAGCAAACACTATTCACGAACTAGAGCACTAAATGAACGACATAATAAACAAAATTAAAAACGATGAAATACTCAACAGCCTCATGCCGGTTTTGAGCAAGTACGAAACCTACATAGTTGGCGGGTATTTGCGTGATTTATTTTTGAATGTAGATGTAGGGTGTGCTGTTATCAATCAAAACGGAGACCCGAAAAAACAGGAACGTACCCCTCACCCCAACCCTCTCCCGCACTGGGGGGCGGGAGTAGAGGATGCAGGATGTTGGGTGGGGTCGCCAGCCCCCCACCACCAAAATGGTGTGAATGCA
>JAVBNU010000004.1:0-29932 GCA_031551265.1 Candidatus Gastranaerophilaceae bacterium
CGCTTTTTATTACTTCCATGCTTTATATTATACCGCCGTCGGGCTCATTCATCCACGGCTAAAGCCGTGGTGTTCTGTCTTCGACCGCATAAAACATAACAGGCTTTGCATTTCGAAACGGTTGTAATATAATAGACTCCATAGCTAGACTATAATTATGGAGAGAAAAATTTGTCTATCACATTGGAAAATAAACAATGTTTAATAGCCGGAGACGGTGAATTGCCGGTCTTAATGGCGCAAGCAGCAAAACAAAACGGATTTGATGTTGTTGCGATTTCACTTGCATCTGATAATCGAAATAAATTAAAAAAATATTGCTCAAAGGTGTATGTATATAGCCCCGGGGAAATTAAAAATATTAAAAAAACACTGGCAGACGAAGGTATAAAACAACTGACGTTTATCGGTAAGGTTCATAAGGGGCTTTTGCTTAGACGTCCTCGTCTTGATTCAGAAGCAATAGAGATGGTAAGACAAGCCAAAAAACTGAACGATGACGCTGTTATGTTGATTTTGGTTGATGAGCTTGAAAGATTAGGTATTACTGTTTTAGACCAGACTATTTTTATCAAGAATCTTATGGTGCCTCACGGTATTTTAGGCAAACACAAACCGACTCAAGAACAGATCGATGATATCAATTACGGGTTTTGGCTTGCAAAAGAAATGGGCAAACTCGATGTCGGGCAGTCTGTGGTCATAAAAGATAAAATGATTATGGCTGTTGAGGCGATTGAAGGTACGGATGAGTGTATCAAGCGTGGCTGTAGATATGGGCGCAAGGATGTTGTCATCGTTAAAGTTAGTAAACCGACTCAGGACAAGCGTTTTGATATCCCTGCTGTTGGCCTAAATACTTTAAAAATAATTAAGCATCATCGCGCAGCGTTGCTTGCCGTTGAAGCCGGTGAAACCATTATTGTTAACCAAAAAGAAATGATTGATTACGCAAACAAACACAATATAGTAGTTATGGCGATATGAAAAAACTTTTTATAGTTACAGGAGAATACTCAGGCGATTTGCATGCTTCGCGTGTTGTGCGTGAGCTACAGCAACAAAATGCGGGTATTGAAATCGAAGCAATAGGCGGGATAAATCTTGAGAGTGCAGGAGTTAAATTGTTTGGCAACCATTCGAAAATGTCTGCTGGAGGGATTTCGCTCAAAATCATTCTTGACCACTTTTCGCTGGGTAAGAGGTTAATGAATTATCTGAAAAATGAATATAAGCCCGATTTGGTGTTGTTGATTGACTATGGCGGCTTTAATTTGAATATTGCAAGAGCCATAAAAAAAGACATGCCGGGAACAAAGATTTTTTATTATATCCCGCCACAAATCTGGGCGTCGCGTAAATGGCGTATCAACACGGTCAAAAAATATATTGATAAAGTGCTGCATATTTTCCCGTTTGAGGCGGAAATGTATGCTGAAAAAGGCATTGACGCCGAATATGTCGGGCATCCTCTGATTGAAGAAATTCCGGCGCCAACCGATAAAGAGGTGTTTTTTGCAGCAAACGGGCTTGATATAAACAAAAAACTGATTGGCGTGTTCCCGGGCAGTCGTACGTTGGAGATAAATAACTTAATGCCTGTGTATACCAAAACTATTGAAATTCTGAAAGAAAAATTTCCTGACGTTCAGTTTGCACTTTGTCAGTCGCCTAATATAAAAGATGAATTACTGGCAAAGTATAAATTGCCTGAATTTGTGAAAGTGCTTAAGAACGTAAATTATAAGCTGCTAAGCACATCAGATGTTCTAATGCTTGCGTCTGGCACGGTAACTCTGGAGGCTGCATTGTACGGAACTCCTATGGTAGTATGCTATTGTGGACCTGACGTACTTTACTGGGCATATTTATTAATACGCTGTATCAACAGAGTGGCCTTGCCAAATATTGTTGCCGGTAAAGATGTAGTGGAAGAACTTATACAATATAGATGTACGCCAAAAAATATTTCTGACGAAATAGCGAGCTTGCTTGAGGATAAGGCGAAATTGCAGGAAATGAAAAACAATTTAAAAGAGCTGCAAAACAAGCTTTCAGAAAAAAATTCGGCAAAAGAAGTCGCCAGAGCCATAAAAAACACATTATAAGTTGAAAAACCATTGCATGCGAAACGCGGACTCAGGGTCATAACGCCTTTGTCCGCGATTCTGTAAACTTGCACACTTTTTAAACCAAACCATTTAAAGAAAACTCTTTATCGCAACCCCGAAATAAGTGCCTGGAAGTCTGCTTGTCTACTTTTTTATGATAAACTATTTTTCAGAGGCATTCACCCCCCTAGAGAATAATATCGTCCAAAAAAGTAATTCTTAAGAATTAATTCCCCGGAATTATTCTAAAAGCGTAAGAAGTACACTATAACTTGACTACACCCTGCCTCAAAATCCTGAAGTCACTATTCAGGGCTAAAATAACCGTGGACTCAAGCCCTGCACAACTATAGCCATAATCTTCAAAGATAATATCTACATCGTCGTTCAAATATGAAATAGTTTCTGCATATGATTTTGCCGCAGGCATGGTCGAGGGATTAGCGCTAGTTGTCGCTAAAACGCTACCGTCAATAACTGAGCAAAGTTGTTTGAAAAACTCGTTATCGGGGACTCTAATGCCGACAGTCTCTGCATTTGAAGTTACATAGTAAGGAGTTAAGTCTGATTTCTCAAAAATCAAGGTCAATGCGCCGGGGAAGTGTTTGTTTATAAGGCTTTTCGCGATATCAGGTATATTTTTTACGTATGGGATTAAATTTTGTACTGTGTCAGACATTAAAATCAGGGGCTTGCTATGGTCGCGGTTTTTCAATCTATAAATTTTTTCAACACCGGCTTCACTTGTCGGCAAGCAGCCGACACCCCAAACGGTGTCAGTCACAAACGAAATTACACCACCATTTCTTAGTGTTGTGTTTAGTTCGTCTACAAAAAATTTGTCTTTAAAAATTTCCATTCTAACCTATTGATAATCCTGCACATATGTTGAGGTACTGTCCTGTTATGCCTTTTGCGCTGTCAGAAATTAAATACAGCGTCAAATCAGCGACTTCCTGAGGTTCAATAAAACGACGTTGTGGAATCATTTCAAGACATTCAGATTCGCTGCACTCGTCGTTCTCTAAAGCATTTTTGGTCAGTTCAGTGTTGACCCAGCCCGGATTGATTATGTTCACAGTAATACTATCGGCTGCGACTTCAAGCGCTAAAGCCTTTGTAAGCCCAATCAAGGCTGCTTTTGTCGAAGAGTATAAAGTTGCATTGGCCTCGCCGACTGCCCCGCTGATTGAGCCGATATTGACGATGCGTCCCCAGTTTTCGTTTTTCATGCCTGCAACAGCATGTTGTGACAACAGGTATGGAACCTCAAAATTTAACTTTATAAGTCTCTCGACATCACTTTTTTGCATTTTTTCAATCGGTGAATAAATGTACTCGCCTGCGTTGTTAATCAAGATGTCAACAGTGCCTAATTTTTCTTTAGCCGTGGTGAATAGATTTGAGCAGCTATTCGTGAAAGTCAAATCTTCACTGTAGTAACCGACTATATTTTCGGGATATTTTTGTGTAAGTTCATTTAGTTTTTCCTTGTCACGTCCTGAGATAAACACTCTATAACCTGCTTTTATGAGTGATTTTAGGATTTGAAGCCCGATACCTTTCGTTGCTCCTGTAAGTAAGACGTTTTTATTGTTCATTTTGGTACTCCAGCATTATTTGGTAAACTGATTCGGCAACCTGCAAAAGCACGCCCTGTTGTTTTTGCGGCTCAAGGTGTTTAAAGACTTCCAGTGCTGATGATAGTTCGGGGTTCAAGTCATACCAGCGTTTGAAATCATGGTCTATATTCTGGTTAATATATGCCATAGAGTTATTAACGTCAGCAAATCCTCCGTTAAAGATTATATGGAGCATATCTTGGGCGATAGCATTTTGATACTCATCAGGCAGTGATTGTACAAGCTCCAATAAATTTTTAAGCTCGGGAATTTTGTCATACCATCTAACATAATTCATTCTATAACTCTAACATGAATTTACAGCAAAAGCATACTCATTGCGATAAAAAACATGCCTGAAATCATGCCAATCATTACGTGGTGATTTTCGCCATACTTGCGTGCTAGCGGCAAAAGTGTATCGAGTGAGATGTAAACCATAATCCCTGCAACTATTGCAAATAAAACGCCAACAACCGCCTCGGATAGAAAGTTTTTCAAAAATACAAAACCTAAAACTGCACCAAACGGGCCGGCCAAAGTTATCAGAAACGAATAAAAAATGGCAGTTCTTTTTTTGCCGGTTGCGTTATAAACAGGCAGCGCAACAGCAATCCCTTCAGGGAAGTTGTGTATTGCGATAGCGATTGCAACGGGTATACCAAGAGCGAGGTTTGTGCTCGCGATAAAAAACGTAGCAAGACCTTCAGGGATACGGTGAATTGAAAGCGCAACGGCTGTCATAATACCTGCGCGTTTGATTTCGTGTTTTCCACTGCCATGGTGGTGTTTATGCAAAATATTTTCTTCACAATCTTCGAATTTTTCGACTTCAACACATAATTCTTCGTCGATGTGCGCCGGCATAAAAAAGTCGACTAGTGCGGCAACGCCCGCACCTACAAAGAAAAATAAAAACGAAAGAGCTTTTGCATATTCATGTAACGATGATTGTAAAAGAAAGTCGTTAGATTCGTGCAGTAGTTCATTTAGCGACAAGAAAATCATAACACCCGCTGAAAAGGCCAATCCTATTGACAATGCTTTCATATTATCTTTTTTTATTAAAAATGAGCAAAACGCACCTACCAGAGTTGCCATCCCTGCAATTGTTGTTAAAAGTAGTGCAATACCAAAATTATTTTCCATTTTAGATCCTTTAAGATATAGTTTTTCCGACGATTGGCGCAATTTTGTTTATGTCGTTATATAAAACTTCAAACTCTGTCGGCCAAAGTGATTGAGCGCCGTCGCAGAGAGCCTTGTCGGGGTCATTGTGTACTTCTATTATCAAGCCGTCACAGCCTGCTGCTACTGCTGCGCGTGACATTGGAGCTACTTTGTCACGTAAGCCCGTGCCGTGAGAAGGGTCAATGATTATAGGCAGGTGGCTTAGTTTTTTGATTACTGGGATTGCCGATAAATCAAGCGTGTTTCTTGTAATTCGCTCAAATGTTCTGATACCACGTTCGCACAAAATAACTTCTCTGTTATCACCCGACATGATATATTCTGCCGACATCAAAAGTTCCTCGAATGTTGCCGAAAGCCCGCGTTTCAGGACGACAGGTTTGTTAATATGGCCTAATTCTTTCAGTAAGTTGAAATTCTGCATATTTCTTGCGCCTACTTGTAGTATGTCGACGTACTCCATAATCATATCAAGCTGTGATATTTCCATAATTTCGGTTGTGACGGCCATATTATATTTGCTGGCGACTTCACGTATAATTTTTAGTCCTTCAAGCCCCATACCTTGGAAGGCATATGGAGATGTACGTGGCTTAAAAGCGCCGCCGCGTAGTATTTTTACACCGATTTTACTCAATGCTTTCGCAGTTGCATCCATTTGCTCGTAGCTCTCAACCGTGCAGGGGCCGGCGATAATACCTGTGTGGCCGTCGCCGAATTTGGCGCCTTTTACTTCAATTACCGTATCTTCCTCTTGAAAAACTCTACTTGCAAGCTTATACGGGGAATTAATACGAATAACTTCTTTTACGCCGTCTAAAAGCTCAATATTCCTCGGGTCAATTACGTTGCCGCCGACCGCACCGATTACAGCGTGCAGTTCTCCGATAGACACGTGAGCATCAAACCCTTTGTCTTTAATATATAGTACAACTTTATCAATTTGTTCTTGTGAAACGCCGTGGCGCATTACGATTAGCATAAATACCTCAACTTAGAATCTTGTTTCAACTTTATATTTAAATAATAAAACAAACAGAAAAAAGAAGTAAGTTTTTGACTGTTTTAGTCCTCTCACCTTGCGGGAGCTGCGCCAACCGGGTTGGAGGGTTGGGTGAGGGGTGCAGTGTGAAATTTTTCAAAAACACCCTCCTTCCAAACCCCTCTCCCAAAACGATATTCAATCATTTCGGTCGGCAGAGTCCCGCAAAGGGGAAGGCTAAAAATAAAACGTAGTGACAAGTTATAAATAAATTATTTCTGAAATGTTTATAAAATTACAACAAATACATTTTATGGTATTATAGTAAAGTAAATTTTGACAGATAGAGGGATAAATATGAACAAAAGCCAATCCGCAGGAATCTGGATAGTAATTGTATTCTTGAGTATTATATTATTTGCGATGCTTTTTATAGGGCCGACAACTAACACGCCCAAGATATCGTATACTGAGTTTTTAAACAAAGTTAGCGCGAAAGAGATAAAAAAGGTTGAAATTGAAGGCGCCACATTAACGGCGATACCTGTAAAACAGCCCGAAACAAAAGAAGAGCCAGCTCAAATGGGTATTGGCGAAGGTAAATTCGCTCAAAATATGATGTTACCGGGTGCGAAAGTTGCAACGGCTCAGTTGCAGTATGAAGTGCAAATCCCGACAAATGACACGAGTTTGTATTCGAAGCTCGAAGAAAATAATGTCGAAATAGCTATCAAAAAGCCTGCTGAGTCGGGTGCGCTGCTGGGTATTTTAGGCAATTTATTCTTGCCGATTTTATTGTTTATATTATTCATTGTGATAATGACGAAAACGCTGCAAGCTGGTGGCTCTCAGGCGATGTCTTTTGGGAAAAGCAAAGCAAAATTGATGCAGGATAAAGTTAAAATAACATTCAAAGATGTTGCAGGTATTGATGAAGAACGTCAAGAGCTTGAGGAAATTGTTGACTTCTTGAAGAATGGCGAAAAGTATATTAAGCTTGGGGCAAAAATCCCTAAGGGTGTTCTTTTGGTTGGTTCACCGGGTACGGGTAAAACGTTGATGGCGAAAGCTGTCGCTGGTGAAGCAGGAGTTCCGTTCTTTTCAATAAGTGGTTCTGACTTCGTTGAAATGTTCGTCGGGGTGGGGGCTTCGCGTGTAAGAGATTTGTTTGAGCAGGCGAAAAAAAACCAGCCATGTATTATATTTATTGACGAGATTGATGCGGTAGGCCGTCAGCGCGGCGCCGGCATGGGCGGCGGTCACGATGAGCGTGAGCAAACGCTCAATCAATTGCTTGTTGAGATGGATGGCTTTGATGAAAATACTAATATAATTATCATAGCTGCGACAAACCGCCCTGATATTCTTGATAATGCGCTATTGCGTCCGGGACGTTTTGACAGACAAATTGCTGTAAGCACGCCTGATATAAACGGGCGTGAGCAAATTTTGGAAGTTCACGCTAAAAACAAGCCATTAGCCGAAGATGTGGATTTAAAAGTGCTGGCTAAGCGTACGCCAGGCTTTACGGGGGCTGATTTACAGAATTTGTTGAATGAGGCGGCTCTTTATGCGGCTAGGCTCAATAAAGAGAAGATTTCAATGTCAGAAATTGACGTTTCAATTGATAAAGTTATTGCAGGTATTGAAAAGAAAAGCAAAGTAATGACTGATGAAGATAAGGAAACTACGGCGTATCATGAGGTTGGGCACGCGTTGATATCGAAGTTTATTGAAGAAGGCGACGTACTGCATAAAGTCTCGATAATCCCCCGTGGCATGGCCTTAGGCTTGACCTGGTATAAGCCTAAAGATGAGAGTGTATCTACACGTAAAACTAAATTGCTGGCTCGTATTACGGCTGCTTTAGGTGGTCGTGCTGCTGAGGAAATAATGTACGGCAGAGAAAGTGTTTGTACCGGCGCAGCGCAGGATTTGAAAGTTGTTACTGATATGGCGCGTAAGATGGTCACTGCATGGGGTATGTCAGACAAAATGGGTAACATGACGTATGGCAAAAATGACGAACATGTCTTTATGGGACGTGATTTTGGGCATACAAAAGATTATTCGGAAGAGACTGCTGCTGCTCTTGATAAAGAGGTTAAACGCATTGTAGACGAGCGTTATGAAGTTGCAAAGAAAATTCTTACTGAAAATAAAGACATGCTTGAAGCTATTTCGAAAGAGCTTTTAGAGAAAGAAACTCTTGATGAAAAAGAGGTAGACGAAATCATAGAGCGCATCAGAGCCGAAAGACACCCCGCATAAAACTGAGCATGCCATAAAATTTTAATATCAAAAAGACCGCTAGTTTCAATATTGGCGGTCTTTTTGGCTTGTTTCTGTATGTAAAAAACCAGCATGGTTTTTTCAAAATATCATACTCAGGTATGCGAAACTTTATACTTAATTATAATTTCAGTCTGCTTGAAAAAGCCTTATAGTGAAAGTGTTAAAAGTTACGAGGAAATAAAACAACTCCTCACTTGCTATCAACACACTAGAAAAAATTAATTGCTATCAAAAAATAAAAAATACACGGAATGTATTTAAGAGAGAAATTAATTGCTATCAAAAAAATAATACAAAGGACTGTAATAAAAATACTGAAAGGAGATCATTATGCCAGTTATTGTCAACACTAACGTGCAATCTTTGGTTGCGCAAAGACACTTGAGCCACTCTACAACAAGTTTGGCCACAGCCACACAAAGGTTATCAACAGGTTTAAAAATTAACAGAGCTGCTGACGATGCAGCAGGTTTGTTCATCGCAAAAGGATTAGAATCACAACTTAGGGGTTCACAACAATGTCAGACTAACATCGCACTGGGGATTAACGTACTTCAAATAGCAGAGGGTGACCTAACAACAATTCAAGAAAACGTTATGCGTATTAAAGACTTAACAACCCAAGCAGCTAACGGCGTGTACTCAACAGCCGCAAGAC
Organism: Candidatus Gastranaerophilaceae bacterium; assembly: GCA_031551265.1. Lineage (GTDB taxonomy): Bacteria > Cyanobacteriota > Vampirovibrionia > Gastranaerophilales > Gastranaerophilaceae > JAVBNU01. The sequence continues at coordinate 8,860 of JAVBNU010000004.1, forward strand.
TGGCTATGGCAAACGAAGTCAAAGCACGTATAGAAGAGATTGACCGTATATCGAAAGCCTCAACATTCAACGGTAAACATCTATTAGATGGTACTGACGATGACTTGAAAGACGGCTTGAGATTGCAGGTCGGAGCAGGGTCACCCGCAGATGCTAACGCCATTATTATTAAAGGTGTATTTGATGATGCGTCTGACGCCAAAGGTATTGGCATAATCGCAGATGCTACAACAGTAGATACAGCATTTGCATCGGCTTCCGCTTCCGCTTTGTACATTGCAACATGTGAAAAGGCACTTGACAATGTATCGGCAAAGCGCGCAAGTATAGGTGTAGTACAAAGTCGTTTGGAAATGACAGCGGAGAGTTTGGCGGTAACAATCGAAAACGTATCCGCAGCGAAATCAACCATTATGGATACTGACGTAGCAGCCACAACTTCAGAGTACACAAGAGCGCAGATTCTGCAGCAAATAGGAACATCTATGCTTACTCAAGCCAACGCAGCACCACAAATAGCATTATCGCTACTGGGCTAATAAAAATTTAGATAACTAGTGATGGCAATATTAACAGTATGAGGTCGGAAACGACCTCTTTTTTTTGTTTGTGGCATGGTTGAGTAAATGCGTACATTGGAATCTGATTTCTGTAAATACTGCTATAGATTGAGAGAATGAGCATTTCTCCTCCTTGCGATGTAGAAAATTTCAAAAAGTTCATACTAAAGTATGGCAAATTTTATACTTTATTATAATTTAACTTTCGAAAAAAATTTTGTAATATAAAAAAGGATTAAACAGTATAACAAATTTATATCGTTTATTTTTTACAATACAAGGGAATGTATCTAGTTGAAAGGAGATCAATTATGGCAGTTATTGTAAACACAAACGTGCAATCTCTTATTGCGCAAAGAAACTTAAGTCAAGCGACAAACGGCTTAGCAGATGCTACGCAAAGATTATCAACAGGTTTGAAAATCAACAAAGCAGCAGATGACGCAGCTGGTTTATTTATTGCGAAAGGTTTAGAATCGCAGTTAAGAGGTTCACAACAATGTCAGACTAACATTTCGTTAGGTGTAAACGTACTACAAATCGCTGAAGGCGACTTGACAACAATCCAAGATAACGTTATGCGTATCAAAGACTTGGCAACTCAAGCAGCTAACGGTGTTTATTCAACAGCATCAAGAACAGCGATGGCTAATGAGGTTAACGCCCGTGTTGCTGAGATTGACCGTGTATCTAAAGCTTCTACATTTAATGGTATGAGTTTATTAGACGGCAACAGCAACTTAGCAAACGGCTTAAGACTTCAAGTTGGTGCAGGTTCAGGTGCTGACGCTAACTCAATCAATGTCACAGGTGTATTTGGTAAATCAGATGCAGACGGCATTGGCTTGAAAGGTACGGAATCAGCTACAGCAGCAGCAGTTACAAAAGCATTTGCATCAGCTTCAGCTTCAGCAGCTTACATCAAAACATGTGAAGATGCTCTGACAAACATATCAACAAAACGTTCAAACATCGGTGTGGCACAAAGCCGTTTGGAAATGGCTTCTCAAGGTCTATCAACAACTATTGAGAACGTATCTGCAGCTAAATCTACAGTTATGGATACTGACGTAGCAGCTACAACTTCTGATTATACAAAAAATCAGATTCTGCAACAAATCTCATCAGCTATGTTGACTCAGGCCAACTCAGCACCATCGATTGCGTTATCGTTGATTAGATAATACATGTTAACTATAACTAAATGATGGCAATATCAAAATTGAGGCTGGAAACAGCCTCTTTCTTTTGCTTTTAGCCTGTTTTGCTGTTGTTTTCTTTGCTTAGTTTTTACAAAAGTTCATACCAAAGTATGCAAAACTTTATACTTTCTTATAATTTCATTGAGTTGAAAAATTTAGTATATTAACAATGTGAAAACTTTAATTAGGGAATCAAGATAGTCAGATTAGGGATTCAATTAGGGTAATTTAGTTATAGTAAAAAAGCATACAACGGAATGTATGTCGCTCAGTGAAAGGAGATCATTATGGGAGTTATAGTTAACACGAACGTGCAATCTTTGATTGCGCAAAGAAACTTAACAAAATCGACAAACGGTTTGGCAGACGCTACTCAAAGATTATCAACAGGTTTGAAAATCAACAAAGCAGCAGATGACGCAGCCGGTTTATTTATCGCTAAAGGATTAGAATCACAGTTGAGAGGTTCTCAACAATGTCAAACTAACATCGCTTTAGGTGTAAACGTATTACAAATCGCGGAAGGTGACTTGACAACAATCCAAGATAACGTTATGCGTATCAAAGACTTGACAACACAAGCAGCAAACGGTGTTTACTCTACAGCATCAAGAGAAGCAATGGCAAACGAGGTTAAAGCTCGTGTAGAAGAAATCGACCGCGTATCTAAAGCATCTACATTCAATGGTATTAACCTATTAGACGGCAAAAGTAATCTACTTACAGACGGTTTAAGATTACAAGTTGGTGCCGGTTCACCGTCAGACGCTAACTCAATTACAGTTAAAGATGTATTCACTGATTCAAGTGCAAAAGGTATTGGATTGGCAGCAAATTCAACTGCTATTGATGATGCATTCGCTACAGCAACAGCTTCAGCAGCATTCATCGCAGTCTGCGAAAAATCATTGGTAGACCTATCTACAAAACGTGCGAACATCGGGGTAGCTCAAAGCCGTTTGGAAATGGCTTCTGAAGCACTAGCTACTACAATTGAGAACGTATCCGCAGCTAAATCTACAATCATGGATACTGACGTTGCAGCTACTACATCTGATTATACAAAAAATCAAATCCTGCAACAAATCTCATCAGCTATGTTAACGCAAGCTAACCAAGCTCCATCTATCGCATTATCATTGATTTAGATAATAACTATTACATATATAACTAGTGATGGCAATATTAACAACGAGGTCGGCAACGACCTCTTTTTTTTTGCTAAGAATCAGAATCCATATTAATAAATTCTTTGATTTCTTTTATCTCATATGTTAAGCGTCTAAGCTGACAAGTAATAGGATCCGGAATCCTGTTGTGCATAAGCTGGCCGTCAACAATAAAATCTTGTTTAACAATTCGCCCCGGGATGCCAACAACCGTGGAACAAGCGGGAACATCGTCAACAACAACTGAGCCTGCACCTATACGCGAATTTTCTTCGATTTTTATATTACCTAAAACTTTTGCACCTGCTCCGATAGTTACAAAATCGCAAATAGTCGGGTGGCGTTTGCCACACTCTTTTCCTGTACCACCAAGCGTCACACCCTGATAAATCAGGACATCGTCGCCAACAATTGTAGTTTCACCAATAACAACTCCCATACCGTGGTCTATAAAAAAACGTCTGCCAATAGTGGCGCCCGGGTGAATTTCTACACCTGTTACAAATCTTACACAGTATGAAATAAAGCGTGGAATAAACGGCAGCTTCCAGTAATGCAATTTGTGAGCAATTCTATGCCAGAAAAGAGCTTGTAAGCCCGGATATAGAAAAATAACTTCTAAAATATTATTCGCCGCAGGATCCTTCTCATAAATTGTTTTAATATCCTCTATTGTTAGTGTAATGGCTTTTTTAATCAGTTTAAACATAGTACCTCTATTTAAATAAGTCTGTGGACAGATATCTTTCGCCATAATCAGGCAAAATAACTACAATTGTTTTATTTCCGTATGCTCCCGAGGCCGATAGCGAAAGTGCAAGTTTCAGCGCAGCCCCGCCTGAAATTCCGCACAAAATACCTTCTTGGGTTGCAGCTAATTTTGCTGTTTCAATTGCATCAGCCGTTGTGACTGTGAACACCTGATTCACCAGCTCCAAGTCTAAATTATCAGGGATAAAGTTTGCCCCAATCCCTTGAATGCCGTGTGGTCCGGCTTGTCCTTGAGTAATCAAAGGACTCTCTGCCGGTTCAATTCCAAATACTTTAATCTCCGGATTATAAGTTTTTAAAGCTTTAGCACAACCGGAAATAGTGCCGCCTGTACCTATTCCGGCAATCAAAACATCTATTTGCCCGTCTGTGTCATTATAAATCTCTTTTGCTGTGGTTAACTCATGTATTTTAGGGTTTGCAGGATTGCTAAATTGCATCGGCATAAAAGAATTTTTATACATATCAGCCAATTCATGTGCTTTTTCTACCGCACCTTGCATTCCTAAAGTTTTATCTGTCAAAATTAGTTCTGCGCCATATCCTTTGAGCATTTTTTTACGTTCTTCTGACATACTTTCAGGCATTGTTAGTATAAGCTTATAGCCTTTAACTGCGCAGCACATGGCAAGTCCTATACCGGTATTGCCGCTGGTCGGCTCAATTATCACAGTATTTTTTTTAATCAAGCCCTCTGCTTCAGCTGCTTCCAGCATAGCAAGGGCAATACGATCCTTAACCGAATGTGCGGGATTAAAATACTCGACTTTCGCGAGCACAACAGCATTACCGCTGTTTAACTTATTAATTTTCACCAGCGGTGTTTTACCTATTAATTCAGTTATATTTTCATAAATTTTCATCAAAACCTACTGTATTTTAGCGAATTTACGCTTTCCTGCCTGTAATATTTTTTCGTTACCATCATTTTTTATGATATAAGCCAAGTCCGAAATTCTATCATTATTAATTTTTACGGCTCCTTGGATAATCAACCTTTTTGCTTCAGCACGACTCTCGGCGAATAAACATTTAGTCAACATATCGATTAAAGTCATATCTTCTTCAAGTTTTACAATTCTTATATCATCAGGTATACCCTTTTTTTGTACTACATTTATAAAATTGTTTTGAGCATCCTCAGCCGTTTGTTTGTCATAATACATCATTGTGATTGTGTGTGCGAGTATCATTTTGATATCACGCGGGTTTGTACCGGCTTTGAGCTTACCGTCTATCATTTTTAAATCATCATTCGATATCGGCGTCAATAGCTCATAGTATTTGTAAATAAGGTTATCAGGTATAGACATCAGCTTACCGTACATGTCATTCGGAGGTTCTGTTAAAGAAATACAATGTTCAGGATATGTTTTGGACATTTTCACCAAACCATCAGTGCCTTCAATCAAAGGTAAAAGCATTACAAGTTGCGGATTTTCTTTGCCGTAAGCCAATTGTATCTCGCGCCCTAAAAGGACATTAAAGCGCTGATCCGTACCACCAAGTTCTATATCACTATTAATTGCTACTGAGTCATAAGCCTGCATCAGAGGATAAAACATCTCATGTACAGCAATTGGCTTGCCTTCAGCATAACGTTTTGCAAAATCATCACGTGTCATCATCTGTGCAACAGTTATTTTAGACGCCAGTTTCAATAACTCAACCAACTTCATCGGGTGCAGCCAGTCAGCATTATTCACTATTTCAGCCTTAGAAACGTCAACTATTTTTGACATTTGCTCAAGATACGTTTTAGCATTGGCGTCAACTTCCTCTTTGGTCAAACTCGGGCGAGTTTCAGATTTTCCTGAAGGGTCACCAATCATAGCAGTTGCGCCACCAATCAATAGAATAACTTTATGTCCAGCATCCTGAAATTCACGTAACTTACGCATTACAACGCTGTGACCCAAGTGTAAATCAGGTCTTGTCGGGTCCATACCCAATTTCACACGCAGTGGACGTTTTTCATTTTCAGCTGTTTGAAATTTTTTAGCCAACTCTTTTATTCCACCGGGTAAAATTTCCGCGCCTCTTGCAATTTTTTCAGCAAGCTCTATAAATTTTTGTTCAATTTTTGTTTCTTCTGTCATTCCTATGTATCCTATTTGTTTTATCGTATGGTGCATCCCGCGCACCGAATATTTTTATTTTGGTGGGTGGAATACACCCTATTTTTTCTTAGCCCCTCGCCCCTGTGCGGGAGAGGGGTTGGGGTGAGGGGTACATTCCTCGCAACACCCGCTAATTATTTTACACAAAATGCTCAAGCAATCTCTCAGTATCTTTGTCGCCACGCCCTGAAAGATTTACTATAACAATTTGGTCTTTTGTCAGCACTGGCATCAGTTTTTCAAGGTACGCAACCGCATGTGACGACTCAATTGCCGGTACAATACCTTCAGTTTTTGAAAGCAAGCCGAATGCACGAATTGCTTCCTCATCCGTAATCGGATAGTATTTTGCGCGGCCTGAATCACTCAAATAACAATGTTCAGGGCCAACGCCGGGGTAATCCAGTCCGGCAGCAATACTATACGAACTGTTCAATACATTACCTTCTTTGTCAGTTATGACATACTGAATTTTGCCGTGCATTTGCATCTTTTTACCCTGTGTTATACTTGCACAGTGTTTACTTGTTTCAATCCCCAAGCCTGCAGCCTCTAAACCTATTAAGTTAACCTCAGGGTGCTCAATGAAATTATAGAACGAACCGGCAGCATTACTACCGCCACCTACACATGCAAGCACATAGTCAGGCAAACGACCTTCTTTTTCGAGGATTTGAGCCTTCATTTCCGCACTAATGATTGATTGGAAAAATCTCACCATCATCGGATAAGGGTGCGCACCAACGGTTGAACCGATTATATAAAAGACCTCATCAGGATGTGCAAGCCAATAATCACTAGCTGCATCACAAGCGTCTTTAAGCGTTTTTTCACCGGATTCAACAGACACGACTTTTGCACCTAAAAGTCTCATTCTGTCGACATTTGATTTTTGACGCAGAATATCTTTTGCGCCCATAAAGACTGTACATTCGAGCCCTAATAACGCTGCCGCTGTTGCTGATGCAACACCGTGTTGTCCGGCTCCCGTTTCTGCGATAACTTTTGTTGCGCCCATTTTTTTTGCCAAAAGCGCTTGTCCTATAACATTATTAATTTTGTGTGAGCCGGTGTGGTTCAAATCTTCACGCTTAATATAAATTTTGCCTGTACCATAATGCTCCGTTAATTTTTTTGCAAAATAAAGTGGTGTCGGACGTCCTGAAAACTCTTGCAAGAGATCATAAACTTCTTTTCTGAAATTTTCATCATAAAAATATTTGTTAAATGCAGCTTCTAAATCTCTCATGACTTTTTTGTGAGCTTCTGTTACCAACATTCCGCCAAATTCACCAAAAAAGCCGTTCTCATCAGGCATTTTATATTTTTCACTAATTGTGTACATGTAATTCACTCCAATTTTTAACCCCTACTATAATAACAAAAAAACATTGAATCACCTAAGTTTGTGTAACAGTTTTTAATATTATTAACTTCCGTAAAGTCCTATGAAGTTTGCAAAAAATATTATATAATAGACCTAATATCGTATTGAAGTTAGTTGTCATCCTGAACTTGTTTCAGGATCTGAACCAATAATTGGTTATACTTTAAGGCAAGTGAATTGGATAAAAAATAAATTCACCCGGTAATTAAACGGAGCTACATACCTAAAAATAGTTACATGTGGTAACGCAAAAACAGACAGATGCTGCAACCGGGTTGGCACCGCAAACAAGTTCAGCATGACACAGAAGAAAGAGAAGATAATGTTACAAGAAGCAACAAAGATACTAAACTCAGCATTTCATAATAGCTTTATAAAAAGATTGAGCCTATACTTGCATGATTGCGTGCGTGAAGAAGTGCAAAGCTCAACTTTTCGAAACCTGAAACAGGACAAAGATAACAAATGGGTTTTTCTCAAAGAAGAAGAAACTCTTTTTACGAATTATCCCCAAGTCATGCGCTTGCACGGTGATGATAGCTATATTACGGAACTTATGCTGCAATCATCAAATAACCAAAAAGACAGATATCTGCTGTATGGATATTTATTTTTAGTCGGCAAAAGCAACAAAAATAAGCAAAACAACCAATTTTTGACACCGCTTTTATATGTACCTTGTAAACTGGAGCGTGAAACTCGTTACATCAACTGTGTTTTGCTAGACGAAAATTTATCGTTGAACACAGGCGCTTTGACAGCTTTAATGACAAAAAATGACGACGAGGACGAGGTAGAGTTGCTTTTAGACGGCATTCTTGATGCTGTGCCTGAACTGCCGTTGACACAGGAAAAATTAGATATTTTTATCACAACATTAAAATCAATTATTCCCGATATAGAAATTGCACTTCATCACGAAGAAGATATTGACGAAATCAACGTAAGCGAGGACAAAAACGGCAACAGCAACAGTAATGATGATGACGAAATGGAAGAAGTTGACGATATTCGTAACATCAGCAAGCCAAAGTACAAAGTCGACAGAGTCACTTTAACCAACCAATCAGCAATCATCCTGACAAAACGGCCTCAAATGACTGCAGGCGTTTTGCATGAGCTGAAGCAAATTTCTGAAAAACCAAGCGGTGTTTTTCGTGAAACAGCTTTAAGTGTAATTAATGACGAATATATCATCTCGAAATCAAAAGGCGAAAAGCCGATTAAAATGGAAAAAAGCAAAGACTTTTTTCCCGTAACACCACTTGCCCTGAGCAACGCTCAGGAAGATGTATTACGCAAAATTGAGGATAACACATTTGTTGCAGTTTACGGACCGCCGGGAACCGGGAAATCCCAGACAATCGTCAATCTTGTTGCGCATTTAGTCGCTAATGGTAAAACCGTTCTCGTAGCTTCACGTATGGATAAAGCAATTGACGTTGTAGCAGATAGATTAAACGGGCTTGGCGCACCATTCTTAGCGCTAAGAGCCGGTCGCTTGAATTATCAAAAACAATTGAGTTATCAACTGCAAGATTTGGTTGCACAAAAAATTGACCTTGACTCAGGCTACGAAAATGCAATGTTCGCGACTGTTGAGGACATGCGCAGTCTGCTTGATATGATAAAAGATTGCAAAGATAAATCTGAGCAAATCATAAATCTTGAAAAACAATGGCAGGAAACGTACACAGAAAGAGAATTGCAAGAGAAATTTATCGGTAAAGCACAATATATCAATAAAAAGCTAAAAAAAGATGAAATCCACGAAATCAAAAACGTCATTGATATGATTGAGCAAAATTTTGAGAAATCAGGATTTTTGGCTAACTTAACCGACAAAATTAATGCTTTCAATCTCAAAAAACGCTTAGATCTAAAAGATTTTGAAATCACGCCTGAAAGCATAATGCGTTTGAAGGACGAGTTAAAAATAAGTGAGCTTATTGCTTCTGCCTACTCGACAGAAATGGCAATGCATAAAGCAGGTAACGTTCACCAGCTGTTTGAGCAAATAAAAATGCTGATGAATAAACAAAGTCACCTTGCTGTAGAAATATTGAAAAATATTCGTCGTGAGTCAATAAAAGGACTTTTGCGCGACCAAATAAAAAGCCAGCGTTTGAAAACGCACGCAATGGCTTTGATTCAACGTAGCAAAAACAAACAAAGCAAAATTCTTGAAGAAGAAGATTTCAAACCATTATTGGAAGCTTTTCCTTGCTGGGGTGTTACAACATACGCCATTTCCGGTTCGTTGCCTTTAAAACCCGGCATGTTTGATGTTGCAATAATCGATGAAGCTTCACAATGCGATATTGCGAGCTGTTTCCCGATTTTGTATCGTGCGAAAAAAGCCGTTATTGTCGGTGATGACAAGCAGTTGCCGCACTTGTCATTCCTCGAGAAAGCTAAAGAACAATCATTCTTGAGCCAGTATGAAATTCCTGACAAGTACCAATTAATGTGGCGTTTCAGAACAAATTCCATGTTCGACTTAGCGAACTACTATTCGCTAACCCCGGTTTTGCTGGATGAGCATTTCAGAAGTTCTTTGCCGATTATTGATTTTAGTAACAAAGAGTTTTACGGCTCACGCATTCGAATAATGAACAAAACTGTTGATTTTCCGGATGCGTATGAGTTGAATATCGTTCCTGACGGCAAGGTCGACATGGATGTGACACGCAACATGCCGGAAGTTGAGGCTGTTGTAAAACGTGTACATGAAATTATTCTTGATGACAATCGTAAAAGTTCAGAAAAGGGATATAAGCCTGTTTCTATCGGTATAATCTCACCTTTTCGTGGTCAGGTTGAATTGATTAAAAAGGCACTGATGCAGGTGCTGAGCGATGAAATTATGCGAAAACATGATATTGATGTTGGCACCCCACACGTATTCCAGGGTGACGAGCGTGATATTATTCTGCTTTCGTGGACTGTTGCACAGAACAGTTTCACGCAAAGTTTGACATTCTTGCAAAAACCGAATGTATTTAACGTTGCAATTACACGTGCACGTCACAAGTTGATTTGTTTCTTGTCACGTGACCCGGCGACTCTGCCTCAAGGTCTGTTGAGAAGCTATATTGAGTACATTGAAGCGTACTTGCAAAAACAAAAGCTGAAAATCTCTAATATTGAAGAAGGTATTGACGAAAATATTTATAAAAATGATTTCGAAAAAACTGTCGCTGAAGCCCTCAGAAAAGAAGGTCTCACAGTCAGAGCAGGTATTGAGCTGGCAGGATTTTCAGCCGATTTGATGGTCTCAAGAGGTGAACAACGTCCGATTATCGTCGAATGTGATGGCGTTGAAGATGAGCCAAAGTCATACACATCGCCAATTATGAAGCAAACAATTTTGAACCGCTGCGGCTTTGAGATTCTACGCATAAGTTTCCGTGAATGGTATTACAGTCAGGATGCGTGCGTTAATCGAGTCGGGCAGTTTTTTGATGCTGAATAATGTGGTTTAATGAATATATACCCGATTTATTCGGTGCGTGAGACGCACCCTACTGCTACCCAAATACTAGTTAATCCGACAGATGCTGAACACACAAAAATTATGTATAATATAAAAATGTTAACTTATTCGGTGCGTGGAACGCACCCTACGAAAATGTAAGGTGGGTTCCTAATCCATCAAAATAAAAACTTGACACCAAAATAATCCGACAACCCCTGAACATTCACGATTAAGATTTAATTCACAAGATAATGTTTCAGGGTGACGCTAATAAACCGGATATAACTGCCCACCCAAATAAAGGGTATTTGCATATCAAATAAGGTAGGAACGTACCCCTCACCCAACCCTCTCCCGCATCGGGGAGAGGGCAAAGAAAAAACAAAATGACGAATGAATTAATACAAAATTTAAGAGAATACCTAAAAGCGAATGACATCGATTATTTGCTGGTTAACACGTGTGATGAATTTTTGCTTGAGTACAATCAAAAGGAATTTTGTGCGCGGTATTGGGTTACTAATTTTACCGGCTCGACTGGCGAAGCGCTCTTGTCTCAAGACGCTTTATATCTTTTTGTAGATGGAAGATACCACATTCAGGCTGATAATGAAGTCAATAAACAAGATGTTACTGTTGTAAAACTCAGATTGGGTGAAAGTTTTTCAGATGCGCTGGTAAGCAAAATTCCACCCAATGCGACTCTTGCCATAATACCGGCGAAACTTTCTCTGAGTCTGTATAACCTTTTACGGCAGAAACTTGGCGATAAAAATATTCAGATTAAACTCATGAATCAGGATCCTGTATTTCATTTTATAGAAAATAATGGCACCGAAAAATACGAAAATTTACAACAAGTTAGCAGTACAATTTCCGGCTGCGAAATGGACGATAAACTCAAACGCGCAAGACATTATCTGGCCGATAATGAATGCTTTTTGTTCACGAAACTCGAAGATATTGCTTATATGACAAATCTTCGTGGGTACAAAATCCCATATTCATCGACGTTTAAAGCTAAATTCCTTTTGTCGAAAACCGAATGCATGTTGTTCACAGATGAATATATTTCTGACTTAGGGTGTTGTGAGGTCAAGCCTCTAAGCGCTTTTCAAGGTGTTTTAGATAAATTTGCAGAGAAATATAAAATAATTTTTGAGCCTTCATCAATTAATCTGGAGTGCTATAACTGTATAAAAGACAATGCTGTAGAGCTTTCGGCGAATGAAGGCGAACATGTTTTTAACTTTAAATCTGTAAAGAACAAAAGTGAACTTGAACATTACAAAGACGCCTATAAGCGAACTGATGCGGTCGTTGAATATATATCAGAACTGGTGAATGGTAATGAAGATTTTTCAGAGTTTGATTTGGCACAAATTGTTGAGGAACAGTATAAAGCCCACGGCGCAGTTGGCTTGAGTTTCAAAACAATTATGGCAATAGGTGAAAATACAGCAATTATACATTACACCCGGAACTCAAAAGATAAAAAATTACGTGATGGTGATTTAGTGCTTCTCGACTGCGGCGGGTATTTTGAGGGTGGTTATGCGACGGATATTACACGTACTTTTGTGCGTGGCAATCCGACTGACTTCCAGAAAAATGTCTACACGACTGTCCTAAAAGGCTTTTTGCTAGGCTATAATTACCAAATTACATTAGGCACAACCGGTGAAGACATTGATAGAATAACACGTGAAACTATTGACGCTGAGCAGATTGAAGGCTTTTCGTTTGCACATGGCTCGGGACATGGCGTTGGCATCGGTGTGCACGAAGGGCCACCTTATGTTTCGCAATCAAAATTCGGCAAGTACGTTTTGAAACCAAACATGATATTCAGCATTGAACCGGGTCTTTACAAAGAAGGTTGGGGTGGCGTGAGGCTCGAAAATGTTGTCTACGTGGATGATTCTGAAGAACGTTTGAAATTAACTTCACTTTCAAACGCAAAGTTTGAAGAAAAGCTGATTGATTATGGTATGCTGGATAACAACGAAAAAGATTTACTGAAAAAATGGCAAAATGGTTAAGTATGGAAAAAATTACAAGTACTACTAACGAAAAAATAAAAGAAGTTGCAAAACTTGCTCAAAAAAAATACCGCACTGAAAGCGGATTGTTTTTGGCTGAAGGCGTTAAGGTCATTGAACAAGCGCATAAATCAGGCTTTGATATTAAAAATGTGTATGTGATTGAAAGCAAAGTTGAAAAATATAATTTTATAAAAGATAAGCTAATTGTCGTTAATGAAGCTGTTATGAAAAAAATATCAACGACTGATTCGCCGCCTGATGCGGTTGCAGTGGTTGTGCAAAAAAAATACAGTATTAAGGAACACAAAAACGCAAAAAGAATTCTTCTATTGGAAAATATCAAAGACGCAGGTAATTTAGGTACAATAATCCGTACAGCTTGCGCGTTTGATATGGATGCAATCATTTTAGCAGGTGATTGTGTAGATATATACAACCCGAAAGTCGTGCGTGCAACAGTTGGCAATCTTTTTCAAATACCGATTTTGCAAGTCGAAAATGTGACTGAGCTAAAAAAACTTTTTCCTGAGCATGCCCTTATAGCAACAGTGGTGAGAGATGAAGCGACAATTGCTCTTGATAAAATTGATTTCAAGAAGCCTTTTATCATTGCTTTTGGCTCTGAGGCTGACGGGCTTTCTGATGAATTAATTAAAAATGCAGATTTGAAAACAACAATTGAACACAATAAAAATGTCGAGTCGCTGAATTTAAGCACAGCTGTGGCGATTGTCGCTCATGCGGCAACTGTTTAGTTCTTATCTTTTGAAATACTTTGCTTCAAGTTAATATTTGCATTTTTAAGCATAATAATTCCGGGAATCGAACATAATGCGCCTATCACGAGTGCAATAACAATGTTTATAATTTCCATATTATTCATTTTTCAATCTCCCCTGAGTTGTAAAGTATTGTGTTGAGCTCCTGCATTGTTTTTGTCAAATTAGCAATAAATAAGCAGCTGTAATACGCGCCAAGTAGTATCAATACATACTTTAAAGCTGAATTTGGAATAAATAATAAGCCAAGAGTTCCACCGGCAACAACAATTAACGTATACGCTATTAGTTATCGCAAAGCGACCAAATTCTTAACTTTTAATTCCGTAATATCCGTTTCCATACAATGATTATAAACTACATTTGAGAATTCCACAACACAAAGTGTATTGTTAGTGCACAATATTGAAATAATTAAATTTTAAGTAACTACATCACAGATGGCGCAAATCTAAGTCTGTATTTTTTTGGACCAGGAACCCTATAACTAATGCCAAGATTCCGATCGCTAGTAAGAGAATAACATCAACCATTTTGCTGCCTCCTTCATACTATATAATAATAAACACTGCTGGAACCTATATACCTATATTATAAACTATTTTCAAATTATTACAAGATTAATAACATTTAACTAGCAATTTTTTTTATGTTCGGGTTTTAAATAAATAAGTAAGAAAAAAGGTCTATGAATGTTAGGAATTAATAATTTTTTAAATTCGAAAATTTTAACGACGCCAAAATATAATTTGTCGTTCAAAAGCGTGCCTGATGATGCAATACCCGAGGAAGAAGCAACACCTGAAAAACCAAAGAGTGAGGCATATCTCAGATATGAACGTTTTTTAATTGAACGTCAGAAAAAACGAGACTACTATGCGCCGATGAAAAAAGTAAACAGAGAATTCAAATTAGAGACATCTGACTTCTATGACTGGTGCCCTCCCGGAAAATTATTGCAATTCTCTATAGATTTAGAAAAACTTGACACTCGAACACCAAGAGACAAAGCTACTTTGATTATATATTGCGGCCTTGAAAAAGGTGAGCCTAAAACATTAAAGGAAACGGCAAAATATTTCGGGCTCTCAAGCTGTGAACTCAGTCCTTCGGTACAGATAGTGATGGACAAATATGACCTTCGCTTTTATCGCAAAGAATGTTTTAAAAAATTAGGAAAAGAAATCCCTGACAGTGAAAAAACTCAGGAAGAACGAGAAAATGAATTATATGAAAAAAGATTCGCAGCTTTGCCAAAGAAAGCACAAAAATTACTAAAACGTGATCTTAAAGATTCGTTATTTGCGACTGAATATGGTGAAGAATTTGCAGGCAGCCTGAAAAGAATTTTTATCCGAGCAAAATTGACGCCACTAGAAACTTCAGCACTCCTTTTTTATTATGGTGTGTTTGAACCTCCAAAAGAAAAAAAAGAAATATACGAAATCTATGGCGGACATACTAAATCTGCACAACAACTCGGTAATGCAATAAAAAAAGTCGAAAAGGCAAGTTTATTGATGTACAAACGTCTTGAAAAATTCAGAGACAAATATTCAGACAATTACTTTTAAAATAGAGATACATAACAGGAGAAAAAAAATGAAAATTAACCCAATTCAATCAAACATAGCATTCAAATCGAAAGTGTTTATTATTGATGACAAAAATAGAGCAAATCAAATAGACAATTTAATTGGGCTTTTTAGCTTTAATAATGCTGATGCTATTGCAAATAAGGACGCATTTATAAGAGGAATAGAAGAGCTGGAACAAAATGGTAACGATGATGTAGTATTTCTTACAACATCTCAATATGGTACAGATAATCGCATAAATATGCGTGTTTGTTGGAATAATCCAGATGGTGACAGAATTATAGGTAAATCAGCAAGAAGTATACCTTTATCAAAAGGAGAAGTAAATCTTGCAAAAATGTATAGAACTGCACAATATGAAAGTGACTCAGTACAACACAAAGCCGATTTTGATAAATATCGGATTAGTTAGAAGTTATTTCTTTTGAAAAATCATTATATATTCGTGTTTGAATATATAAAAACCACCGTATAAGGCACGATAACGCCAGAGATTAGCATTTTTGCCTTTGGCTTTTTCGTTGCCTTCGATATTTTTTACGATGATTGATTTTGTTTCAAAACCAAGATTAGTCATGCGCTGCATACACTCAAAGCCAAGGGGATAGAGTTTTCCGTTTGCGTACTTATCACCGATAATCAACGCTGCATAGCGACCTTTTTCCAGCAAATCATATCCATTTTTTGCAACTTTTTCGAATAACTCATAGAATTCTTCTGTTGTCGAACAATTCGACAAGTCCTCAGGCTTATCCGAAAATCTGATAATATCATCATAAGGCGGGTGTAGAACTAACAACTGTGCTGACTCTTTGCCCATAATTTCTAAACGGGCTTTGACTTTATCTTGAACAGTATCTGAAGCGCTGTCGCCACATATTATATTCACATCTGTGACGAGCTGTTTTGGTGAAAATTTTATACTTACATAGTCGATTAAATCTTGTTTAAGCTCAACACCAACACAGCGTCTACCCATATTAACCGCCTCAATGCCTGAAGTGCCCGAGCCGAAAAACATGTCCAGAACTACATCATTTTTCTTTGTAAAACGCTCATAAAGCTGGTGTGCAATCTGAGGGATATAATTGCCATGATAGTCATACGAATGACCGCCGCGCTTTTCTCTGTTTTGGAACTCCCAAAGCGTATCAGTCAGCACATGCGGATATTCTTTCCATTTGTTCAAGTTAATATCACTATACGACTTTGTTAAAACTGCATTCTTATCAACGACCTTTAAATTAGCTTTCGCCGCAGGTTTCTGCTTTAAGTTATTACGTGCCAAAACTTTTCCCCCATTAAAAATTCATACTGCAAGTATATTTTATGTGTTCAGATTTTAAATCATATGCTTAGATGAATTTTAATCAGTAAAAGCCCAAAAATATTGATGCAGCTGATAAAAAGGATTATACTGAAAGAATAATAAGGGTGTGAGAAAGTAATGAGATTTTTTTGTTTCATATTAAGTCTATTTTTTTTGTTTGGACAATCTATGGCATTTGCCGAGGAAGGATTGTTAGATTTTTCTGTAGATAGCACTATTAAGAAACAATACAACACAAAAGCAATTGAAGATGACTTGTTGCCGCCATTGCCGAAAACGTACGAAGATAAAGACGGGCAGGACTATACAAAATTTGACGTTGAAGAAATCAATATACCTAAAAAGACAACTATGTATAGCAAAATAACGGAGCAAACAATCGACAATGCAAATATGCGCAAAATTGCAGCAGGTAAAAAGTTCGTAGTGAAAAGCTTGTCAGCAGTTTCAAGCAGCACACCTAAAGGCGCAAAAGTAACTTTTGAATCAGTTTATCCAGTTCAATTTGTTAGCTTTAGCGTGCCGGCAAAAACAAAGTTTCGCGGTGTGGTAATGGATTCACATAAACCGCAACTGACAGGAAACGGCGGATTGATAGTCATAAAAGTAAACGAAATTGTCTATAATAATCAGTCTTTCCCTATTGATGCAAAAATTACACTGGCAGACGATAAAAAGATTTTTTTGAACAATATCAAAGGCGAACGCAAATACATAAAAAACATGTCCAAGCCAATCAAGCCTGCCGGGCGTTTTATGGCAAAAGCATGGAAAACTACATGCCGGCTGTCTCACGGCTTGCCGGAAGCGGTGTTAACACCCGTAACACTTCTAAGTGGTGTTGTAGTATACACCGGCAGTGTCGCAATCTCACCTGTCGTATCTGTTTTCTATAAAGGCAACTCTATCAGTATTCCGACAGGCACGCGCTATGATATCAAATTGCGCGAGGACGCGTTTGTGTATTAAAATATAACAAAGTGACAAAAAACCTATCAACAAGTTGTCATCCCGGAATTTTTCTTTGAAAAATATCCGGGATCTTATCGGCTTGGTGCCTACGCTTCATTGGACAGATCCCGTGTCACACTTCGCTCCGCTACGGAGACAGGGTCACAAGCATCACCTTCGGTTCTGCTGTTCCCTTTGTCAAGCACTGGATGACACTGAGAAGTAGGTCATTACGTACCACGCATATTACTTCGGCTTCTCAATTTTTATTAACGCAAAAAAAGCCCTCTTGATTGGTTCAGAGGGTGGTTTATAGCGAGAATCTGTTTATACCTGACTGCAATGTATGGTGCTTCACTCGCACCAAAAACAAGGCTGTGCAGTTTAATTTTTGGGATTTGAAATCCGCTTTAGTAATATTTGATTTTAATTCTTTTTCCTAATTCCTTGTGTGTTTCTATCCTCTGCAGCGGAGTCTGTTTCTTAAATTCTGAAAAGGTCTGAAACATCTTCTTTGGTTGTTGTCGTTGTTATTTGTTTTATTGTCTCTGTCGTCATCGTAATCTTCGTCGGTGATTAAGTAATGTTCTCCGTTCATTTCGACAATGTTTGAATTGTTATTAACAGGGGTACTTCTGTTTGAGTCATTATTTACAGGTCGTGGCTCAGTAATTGAGCAAGTTTTGCTATTAGCATCGCTTCTAAGTGCGTTATAAAGTCTCGCGTCCTCATATGGTCGCGTAAAGTTGTTATATTCATATAGTTCACGAGCAAGCACCATATCTGCTAATCTGCTGCCGTAGTCGCTTGATCTTGTTTGAGTATAGTTATTCCACCAGTTGTGCCCGCCTGTGAAATAATCACACATGCTTCCATAGCCGAGTCCTCCGCACCCATAGCCGCCGTAGCCGCCCAGGCCTCTATAATCCCAGCCGCCTAAGCCGAAGTTATTATAACCACCATAGCCGCCATAGCTGCCATGACGTCCGTGACCGCCATATCTGCCGTGATGACCATGATGATTGTTGTTCAATCCCATTGCCAGTCCGCCCATTATGCCGAGCCCTAGTGCACCAAGTGCATTGTAGCCGTTGTTTCTGCCGTAGTTACCATAATTCCCGTAGGAGTAATTATCAGGGCCATATATTGAATTTTGCCAAAAGCCGAGACTGTTGTTGTTGCATCCGCCACCATAATAACCGTTATAGCGTCCGTAATTGTTGTAACCACCGTTTAATGCATTCATTCCGTACGCCATGTTGTTCATAAAGTTTGCCATGTTGTAGTTAAAATTGTATCTGTCATGGTGTCCGTGGTGATTGTTGTTATTTCTACTATGTCCGTATCTTCCTCTACCGGCAGCACCCATTGTCAGGCCGCCAAATGCTGTGTTTCCCATTATTGTCTTTCCTCGCTATTCCTAAATAAAAAATGTCTTTAATATCTTCCCGTACATTTATAAAAACATTTACTAAAAAAAAATTGCTTTTTTGTTTTTTAATTTTTTTTAAACTTGGCTAAAATTGCGTCATACCTCGATATGTAGCGTGTTAATATTTCTTAACAATCTCAAAGTATTTGTTTGTAATAAAATATAGAAAAGACTTAATATGAACGAAGGTAAAGGGAAACTATGTCTGAAAAACAAACTGTCGAGTATAAAGATACTCTTAATTTAGTTAGTACAACTTTGGAAATGCGTGCGAATGCTGCTGTTAAGGAAGTTGAAACACAAAAATTCTGGGAAGAAAATAATATTTATGAAAAAATTGTTGCAAAAAATTCGAAAGCAAATAAATTTATTCTGCATGACGGTCCTCCGTACCTGAGTTCTGACAAAATTCATATAGGAACAGCCTTAAATAAAATACTTAAAGATATTGTAATTCGTTATAAATCACAAAAAGGCTTCTATGCGCCTTATGTACCCGGCTATGACGGGCATGGACTGCCAATTGAAAATGCCGTGCTAAAAGACGTTAAAGGCGGTCGTGAATCAATGACAAAATATGAATTACGTCAAAAATGCCGTGAATTTGCAATGAAAAACCTGAAAGGTCAGGAAGAAAACTTTAGGCGTCTAGGTATTTTAGGTGACTGGGAAAATCCATATTTGACCATTGATCCTGCTTATGAAGCTGATCAGATTCGTATTTTCGGGCAAATGTATAAAAAAGGGTTGATTGAAAAAGGTTTGAAATCTGTTTATTGGTGTACAGATTGTGAAACTGCGCTTGCTGAGGCAGAAGTCGAGTATGCTGATCATACATCGACAAGCATTTATGTTCGTTTTAAATTTGATGATGCTGATGCAAAAGAAATTTATAAAAAAGCCAATATTTCTGTCGACAAGGATTTATATGCAGTAATCTGGACAACAACCCCTTGGACAATTCCGTCTAATCGTGCGATTTCTATTAATCCTAAGTTCAAATATTCATTTGCACTGAAAGATGGCGATATCTATTTGGTGGCTGAAGAATTGCTCGCACCATTTTTAGAAGGCGTTGAGTGGGATGAATCAGAAATAGAGGTGCTTGGCTCAATTACAGGTTCTGAACTTGAGATGTACAAAACTACGCATCCTCTTTATTCAGAAATAAAAAGTCCGATACTCTTGGGTGAACACGTAACGTTAGAGGCAGGTACAGGATGCGTTCACACGGCGCCGGGTCATGGTCTTGAGGACTGGGAAGTCTGTATGCGCTATGGTATGGAGATTTTCTCGCCAATCAACGCAAAAGGTTTGTGGACAAATGCTGTGGAAGACATGGAAGGAATGCACTACCGCAAAGGTAATCAGGTCGTCGTTGAGCGTTTGGAAGAAAATAAATCTTTACTTGCGAAAGGTAATATTTCACATAGCTATCCTCATTGCTGGCGTTGTAAGCATTCGATTATTTTCCGTGCAACAGCACAGTGGTTTGTGAAAATGGATAAATTCAGACAAAATGTTTTGGACGAAGTGGCAAAAGTCGAATGGGTGCCTGCATCTGGCGAGACACGCATGGGCAATATGATTAAGATGCGTTCTGATTGGTGTATTTCTCGTCAAAGAACCTGGGGTGTGCCAATTCCCGTGTTCTATTGCGACGATTGCGAAGAAATAATTGTAAATGACGAAACTATAAACCATGTTGCTGAGGTGTTTGAAAAAGAAAGCTCCGATGCGTGGGATAAATACACAGATAAAGAATTATTGCCTGCGGGGTACAAATGCCCTAAATGCGGCAGTGCGCATATTCACAGAGAAACTGATACAATGGATGTTTGGTTTGACTCAGGTATTTCGCACACGGCTGTTGTCGAAAAACGCTCGAATGAACTGGGACATTTGCCAGTAGAAATGTACTTGGAAGGCTCTGATCAACACCGCGGCTGGTTCCAAACATCGTTATTAACAGCTGTTGCAACTACAGATAAAGCCCCGTACAAAACCGTTTTGACACACGGATTTGTAATGGACTCTGAAGGTAAAAAAATGAGTAAATCTTTAGGAAATACCGTTGTACCTCAAGATATTATTAAAGTTTATGGTGCTGATGTGCTGAGACTTTGGGCAGCATCAGTTGATTACCGCAATGACGTCAGAATTGGCGACACTATCGTAAAACAACTTGTCGAGATTTTCAAAAAAACAAGAAACACAGTGAGATTTTTGCTTGGTAATATTTATGACTTTG
>JAVBNU010000054.1:0-23237 GCA_031551265.1 Candidatus Gastranaerophilaceae bacterium
TTTACCGCATCCTGAAGGACCAATTATTGCGACTATGTCTCCCTTTTCTACCTTCAAATTGATATCGTATAAAACGCGGGTATTATTTAGATTTTTCCGTAATTTGCTGATTTCCAACATACTAAGATACTAGCAGAAATTCGGTGCAGTATCAAGAAACTTTATATATAATGTATTTCATTGAAAATACATGTAAAAAATATTTTTTTCTATTTATATTTGTATTATTATATGGTTAATGGGAGGAATTTGACATGAAATTAAGAACAACTGAAGCGGCAAGGTCTTTTGATTACGGATGGCTTTTATCCAGGATATTTCCATACATTAAGCCGTTCTTGGGGCGTGTCATATTCGGTTTTTTGGTTGCTATACCTGTTGGTATGCTTGATGGTATTGTTGCTCTGGCGCTAAAACCATATATGGATTTAGTCGTTGAACAAAAAAATATGATTTGGGCATATATTATTCCGCTTGGTATTGTCGGATTTGCGGGCTTACAAGGTGTTCTTAAATATTTAAACGAGTACATGACAAGCTGGACAAGTATGAAAATTACTAACTCCATTAAAAAAGCTTTGTTTAAAAAACTTATCATGATGAATACAAAATTTTATGATATAAATTCTTCGGGTGAAGTTTTGACGCGTTATTTGGGTGATGTTGACACGGCATCGAACGGTATTGTCGAGCAAATAAAATCGCTGGCAACTAATAGCATAGGCGCACTATCGCTTATATGTGTTATGTTGTACAGCTCGTGGAGTTTGGCGATTATCGGCGTCATAGTCCTTTGTGTCGCTTTTATCCCTGTTTTAATATTACGAAAAAGAGTTAAAGACGTTTCTAACAAAGGTATTATCATTGGTGGTAAAATTACAACGATATTCAATGAAACGTACTCGGGCAATAAAGTTATTACCTCATATGGGCTGCAGGGCAAACAAAGCAAGGATTTTTCAGAACAAATTGATAAGGCATTTTCGCTTGCTATGTCGTTGACTAAGCGCGCAGCGTGGATGTCGCCTCTGATGTACTTGATTGCATCGGTCGGTATCGCAATCGTTATGGGTTATGGTACGTACTTAATACTGTCAGGTAATATGACAACAGGTTCGTTTGCCTCATTTGTGACTTCACTTTTGTTGTTGTATAAGCCTGTCAAAACTCTTGGGCACACGATGACAAAAATCCAAACTATCTTTGTTGCAATGGGACGTATGTTTGAGTTATTCGATTTGGAGCCTGAGTTTACGGATTGCGAGAACGCTGTTGAGCTTAATGGACTCGATTCGTCAGTCAAATTTAACAATGTTTCATTTGAGTACAATGAAGGACATCCTGTTTTAGCAAGTATAAATCTTACTGTTAAAAAAGGTGAAACCATTGCTATTGTTGGTAATTCCGGCGGCGGCAAAACCACTTTGGTGAACCTTCTGCCGCGCTTTTATGATGTGACATCAGGTGCAATATTATTTGATGATATTGATATCAGAAAAATCAGCTTAAGTTCGCTTAGAATGAATATCGCTACCGTGTTTCAGGATAATTTCTTATTCACAGGCACAATAAGAGATAATATAATGATGGGGAATCCCGATGCGACTGACGCAGAGATTGGCGAAGTCGTACATTACGCCCATATTGACGAAATGCTTGAGAATATGCCTGACGGGCTTGATACGTTGTTGGGCGAAAGAGGTTTGACGCTCTCGGGCGGGCAGAGACAGCGTGTGGCTATTGCGCGTGCAATGATTAAAAAGGCGCCGATAATTGTACTTGATGAAGCTACGTCTGCACTGGATAACGAATCAGAAGCTATTGTTCAAGCTGCGTTAGATAACTTGATGCATAACAAAACAGTTTTTGTTATTGCGCACAGACTCTCTACAATCAAAAATGCTGACAGAATAGCCGTTTTGAATGAAGGTCATTTAGTTGAGCTGGGTACACATGAGGAATTGATGGCTATTCCAAGCGGCTGTTATAAAAATCTTTATGAAATGCAATTTAGAACACAGGATGAAAGCTCGGTTCAGGCATGTTTGTAATTGAGTATCTAAAAAACTCTGTTGAGTTAATAAACAAAGTTATTTTGGACACTTCGACAGTGAATGCGGTTGAAAATGCCGCTCAAATGATTGTCGAGGCTTATAAATCAGGACGCAAAGTCTTACTTATGGGGAATGGCGGCTCTGCTGCTGATGCTCAGCATATGGCAGGCGAGCTTATTTCAAAAATGTTTATGGAGCGCAAACCGCTGCCTGCAGTTGCCCTGACGACTGATACATCTGTGATCACTGCGATCGGCAATGATTACGGGTTTGAAAAAGTTTTTTCTAAGCAAGTCGAGGCTAACGGCGTTAGTGGCGATGTATTGATTGCGTTTTCGACTTCAGGCAAATCAAAAAACATTATTGAAGCTCTGAAAATAGCACAAATTAAAGGTATTAAAACAATCGGATTTTCAGGCAGCAATATTTCTGAAATGGACGAGCTGTGCGACTTGATGATAAAAGTACCGTCTGATAGCACGCCAAAGGTTCAAGAATTACATATTACATTTGTGCACATTATTTGCACGATTGTGGAAAAGGCTCTATTTACTTAAGTTCTAAGCTGGCATGCAGAGCTGTATTCTGCGAGTTCCCTGCATTTGACCTCAAATTTATGTATCAAAAGCAATAAATGCGTCATAATCAGGTTTCTGTTCTTCAAAACCTCGTGCTGCCAAAAATTCTTATCGAGATTGTCAATAAACAATGTTTTAAATTCCATTATCTCATCATAAAATGCTGAATCCATTACCCTTTTCGCGTTACACAATGTAATAAACATTTCGTAAAAAGTCATTTTGGCTCGAAGTATCTTCTTGTCTAAAAGATGTGTTCTAACGAGCTCCAAATAATCATATATTTTTGTATATTCTGCTAAAACGGTTAGTTTTTTCTGCGGTAAAATATTTTCAAAAAAGTCGACTGTTGCGTCGTAGCCTATTTGTATAAGCTCACGTTTTTGGTCTTTTGTAATATTAAAATTCACCAGCAGCAAATCTTTTGTGTCAATTTTAATATAGTCGAATTTGTCTTTTGCGTTGTACATGTCCATAATAAATTCAGTCGAATAATTGGTCATACAGCTGTAAATAGTATTAAAATAGTCAGCCATGGACTTGACGGTGTTCTTACGCTTTATTCCTTCAAGCCTAAATTCCAAGACCCTTGTATCTTCTGCGTACAAATTTTCACAAATGCGCCAAAGCGGCATGCATTTCATCAAATCACCATCAGAAAGAAGTTTTTCTTCATAATGTACAGGCTTCAACAATCCCGGCAAGCTCGCTGAAATACGTACAGCCTGAGCAATCTCAAAATCAGGCGTTGTCGACTTTGAAAACACAAAAGGCTCACAATTGGTTAAATCACTTGCTATAATTATCAGTTCTTTTTCCAAATCTTTAAAGCAAACAGGAAGATTTTTGCCCTTAACGTAATTGTCTTTGTAGTAATAACGTTCAATATGCTCTCTCAACCAATCTAAAAATACACCGCCCTTACTAATTGCAAAATCAGGGCCAAATAAAATATTGATATCTTTAAATAACTCGAAATTGACTTCTAAAAAGAAATCTTCGATTTCGTCAGCCGGAATACCAACCGCCCAAAATGCACTAAAAATGGCGCCAACCGAAGAACCTGCAAAAGCAATCGCCTCAACACCGCATTCTAACAATGCTTTGTGCGCGCCTATATACGAAAAACCTCTGACTGCGCCGCCGCCGAGTATGCATAAATATTTCAACTTACTACTCATAGTTTAATTAAACATTAAACTAAAACTTAAAACATCGTCCTGTTAGACGTAAATTATGCTGTTTCCTTAATTTCTATATCATAAGGCGGGCCAAGAGTGCTTAAAAGCACTTTTACAACCTTTGGCATTTGGCACTCGAACGAATAATTAGCCATCCCAACAGAGCATGCTGAGCATTTTTGATCGAGTTCCCAGCACTCAACAGCCTGCAATGTCCAACATTGCGTTATAGACTCCGATATTGTACCATTATTTTGTGGTGAAAACTGTTCACACTCAATAATTTTGCCAAACATAAAAAACCGACCTCTAATCTTTATAAAGACATTATGCGATGTTTTAAGCAATTGGGTATCCTGTTTTTAGATGATTTAAATGAATATGAATCGACAGATTATAACGGCAAGTACAATCCCGCACACATCAGCAAAAATACCGGCTAAAAGAGCCTGTCTGAATTTCCTAATGCCAACCGCACCAAAATATACAGCTAACACATAAAAAGTAGTCTCAGAGCTGCCAATCATAACAGCAGCAAGCTTTGTTGCATAAGAATCCACGCCGGCTGAATTAATAACATCTGATAACAGGCCTAAAGTCGCGCTGCCCGACAGTGAACGGGTAATCATAATTGGCAAAACTTCCACAGGAACATGCAAAAACGCCAGCACATGTCCAAAAGCCTGACTTAAAATATCAATTGCGCCACTTGCCCGAAACATTGATACGGCAACAATAATAGCCACAAGAGGCGGTATAATGTTGAACCCGACTTTTACTCCGTCTTTAGCTCCCTCAACAAACGCTTCATAAACAGGGACTTTTTTAATAATAGCCCAAAGCAAAATAATCAAAATAATCATCGGCAGCAGCCACAAAGACATTACATCCATAATCGTTTTAAACATCTTCAGCCACCTCACTTGTCTCTACCTGAGGAGGGAAAACTTTTTCTAAAGCTTTAACCATAATAATCGCAAAACAAAATGCAAGAGTGGTCACAAGCAGAGTTGGCGCAATAATTTGTGTAGGATTAGGTACATTATTCGCAGCTAAAACCGCAATTACTGTGGCAGGCACAAGCTGGAATCCCGCGGTGTTCATAGCCAAAAAAGTACACATGCTGTTTGATGCGCTGGATTTATCAATATTATGTTTTTGCATTTTCTCCATCGCATTAATACCCATGGGAGTCGCCGCATTAGACAACCCGAGTGCATTGGCTGAAATATTCATTGCAATCGCACCAATAGCGCCTTCATCATCAGCTATCTCCGGGAAAAGTTTCTTCGCAATCGGCTTGAGTAATTTTGCTATAAAATCAACAAGCCCTGATTTTTCGGCAATTTTCATCATCCCGAGCCAAAATGCCATTATTCCGATTAAATAAATCGCAATTTTCACAGCCTGCTCAGCGCCATTCACTATTGCGTCAACGACGAAAGATAATCTTCCGGTAAATGCCGCTATTACTATTGATATTACAATTAATAAAAACCAGATATAATTCATGCTTTAATTATATCAAAAATAAAAACAACAAGACTGTAGTAACATCAATGACAAAATTAAGGGCAAATTTTGCTAAGTAATGATTTTTACGCTATTATAATAAGTTAATACCCCGATAAGTAGGTTGGGGTTTCCACCCCAACAAAAACATAGCACTGAATTGCTACGTACCTTACAGGTACTCGCAATGACAAAGTAAAAATAGGGCGGGCTATTGTCCACCAACGTAAAATTTACAAAGAGGAAAAATGTACAATTACGAAAAAAATCACGAATATAACGGAGTTCTAATTTGTGTTGAGGGCATTGACGGTTCAGGCAAATCTACACAAATCCGTATATTACGTGATTGGCTGCTTTCTTTGGGTAAAAACGTAATTTATACACAGTGGAATTCATCTACTTTGATTTCCTCGACAACAAAAATGGCAAAAAACAAAAATATTTTTACCCCCAAAACATTCAGCATAGCTCACGCTGTAGATTTTGCTGACCGCCTTGAAAATACAATAATTCCAAACCTTAAAGACGGCGCAATTGTATTGTCTGATCGTTATATTTACACAGCATTTGCGCGCGACACTGCTCGAGGCGTTGACGCTCAGTGGGTGCGAAATATGTATAATTTTGCAATAAAACCCGACTTATGTTTTTATTTTAATGTTCCCGTAGAAACAGCTCTACAAAGAATATGTTCTAATCGAGCGCCAAAATTTTATGAAGCAGGTTTAGACATAAAAATTTGCAAAGACCCTCATGAATCTTTCATTAAATTTCAATCGAAAATTAAAGACGAATATGAAAAACAAAAACAAGAATTTGGCTTTATAGAAATTGATGCAACCGAATCATTACATACAAAACAATTAAAATTCAGAAACACTGTAGTCGAAAAACTCAACGAAAAAGGGATAATAATCTAAAATGTACAAAAATGACAACAAAAAAGGATTATTAATAGTAGTAGAAGGTACGGACGGCTCGGGCAAAAGTACTCAGATTAATATGCTCAAACGCTGGCTTGAGGATAATTGTTATGCTGCCGAAATCAGCAAAGTAAAAACATCGAAAATAATCTCTAATCTAATCGACGAAGCCAAAGCTAATAACGTCCTTACCTCAACGACATTCAGCCTGCTATATGCACTTGATTTTGCAGACAGACTTGAGACCAGAGTGCTACCTGCTGTTGATTCAGGTTTTATAGTTTTGATGGACAAATACATTTATAACTCAATAGTTCGTGATGCTGTCAGACGCCACGACTTGAATTGGATTAAAAAAGTTTATGACTTTGCGCCAAAGCCTGATTTAATATTCTATTTAGATGTGCCTCTTGAAGAACTGGCAAAACGTGTCACTCTTGAAGATGACGGGCTTGATTACTACGAATCAGGTCTGGATATGCATTTGGATAATGACCCTTATAAGAGCTTTTTAATATATCAGGAAAAATGTATCGAAGCATTCGATGAATTAAGAAAAGAAAATAATTTCATTACCATAAACGGGAACGATACCCTCGAAAGCATCCACAATCAAATCAAAGCAGAAGTACAAAAGATTCTGGATACCGGGATTTTGGATTAAAGTCTCGTCACCCTGAATTTATTTGATACTATTTTTTAGCCTTTGCCCCGACGCGCTCAGAATTTTTGAGGCTTTTTCTTGCCCCCTTGCGGGGAAAAGTGCCCGTAGGGCGAAAGGGGGGTATTTGTTGAAGGTTTTTGAGGGGTAAAAATCTAAGATAGCGGTTAGTACTTCACTCATATATGCACCGACATTCTAGTGTGACAAAAGCGACAAATGGACAATTCTTTTATGTTGGACGTACCCCTCACCCCAACCCTCCAACCCGGTTGGCGCGGCTCCCGCATCGGGGAGAGGGGCAACCCGATAAATATTTAAGTTAATATTTCTTAACATTATATAAAAAATAGGCAATTTTTTCTCGTAGTTTTTTTTTATTAATATACACGATAGGAAGTTATGCATTTTTGCATGAAGTAATACGAGGAAATAGGAAAAATGGGAATAGGAAAAATTGATTTATCACCTGCAATGGGTGTCATGTCACAAATATTACCGAGAAATGGTAATATGAATGGTCTCGCTTCAAACCCTGCATCAATATTAAACGGCTTAGCCGGTGGTCTTGATATAGATAACTTAGAGGGTTTATTAAAGCAAACAGAAAAACTCGCACAAAAAGAAGAGTTTTTGCGAATGCATGATATGTGCGAAGTATCGAAAGACAATGTGAAAAAAGCGCTAATAGATGTTAGTCGCAGTTTTCCGCCACCAATGTCTGAAGAAGCTACCCTTATGAGCCCTGTTACCGGCTTATTTGGCAGCAAAGCCAAAGCATTAAAATCAAATTTTGATGCTTCTGTTAACGGATTAAAAAGCAGTATAAAAATGGGCTCTCCTGATGAAATGAGTCAACAATATGCAAAAATCAACGATATTTTAAAAGCGTTGGAGACTGCTGCAAAAGCAAAAGCTAACGTAATGGGTAGTTTAGCTGAGGCAGTAGGCACAATATCAGGAGATGTCTTAAAACTCAAGAAAAACGGCGGCGATGTTGATAGTTTGAACCTGGAAGAATTGTTTGGCGGTATGCTGAATAATATCAAAGAGGACTCGATAGACATTGGGGGACTTGGCGGCAAAGTAGACGGAGGTGCGAAACCGGCCGTCGCTTCACCTGAGCCGCAGATTAACAGCAGCCTTGGAGGCGCTGCGCCATTTTTAGGATTATCTTCAGGATTGCTTTCAATGGGAATGAACGCTATGCAGGGACTTACATCAGCAACTCAAAATTTATTAGGAGACAATGAAATGTCGAATTTATCAGATTTAGCAAGCAATACACAACTTCAAAATAGCGACTCTAAAATTGATTCTGACAAATTAGACCCACAAAAAGTCAAAGAAGAAACACTAAAAGGGCTGCAAGCGGATAAAGCTGCTGACGGCATAAAACAACAGTTGCGTGAACTTGAAGAGCAAATTGAAGCTTTACAAAATAAGAAAACAAATACTCTTGAGACTGCAAAAAAGGATTACAAAGAAAAACAAAGTAATCCTGAAACTAAAAAATCTGAAAATGTCCAAGTTGATGTCAATTCACTGGATGCAACAAGTGCGGCTGATATCGCGAGCCTTGAAGCTGTTGATCCCGGCCGTTCAAATGAAATGACTCAGTTCAACAAAGAAATCGAAAACAACGAAATCAAGAAAACAATTTTCACAACAATTCTAGAGACTTTCAAAGGTCTATCAGTATAGAGACCTCTGCTCAAGTCACTTTTTCTATGAAAAAGCACCTTAAACAGGGTCTATGACGTCCAGTGTCGTAGAAGCAAACCTCGTTCCACACGTGGATTTGCCTCTACTCACATCCGATAAGTCGACCACAGCACAAATCGAAAAAAACAAATTTTTCTGTGTTGTGCAGTGGTCTTGTGTAAGTTCATTTTCTCTCTCTCAAAAAGCTCCTTTCAGTACGAAAGGAGCTTTAACATATGTGCGTAACACAAATACAATACTACTTTGCGTCATGCTGAAGCGCCAAAAAGTGCGTTTTATTATTAATCATGTGTGTTCAGCATCTGTCGGATAAACGTAGGATATGATTAACAATCCGACAGACCCTGAACATTCACGCTTTAAAATAACTACAACGATAAAAGTTTCAGGGTGACGTGCAAAGCTATTGAGAATTGCGATATACAAAAAATTACTGGCAGAGCTTCTCTAAAATAGATGTAGTTGATTTGCCTTCAACTAAATCTATAAACTCAACACGCCCGCCATTTTCAACAATTACCTTTAGTTCTGGTAATGTTTCGATTGAATAATCAGAGCCTTTTGTGTGGATATCAGGTTTGATATAAGCCAATAAATCCTGAGGCGACTCTTCGTCAAACAATACGACGTAATCAACGAAGCAAAGCGCTGATAGAACTTCTGCCCTGTCTACTTCGTTGTTGATAGGGCGATTTGGCCCTTTAATTTTTTTTACCGAAACATCTGAATTTAAAGCGATAATTAAAACATCGCCCAATTCCTTAGCTTTTTCCAAATATCTTACATGCCCGACATGCAGTATGTCAAAACATCCGTTTGTTGTTACTATTACTTTTTCTTCCGTGCGTAAATCACTCAATAACTCGCTCAAATCTTTTTGTGCTACAAGTTTATTCAATTTCTGCTCCTTCTAATATGTGAGGTGGACACGAATGCCCACCTTACAATAACATAAATATTAATAAATTATTTCAATTTAGTTGGCAATGCTTCCTGTTTATCAGCTTCCTGCTTTGCTGTTTTTCTGATTTCTTCCTGAATAACAGCAGGGTCATACGCTTTATCGTTATATTCTATTTTTGCCGCTCTTTTGGCGTTTTCAAAGAACTGCGCAAGTTTTTTTGTTGTTTCTTGCATCGCAATTTTCGCTTTGAGTTCTTCTTTTACTTTGGCAAAAGGCACGATACCGGCTTTGATTCTGTCTTTAACCATAATTATGTGATAACCGTATGGCGTGACAACGATATCGGATACCGTATTTGGCTTAAGCGCAAATGCGGCTTTTGAGAACGGCTCAACCATTTGACCGGCAGCAAACTCGCCTAAGTCGCCGCCTTGTATAGCTGACGCTTTGTCATCAGATTTTTCTCTTGCCATTTTCTCGAAAGAAGCAGGGTTTTTCTTAACTTCAGCTAAAATAGCTTGTGCTTCTTTAAGTTTTTCAGCCATGCGCTCTTTCACGATTTTGTCTATATCTTCAGCTGAAAGTTTTTTAGATGATTCATCAGATGCGATGATAACTTTCATTTCGTCAGGATTAGCGCTGATTAAAATATGAGACGCTCTCACACGATCAGGCATGTTGAAATCTTTTCTGTTGGCATTATAGAATTTTTCGGCTTCGTTGTCAGAAACATTGATTTTAGCGACCTGCTCAATGAATTTTCTTTTCATTAATTCGTCTTTCAAATCAATTTTGAACTGAGCTTCGCTAACGCCGGCTGTTTTTAAAGCTTCTTTAAATTTAGCTTCCGAGCCGATAGCGTTGATAATTTCATCGTAGCCTTTTTTGAACTCTTCGTCAGAAACAGTAATATTAAGCTTTTTCATTTCGTCATCGAGTATTGTCTTAACAACCAGTTCATCCATCACGCGGCCTTTAACAAGCAAATATAGCGATTTATTTTGCGGGTCTTTTAGGTTGACGCCCTGTTGTTTAAGCTCGGGATTATTTTCAACTTTTGCAAATTCTCTATCAAAATCTGCCTGTGTAATGGCATGGCCATTTACAGTAACTAAGGCATTCTTAGACGCGCAGCCTGAGAACAGGACGCCTATCATAAGTAATACCAGTAATAGCTTTAGATGTTTCATTTTAATTCTCCTCATAAAATTGGTTTATAAAATCATTTGTATTCTTATTTATATAATAAAATAAATCCGTCAATATGTTAAATAATTCTTCAAAATTAATATAACTTAAATCTACAAGCAAGACCGAAACGCCATCAGTGCAGCTTTTTGGGGCAATTGTAAACTTAATATGTTTCGTAATATTTGCCGGCAATTTTGCTCGGATTATGCTCCATTCGCGTTGATTATAAGGTGTATAAATACGCAAAGTATCCATAGCTTCGCGCACGAGGGTAATTCGCGCGTCAGTAGCAAGCAATCTCAGTCTCACAAGCTTAATTAAGTTCTCAACCGGCTCAGGCATCTTGGAGAACCTGTCTTTCCATTCCAATGTTATAAGTTCAAGCTCATCAACCGACTTAACATCAGCTAAACGCTTGTACTCAATCATTTTTTGCTCTTTTGAGCCAACCCAGTCATCAGGGATAAAAGCCGTTATATTAATATCAATAATTGCAGGTTGAATTGTTACGGGCTTTTCGCCTTTAAGCTCCTGCACAGTCTCCTCAAGCAACTGACAATATGTATCAAATCCTACGTTAACCATGTGTCCATGTTGCTTTGTACCTAAAATATTTCCTACCCCCCTGATTTCTATATCTCTCAGCGCAATTTGATAACCACTGCCTAAAGTCGTAAAATCTTTTATTGCTTTGAGTCTCTCGCGTGCGTCTGTTGTTAATTCCTTCTGCGCCGAGTAAAAACAATAACAATATGCCTGACGTTCGCTGCGTCCTACACGTCCTCTGAGTTGATAAAGCTGCGCCAGTCCAAATTTATCAGCATTATGAATAATAATTGTATTAGCATTCGGAATATCAAGGCCGGACTCAATAATTGTTGTACAAATCAGTATGTCATACTCGTAATTCGCAAAATCCATGATAGTTTTTTCAAGCTGCGACTTGTCCATTTGCCCGTGAGCTACGGCAATTCTAGCGTTAGGCACGAGTTGTCTTATGCCGGCTGAAAACTCATAAATACTCTCAACGCGATTATATAAAAAATATACTTGTCCTTCACGCTGTATTTCGTAATTAATCGCATTTTTAACCTGTATGTCGCTATAGTGACCGACAAATGTCTTAATCGGTAAACGATTCATCGGCGGTGTGTTGATAATACTCATGTCTTTAATACCTGAGAGCGACATATAAAGCGTCCGAGGTATCGGAGTCGCCGACATGCTTATAATATCAATGTTTTTCTTAAGCATTTTGAGTTTTTCTTTGTCTTTAACGCCAAACTTATGTTCCTCATCAATCACTAATAACCCGAGTTTTTTAAACGCAATATCACTCTGCAAAAGCCTGTGGGTCGCCACAACTACATCACATTCGCCGAGTTTAAGGTCTTTTACAGTTTGTTTTTGCTGTTGCGGCGTTCTAAAACGTGATAATAAATCAACTTTTATAGGGAACGGTTTGAAACGCTCAACTAAAGTTTGATAATGCTGCAACGCTAAAATAGTTGTCGGGACGATAATTGCGACCTGCTTTCCTGACATAATGGCTTTGAAAATTGCGCGAATAGCCACCTCAGTTTTGCCAAAACCAACATCGCCGCAGACAAGTCTATCCATCGGCTTTTCCGTTTCCATGTCAGACTTAACTTCAGTAATTGCACGCATCTGGTCAGGGGTTTCGGTATACTCAAACGCTTCTTCCATTTCATACTGCCAAATCGAGTCAGGCTCAAAAGCATGCCCTTCGGCTAGCTCTCTGCCGGCATACAAAATAAGTAAATCTCTTGCAATATCTTCAACGGCTTTTTTAACCTTACTTTTTGTGCTTGTCCAATCCTTGCCGCCCATCCTTGACAAGCTGGGTTTCGAGACGCCTGAGCCGCGATAGCGATACAATAAATTTATCTGCTCTGCCGGCATGTGCAATTTATCACCACACGCATACTCAATTGTCAGATAGTCTTTGAGCTGCCCGTCGATTTCCTGTTTACTTAAACCTTTGTATAGCCCGATGCCATGCGCCGAATGCACAACATACTCATTTTCCTGAATATCATTTATAGACTCAATATAATCCTGTTTTTCCTTGTGATACTGGCGTTTTTGCTTTGTAATATCCTTTGATTTCTTATTAAACAACTCTCTATCAGTCAGCAAAATCAGTTTCAAATCTTCAATTACGGCTCCGCCTAATGAGAGATTGTCGATTATAGAAACTTCATGAATATTCTCCATTTTGTCAGAGTGTGGAATCTCAAACTCATCAAGGATTTCCTCAAGTCTTTTTTTATAATCAGTTGCAATAATTATTTTGTAGCCTTTTTGTAAACTATCAGTGATATAAATAGCGATTTCATCAACTTTTGAGGAAAAATTAGCCGGCAGCGAACTCTCAAAGTCGATTATCAAATCGCTTTCGCTGTCTATAAAATTATCGAAAAATATTTTAACTTTATCAGCCAAAAGCTGCACAAAATCTTTGGCCTCAATGTGATTAAACTTGGCTAATGGCATCGTCAAGGCGTTTTTTATATTTTCCGAACAAAGTTTTTTGTAATCTTCATCCAGCAATTCATACTTTGAAAAAATCTCCGATGACTCATCAAAAACAACCACATAATCGTCAGGTAAAAACTCCACCAGCTCGTGCAAATCCTCACTCAAGGCCGATTGAAAATAATTTATTCCCTCGAAATAATGTTCGTTTTCAAGTTTTTCGAGAATTTCAGGATAATCTTTGTAAGTTGTTTTGAAAGTATTTTTAGTTTTTTCGTCAATGATAAATTTATATAACGGGTAAATTTTTATACTACTAATTTTTTGAAAACTACGCTGAGTTTCATTGTGAAAAAAACGCATATCGACAACCGTATCACCCCAAAGTTCAATCCTTACCGGCGTTTCATAAAACGTAAAAATATCAATAATGTCACCACGGATACTATACTCACCGATATCCGTAACCATCGTTGCACGTCGGTAACCCAAGTCCGACAGCTTTTTCTGAAGCTTTGAAATATTTATATCATCATTAACTTTTATATCAAAAGAATTTTCATTAATAAATTTTTGCGATGGAAATTTTTCTAATAGTGATTTTACAGGTACAAAAATTAGTTTTTCATCTTTTAAATTTTCAATTATATTGATTTGCTCAAAATATTTATATAAATTAGGCGCTACCTCATCATACATAGAAATATCTTGATAAGGGAAAATAACCGGTGAGATTTTCGAGATTTTTTCTATATCATTTTTATAGCGAAGCGCATTTTGCTCTGTTGATGTAATAAAAAGAACTTTTTTATTTTGCAAAATTTGCAACAACAAAAGCATTTTATAGAAAGAATTAATCCCGCTTGCCGTAAACGAATATCCTCTTTTTATATAACTGCCCAGTTTAGCAAAATTATCTGATTGTGATTTATCAATAAAATTTAACATAGCAATATTTTAGTACAAAAACTATAATTTTAACTCCTGAAAGAATACATTCATCAGGCCGATTAACAAATCCACTTCGCGCGCAACTTCAAAGAATTTGCCGTAATTGTCGGCTTCATGCGACAAAAGTGACATTAGCAGGTCGTCATCATCAACGAACGATATGTAAGTTATGTACTCATCAACAAAGAACGCAATATTTTTAGATGTGCGTGCTCTTGCTGCATAGAGATTATTTAGGACTGATGTCGTTAGTAATTTTTGTGAGTTTTCGGGATTTGTAGAATATGCCTGAAAGATTTGTTCACACCAGGTATCGCCGATTTTTACAGGTTGGTACTCACTTGAAAAAAGCCGAATTTTTTCAGGATCATTCGTAATTGGCACAACCAAAGTACGCTCATCTCGTTGATTTTGATTGTCAATTGCAAGGATAATTAAATTATCTATCTTAGCTTTTTGTAGTGTCGGTGTTTGGTTTTCATCAGCAGCGAGCACACGCTCTGTGGCTTCAGAACGTCGTTCAACGCGAATTGGCGGTGTGTAGACGTGTTTCCGGGTTGCAACAAAGACTTCTACTTGGTGTCCTGCATACTCACCACGGATTATTCTCTCGTTGTCAAATGTAATTTCGTTTGAACGCGGGCTTGCGCCGGAAAGCAGTTTGACAATTTGGCCATACCTTGAGGGTATTCTCAAAGACTCAATCGTGAATGTGCCCCAGTATGATAAAATTCTTTGCAAAATTGGTAACTTCATTGACTCAGAGTATGTTTTTGCCATATCAAGCACTTTCAGCGTCATAAGAATGCCAAAGACCAAAAACATACAGCCATAAAACAAGAATGACTTAAGAGCCACAAAACCAAACATATATAATATAAATAAAAGTGCAGCGAAACCGTAGAATGCGTGTTTCAATAATGACAAAAAATGTGCAGACGCGAAAATCTTCTGCCGTTCAGCTTCAAGAACCGTAAATGATTTCCGGATGTTTGTATTATAAAAATCTTGAAAGTCACTCCCGATTGTCACTTATATTGCCTCCTGATTTATTCTAAAAGTTTATCAGATTTGAATGTGAATTAAAAGTAAAAGTAACAAAATGTTTTTATATGGCCTGTAAAATTAAACCGGTAGGCCGTAAAACGTTGAAATAACTTGATTTGAATCCTGCGGTCATCGCGCAGTCCGTAGGGTGCGTCCCACGCACCAAATAGATCTGGTGATTAGGAATACTATACCTTACATATTATTGTTGGGGTGGAAACCCCAACCTACATACTTGTCGCTGCGCGATGACAGTCCCAAAAAGAGTATTAAGATGAGAAAAGAAGATGTTCCAACTTCATTGATAGTTCATTTAAACGTTTTTCATCAAGGTTGTGCACTGAGCCGAAGAGGCTCTTTTTATGGCATATCCAGAGTTGTTCAAATTCTAAAGCCTTAATTATAGTAGCTGATAATTGTTCGGAGTTGATAATTTCAAAATCAAAAACAACTTTTCGTGTTTCAAATTTAATTTGGTGTTTTGACGCAAGCTTTCTTAAAAAAAACGTCGATTCAGGACAAATCCCACCGCCTAATGTAATTTGCAAGCTTTTTTGTGCAACTTTTTCACAAGCCTCATCAAGCAGTTTGAGTAGAATTTCTGCGTTGATAAATTCTTTTGTAATATTCAGTGAGCCGATTAAATCACTGCGTCCAAAGACAATGCCTTTTATAAATTTAATTTCATCTGTGTTTAAAATAGCATCAAGTTTTTGCATGCCAACAGCAGTTTCTATATTTATAAGTAGCTCAGGTAACTCACCATCGTAAATGCTCTGTATAGTCTTAACGAATTTTTGCATCGCATAAGGCGACTCAATCATCGGTGCTACAATTTTTTTAACGCCAATTTTTTGCAGCTGATAAATATCATTCACCGCAGCGCAGCCGCCAATTTTTACAACAAAATCGAGACCGGCATTCTCTGCCAGCCCTGCCAATAATACTGTATCTTCATAAGTTGCACCCTCTGACTCGAATTCTGATTTGAGTGCGCATGCTGAATTTTTCTTTAATTCTGATAATTTCTCTAATATAGCCTGTTGTGAAATATCCATGTGTCTCTATGTATTTCCTGTGTTCTACGATTATAATATCTTAGCATTAAAACATTTTTCTATACTCATTCACTACCCGAATGTAATGAGTAAATAAAATAAAACATTAAACAATTATCTAAGTATAAATTATACATCCAGTTAATTTATCTCACATCAAATGCGGGTAAACTAAAAATAACGAAACACACCAAATTATTTCAAATGAGACATGTGGAGTAAAAAAATGTTAGTTGATAGATACAATACAGGAATAAATCAGCTCAAACAGCTGGAATTCAGGAATATTGACAAAGATGTTTTGCCATGGTTTGAAGAGCTTAGCTCCGAAAACAATTGCAAAATAGAGCGCAAAGAATGGAAAAGTAAATACAACAGCTATGTAATATACGATTACGAACCGTTTTGTTGTGAAGGCTTTGAAATTAATCTGCTCGTTTCGTCAATGAGTTATGAACATTTGTACTTTCTAAATTATTTATATAAAAATAAACTCAACACGATTGAGTATTTGAACAGTTGTGTGAAGATATGATTTCGTAATTTTATATAGATGTCAATCCTGGGTTTGTTGAAACAGATATTTGCAAGAGTAAGAACAGTAAAACTGTTTGAAGCTCCATGGCGTTCGAATGATGCTGCGGCGGAGAAACAATATATACTGCTTTACCTAAGAAACAGTGGTCGGGCGTTCGAATTGTAAATATTATGCCAACAAACCCCTGGATGACCAAATGGACCGTGCAAGGACAAAAATCCAAAGGTAATATTGTCCTTGCACATTCCCATATAAAAAATAAATTCTAAATTGCCCCAAATTATATAAATAGTGTATAATATTTATTAAATGAGGATGAAGAAAAAGTCACTTACAGAGACAGGCTCACAAGGATTGCAAAAACTCACCTGTTCGCTTTGTCAAAAATGACACTTCTAATCCGACCTAAGAAGTGCTAAGTCATTGTCGGCTGCGAGATAGCCGGTGACAACGACGAGAGCCGGATATAAGAGCGTAAGAAAAATCGAAGATTTTTTCCAGCTCCAAATAGGTTACGGTATGAGTAAAAACACATTAGTTAATAATGAGGATTTGAGGCAAAAAGCGACGAAACATTCCTGTTCAGCGTTTAAGCTATATAATCAGAATGCGCTGAAAGAAGCGCTGAGTGAGTTCGCCGAAGCTAATAAAATTTTTACTTCTTTTCATGATATGGAAAATATTTCTATTTGTTTGTCATGGATGAGTCTGATTAATTACAAAATTAACCCGAACAACTACTACAAAATTATTATTATGTTGAACGATGCAAAATTTTTGGCTGAGAATAGCAGCTCTAAATTGGCGTTATTCCATTATTACTATGCGTCCGGCAGTATTAATTTTCTTGATGAGAATTATGCGGAGTCGCTGTATCATCTTGATAAGGCGAAAAATTTGTCTGAGGGTAAAAATGATTTTGACTCACAGATTTATATTTTGTTGGCCAAAATTTTTGAGATGAATGAGCAATATGAAAAAGCTTATATTCACTGGAATTTAGCTTTGCAATCTTCTAATCTTAACAAAAAAGAAAGTACCGTTGTTACAGAAAATATTAAGAGATTGAAAAAATATCGTGAGGATATTAACAAAAATAAAGCTGTACCTGAGCTTCAGGAAGCAATTCCGGCGACACCTGACAAAGATCCTCTAATTGCACTTTTGAAGATTGCGCGTACGGTTTCGGCACAAACTGATATTGATGTGCTGCTGAAAACTATTGCCGAGATTACTAAAAATGCTCTTGAGGCTGACCGATGTACAGTATTTTTGCATGATAAAGAAAAAAATGAGTTATGGTCAAAAGTTGCGTTGGGATTGGGTACCGAAGAACTTCGCTTTCCGGCAGACAGAGGCTTGGCAGGTCACGTTGTCACGACGGGTGAAACGGTTATAATTAACGATGCATACACTGATGCGCGTTTTAATAAAGATATCGATTTACAGACCGGATATAGAACACAAACGATTTTGTGCATGCCTATCAGAAATATTAAACACGAGATCGTGGGAGTCTTTCAGGTATTAAACAAGCTTAATAATACTTTTACCGAGCACGATGAGGATTTACTTATCGCAATCGGCTCAAGTGCAGGTATCGCGCTCGAAAATGCTCGTTTATTCAAACACCAGCAGGAGTTGTTTGACCAACAAACGGTGCTTTTTGCAAGCTTTATTGATACTTTGGTTGCGTCTATAGATGCTCGTGATAAGAGTACGTCAGGTCATTCAAGCCGTGTAAAAATGTACTCGCGTTTGATGTGCTCGGAGTTGGGATTTGACCCCAAGCAGATTGAGGTGATTGAGCATGCTGCAATTCTGCATGATATCGGCAAAATCGGTATTCGCGACTCTGTCTTGCAAAAAGATGGCAAACTAACGAACGATGAGTATGCCCATATTCAACTTCACGTTAATATAACTTACGATATACTCAGTAAAATTTATCTTTCCAAAAATATGGCCGATGTTGCTGAGATTGCGTCAGCACACCACGAGCGCTTTGACGGAAAAGGCTATTTCCGAAATCGTAAAGGTGATGCGATACCTATTGGCGGGCGGATTTTGGCGGTTGCTGATGTGTTTGACGCGGTTACGTCTCACAGACATTATCGTGACAAAATGCCTATCAAAAATGCTCTTGAAGTACTTGTGAGCGGTGCTGGGAGCCAATTTGATGATGCGTTAGTCAGAATTTTTATGGATATTACTCTTGATAAAATAGTAAAAGTATTTTTGGCGGAATTCGAAGTAGAACTGCTGTCTAAGGATGAAAATACGTTGAAAGGCTATACATTAAGCAATTTATATGACATAATAATAAAAGTAGAAGGTTGTGCATCCAAAAATGCGCACGATGAAGTTGATAACGACGAAGCTGAGTTGATTGACATCTTTAATAAGTACTACACTTATAAATCGATACTTAGTTAATGGCGGACTAAATGCAAATATCTAATTTCAAAAAAATTATGTTGAGTACGATTTTCCTATCGATTCCCCTGTGCGGTTTCTGTACAGAGTATGATGTCGATTATACTAATCCTGCTGTTGAGGCGGCAAAGTATAAATTCATTAATAATGTCGAAAATAATACATTGCAATCGGATATTGTGAAAATTGTAAACTCGATTAATCCATATTCTGAAACACATATGGATAACGAGACCAAATCCTCGGACTATAAAAGATATGAAGATGCGATTAACAAATTTATGCAAGGTAATACAGTTGTCGCGTACAAAGAGCTTTATACTGCTTTGAACAAAATTCAGAAGCAAGACTTTTTGTATATTAGTGTTGCATATAAATTCACGAATATTGGCTTTTATACGCTTGCGACCAATGCTATAAATCTTGTTGAAGATAACGAAATTTGGGGAAAACAAATTAATTTGCTTAAAAACAATTATTTCCCGTCTTACACTCTCAGCTATGATGACGAGATATACCTGGCAGGGTTATACAGCGATATTTACTTTCACAATTTGGCGTTTGAAGTAATTAAAGACCTGAGCAAAAATGAAAAGCTGACGAAAAACTCGGATTATGCGAATTATTTGCTATCTCTTGCGTATTATGAAACCAAAGAGTACAAGCAGGCTTTGAGTGCCGTAAACAAAGCGATTGCTATTAATCCCCATAATATAAATTACCAAAAAAATAAAGCGCAAATTTTGTGCGAGTTGAAAGACTACAAACAAGCAACAAAAATCATTGATACTCTGACTGATGAAGCTAATAATATCGTCATAGACAGGAAAGATTTACTCGCGTTGAAAGAATATATTTTGGCTAAATCATGCACTGATGAATATTTGGCGAAATATCATTTAGGCAAGTATTTTTACGTTAAAGGCGATAATACCCGTGCCTTGAAAAGTTTGAACCAAAGCTTGGGGCCTAAGAAAAAATACTATCAGGCTTATGCCTTGATGGGTAAAATTTATACTGATAACGGCAATTTAGGCAAGGCTAAAGAAAGTTATGAAAAAGCGTATAAATTAAATAAAAACGACCCTCAGACGCTGCTCGGACTTGGCGATTTGAAATTCAAAGAAGGTAATGTTCAAGAGGCGCTCAATTATTTCTTGTTGGCTACGAAAAAAGATAAAAATTATATTCCTGCGCTTTTATATGGTGCGATGTGCTATAAAATTCTTAACCAGCCGGATGTGGCTAAAAAGCTTTGTGAGGATGCGCTCAGCTTAAACTCATACATGCCGGATACGTATTACGTTTTCTCTAAGATTGATACTAAAGAATCCACAATGTATCTGAAAAAAGTTACATCGTATAACCCTCTATACGTTGATGCGTGGCTGGATTTGGCTTATAACTCAATTAAGGACAGAAATTTGGAGTTGGCGCGCACTTATCTGCTCCCTGTCAAATATATTGACTCAGGCAATTATAAAGCCTATTATTATCAGGGTTTAATTGAAAAATTCGATAACCGCGATGAAGTTGCGATGTATTACTTTAAAAAAGCATTGAGTATAAATCCTAATTACGAGCCGGCGTTGAATGAGGTAAAAAGTGAAATATAACTTATTGATTGTTGAGGATCACGAACTTACAAGATATGGGCTAAAAACAACTTTTGAGAATGTAGAGTATATCGGGAATATTTTTGAGGCAGCTGAAGCGCAAATTGCCTTTGAGTTTGTCAAAAATGAAAAAGTTGACGTTGTTATAATGGACTTAGGGTTGCCCGGCATGAATGGTATTGATGCAATCAG
The DNA here is from genome assembly GCA_031551265.1 of Candidatus Gastranaerophilaceae bacterium. Lineage (GTDB taxonomy): Bacteria > Cyanobacteriota > Vampirovibrionia > Gastranaerophilales > Gastranaerophilaceae > JAVBNU01. The sequence continues at coordinate 21,070 of JAVBNU010000054.1, forward strand.
GGTAATTAAGCAGCTTAATCCCAAAATTAAATTTATTGTGCTAACCTCACATAGCGGCGACGAAGAAGTAGTTTCCGCGCTGAAAGCAGGCAGTCATAGTTATTGTTCAAAAGAGATTAAGCCAAAGCAATTGGTTGAAATCGTTGAAATGACGCTTAACGGCGCATCATGGTTTGACCCGAAAGTCTCAAGTGTCGTTCTGAATATGGTTGCTGAGCATACAGAAAAAGAAACTAAGTCCGGCTCTGCCAAAGACTACAATCTGACTGGACGTGAAACTCAGGTTCTGAAGCTTATGTCAGAAGGACATACTAATCAGGAAATAGCAAAAAAATTATATGTTAGTGTAAACACCACAAAGGCGCATGTCTGCAGTATATTGCAAAAACTGAGTGTTGAAGACCGAACTCAAGCTGTAATTAAGGTTCTCAAAGATAATATCATATAAACAGACGAATTTACCTCTACATTGAAATGGTTTATAATATAAAAAAGAATAAGAGGAAGTGAAGGAATTTTTATGCCGTCATTAGCAAGAATACTGTTAGTTGATGATAATCCCAGTTTTTTAGAAGATGCGTTGCCATTGTACGGTTATGATGTCACGGTTGCCCTAAACGGCGTGCAGGCTTTGAAAAAACTTGCTAACAAAAAAGAAGAAAAATTTGATTTAATATTACTGGACATAATGATGCCTCAAATGGATGGCTGGGAAACGCTGAAAGCCGTCCGTGAACTTAAGCATTATCGCTCAGTACCAATCATAATGGCGACAGCCGTGAATGATGAGCAAAAACAGATTTCGGGATTGAAGTTTGGGGCGGATGATTATATTACCAAGCCGTTTATTTTACCGAACTTGCTGGCTCGTATCGAAGCGCTGTTACGCCGTGTTAACTGGCAGCAGGAAGATACTCCCGGGCAGATTGTATTCTCCACCGAGGGTAATCTCTCTAACCTGACACCCATGGAAGTTAAGGTTCTCAAGCTTGCTGCTCAAGGTTCTTCAAATCAAGAAATTGCTGACATTTTGTGCGTCAGGCCAGTAACAGTCAAAACGCATATGTATAAAATATTTAAAAAGCTGAAAGTCACGAACAGAACACAGGCGATTTTGCTTGCGATACAAATGAAAATTATTAATCAATAAGGAGTTGCGATGTCTGAATACACGAAAGACCAATTATTCGAGTTAATTTTAAATAATCAGGATGAGTTTAATGACTTTATAAAAACGACTGAAAACCTTGATTTAAGTGAGCTTGATTTTTCGAATGCGACAATCAATGGGATTGATTTTATAAATGCTGATTTAACCGGTGCAGCTTTCGTAGAAAGTACTTTGGAGTCTGTTAAATTTATCGACTGTGACTTAACCTCAGCGGATTTTACCCGCAGCAACCTTGTTGAAAGTGAATTTACCGGCTCACTGCTTAACGGAACGAATTTCAGCTATGCAACTCTAAGTTTTTGTTCTTTTACCGATGCGGATATGGCAGGATGTATTTTGAATTCTGCTGATTTGACTGATTCTGACCTTTCAGCTTGTGAAAATTTAGACGCTTGTCGTTTTGACGAGGATACAATTTGGCCTGAAGAAATCAAACTGCCTGATGATTTTGACTCTACTTACGTCGCCGACCTCTCCGGCATGGGCGACGACGATGAAGATTCAGAAAGTGACATGTACTAAATAATGCATAAAAAAAAGACCCTCAAGAGGGTCTTTTTTTTGTTTTAATTTTTAATTCACTACATTGCGCGTTGAACTTTGTTTGCTCTTATACAAGATGTGCAGACTTTTATTCTTTTCACAGTGCCGTTGTTGTTAACTTTAACAGACTGTAGATTTGGAGATTGTCTGTACACATGTTGTTTATGAGAAAATGACAGTTTCGCTGCTTTATGAGTGGTTTTGCCGCAAACATCACATTTATTTGACATGGTTGTATCCTTTCATTAGAGTCTTTGTAATTAAACTATATCTGAAAGACATTCAGATATCAAGACTTTGAAATTTCATGTAAAAAATATTAACTTAATGCTTTGCCTTGGTCGGGTATTTATTATAGTATAATGATAGTTTAGAATTAGTTGAAACTCAAAAAAAGGAGAATAATCATGTCTAACGCAATGGATATAACTGACGCTAACTTTGAGTCAGAAGT
>JAVBNU010000030.1:0-20166 GCA_031551265.1 Candidatus Gastranaerophilaceae bacterium
CTTTTCTCCGTTGCGGCATTAAGAATAAATGCTGTCTCAGACATCTCAACCATAAATGTAGATTGCCCGAGTGACAAGTCATCAACCGCACCGACACGTGTAAATATTTTATCTACCAGCCCGATTTTTGCATAGTCAGCAGGCACGAATGAGCCGATTTGCGCGAGTACAATTATTAGCGCGTTTTGGCGCATGTAGGTCGATTTACCGGCCATGTTTGGTCCTGTCAAAATCATGAATTGGGTACTTGACGCATCTGCCGTGTTCGCACAAAGTTTCAAATCATTAGCTACATATTGCCCCATTGGTAATAATCGTTCGACAACAGCGTGTCTGCCGTTTTTAATATCGAAATCATAGCCGTCAGTGACTTCCGGCTTAACATAATTAGCCTCAACAGCTATGCTTGCAAACGAAATTAAAACATCGATAGTCGAAATAGCTTGCGCAATAATTCTTATCGACTCGACAAACTCTTTTACGTACTCACGAAGGTCTGTAAACATCTTGTACTCAAGCTCTGTCAATTTTGACGAAGCAGACAGAACTTCATCTTCGTGTTTTTTGAGTTCCTCAGTAATATAACGTTCGCCGCTTGTGAGTGTTTGACGGCGTACATAATGTTCAGGCACCATATCTTTATTAGAATTAGAAACTTCGATAAAATATCCGAATGTACGACTAAAACCAACTTTCAGGAATTTCATGCCGGTTTTTTCACGTTCATCAATTTCAAATTTTTTCAGCCACTCTTGCCCACCGCAGAGTAAATCTTTGTAGTGGTCAAGCTCCGGGCTGACACCTGTTTTGATAATTCCACCATCTTTTATGGCAAGAGGTGGATTTTCTTCGATAGTTTTGTCAATTATATCGACTAAATCAGTGACAGCAGGCATATCAAAGGCTTCTTTATTAATATAATCAGATTTAAAATTTTTCAAAATTTCTTTAAATTCAGGTAAATACGTCAAACTGTTTTTCAGCGCAATCAAATCACGAGGATTAGCGCTATTATTACTAACCTTTGTTGATAGTCGTTCAATATCATATATTTTTCCTAGCAACCCAACTAACTGCAAACGTGCGTCAGAATTTTGCATAAATTCTTCGACAGTATTGTGTCGTTTACGAATTTCCAGACAATTTTTGAGTGGTTGCGTAATCCATTTTTTGAGCATACGCTCACCCATGTTGGTTTTGGTACGATTGATTGCCCAGAATAGACTTCCTGCTTTAGCTTTATCTTTTGATGTTTCTAACAACTCAAGATTACGACGTGTATTGGTATCCATAGCCAAAAACTCTGATAAATCATACATCTCGAGTGAATTGAATTTCGGCAAATTATCTTTTTGTGTCTCAATTATGTACTCTAAAATCACGCCTACAGCTATGATACCAGCCGGGCACTTATCCGCAGCGAATGATGAGAGTGAATTAACATTAAAAACTTTTTTAATATAAAACTCAGCCTTTGTCTCATCAAAAGAAGAGTACGCAATTTTCGTACAGTTATAATTACAAACTATGTCGTCAGGCAAATCGATTTTTTGTTCAGGAACAACTTGAAAAGGCAAGACTTTTTGTGAAACGGTGGGCGACAAAATTTCAGCAGGTTTAATACGCGCAAGCTCAGCCAATGTTTGGGTTAAATTTGCCTGAGTGAATTTAAATTCACCTGTAGAAATGTCAGTATACGCAAGTCCGTATAAATCTTTATTTTTATCACGATACACAGACACAAGATAATTATTGGTGCCTGATTGTAGCAAAGTATTATCCGTGATAGTACCTGCAGTTATAACTTTTGTTACTTCACGACGAAATAGCCCTTTTGTTGAGCCGGGAGAATCCAACTGGTCACAAATTGCAGTCTTAAAACCTTTTTCAATTAATTTAACAAGATAATTTTCAAGCGCTTTTGCAGGCACGCCTGCAAGAGGGATTTTTCCTGCCTGACCACCATCGCGAGCAGTTAGAGTTATTTCCAATTCACGAGAAAGCAAAACTGCGTCCTCAAAAAATGTTTCGTAAAAATCACCCATACGATAAAGCAAAACAGCGTCCTGATATTTACGTTTAATTTCAAGATACTGGCGTATCATGGGGGTTGCATCATCCAAATTCACATCAGCAGAGCGTATACAATTAATGTCTTTGTTATCCATTGCGTCCTTCCAATTATTCTATTTTTAATTTATTATAAAGACTGCGCATTTTCAAACAAAAGGTTACAGAATGTTCGGATGTATTAAGAGAATTATACAAACAGCAATAGTTATTTTCGCCATAATCGGCTTTGTATCAATAGGTGGGGTGGATTTTGTAAAAAAATATTACACTCAATACGTTGAACACAAGCAAGAGCAGGAATCAAAGATAAAATCAATATATGGTGAAAAGATTTCGGCACTCGGCAGCAAATATGAATTTGTTAAAAGTACTAATTTCATGGGCTATGACATTGCTTTAGCTGAATATAAAGACTCAGGGCAAAAGCTTGCAATACTTGAGTCTGATACACAAAAATTGTTGACAGAAGATGATTTGAAAAACGGAAAAATCCAAGAAAAACTCGAAATTGCAACAAAACTTTTGAAAAAACAGCACATTAGGTTCAGCAATCTTAAATTACTGGACGACGGCAAAGTTCATACCCTAGCAAATGGTATAAGCTACGTTAAATTTGAGGCGAAAGTAGAGAGCTTACCATTCGAGAAAGTCAAAGGCTCAGTCGGTGCTTACAAAGATGAAAACGGTAAAAACAAAATATTAATAGGCATGAATGACTCAGAAAACTACTCGCAAAAAGTCACCGATGAGTATTTTGGAAAAATAATTAAATAATTTACTCATGCTGCCCCGGACACTGGTCATTGCGCAGAGCCCTGTAACGTTAATGCACGGGCTCTCAGGACTATGAGATACCGCATACTAACACTTAATGTAAATTCAATATTTTGCGCTGCGGTACGGCAATATGTGTTAAAAATCTATGCTAAAACTTGTATCTAGTTACCTTAAATAATTTTTGGGGTATAATAAATCATTATGTTTGAAAGTCTATCAGATAAATTACAGGATATTATAAGAAGAACATCCGGCAACGCAGAACTGACCGAAGATAACATGGGCGAGGCGCTGCGAGAGATTCGCCGTGCATTGTTAGAAGCCGATGTTAGTTTGATTGTCGTTAAATCTTTTATTTCTTCAATTCGCGACCGCGCTGAAGGTGAGGCTGTATTAAAAGGAGTTAATCCCCAACAACAGCTTGTAAAAATTGTCCATGACGAACTCACAAAGTTACTTGGTTCTCACAATGAGCCACTAAACCTCACAGGACACCCTAATATAATTATGATGCTGGGTTTGCAAGGTTCAGGTAAAACAACATCAAGCGCAAAATTAGCAGTTAAACTAAAAAAAGAAGGTAGAAACCCGCTCTTAGTCGCATGCGACATATATCGTCCCGCTGCGATTACGCAGTTGAAAACTCTCGGCAAACAAACTGGTACCGAAGTTTTTTCGATAGATAACTGCAACGATATTAATACTATTGCGACTCAAGCCATACAATACGCAAAAGACAATGGCTACAACACGTTGATACTTGATACAGCCGGTCGTTTGCAGATTGATACGGACATGATGGCTGAGTTATTGATACTCGACAGACTTTTTGCTCCACAAGAAAAACTTTTGGTAATTGATGCAATGACAGGTCAAGAAGCCGTTAACGTTGCCGCCAATTTCAATGAACAACTCAACATCACAGGTCTTGTACTCACAAAATTAGACGGTGACGCTCGTGGTGGTGCAGCATTGAGCATTGTACACTGTGTACAAAAACCCATAAAACTAACAGGTACCGGCGAAAAGTTAAACGCGCTTGAAAATTTCTACCCTGAGAGAATGGCTACAAGAATTCTTGGTATGGGAGACATCGTATCACTTGTTGAAAAAGCAAAAGAAGTCATTGATGAAAACGAGGCAAAAGAACTTGAGCAGAAAATGAAAAAAGCCGAGTTTACGTTCGATGATTTTCTTAAACTTCAAAAACAAATGAAAATGCTTGGAGGAATTGGCAGCCTAATGTCAATGCTCCCTAACTTGGGAATCAAAAAAGACGATCAGGATATGATTTCACATTTTGGTGAAAAACAACTAAAACGTATCGAAACAGCCATCAATAGCATGACAAAAGAAGAGAGAGCCAACCCAGAGTTGTTAAGTTCAGGCCGCAAAAAAAGAATAGCCGAAGGAAGCGGTATACCACTGCAGGAGATTAATACTTTTATCACTCAATTTGAGCAAATGCGAAAAATGATGAAAGGAATGTCACAAATGCAAGATCAAATGAAAAAAGGTAAATTAAAAATGCCAAAAGGCATGGGACCCGGTTTCCCGTTTAAATAATATAAATTAACATATACAAGGAGGTAAAGTATGAATGTAGAGCGCGTTAGTATACAACGCCTTAATCAACTCAAAAAAAGTGCGGCAGTAGAAACGATTGCAAGAAAATTTAAGACCAAATATAAGTTTCATGAGTCAAAAGCAGAAGCACTAGAAGGTTTTTCACCAAGCTACCAAATCATAAAGAAGTGGCTTCAACCAAGCTTAAATGATTGGACGCCGGACAAAAAACTGCTTGCTGCTATAGAAGAAGAAAGAGTACAAAAAGTTGGCCAAGGCTGGCAAGTGATAAAAAAATGGCTGCACAAAGATGCTAAAACTAAACAAATTCATTCTGCCACTGAATATACTGACGCAAATACTATACTCACAAAAGTAAACACAGGCAATATATCCGATAGAGATACTATCATATTCAAAGATGGCAGACGAATGGAGGCAACGCAGTACTACGGACATCATGACAGAGAAGACGTGGTAACGAGACAATTTAACTCTGATGGACTTCTTACGCAGATTATACGCAAATCGGGCATGTATGACTACACTATGCTTGCCAGAGCAAAGCCTGACGAAAAATTTGTCAAAATTGCTGAAATGCACGGCGACAAAGGCAATATGACTCGGGAACAAATATTTGCGGCTGTTGACGCCACACATATCTTTGAAGTTTAAGAATTGTAACAAAAATGAAAAAATCGTGTCTTTTTGTTAAAGTCTAATTAAACTTATGCCGATATGGAATATATCAAGTGATATACACAAGGAGAAATTAAAAATGCCAAATAACGTAAACTCATCCTCGTACAATTTTAAAACTAACGTCAACCCTGACGCGAATAAAAACAGAGAAGAAGTTGCGGGAAAAGAAGACAAAGAAGTAAAACAACAAACAGTCAACAATCAGACACTTGTAGACCAAAATGAAGCGTTGGATTATTTGGCACAGCTTGGCAATATGAATATGGTAATGCAAAAAGGACGTAACTCGGTTGACCCTTCGAAATTCTTATCAGCTGATCGAATTGCTGACATTGAAGCATCTATGGCTTTATTTGAAGATATGCACGACCGTGTCCTCAATAGTATAGAAAGTGAGTTTGGCAATATGAACTTGTCAGAACGAGCTAAACAAGAATTAGCTTGGAAGCTTTTAGCATAAGCTAAACGATTTTTATTACCACATAAACCACCTCAAATTAAGTAAGATTTGAGGTTTTTTATTTGAATAATGCAGCCTGTACAGCACAATTCTCTCAAGTCATTGCGAACGAAGTGAAGCAATCTAGAAAACCTAGAACTGGATTGCCACGTCGAACCTACGGTTCTCCTCGCAATGGCAATAAAAAGAGAGCCTCCCTAGCTCTCTTGAAATTTGGGCCATCTTGGACTCGACTGAGTATCCGTTAGGATGCGATTTAGATTAAGACCTCACCTTATCAGGCCTCTCGTAAAATGATACTCAATCATTTTACTCGGCACAGTGCTCTAGCCACCTGAAAAGTTGTCTTGAACTAGCACCCCCTAACAAAAAATCCGTACTTCAACTCTAAAATAATCAAATGAAAAAGACTAGGTATTTACCTAGTCTTTTTCATTTGGGCCATCTTGGACTCGAACCAAGGACCTCACCCTTATCAGGGGTGCGCTCTAGCCACCTGAGCTAATAGCCCTCATCTCTATACATATAGATATCACAGACATTTTTTTAAATCAAGTTAATTTTTCTGTTTTTTGCCAAAGAAAAAAGAATGTAGTATTCCTACATTCTTCAAATAATGGAATATGAAATTTTATTTTGACGCTGTCCTGATAAGCGGCTTAGCTTCGTTAATCGGCACTGCGAATCCTATACCTATGTTTGATTTATTATTATCAGGGTTATAGATAGACTGGCTGATACCGATAACTTCACCATTGGTGTTTAACAACGGCCCACCTGAGCTGCCCGGGTTGATTGCAGCGTCAGTTTGAATTTTATTCCTCTCATAGTCGATACGCGACACAATACCTGTAGTTAAAGTCCCGTTAAAGCCAAACGGATTACCGATTGCGAGAACTTTTTGTCCTACTTTAATTTTTTCTGAGTCGCCAAGCTTAATTTCCTTTAGCGGCACTTTCGGTTCAATTTTAAGCAACGCTAAATCTTTATTGTCTCCTAAAATAGACAAAACTTTTGCGCGATATGTTTGCCCGCCTGAAACAGTAACATCAATTTCTTTGCAGCCACTGATTACATGCGAACTTGTTAAAATGACCCCTTTAGCGTCAATAACACAGCCTGTACCGCTTGACACGCCGTCAGGCACGTTACCCTCGACTGCTACGATTGATGGTGAAATTCGCTCATATACAGTCACGTTAACCATTTCATCGTTTGAGAGCGGGTCAGATTTAACCTGAGCTTCTCCCGGAACCATAATCATTAATATAGCTAAGACCATTATAGTTATAAATTTTTTAAACATTCTTTCCCTCATGCCTTTCCCTCGTACATTTTGATTAAAACATTTTTTAAAACTTTCCACTATTGCCACATGTGTAGACAGCTGTACAATTCAAAATGACGCACAAATTTACATCACAACTAAAAGCCCTATTTATCTTGTAATTGAGGTACTTCAATGATATAATCAGCTAACACACAAAAGGAGATTACAATGGATTTATGGCAATTATGGCTGCTTATCGGGGTTATTATACTAATCGTTGATATGTTCACAACCACACTATTTTTAGTTAATATCTCGCTTGCATTCTTCTTAACAGCGATTGTAGCGTATTTTGGCGGAAACATTTTCTGGCAAATGGGTGTGCTGCTGGTATTCTCAAGCTTATTTCTCGTGTTTTTACGTCCGCTACTTATTCGTAAATTAAAAACCGGCGAAACTAAAAGCGCAGATGATATGTACGTCGGGCAAGCTGCAAAAGTAATAGAGAAAACTGATAACCTGAGTGGTCGCATAGCTGTATATGGCGAAGAATGGCATGCCAAGTCAAAAGATAATCAAGTTTTTGAAGTAAACGAAAACGTAAAAATCATCGCTCAAGATGGCTTAATAATGATTGTAGACAAAATATAGAGGAGGAAAACAATGTTTTTAGCATTTCCATTAGTATTAACGCTGGTAATTTTAATATTTATCGCCACGCTGTTTATACGTAACATCAAAATTATTCAACAGGCAGAAGTGATGTTGATTGAACGTTTCGGTAAGTACGTTCGCACACTTACACCGGGTAACATACACTTTCTTATTCCGTTTATCGAAACACCACGTGGGATATACACAAGAACAACATACCGCGGAGCTGACGGACGCACGTACAACGGTACAATTTTGCACGACAGAATAGATTTGAGAGAATCGGTGTTTGATTTTCCACGTCAAAACGTTATTACAAAAGATAACGTCTCAATCGGTATCAACGCGTTGATTTATTACCAAATTGTTGATGCAGTGAGCGCTGTTTATCAAATCCAAAATTTACCCGAAGCGATTGAAAAATTGACTCAAACAACGCTGAGAAACATAATTGGTGAACTAGACTTGGACGAAACTCTAGTCTCACGTGATACTATCAACTCAAAACTAAGAGTAATCTTAGACGCAGCGACCGAAAAATGGGGAGTAAAAGTTAACCGCGTTGAGTTACAAGACATCATTCCACCTACTGACATTCAAGCAGCAATGGAAAAACAAATGAAAGCTGAGCGTGAGAGACGCGCAGTAATCCTTGAAGCAGAAGGTAAAAAGCAAGCCGCAATTCTTGAGGCACAAGGTCTCAAAGAAGCCGCTATCAACAAAGCAGAAGGTGCAAAAAAATCAGCTATTCTTATCGCAGAAGGTCAGGCAGAAGCACGTGTTCGCCAAGCAGAAGGCGAAGCGACAGCTATCCATAACATCACTGACGCCATCAAGGGCAACGGCCAGCCTGATAAATACCTGATTGCAACAAGATACATTGATACGCTCAAGTATATGGTTGACGGCAAAGACAACAAAGTAATCTACATGCCATACGAAGCCACAGGCGTATTAAGCTCTATCGACGGCATCAAAGAAATGTTGACACATAAGTAATTTATAAAACATTTTTTATTTAGGCCTCTTTTCATTTTGGAAGAGGCCTTTTTTCGAAAGGTTTATTAATATCTCTTGCACGTCATCCCGGAATTTTGTTTACACAATATCCGGGATCTTTCCAGCTTGATGTAATACAAAACTATTGGATAGATCCCGTGTCAAGCACGGGATGACCAAGGATACTATATTTTTATTTCAAGGACTTTTTATTATCTAAAAACATGCTATAATAGTAGTATGAAGGATGACAAATTTATTGAGCCGTCAAATATCAACGCTTTGGAGCAAAAGTTAAAAGAAAGTGAAAAGCATTTTTTGCATAAGCCTGATTTTACTACCCAGAGTAATCCGATAGTGCGGAAGTTTGTGGAGTTTACGAAAGAAAAATACAAATTCTCGATAAAAGATTTTTATTTTAAATGACGAAAATTAGTGAATTAAAGTACAAACATGTATCTAAATTAATGGACATTGGTATAGCGAGAGAAGAGGCAAACGCTGAATTTGAGCTAATCCTGAAAAAATGTTGTGGTTTTTCATCCAAAGATATTGCTTTAGATGAAAATGTTTCGGCAGAAGAAGAGGCTGAAATTGAGAATATTATTGTAATTCGCACTGAGACAAAGCGTCCGATACAACAGATATTGGGTGAAGCACATTTTATGGGTGACACATATGTTGTGAATAAAAATACGCTCATACCACGGCCTGAGACTGAATTATTGGTGAATGAAGCATTAAAAATTTTAGAAAATATTAAAAACCCAAAAGTTTTGGATATCGGTACAGGGAGCGGATGTATATCCTGCGCGCTCGCAAAACTGAGTGATGCTGAAGTAATCGGAATAGATATTTCAACAGCAGCACTGCAAATTGCCCTAAAAAACGCAGAACAGCTCGACTTAATCAAAAAAGCAATGTTTCGCAAATCAGATATTTACTCAAATGTTTCCGAAACTTTTGATATGATAATTTCCAATCCCCCATACATCCCACGCAGTGTAAAACCAGCATTACAAGCCGAAGTCAGAGATTTTGAGCCGGAAATAGCTTTATTTACCGATGATGAAGAGGGGTTAGAATTTTACAATCAGATAATAATTGACGCGCACAAACACCTTAATTTAGAAGGCTATCTTCTTTTTGAGATTGGCATAAATCAATCCGCTGCAGTTCAAGACATGTTAATGCAAAACGGATTTCGCATACTTAATGTCATAAAAGATTTTTCAAATATTGAACGCGTAATTATCGCTCAGATTGATTAGATTTTTTAAAAGCCCGTTTCGTATAGAAACGGGCTTTTAATTATAAGTTAAGTTTAATGTCTTTATGCTCACCGAGCTTTTCTTTAAGCCCGAAAATAAAATCCTGAGCATCTTTTGGAGCAGTTGCCCAGTTAACTGAGCCAATCGCACGCTGAACCCATACAAGCTCTTTAAAGAACACGTATTGTGAATTCAAAGCGCCAGCTTTTGCATCCATATATGCCTTTTGAGAATCAAGAACCTGTGCCATAGACGCTTCGTCATGTAAATATTTATCTTTAATTTTGTAGTAGCTTTCGTTCGATGCCGACATGGCTTTGTGGAATTTTTCTATCGAGAAGTATGCAGAAACAGCTTTATTGATAGTTTCACGGACATGAGCCTCCATACTGTGTTTCACCTCATCGGTATATCGCTGCAACTCCTGACGTTCAGCTTTTACACGCGCAATTTCAGCGAATTTAGAACCACCTTCAATCGGTGTCCACTGAGCGAACACACCCAATCTCATAGATGTAGAACGCGGGTGCCCCATTGAGACAGGAACATGCGAACCACCAGGGCCTAACGGCTGCATAATCTTAACATCACCAGCATACTCAGGGTTAATTAAATTACTGTATTCAAGTGTAACCTTCGCATCTGGCAAGAAGAATTTCTGAATGTACATTCTCAACTCATAATCTTTCATCTTCGTCGCTGCCCGCAATTTAGCCAACTCAGGCGCAACTCTGTATGCTTCTTCAACCAAAAGTTCTGTAAATTGCTCCAGGGAAGATGGCGTGCACACGTAGTCGATAACATGAAGGTCTTTTGTGTAGAAAGCAGGGTCTGTAGATTTCAATGGTTGGAATGAAAAATCAGTTTTTTGGTCTTGTGCTAACAATTTATTAACAAGAATTTTCAAGTTGCTATACTCGGCGTTCATTTCCAAAAGATGCTGCTCGCCGGTTGTTAAAAGAGTAGCCCATCGTAGTGATTCTTCGTTACCGCAGAATCCCATTTTCTCGCGAACACGAGCAATAGCAAGGTTTTCACGAGCTTCTTTAACGTATTCTTTTTGAACTTTTATCATATTTTCTAACATTAAAGTTTCAATATAGAGCAGAGCAATTTCAATGCCCATATTTTGTTCGGTTAAGTATTTTTCAGCAGCCGCAAAATTAACCTGTTTGCGCTTAATCAAGATATTAGTAACCAACGCAGGTGAATAAATAACCTGATCAAGAGTCATTTTAAATATACCTGTTTTTTCAGGCATAGAAAGCTTGACTGTATCGGCGTAATCGCCGTCATAACGTTGGAATCCTAAAGTTACACCGAACGTAGGCAAGTATCTCAGCATTGCCGATGTAGATGAGGCTCTTGCAGCCTTGAGTAACAATTTTTTACGTTCAATATCAATATTTTGTGTCTCAAGTGCAGAAAACACTTCGGTCAGACTGAATACTTTAGGCGGCACGTTTGAAATAATTTCAGCATGCTTCAACACGCGTAAATGCGGTTCGTAATTGATAGATTCGCCCGTATCTTTGTTGTAATACAGTAACTCGTCTTCATAAAATTTAATTGAGTCCGTTTTTTTAACTTCACCTTTCAAAGCGTTGCTAATGCTGAATGACGTTGCATCAGCGAGTTTTTTATCAATATCTAAAGCGCTGGTGCCAAGTAACACACCTTTTTCGACATCCTCTTTCCCCATAGTCGAGTAGCTTACCATTTTTTTGTTATTTACGAATGTAATGAGTTTTGTGCGTTGTTCGTTTGAAAGGTTGAACAGTGGAGTAAACATAACAGCATCATAGCCACCGTTTGAGATTTTGTTGATAACGGCATCAATATCACCATTAACGGGTATTAATTCTGCTTGTGCGTCGGTAAAGTTATCTTTGAGGTATTTATCCCAGTCTTTACCATCATTGTAGTAACTTTCATTAATAAGTACAGCAGCCTTGTTAAAATGAGTCAGCAGATGAAAAACTTTCATGCCCTTGCCGGCTTGAGTCGCAGGGTTGAAAACAGTATCACCAAACTCACGTAAGCCATATTGGTCAATAGTTATAACAAATTTTTTCTTATCATTAACATTATTAAGATATTTAGTAGATAAATAGCCCAAAGATACGACAACAGAGGCATCTGAAGCCATAGCTTTATCTGTAGCTGATTTCACACCTTTTTCGCTCCAATCAGCTGTGTAAACCAAGTTTTCAGGAAAAACTGCCTTAAAGTCAGATGTGTTAGACTTAATGATTGCGTCTTTAAAATATTTCAAGACTTCCTCATTTTTATCAGACTTACCGTCGAACACAAACGCATATTTCATGGTAGGTGGATTAGTTTTGTAAACCAGGTCCTTAATTGGCGGGTTAAGCTTTTCTGTGGGCACACTCGCTGAAAATCCAGCCGAAGTATACATACACACCAGCAGTAGTAGGGCAAATATTTTTCTCATACTCTCATCATTCCTATATACGATAACAACGTAAGATAATATTATGGGAATATGAGTATTAATACAATTTGTTTTACAAAATTTGTTACTTAAGTTTACCTAAATCACCGAAACACAGACCTAGCTTATCAAACCAAGCGCACCCTCAAGGAGTTGTTTGTTCGTAGATATTAACTTATTCGTTAAGTCCATTTGGGTCTTGGCTTGTTGATAATACGCAATATTATTACCAAAATCAATGTTTGACATCTCAACCAAGCCGCCGCGGACTTCTCCACGCCCGATAACAGGTGTTCCTGAAAGCGCAGTTTCAACAAATCGTCCTTGTTTAGTTTCGTAAAGCTGTTCAGGGTTATGAAAATTCATAATCGACAATTTATACAGAGGTACAGAAACTTTGCCGCCATTAGCTTTACCATACAATATACCATCGCCTGAAAACTCAAAATCGTCGTATTTGCCGAGATATTTACCATTATTCGGGTCAATCCAAAGCTTGATATTGGTGGTAGGAATATTTACAGTGCCGCCGTTTACAGCCGCTTCATTAAACACATCCGAATTAACGCCTTTTGTACCGCTCATAACCTCGCCTTTGTCATTCAGGATGTAGCCTTGAACAGCAAGCCCGTCAGTCGAGCGATAAACGCCTTCTTTGTCAAATATAAAATCGCCAAGACGCGTATACGTCGGCTTACTGCCTTCATTACGCAAGACAAAATATCCCTCGCCTTCTAAATAAACGTTGTCCTTAGACGTTCCGGGGATAGCCTTACCTTGTCCGAGGTTTTTCATATTGCTCTCCGAAACCGAGCCTGTCAGATACGTTTGAAACGTTA
Source organism: Candidatus Gastranaerophilaceae bacterium (assembly GCA_031551265.1). Taxonomy (GTDB): domain Bacteria; phylum Cyanobacteriota; class Vampirovibrionia; order Gastranaerophilales; family Gastranaerophilaceae; genus JAVBNU01. The sequence goes on from JAVBNU010000030.1 coordinate 13,067, forward strand.
CTTTGGACTCACGATAGCCGGGAGTGTATAAATTTATCATATTTTCAGCCAGACCCGCAATCCAATCGGTAGTCGACTTCTGCGTATTCAGCGCATTAACAAAAACATCATTCATTTTTATCTCCTTGTCTATCGTTGTTTTGGTTTCTTTTGTTATTCTTGTAAGTTCTGTAGTAGACTTCATTATAGTCTATATTTTGTGAGTCCAAGCTTTGGCGCAGATATGAAATATTATTTCTAAGATACTGCTCAGCAGCCGAATCCGAAGGCAAAAATTCAGCCGAGAGTTTACCGCTCTGGTCGACTCTCAAAATTACTGAAATATTATTGTCAAAATCTAAGCGCACAGGCTGTTGTGTTTTATGCGCACCTTCAATTAAATTCAACAGTGTTTTTGAAACCTCTTGTGTCTTAGATACATTTCCCGCTTCATCAAGCGCTGTAATAAATTGTTGCGCGTTGGCAGGGTTAAATTGCACCTCGGATGAATTTAACATTTCGTTGAAAAACATCGCATCATCTTTGCCGATTGTCATCGTATCGTACGAGAACGAGGATTTAATATCTTGAATATTTTGCGCTAAGCAGAGCGTAGAAGCTTGGCTATATGGCATTTCATACGTTGCCAACAAATTGTACAACAAGCTTTGGTCGGCACCGGACAAATTCAGGTTGTTCGTTTTTAAAAATGACTCAAAACTTTCGTTTTCATTCTCGTCACTCACAGATTTTTTCTGCGAATCATACTGGGCTTCAGTATTCGTTGAGCTGCTAATTTTTGTGTCGCTGCTAATATTCATTGGGGTTAAATCCTTCCATTTCTTGCATCATTAGTTCTTCAAGTAATTCTTCTTCATTTTTTTCGCGTGTTTTGGCGAAATGTTTTTGAACTGCGACTTCTGATAACCTTTTTAGTTCGATATTTTTTTCTTCTTCTTTGTAAGCATCAAGAGCTTTTTCTCTGTGTTTTTCGAGAACTTTAACCGCTTTTTCAAGTTCCACAAGCTTTTCCTGTTCTATTTTCAGAACCTCAAGAGCCTGTTCTTTTTCGTATATCAGCCTTTCTTCCTTGTCATAAAGTGATTTCAGATATTTGTCGTAAGCATCAATCATCAGATGGTCTGATTTACGCATATTTTCACGGGTTTGGGAAATTTCAACCTTGTTTTGCAATATCAATTGCTCAATTCGGTGTACTTCAGCCTGTGCCTTTTGTACGACAAGCAATTGTTCTTCTTTTTTCCTTATTCGGAACTCTAAAATTTTCTGCAGTCGATACCTGAAAGCCATATTTATTCCATAAAAGTGCTATATCCATTATTTACTATTTTGCTAATAATGAATACATCTATTTATACGAATAATTGAAGTTTAATGATAATTACAAAAAAGGCAACAAAAGATACGATTGCAATTTTTTGTTAATATAAATATATGACAGCAATAAATCAAGGAAAACAATGTCAAATGATAGTAATAAAATGAGCAAAGAACCCTCTCCCCGTTGCGGGAGAGGGCAGGGTGAGGGGTACGATTTCCATGTTCATAGAACTTACTCGCCATATATTAAAGAATTTGCACGAACGTTAAGAAAAGAGCAAACAAAGCAAGAAAGGAAATTTTGGGCTGTTATCAGAAATAATAAACTTGGGATTAAATTTAGAAGGCAAGTCAATATTGATAATAAATACATAGCTGATTTTGTGTGCATGGAAAAACGTTTAATTATTGAAATTGATGGTGGTCACCATAATCAGAATTTTGATGATATTCAAAGAACCTTTTATCTTGAAGAAGAGAACTTCAAAGTAATTCGATTTTGGAATAATGAAATAGATGAAAACATAGAAGGTTGTTACCAAATGTTACTTAGTGTCTTGGCTAAGATTTAATGAATGTACCCCTCACCCCAACCCCTCTCCCGCAATGGGGAGAGGGGCTATAGTATTAACCCATTCTACTTGCTTTTTAAACTAATGAGGGTGCACTGGCAAGCGTCCTTGACTCTTTGCAAGCGTAGCGCGCATTAGAGGCAATGACGCTCACCAGCCCAGCAAAAATTATAGGCTATCACTTTTTGCTTTAACATACTTTTTCAGTGCTGAAGTTATAATCAAGTCGGGTTCTGAGTTGGCAAATTCACTCAGAACAGCTGCGCCGATTTGTTCATCGCCTTGCTCCATGTAAATTAGTCCGATTGTTATTTTAGATAGCGGGTTTGTGCTGGCTTGAAGCTTAGCCAGTCTCTCAGGCACAACTTTCTGCTGCTTATATGACTCAACCAGATTTTGGTAATATAAAAACGTCATCGGAGAATAATGAAGCGCATTGACGAAACAATTTTCGGCTAAATTAGGATGTCCAATCTTGAGATACGTAGAACCCAAGTTATTATAAAAAGTTGATGAAGCTTGTGTATTAGGATTCAATGATACTGCGATTTTGAACTCTTCAATCGCTGCGAAATACATGTTTTCTTTGAGGTACACGACTCCTTTGTTGTTATGAGTCCGTGCGTTCTTTTCGGCATCAATTTTATAAGGCTCAATCGCCAAACCAGTACAGAAAAACAGAACAACAAGCAGCAATACCGATAAAATCGCATTATTACATAATTTCAATTTCTTGTCCTTCTCTTGCAACAAAACAATTCTCGTAAATGCCTTGATAATATTTTTCAATAGATTCAACTTTTTCATCGTTATACGATGGGTCGATGTGGAAGAACGCCAATTTCTTAGCATGAGTTTGTTTTGCAACCTCAATGGCCATATCAAACGTTGAATGCCCGAAACCTTGCTTAGACGAAATCGGCGAAATATAATCTTCAGTAGTGTATTGTGCGTCATGAATTAATAAATCACTGTTACGCGCAAAAAGAATCAGCTTTTTATCGCCACCAATAAAATCTTCTTTATCAGTCGCAAAAACAACCGACTTATCTTTATACGCAATTTTATAAATAAGAACGCCATTTTGCGGGTGTGAATATGACTTATAAAAACTTATAATAACCTCATCATCTACCGGCACCAAATCATCAACCGTCTTAACTGTTCTCAGAACAGGCTTAGGGCTGTCATTATTCAAGACGATTACATTAGTGTCATTGATATCAGCAAATTCCATTTTAGCTGCCAAATCACCCATATCAAGCGGGAATGACTTGTTAAACAGCAGACTTGAAAGTGATTCTTCAATCCCCGAAAGATAATCAGTGTTACCGAAAATTGATAATTCAGTAGTCAAAATATGTGACGGGTTAAAAAACGTAAAGCCTTGAATATGGTCTTGGTGAATATGAGTGAGCAAGATTGTTGCATAAATCGGTTTGCGTTCAAACAAATGTGAGCCGGAAGCGACATGTTCTTTTATCAACTCGCCGCCCAACCCAATAATACCAGTGCCTGCATCAAGGATAATCAAGTGATTATTAACTCTGACTTCAACACAAGACGTGTTCCCACCATACTTCAAACATTCAGCTTTCGGGGTGGGATAACTGCCGCGAATACCGCGAAATTTGACTATAAATCTATCCTTGTATTCCATTAAAACACCTTAATACCTTTTGATTACATAATACTTTTATTTAGCAAGAGTTGTCAACGTGTTATTTCTTTATTTCAATTCTTCTGTCAGAATCACGCTTGCAATTAAAAAACGGATTTAACTTAAAAGCTTCTGCCTGTTCTCGCACGTCCGGAAGCTGTGTTTGGACTAAACAAAACTCGTACACTATTTTGTCAGGCAAATTTTGAACTTCAACAATGCGAAAAGCAAAAGGGTAGCTAATCAAAGACGGAGACGTAACCTGCAATAATTTCTTTTTCTTTGTTATTTTTGCGACATGATAATGCCCGCTGAAAATCGCTATAGGCCTGTCGCAAGAATTTAATAAATTCTCAATTTCTTTTGTATTTATGATTCTATGCTTTTTCTCATTATAAGGCTCGAAAATCGGGTGGTGAATAAAAATCATAATCACATCATCGCGTGGCACAGAATCAATTTGCTCTGCCAGCCAGCATAGCTGACATTCAGGGATCTCACCAACAGACGTACACGGTATTGTTGCGTCCAAAACAATTATATGAAAGCCATCCTTCGGACTAAACGCATAATACGGCCTATCGACATCAATATATTTATTCGCCGATTTAATAAAATATTCTTTGCTTAAGGTTAAATTAGCAGTTGTATCATGGTTTCCGAGTGCAGCATACCATGGCATATTAAGCTCATCCATACAGCCAATAAACCGTTGCAAAAGCTTTTCAGTCGGCTCATTAATCGCATCACCTGTCAAAAAAGTAAACTCGACACCTTCTTCCGAATTTATTTGCTTAATGGCATCCTCTAAAAGCTCATCAGAATAATAAAGCAGCCTCTTTTTAGTTTTGTTCACATCTGAAATATGCGTATCTGACAGCTGAACGAATTTCAGCGTATCAGCTAAAACAAAACTCGTGCTGCAACACAAAAGAATTAACAACAGAAATATCTTAGATACAATTGCCGAATTTTTCATGCACAACCTGCTTATTTAAGTATTTCAATGGTTGCATTACGGTCACATTCTTCGCCATAATATGTCTTACTTGAGAAAGTCATTCCTTTGGCCTGACGCTGAACTTCGGCTAATCCTGTCTCATAAAAATCAAGTTTAAAGGTAACTTTATTAGGGTTATTTGTAACCTGTACAACCCGAAAAGCATTCGGATAAGTAACAAGCGCGGGTGTGCTAACGTGCAAAAGTTTGCCGTCCTTTATAACTTTAGTAGCGTGATAATGCCCGCTAAAAATCGCTATTGGTCGATTAAACGACTTCAACACAGTTTCAACTTCAGCAGCATTATTAACTCTGTGATGGAAGCTCGAAAACGGTTCTCTGATGGGATGGTGCATAAAAATAATAATCACATCATCTTTAGGCGTATTTTTTATTTGATTAGAAACCCACGTCAACTGCTCAGGCGAAATATAACCATTCGCCGTAATTTTGTTATCAATCGGGGGGTCAAGCGCGATTACCTTAAATCCTTTTTTAGGAGTAAATGCATAATAAGAGCTGGTGAAAGTAAAATTTTTGTTATGCTCATTTAAAAGAGTTAAATAATATTTTTTTGTGACAGGTCCGCCGACGCCCACATCATGGTTGCCAAAACTCATATACCAAGGATACTTCAGTGTATCCATTGCTCCAAGAAATCTCATGATAAGTTTTTCACTTGGAGTATCAACAGCATCACCTGAAACGAAAACAAAATCCAAGCCTTCAATGCCATTAATCTGAGTTATTGCATCCTTCAAAAGCTCATCAGAATAAGAAAGAAGTTTATACGATGTACTAATACTTCTATCAGAAAGATGCACATCTGACAGCTGAGCAAATTTTAAGGACGCCGCACCTGAAAAAAGATTAAGTTGGAAAAAAGCAGCAACCAAAATAAGCGCAATCAGGAACAACGCCTTAAAGCTAACGCCCTTTTTTTCTTCTTGTTTATTCTTCTTTTTAGACTTAGTTTTCAATTGCTTTCACTATATTATACTTGGCCGGCAGCCTCTGCCTCATTGCATTTTTTGCATTTTGAACGATCAAAAGTAATTTTCTTGTTTTCAACTTGCAGCACAATTTGGTCACCCTCGCCGTATTGACCGGATAAGATTTCCTCTGCCAAGCTGTCCTCGATTTTCTTTTGAATTAAGCGTCTCAACGGACGTGCACCATAAGCCTCAGAATATCCCTCGTCAGCCAGGAAGTCGCGAACCTCATCAGGCACTTCAACAGAGAAATTATGCGATTCAAGACGTTTGAACAAGTCTTTAAGCATCAAGTCAACGATTTGTCTGATTTCAGGCTTGCTTAAGTGAGCAAATACAATGATGTCATCAATACGGTTCAAGAACTCAGGACGGAATGCTTTTTTCATCTCTTCCATAACTGTGTCTTTCAAGTGATCGTATTTATCTTTGCTTGCATCAGTTGCTGTAGTAAATCCAAGTTTCGATGTCGATTGAATTAGACTCGCACCAACGTTACTTGTCATAATTATACTTGTGTTTTTGAAGTTAATATAACGTCCTTTAGAGTCAGTCAAACGACCGTCATCCAAAATTTGGAGCATTATGTTGAACACATCAGGATGCGCTTTTTCAATTTCGTCAAAAAGGATAACTGAATATGGTTTTTTACGGATTGTTTCGGTTAAATTACCGCCATCATCGTACCCGACATAGCCCGGAGGTGAGCCGATAAGTTTTGATGTCGAATGTTTTTCCATAAACTCAGACATGTCAACTCTAACCATGCTGTCTTCTGAACCAAACACCGCCTCAGCAAGTGCTTTAGCCAACTCAGTTTTACCGACCCCGGTAGGACCTGAGAATATAAAGCTTCCAATCGGACGATTAGGACTTTTCAAGCCGACGCGCGCACGACGTATTGCTTTTGCAATCGCCACTACCGCATCACTTTGTCCTATAACGCGCTCATGCAAAATTGACTCAAGTTTAAGCAGGCGTTCACTTTCGCCTTCGGTAATTTTAGTAACAGGAACACCTGTCATTATGCTTATTACCTCGGCAATTTGCTCAGCAGTAACAGTTGGTTTATTAGCATCGTGCTCGTCTTTCCATTTTTGAGAAAGCTCTCGGATTTTTTCTTTCAAATCCGCTTCTTCATCACGCAACTGAGACGCGTGCTCAAACTCTTGATTTCTGATAGCATCTTCTTTTTGCTTAATTATAGCTTTCAATTCTTTTTCCAGCTCTTTGCCTTCAGGTGGCAGCACACAAGTTTGCAGACGTACTTTTGAACTCGCTTCGTCAACTACGTCAATCGCTTTATCTGGCAAGAATCTGTCAGTGATATATTTATGTGACAATTCAGCCGCTGCAATAATCGCTTCATCTTTGATTTTCAGCTTGTGGTGTTCTTCATATTTTCGCATCAAGCCACGCATAATTTCAATAGTTTCTTCAACAGTCGGCTCGTCAACAATGATAGGCTGGAAACGACGCTCTAACGCCGAATCTTTTTCAACGTGTTTTCTATATTCATCTAGTGTTGTCGCACCAATAACCTGAATTTCACCGCG
>JAVBNU010000009.1:0-54942 GCA_031551265.1 Candidatus Gastranaerophilaceae bacterium
GTCTGACCTGGAACAATATGGACGCTTGAACACACGACTGGCAGCGCCGATTTTGGATTTTCAAACACCTGAACACTACAATCGCAAAGTAACGCGTACAATGGGGCGTGTCTCTATTATGACGGTAGCAACAACGGAAGAAGCACTCAAAGATGCAGGGTTATTAGGTAATGAAATCATAACTAATGGTCAAACAGGTGTCAGTTACGGCTCTTCAATGGGCTCACTGGATGCGATTATTGATTTTTATTCAATGAAGGTCGATAAAGAAGTAAAAAACGTAAACTCGGCATCTTACATAAAAATGATGCCCCAAACCTGTGCTGTTAATATTTCATTGTATTTTCAGACTAAAGGTAAATTAATTCCCACCTCCACAGCTTGCACATCCGGCTCAATGGGGATTGGCTATGCTTATGAAGCGATTAAAAACGGGTATCAGACGGTCATGATTGCCGGTGGTGCTGAGGAGCTGCATCACTCACAAATCGCAATTTTTGATACACTCTACGCTACAAGCTTGAAAAACGATACTCCTGAGTTAACTCCTTCACCGTTTGACCGTGATCGTGACGGTTTAGTTATCGGAGAAGGTGCAGGAACATTGATTTTAGAAGAATATGAACACGCAAAAAAACGCGGTGCAAAGATTTATGCAGAAATTATAGGCTTCAACTCCAACACTGACGGCGCACACATCACAAACCCGACACCTAAGACGATGAGCGCTGTTATGCAAAACGCGATAGCTGATGCCAAAATTAATCCTGATGAAATCGGGTATGTTAATGCACATGGCACATCTACACAACAGGGCGATATCGCTGAGAGTACAGCGACTTATGATGTGTTCAAAAGACAGATTCCTGTAAGTACGCTCAAAAGCTACACGGGTCACACGCTCGGTGCCTGTGGAGCAATTGAAGCTATTCTTTCAATTGAAATGATGCGCAACAATTGGTTTGCGCCAACATTGAATTTAAATAATATTGATGAAAATTGTGGAAAACTGGATTATATCAGAGGCGAAGGACGTGAAATTAAAACCGACATAATTATGTCCAATAATTTTGCTTTCGGTGGAATTAACACATCTATGATACTGAAGAGAGTGTAATTTTTGCGTCATCTCGAGGGCTTCAGCCCATGGCGTTCCAGAAAGACTAAAGCTTTACTGGATTGCGTCGTCTGCACTTCGTGCCTTCTCGCAATGACAAAATATTAGTCTATATTTATCGGCTCACGCATTATGCACGTAATCGCATCACGCGCAGTCTGTACAAGATTTTCAGGCACGTTTGGAATTATCGTCAATTGTCTCAAAACGTCGACGGTGCGCTTAAATGAGCGAACGATGTCGCCTTCGCCGGCTTCGATTTGCTCAATCAGCTCATCCCACTCGCCGCCATTCACCCAGTATTCAATCAGTGGCGAATAATACGAATTAATATACATTTCAGTTTCGATATTATAATCGCGCTGCTCGGCGTTTAATATACGTTTAACATCTTTGATTTTATTCAGAGCTTTGCGCACGGCAGGGCTGATAGGCAGCTGTGTATACAATTCAGCGCGCAAATCCTCGGTCGTTATAGCGCAAATCACACTTGCCAGCTCAGCCGGAGTGAGGTTATTTAAAATACCTCTTAAAATAATTTCGCATATATATAGCTCATTCTCGGCACGGATGGCAGATAACATTACGCCTTTTTCGTTCGGGTACATATTTTCTGTGTAGCCGATTTTTTCAAGCAATTTTGCGTGGTTCTCGAAAATTCGCCAATATACATCTTTTTCATACTCAATGGTTTTATTGAGTTTTTTTAATTTGCCGCTGAATCTTTCATTTAACTCAAATTCTTTAATATGTTTTTTGTAGCGGTTGCATCTGAGACAAGGATAGCTCTCCATTTTTTTCTGAAGTTCAACTACTTTATCTTTGAAATCATAGTATTCTTTTGAGCGATTTTTTTTACCATTTTGTTTCTTGAGTGTTCCTAAAACCTTTTGATGAGCTACATACGTCTCTTTTACTTTGTGAAATTCAAGAATAGTATCATTAGCAAAGCCCTGGTGGCATTTTGAATTTTTAATTTCTTCAAGTGAAGCCTCAAGTTCCTCTTTCTGCATAATCAAAGGTCTCAGCCTGTCAGTTGATGAAAAATATCCAAAACTTTTGAGGATCAATTCTTTAGACTGCTCCAGAGTAAAGCGCTGCAGCAGATTCATAACCATAGAATATGTCGGCATAAAACGGCTTTCAAGCGGATTCGCAGCGCTTGTAACTAAGCTTGCAACCTCTTCAGGCGATTGGAATGGTGTCCCAACAACCGTGACATACCCGATTTCATCCATGCCACGGCGTCCTGCGCGTCCTGACATTTGTAAAAATTCACTGGCCGTTAACATACGATGTCCTGAGTCAGTACGTTTGCTGACAGAAGAAATTACCGTTGAGCGCGCCGGCATGTTTATGCCCGCAGCAAGCGTTTCAGTCGCAAATACAACTTTAATTAACCCTTTTTGGAATAACTTTTCAATAAGCACCTTCCAGCTTGGTAAAAGTCCGGCATGATGCGATGCGACGCCTTGCATCAGGTATTCTATATGTTTATTGTTAATCAGGTGAGGGTTTTCAGCAAGGTATTCCTGTATAATTGCGTTAATCTGTTTTTTCTCATCAGGTGTAATCAAGCACAGCTCTGCGCATTTCGACATTTGGTCATCACATTTTTTGCGGGAAAAAGTAAAATAAATCGCAGGCAGCATATCTTTTTTGTGCAAAATGCTCACAACATCTTTCACAGCTGAGCGTTGATTTTGTTGTCGTTTGAAACCCTGACGTTTTTCAGGGCGAATTTTGCTATTTAGCTGTCCTTCCGGCGTCAAAAGCGGCAACACATCAAACGGTCGCGATGAATCATAATAAAAATATCTCAGAGGAACAGGGCGAAAATCAGTATTCACAAGCTCTGTACGTGAATGAACGGTGTTTATCCAGTCAGTCAGCTGCGCTGCGTTTGCAACGGTTGCCGAAAGCGCAATTATCTGGATATTTGTCGGGCAGTAGATAATGCTTTCTTCCCAGACGGTGCCGCGCTGCTCATCATTCATATAATGAACTTCATCAAGTACGATATATCTCACGTTTTTCAGATTTTCGGATAAAGCCCCTAAATTCGTCCCGTAGAGCATATTTCTGAAAACTTCCGTCGTCATTACAATGATTTGCGCATCTCTGTTAATAGAGGTATCGCCCGTTAGAAGCCCTACTTTTTCGGAGCCGTATTTTTGGGAAAAATCACCATATTTTTGGTTAGACAACGCTTTTAGAGGAGTCGTATAAAATATTCTCTCGCCATTCTCAAGCGCTCTGTGAATTGCGCATTCGGCTATACATGTTTTACCGGCTCCTGTTGGCGCACAAACAACAACGCTTTTGCCTTCGCGAATATGTAATGCTGCCTCCTCTTGAAAATCGTCCAGTTTAAAATCAAATTTGTACAAGTTTGTGTTCCTTCTCTCAATTACATCTTAACATAAGCACAGAATTAAGAAAATAATTTTAGTGGGCTGGGCGAGCCCACACTACTTTGTTGTACTTTGTGCTGCTGACGAGTATAAAATTATCTTTTGTAAACTTTTATTTTTTAGCAAAAATTATTAGTCAGTGTTTGAATTTTGCCTGTTTTTTAATTTCGTCTTTTGTAAAGATATGTTAAATATATAAAAAATATTGAAATTTGATATCAATTTAAAACTTTATATTAGTGTAATGTTAAAAAAACAGAGGTGTGTAATATGGCAACAAAAGTTACCCTAGATCCCGGATATATCAGTAATTTAGCGTCAAACATGGCGTCTCAAAGTACTGTTAATATGGCCGAACTCAAAGAATTAATGTTTTCGTTTAGTAAATCGGAAACAGAATTATCAATCTGGAATAACGGAACATTCAAAATGTCTCGTACAGATATTCAAGCAAAAATACAAGAACTTGAAAAACAAATTGCAGCTTTGCAAAAGAAAATTGAGCAAGAAACTGAATTTGTTGTAGAACAAGAAAGATTGATTGATGTTGAAATGGAAAAACTCAACAACGCAATCTATTCAGTTGCACAAATGGCAGAAGACTTGCACAACACTCAAATGGACAGAATCGCTACTGTCTCGGAGGAAGTGCTGAAAGCGTATATCGCCGGTGAGATTCCTCGTGAAAAAGTTGAAAGCACAATTGCTACCAAATTAAGCAAGTATGGCTATAGCTCGCTTGCAGAGGGGCAATTGTCGAAAAAATTACTGGAGTGTCAAGATTTCCAAGATGCAATTAAGGACATCGACGGCAAAATTGAAGCATCAGTTGGCAAAATCGCTGAGTACAAAACAAATATCGGATCAATAACCACGCTTAAAGATATTTATACAGCATTCTCTAAAGTTGCAACACAGATGGAAGGCAACAAAACGCAATACAGCAACAAAACGCCTATCTATACAGCAGCAAAAAGAGATTTAATTGAAAATCTGAAAACTCAATACGGTCTGGGCGTTATAGAAAATGGCACTCAAGGCAGTGACAAGTACTCGGGCTCAAATACATATACAGCTGACCTATATAAAGCATTAGGCAGCGGCGATCAAAATAACTCTATATTAAAACAAATGTATGATTCCGGTTTCACCTATAAAGAGGCAATGTATGCAATTACGTACTTATATGGCAACAAAACAGAAATCTACTATAATGTTAACTCCAATCAATTAACCGTTCCACAAGGACATGGTGGAGCTGCAAGATGGTACTCAGAATTCACAGCTCAAACACAGCATTTCTGGGGTGCAACTGCAAACAAGAAAACAGCTGACGATACGGCTGATGGCACAGACGCCATAGGTGATGACACAGGCGGTACAACTGTTCCGGGCACGGACAACACAAATAACAATGGTGGTGTCGATAACACAGCCAATAACGGTGGTGGTGGCAGAGCTGTTGATAACGGTGAAAACGCAGGCGGTGTGAATCGCACTGACCCTATAGGCTGGAACAACGGCAACACATCGTATTCCTTCGTAACAGATGCAAACAACGATAATATTTTTAACGGCAAAGAAGAATTTGTGGGTGCGCGTGAAATTAATCTTAGCAGCATCACAACTGATACTATGTGCAGCTTTTTCAACAAAGATTTATTAGAAAACTTAAATATAACAGATGCGTCTCAACTCGCAAGATTCGACTTAGACGGTGACGGCAAAATTACCGGAATGGAAGAACTGTTTATGTTCGACACTGACGGCAACGGCGTTATCGAAAATGAGGAGCTTAATTACTTGGGCGTCATCGAAAACGTAGAAACAAAAGGTCAACTTTCATTCATGACAGCAGCAATGGCAGGCGCCTCGGCGATTAACCTGACTAAGTTCCAAAAGAATGGCACTTATGACTCATCATTGGTTAAATCAACCGGCAGTCTCGATATTAATGGCAACTTGACAGCAAATAATTTCGGCGTCACATTGACTAACGGAACTAACTACAACGGCTACCAAAGACTTGACCGTACTGACTATTTGGATAATATGTTCTCAGCTGCGTATGCTGCTCACTATACAACTCAATACAAATCAGTGACAGACGCTAACGGCAATACAACAATTCAGCAAAAAGAAGCTACAGCCGCAAGAGATGTCAAATGGAACTTCTGGGCCGGCACTGAAGAAGCTCAAGCGATGATACAACAGGCTAAGGACGAAAAAGACCAAAATATACAAGCATCAATAAATGAGCAAGAATCACAAATCAAACTGAACTCTGTTGAGATTCTCCAAGAAGGTCAACAAGGCGCAGAAATGGCTGAAAACCAACAAAATCCCGATCAGGCAGATAATAATCCATACGGCGAGCAATCTCTGAAACAGAATACAGCTAATTTGGAAAAACCTGCCGGTGCACCTGATCCGGCCAAAAAACCTGAAGAATATTGTGAATTCATGAACACTAAACAAACAGATTATATATATCACGTAAATTCATATGGTGAAATAATTAAGATTAAAAATTATGCACAGGCAGAAGCAGCTTAATTATTAGAAAAAAAGCAACTTACTTACTTTTTATACACCCATAACTTACACGCAGCGGTCTTTGGAAATTTCCAGAGACCGCTGTTAGTTGTGTTTATTTAATAATTGTTTGTATTATTCTTTGATTTCAGCTGATTTGAGAGTGTTTAGCCATTGAGCTTTTTCTTCGTCGCTTATTTTACCCGGGTGAGTATAATAGACCTGATACAGCCCTTTGTTGGTTTTTACTGCTCTGACAATTTCTGTGTCCATGCCTGGCGCCAAAGTCCACTCATAAATTATTTCGGTTGGTTTTTCGCTTATGATTTTTGTATCAAGCTTTGCATCAGGCAAAGTTTTAACGATATCTTTCAACGCAGTGATGTGAGAGTCATAGCGGTCTTTCACAGAAGACGGATAAAAGTCTTTTTGCAAGAATTGAACGGTTACAAAATCGCTCATTTCTTCTGCAGTTTTGCCTTTTGGTCTGTATAATGCTATCCATTCGTAGCCGTCGCCTTCTTGTGAGATTCTTTCCCAAGTTGTGCCCAGATTCAGGTTGATGCTGTTTTTGATAGCGCTTAAATCAGTTGTATCGGCGTTCGCTGCTTGTTGCTCTTTAATTGTTTCTTTTATCAAGCCTTTGTAATAGTCACCGCCTTCTTTAGAGAGCGTTGGTGAAACAAGTGCTTTGTTGTAATATGCAATCGCATCTTTGTAATTTTTTTGTGCTCTTTTTGTGTCAGCCATAAATGTGTATGCGCGCCATTCGTTTGGCTGCAGCTTAATTGCGGTATTGAATGTCTCTTCAGCTTTAGCCATTTCGCCATTTGCGCCGTAGCCGATACCTAACATACAAAGCAAATCATAATCATTAGGATTTTTTTTCAGTGCAGCGCTTGAATCTTCAATCATTTTTGTAAAATTGCCTTCTTCATACAGTTTTTGTAATGATTCTACTGCTTTCACCTCTGTCGATGGTTTTGCAGGTGCTGCGGGTGTTTCGGCCGCCATGCAAAATTGACCTGCCGCTAAAATTAGTGCTATAACAAGCCCCAATACTTTACTAATGTTTTTCATAAATACTCCTCATGCCAAATCTATCATCTTGGTAGTTTAATTATACAGTAAAAAAATGTATGAGAAAAATTTTTTTATTAATTCTTTTAACAACAGGGTACACTTACTGATGTACCCTGCTGCGATTGTTTATAATGACATTATTATGCTGTTATTGAATCTTTTTCGTACCACTCTAAAAGTTCTTTGCGCTTCACTTTGCGTGTTGAAGTTTTTGGCAAGTCCTCTCTGTGAATTACGACAACCGTTGGCTGTTTGTAATCTGCAAGATTTGCGTCACATAAGGTTTTCACTTCCTTCTCCAGTGCTTTTTGCACTTCTTCATCAGATTTTTTCGCCAGCTCGTCACCCGGCACGATAATTACGCCAACTTCCTCGGTGCCGGCTTTGTTGCCTGATTTGATTTTCAAAGACATAACACAAAGTTCTTTTATTAATTCGGATTGTTCAAGAACAGCCTCAACTTCTTCGGGGAATATCTTTTTGCCGCCGCCTAGGACAATCATGTTTTTGATTCTGCCTGTAATTTTCAGATAGCCGTCTTTGTCAATTTCGCCGATATCACCGGTATGGAACCAACCCTCGCTGTCGATTACTTCGGCTGTCATTTCAGGCTTGCCGTAGTAACCTTGCATTACATTAGGCCCTGTTGTCAGGATTTCGCCTGTGTCAGCGAGTTTGACGATTGCTGAGGGGAGTGGTTTCCCGACTGTGCCGAGTTTATTGTTTTTAGGATAATTTGTCGAAATCGTTGGACTCGTTTCAGTTAATCCGTAGCCCTGAAATACAGGAATACCGATGCGCTCGAAAAATTCACCGACTTCTAAATCAAGTGGCGCACCACCACAAACGAAACATTCTAATTTGCCGCCAAAGCCGTCAATTACTGATTGAAACATCATACGACGAACGTTTATAGGCATAAATTTAGCGATACCATACATCATTTTGAATGCTTTTTGTGCGGCTGCCGGCTGTTTTTTGATTTCTTTTTCAACGCTTGATTTAAGCATTTTTACCAACAACGGCACAACCAACATATGTGTTGCCCGTTTTTCTTTCATAACACTTGTAAGCTCCTTAGGGCTGAGATTCTTGATATACACAATTTTTGCACCCATATAAAGCATGCCGAAGAACCCGACGTTCAGCTCTAACAAGTGGTTTATAGGCAAGACTGAAACGATTGTATTTTTGGCATCGAGCTTCAACAATGTTTCAAAGTCACGTAATTGCGAATAAATATTCCCGAAACTAATCATTACTCCCTTCGGATTGCCTGTTGTGCCTGATGTATAGACAATTAACGCCGTGTCATCCAGGCTTCGTGCGCGTCCGAGGTCTTTTGTAACGTCCGAGTGAATTTCATATGTTGACTTGTACTCGCACCCTTCGGGCTTATCATTATCGAGTACAAATATGTGTTCAATTGATTTAACGTTTTCTTTAACCTGAGCAGCCAAGTCTATGTAATGGCTTGACGTAAAGAGTATACGCGGGTTACAGTCAGAAAGGATTGACGTTAATTCCGAAACGGTAAGCTTAACATCAAGCGGCACAGTAATTGCGCCGGTTTGGATTGACGCAAACATGCCAATACCAAACTCAGGGCGTGATTCTGACAATATCGCAATACGCTCGTCACGCTCAACTTTTATTTCTTCAATCAGATAATTCGCAAAGTTTCTGGTCATACGAGACAGCTCAATGTAGCTCATTTCTTCATAGCCTGTTTTTGTTTTCAGCGCGAGAGCTTTTGTAGCGCCGTACAAATCACCTTTTTCTTGCATCAAATTCAAGAAATTGCTGTGAAGCTTGCGGCTGATATTATAAAGAGTGCGTCTGTCAAGTGCGTTTTTCATAAACTGAACGCGTTCTTGCAGATGATGCGCTATTTCTTTATCATCCATCGATAAATCAGTAATCGGCTGGCCAAATTGGATACGAATGGTGTGAAAAAGCCGTGGCAGTCTTTTGTTACGCCCCCAGGTTTCAAAACCACCGTGGATAATAAACGGCACAATCGGTGCATTTGCGTGTTTCGCCATAACACCAACACCGCGGTTGAATTTGCATAAATTTCCGTCAGGAGTAAATTTGCCTTCAGGGAAAATAACGACAGCTTCGCCGCCTTTTAGCTTTTCAGTAGCATAATCCAGTGCCTCAACGCCTTTTTTGGGGATTATAGGAATAACGTTAAAATATTTCAACATACGTCTCACAACCGGCACTTTAAACGCCGCAGGACCCGTCACAAACCAGAGTTGTCTTTTTGTTGCCATTTGTATTACGAACGGATCTAAATGGCCTGTGTGGTTGCCGGCAAGAATGACTTTACCTTTTTTAGGCAAATATTCCACACCCTCAACTTTATATCTGAATAACCCGAGGAAAATTTGTCCGAAAGTTGCTTTGAACAAGAAATATCTGAATGATTTGTCAAACAACAACACCGATGCAGCAAGCAAGAACGAGACTATAGCAATTCCTTTGAACATTGCAAGCGGTCTTACAAAATCTGCTATGTTAGCAACGATGAGCGTGCCGACCAAATAGCTGAATGTATTGAGTGTCAGCTGCAAACCGAATATTTTACCTCTAACTCTGTCAGGTGCAACTTTTTGTAAAATTGTGTCAATCATAACAAGCATTACAGCATCGGCAACACCGATAGGAATCAGCCACATCCAAGAGCTTTGGAGTGTTTTGCAAAACGGAGCGGTAATCATAACAATACATAAAGTGATAAAACTTACCGCAAAAAGATAAGGCACGCGCATAAATCTTGCCAAATATATTGTTACACCCATGCCAAGCACTATCCCGATACCCAAAATCGTTCTTACAGTTGTCAGTGCAGCAAAATCAAGTCTGTAATAGTCAGTTATGAGGGCATTTAAGCTGTTTGAAAACACGGCAACGATAAAAGACAAGCATATCGAGAGCAAAATCATGTAGAGTGCTTTTTTGTGCGATTGCATGTAATTAAAAGCTAGTTGTGCATCTTTTATAATACCGGCTTTAACCGCAGAGAATTTTTGAGGTATTCTGAATTTCAAAGCTGCGATTAGCAACATTGACGCAGCATACATTCCCGCAATTGTGAGCAGAGCGTTGTTCATGCCGAGATTTTGGATTAGAGTATTTGACAAAAAAGCGCCAAACAACAATGCAATCGCGCCGATTGAGGAGTTGATTGCGTTGGCAAACTTGAGTTCGCTTGATTCAACAACGTTTGTGATTGCTGCCATTTTTGCTGTATAGAAAAATGCGGCGCCGATACCTAACAAGAATGAAAATACGAAGATAATGTTTGGTGAAACCATTCCTGCGTGTGTGAAATACAAAATTCCCAGTACGATAACGGCTCTGTATAAACCACTCAACGATAGTACTAATTTTCTGGGGAATTTATCCGATACTGCACCCGCAAAAGGGCTTAATAAAAACTGAGGCAGTAAAAACGCAAAAAACAACGTCGCCATCGCTTTTCCGGCACTCGGCAGTGCAGCCAACATAATCGCAATCAATGTAAATTGTATCGTTGCGTCTGCAAAATGCGAAAATAATTGCCCTAAAAATAGTTTATCAAATTCTATGTTAGCAATTGGCCCTAACTTCTTTAAAATCTTTTCCATCACGTATCCTCATTACAAAACTACTATCGCTTTATTATACAAAATAGCGCAATAAAAGGGCTGGTTTATTAGGTGTATTTTACGTCTTAATATTGAGTTTGTATACGAATTAATATTAGCAGGCCTTTACGTATCCCCCGCTTAAGCTTCCTCTCCCCGTTGCGGCATTGTTGTCCAGAATGATTTTGGATTCAACCACCCAACTTGATGTCATACCGAAGCATAAAGTGTTGGATAATAAGACTGACGGGTACATTCGGTATCTTTCACTCTATTGGATGTACATTCCAATAATGATTTTATTTGTTAACTGGTAAGATGCCGGATATTTGCGTTTTTATTGACATACAACGATTTATGTTCCGGCATGACAAAAATAAAATAGTATAACTCAAATACAATAATACTTTGCGTTATGTCCATGTTATAATTGTCTTGTCAGGAATTGAGGGGTATATGGAATCAAATAATTACAGACGTGTTCGCAAAAAGAAATCATCTAAAATAGATGCGCTTAATCATGCACAAAATATTGCATTTGCACCGTTAACTTTTCAAGCGGTTGCTACGATGTTAGATTTAGGTATTTTGAAACTTCTTGCTTCTTCACCCTCAAGTGTTGAGAAGGTTATGAAAGAACTCAAATTGTCTGAATACATCGTCACAACGCTTTTTGATGTTGCTACTGCTGCAAAATTAATCGATAAAAAAGGCGATTTATATGAATTGACAGATTTAGCTGAGGCATTTTTGTATGATGAAATGACTATTGCAAATTTCAATTTTACAAAAGATGTCTGTTATTTGGGTGCAAGCGAGCTTACGGAATCTTTTGTCAGCGAAAAACCTGTCGGGCTGCACAAATTTTTCTCTGATGCAGAAACAATTTATCCTATTGTACCAAAACTGCCTGAGTCAGTGAAAAAAAGCTGGTATGATTTCGACCATTTTTATTCAAATGATTGTTTTGATGAAATATTAAAAATAATGTTCAAAGACAGCCCAAAAAATATTTATGATATCGGAGGCAATACCGGAAACTTCGAAAAAACTTGCGTGCGCTATAATTCTGAGTGCAAAGTGACGATGTTTGATTTACCGGTCAATCGAGAAGCTGCAATAAAAAATGTTAATTCTGACAGACTAACTTTTCGTGCAATGGATGTGCTTAAGGACGAATTTCCTGAAATGGACGGAGCTGTTTTTATGAGCCAGTTTTTGGACTGTTTTTCGAAAGCGCAGATTATAACAATTTTGAACAAAGTTGCAAAAGTGGTGACTGCTAATTCAAGAATTTACATTCTCGAACCGTTTGTCGATAATCAGGTATACCCCGGGGCTGCATATGCTCTTTCTCATATTTCATTATATTTTACAGCAATGGCTAACGGTGTGAGCAAAATGTACAATGAGTACGAAATGCTTGATTTAATTGAAAAATCAGACTTGAAATTAGTAAAAAAATATTATGATATTGGCAAACACAGTTATACTTTATTGGAATGCATGAAAAAATGAAGTGGTTTCAAATTAAAGAACGTGCAGCAGGTGATAAAAGACTTTGGCTGACATGGCAAATATATAAAATTTTCGGCAAAAATGCAGTTAAATTTATTGCATTTATAGTGACGGCCTGTACTTTTGCGTTCGCCAAAGATTTAAGAAATTATTCAAAAAAATATCTCCGAATCGTTGGTGTTAAACCGACTTTAGTTAATAGATTCAAGCATATTTTTAATTATTCACTTTCTTTAGTTGATAAACTGGAAATTTTTACGAATAACTTTGACTTTAATAAAATTATCTTCGAAAAACCTGAGGACGAGGCGAGTGTATATTCTGATTTTGATAATAAAAAAGGATTATTTTTTATTTGCTCACATCTTGGCAACGTAGATGTTATGCGTGCGTTTTTGACTCGCAGTGAAGAGGCTGCCAAAACTGAAGTTATGATTTTTTTGAACAAAGAACATTGCAAAACTTTTAATGATTATATGCAGCAAGTTGCAACCATTCCAAATGTCACTGCATATGCAATTGAAGAAATTGATATGAACACAGCGATTGAAATAAAAGAAAAACTCGATAAGGGCTCAATAATTTTCATGGCAGGTGACAGGGTTTCAAAAAGCAATGAAACGGCTGTTTTTGAAGGCAAATTATTCGGCAGAACTGTCGAGTTCCCGATTGGAACTTTCCGACTTGCGCAAATGATGGACGTACAAACATATTTTATAACCGCGCTAAAATCTGCTAATGACAAATATGTTATTCATTTACAAAAGATGTCACTTGAAGGTGAAAAACGCAAAGTAGTAAAAATGTTGCAGGAAGAATATTTGCGATTTATTGAGGAAAAAACTTTGCTTGAACCGCTCCAATTTTATCACTTTTATGACCTATTTAAAAATTGATTGGACTGCTGTCTATTTAGCAAACAATACTTTGTGTCATGCCGGAACTTAAAACGTCGTATATTAATAAATACGTTTATATCCGGCATCTTACCGGCATACTTCCAAAGGCATTTTAGGAATCAATACTGATAGATGGATAGATGCCGGATATATTCGACAATAATGTTATTAGACGATTAATGTTCCGGCATGACGTGCTCGAAAAATGCGGTTGTTAATGATTAATCAGGTTTAGTCAAAAGAGAAGTTAAATTTACCTTTTTTGTTGCCTCTGCCTTTTCCTTTGCCGGGATTATCTTTTATCTGTAAATTCAAGCCATCATTATCGACACCGGGGGTGGGGTCTTTAATTTGAATTTTTGTTTGAGCAGGATTCTTCTTTACTGACACATCAGGTATATCACTAAGCTTTCGTATTGAAAATGAGTCATTGTCGGCATTTGCAGCACATGAGCTGAATATACAAACCAAGAAAAGTGTAAATAGTTTATTCATAACTGGCTCCCTACGTTAAATGTAAGTTTTGGGATTTTTATTATAAAGTGTTATTTTTACTTTTTCCTGCTACTTTATAGCTATTGTTTTATTTGACAATTATTGCACGGCGTGTGATAATTTTTTTGAACTATTAGTCACGTTGCGAGAGTTTTAATGGATTTTATTAGAAATTTTTTTGAGTTTGAAAAACATAATACGAACTTTAAAACAGAAATTATAGCAGGCTTTACAACATTCATTACAATGGCATATATAATGATTGTAAATCCCAAAATTCTGGCTGAATGCGGCATGGATTTTGGCGCATCGATGGTTGCAACAATTGTGATTGCGTTTTTAGGCTGCATGCTGATGGGGTTTTATGCCAAACTCCCAATGGCAGTTGCACCATACATGGGCGAGAATGCTTTTATTACATATGTGGTTGTCCTTTCGCTCGGTGTCAGCTGGCAAATTGCCTTGGGTTGCGTCTTTTTGGCGGGATTATTTTTCTTTTTACTAACGTTCTTTAATATTCGCTGTTGGCTCGTAAACTCAATGCCGAAAAGCTTAAAACATTCTTTTTCAGTCGGGCTCGGATTGTTTTTGACTTTTATCGGGCTCGTGCAAACAGGAATAATTAAAGCCGGTAATGCAAGCGCACCACTGCATGTAGGTGATTTAAACCAACCGCAGGTTATACTTGCGATTTTAGGCTTTTTGATAATCGCGTTTTTAATGATACGTAAGGTAAAAGCAGCAATACTTATAGGAATCGTTGTGATTACTGTTTTGTCGCTGATTTTAGGGTATGAAAAGTTACCTGAAAATATAATATCTATGCCACCGAGTATTATGCCTGTGTTTGGAAAAATGGATATTGCCGGCGCGCTTAAATTTGAAAATTTACCGATTGTTTTTATCCTGTTCATAATGGTTTATGTGGATACGATGGGAACGTTGATTGGGACATCCTATCGCGCAGGGCTGCTTGATGAAAACTGCAATTTGCCTGAAATAAATAAGCCGATGTTCTGTGACGCTATCACGACAATGGCTGCCGGCGCGGCAGGAACAACAACATCCGGCGTGTATTTAGAAAGCGCTACAGGGATTGAAGCAGGCGGCAAAACAGGCTTGACAGCTATCGTGGTTGGGATTTTGTTTTTGATAGGATTGTTTTTTGTTCCTGTGATTCAAATTATCCCGCCTTATGCGTATGGCCCGGCTTTGCTGATTGTTGGAATGTTGATGCTTTCGGCGGTTAAAGAAATTGATTTTTCAGATATGAGCGAATTTATCCCTGCGTTTTGCACAATCACGCTGATGGTGTTCACGTACAACATCGGTATCGGGATGGCTGCGGGATTTATAGCTTATCCTCTGTTGAAACTGCTCTCCGGGAAAAACAACGAGAATAATGCCGCAATATGGATACTTTGTGTGCTTTCGCTAGTATTTTTTATTCTTTATCCGTATTAAAAACTAGTATTTTAAATAAGAATCGCTTTTATCATTAATAAATTTAATTTTATTTTCTTCGCGAACTTTTTTGTATTCTTTTTTAGAAATAGTTTTAAATTTATACACATTGTTGAACTGGTCAACACCTTCGCCGCTGCCATCAGAAAAAGTACCCTTACGAAGCTGCCAGTCGAGATTAATGATAGTACCATCGCTGCACCCTAAAAGCATTTTTGCATCAACTAGGTCGTTTTTCATTGTGATAGAACGCGACGGAGCGTTCAAGTATACACTGCCGTCACAAACTTTGCTGTTTCCTTTTTGAAATACTTTTACGTCTGCATGGGTAAAATCTCTGCGATTATACGCACCGTAGTAGACTTCACCCTTATCGTTTGTGACCTCTGATGTAATATATTTATTACAGCCGGTTGCAATTACCAGTATAAAACAGGTTATTATAAGTTTTAAATGTTTATTCATAGTGCCTCAACAGGTATTTTTAAGTCATACATTTTTTTCATATCAAATGAAGTGTTTGTTATGGTTATTTCTTTAACAGATTGCTTTTTAGGTATCAGCATTCTTACATTGTAAGTACTGGCCGGCTCCATGCGAATTGGCAGCATATATTCTTTAAATATATCCTGAGAAATAGCAACATTGGTTCTGCAAGCCTTATCAGTAGGCACATACATTCCAACCATTATACCTGCCCCTAAAGGAGCGCCAAGGCCAAAGGTTATGCCGGTTACACCTCCTGCAATGATTGAGCCGGGTATGGCAAAGCTGTAATAGCGTCCGATATCTTTTTTCCTGCTGCGACGATACATGTTTCGTCGGCTTGCTGACTTTATTGATGTATTATCACTTAACAAAAAATCTACTTCCGTGTTCGAAGAAAGCAACACCGGCTCATTGTTGTTGTTGGTGATAGCTATTTCAAGAGGAATAAATTTTTTCCATACAGTTGTGTGTTTATATTCTTCTTTCGAGATTGTTTTTACCACTGCAGTTACGTTTGGCAGGGATTCCGATTCTGCATAGCATAGCTCAGCAAAACCTATTAAAATTACTGTGAGTAATATAGCAAAAAACTTTTTCATTTCCATTCCTCATCTGATATTATAATTACTTTATCATAAAATTTATTTCAGTAGACATTTTGTGACGAAATTTTAAGGATTAATATTTTAGTCTGACTTTTCATAAGACTTGATATAATGTTTTACGGTATACGTCCTAACAAATTGACAGTATTAATCATCTTGGAGATAGGCTCTTTAATCTCTTCCATTAGTTGTGCGTTATCGGGGGCTTTTTTCAATTCTTCTGCAATATCGTGAGCTTTTATTGCTGCTTTTTGAAATTCGATACAGCATTTGTTATACTCGATTTGTATTTGTAAAAATTTTTCGTAATCCTTGTCGGAATCAGGCTGTTTTTGCATTTGCTCCAATTCAGCCATCATGTGCATAGTGGCACATTCACTCCCTGCAAGCCTCGCTCGGACTTCTTCGGCAGAACTCATGTATCTACTCAATTTTTTTTGATAATTGTCTTTGCCCGCACCCAGACTTCTGCTTCTGTTGCGCTCAAGCAGGCTTATACGATTCTTTAGAGCTTTTATCGCGGCCTGTTCTTTTTCAGGCGTCAGCGCAGGTAGTTCAATATCCTCAAATGCTTCTATTGTCGTTGCTGTCAAAGTATTATATTTATATTGCAGTGATGCAGAAAATTTGATTAGATCATTTAGGGCTTCTCCTGGTGCGTCGTATTTTGCGGCAAAATCAGGGTTTTTGTCTACAATTTTTTGTAATTTTGCAACAAAGTTATTCAATTTTTTAGCAGTTTTTTCGTTTGTAAAAGATTCCGGAGCAACACAATTTTTGCTGTCACAGCAAAGCTTTCCGTATGCGATGATACTCTTTGAAAAATCTTCATCTATATTGAACAAATCATTTTTGGCAAACTGTTCCAAATCTTTTCTGGCGCCATCAGTAAAACGCGGTATAGCAATTTCTTTGTCGAATTCTATAAAAGTTGTATGTTTGCTGTTTGAGTATTTTATTTCGTCATATAAATATTCTTGAGCCGTTTTTTGCTTCTGCTCTTTCGACAATGACGCACATAAGAACGCTTCTCTGCAGTGCAGCGCTTCGTGTCTGAGTGTTCTGTGTATTGACTCGCCATTTCTGTATTTTGTAGGATTAAACCTGATTGTATGATTAGTATTGTTGTATGATCCGGCAACCTCACTGTAGGCTATCGGATTTATTAGCTTTGCGAAGTCTTGTAGGATTTCGGTTTTAGCTTTTTCATCACTGCACTCGTTATACATATTAACAAGCCCGATTAGCGTATTTTTGCTAACTTCCGGCGTAATATAATCATACATTTTTACACCGGTTTCTCTAAATTGGCCGGACAATTTGTTAATAATAACCTCTGCAAATTCTTCCATCGGCATTATGGTGTCGTCACTGTCATCAAAGAATTTAAGAGGTTCTTTAGGTTCAAATGCATTGGCATGTAAGTAAGCTAAATGCGTAAGTGCTTTGTTTATCTCATCTTTTGCGCCATATCTCGTATCGCAGGCAAGCCTTAGCTGCGGCCTATATTCTTCGGGAATTTCAAAATCATCAAAACACTCATTTAAAACAGCTGCCGTTTCGAAAAAAATTTCCTCATTTGTCAGGTGCATACGCCTTTTTGCTTCTGCTGAGCGCTCGAATGACGCTTTGGCTTCTTTCAGATTCGCACTCCATTGGTCTCGGCTTTCGGTGAGTTTTTCTTCGTCTTCCTCTTTAGGAAGAAATGTTTTAGCCATAGCTTCTACTTTTTTCTGTAACTCCGTATCATCTGACTGGCGTGTAAATGTGTCGTTAGGAGCATGAGGAATCGGTACAGACATTTTGTTATCCGAGCCGAATCTAATGTTAAAAATATTATTTTGTCCTGAGATTTTAGTTATAAACATAGTTATCTGTATTAAGTCAAAATATAAAAAATCTTGCGTCATTATTCTTATTAAGTAACAATTTTTTACAATTTAGTAATAATTTAGCTTTTTACTAGCAAATTTTTTTATGTTTGATTTTAATATACTCAGAGAGACATTAGAAGTGGAAGTTCAATGAAAATAAATTTTATAACATATTCACCTACATTTGCCGGTCGTAACAAGAGATTAGCCGATATGACTATCATGCCGGATGCTATACTGCCTACAAAAAGTGAGACACCAAACATTATTGATGAATATGCGCTACCAATAAGCAGTACCCGTGCTCAGGCTCAGACGACGCAGCAAAGACGTGCTTTTGAGCTTCTCCGAGGGATGGAAAATGCTAACTTAGAATCTCATATTGGCAGACACTTTAGGGCAGAACGGTCCGATGATTCGCAAATAGCAAAAAATAACACGTGGCACGCATTCATAAACACATGCGGGTATTTTGAGGCCCTGCAAACATCTCCGAATCTGGCAAGATTACTGCGTGAATATAATCCGTCAAAAACACCAGGGATTGATTTGGTGCAAGGACTTTACGCATATGCAACAGATAAAAGGCTTGAGGATTACAACAATGTTCGAGAGGTACGTGATGAGATTGCAGCACATGCCAATTGGCGAAGCTGGGATTCCACTGCATTAAAACGGGACATTAAAAAACTCTTGCCTAATATTGAGAATCTTCCCCCTCAACCTCAAGGCATGCCTAACTCGACATATAGATACCTGTGTTTGTTGAGAAAATCACCTGTAAACGAAAAAATTACTGAAATGGCATGCATTCGTGACGATGACAGAAAAACTGCTAATAAATTTCATGCCACTTGTAAAAGCGAGTTGTTGAATAACATCGCTAATACGCCTAAAATGTACTTCATTCTGGCACATGAGGAGGGGCTTTTGAAAAACTTCTCCCCAAACAGCAGCCCGGAGGAAATAATTGCAGAAATTGAAAGACTTAATGAGTGTAACAAGGTTATTGCAGGGCGTTTGGAGAATAATAATGTAAAAGTTAAAAATTCACAGCCTGAGCAAATCGCACAAAAAACAGAATTAAAGCCGGTTATCGCATCACAAGTAATTATACCCCAACAATCACTACAAACTGTGAGCCAGCAGGTATCTCAGCTGACTGAATCACCTCAAAACGAAAAAAATATTGCAATTACGAATATCGTGGATTCAGCAAATATTACTGAAACATATTTTGCGCAAAATAATCCGGGTTCAGTCATGATTTTGGAGCAATTATACGAGAATTCAAATTTGACAGATGAAGAAAAAGCTGTTTTGCTTTTACAGCTTGACTCAGGAGCGGATGAAAGATCTAATACTTATGCCGAGATTTCAGAGTTTTTAAATCTGCCTGAAAAATCGGTAAAAACAGCAAGCCAATCTGCAATTGCTAAAATGGCAAGTCAAAATGCTGTTTTAGCACAAAAACTTGCAAAATATATTGGTGAAGCGAACCAGCCTAAAAATGTTGTGAATGCACACAGCACTCCTGCAACCGCAATAAGTAAAACTTATTTCGCTCAAAAAAATCCCGAAGATGTGACTAAACTTGAAGCAATTTACAACGGTCAGGATTTAACTGATCGCGAAAAGGCTGTTTTGGTTTTGCAACTCGGCAAAAATGGTGACAGCAAACACAAAACCCAAATAGAAATGGCAAAAATTTTCGACGTTAACCCCATAACTATTAGTAGAGCCAATAAAAAAGTTTTGGAAGTTATAGAGAGCAAATCCCCCGAATTAGCAGAAAAAATCTCACAATATACAGGAACAACTGAAAGAAAACGACGTGCGTCAGTCCGTAAAATCAAGCACAACCCAACTAATCTTGTAAGAATTATACACACGCCAAGTACACCAAGTGCTGCAACCCCTTCGGGTGCGCCAAGCGTGCTGAGTGTGCTGCGCACTCAAAGTGTCGAAGATGTTGTGGCTGTTGAAAAAGCCCCATCACCTGCGATTTCTAAAGAAGTCCAAAAAGCTACATCGGATAAAAAAGTTGAAGCGTTTTTAGACAAACATTTTGATTACGCAACTTTAATGGGGCAAGGTCGTCTGTGCAAAAAAACCGACCCCGATTCGGTCAGGTTCTATATCAAGAAAAACATGTGGAATACCTATAGAAACCTCGCTGGTTATCAACTGGCACGAAACGCGCATAAAGACTTACCGAAATTATTAACAAAATTTAGTCCGAACTATTTGGATGTAAATGAGCGAGTTGAGGTATTGCAGGCATTTTCAAAGGGCGAACTCCCTGCGCCCAATTCATTAGAAATGACTGCACACAATGAAATTCGAATAATTATAGAAAAAAACAATCTGAGCACTGAAGGCCTGAAACCGGCTATAGCCGAAGTTTTTGAGAATGAAGAAAAAATACAGCTGGTAAATCCGAATTCTAGAAATGCGTTGTTTGAATATGTTATTGCGCTGTCCGAGATAAAAGAGATGGCTGGGACAGTCGACTGCTCACTGCAAGACAAAAAAATCAATCCAGATAACTACTATGATTTATGTCGAACCGCTTTGAAGGCAGTTTACCGGTTGTAAAAATTTTATGCTAAAATTTCTGTATGGAAAAAGTTCTACTCACAGGTGCTTCGTCAGGAATAGGTAATTCAATTGCACAAAAACTTGTAGCTAACGGCTACGAGGTCATTGCTTGTGTGAGAAAAGAAGCTGATAAACAGGCCCTTGAAGCAATGAGCCCCAAAATTACGGCTGTTATTTTAGATGTGACTGACTGTGGCGCAATTGGTGAACTGTTCAAGTCACTCAAAACACAAAACATAAAATTATCAGGAATAATCAACAATGCAGGTATTGCTGTTGCAGGGGTTATGGAATATCCTGATATTGACGCGATTAAACACCAGCTGGAAGTAAATACATTCGCGCCTCTCAGGCTAACAACAACACTCTTGCCGCTAATGGATGAAGGCAAAATAATAAACATCAGCTCTGTCTCGTCAAACTTTGTCTATCCGTTTATCGCGCCGTACTGTACCTCAAAACGCGCGCTGGATATATTGTTTCAAGCATTATCCGTTGAGCTTAACAACGACAAAATCAAAATCATATCAATTAAACCGGGCGTTATTAAAACTCCACTCTGGGATAAATCAATAAATATGGCAAAAGAAAATTTTTCAAAAGTGCCTGAATATGGCATCAAAAAATACGAAAATAAAATAAATAATCTTTTGAAATCACTTGAAAATAGTATTAAAAATGGTCTTGCGCCGGAAGCTGTTTCAAATGTTGTTCTCAAAGCCATGAAATCTAAAAAACCGAAAGGCTCATATAACGTTGGCGCAGGAGCATATGTAGGTGAATTTTTGAGCAAACTCAGCGTCGATCTCCAACGTAAGCTGATTAGATTTTCGATATAAACCAGCTGGATCTCTTGCGTCATGCTGAAACAAGTTCAGCATGACGTTTTAAAATATAAAAATATTCTCATTGTTAAGAATTATTAAAAAAAGGCAATTTTCCGCGAGCGCTTGTTTTTATATAGATAAGGGAGCAATTTGTTGTACTTTGAGTACGCAAGAACAGAGAAGTTAAGAAATTTTTAAGGTGAGGACAGAGGACAAATGGGAAAAGACGCTATAGGTGGAATCGGAGGAATTGCAGGATTAAATCTGCTGCAAGGGATGCTAGGACAAGGCATGGGTGGAGCGGCCACGCTGCCGTTTGCTAATATGTTTGGCAGTATTGCGAACCTATCAGGTGGTGATAAATTTGAGACAACAACAAAAAGTGATGCCCAAACCACTACAACTGATAATACGACATCAACAACCACGACTGATAATACAAATCCGTTCAACAAGGACAATAAAATTTCGACGGATAAACAGCTGGATGCAAACAATGCCGAGCCGGCAACTTATCAGAATAAAGAAGCAAAAAACTGGAGCACAGCTGATATTGATGCTGCTATTAAAGATCCGAATTTCAAACCGAAATTTGATCAGGTCAAGGAACTTGTCGAAAATAAAGGCCTGAGCGATGAACAATTCAAACAGGTTCTGGATAAAAGTGACATAAGCACAACGGAACTCAACCAATTGAGCGAAACTCCGGGTCTCAGTGATAAGCAAAAAGAAGCCCTTTCAGAATTGAAAGCTAATTTAGAAGCATTCACAAAAGAGCTTGATGGGAAATCTATCGAAGATTTAAATAAAATGAAAGAAGACGCAAATCTCGACCCCAAAAAAGGTCGAATTATTGATGACAAAATCAAATCACTTGAAGACGCCAAAAAAGACGAAAAAACGAACACTGACGACACCAATACTGACATAGACAGTGTTGATAACGACTTCGGAGGCGGAGGCGGTGGTGGCGGCGACATGGGTAACTATGGCGATGACGGTGGTGGCGATGGAGGCATTGACGGCGGTGGTGGCGGCGGCGGAGGCGGCGGTGACTACGGTAACGACGTTGATGGTAGTGAAAATAATACTGATAGCAACAGCAACGTCGATACTCTCAAAAAAACATCTGAAGAGATTGATAATATTGCCAAAGCTTTAGGCGACGACATTTCACAAGCTGATAAGGATCAACTTGGTACTTTCAAAAAAGATGCCGAAACGGCAGAAGACGAAGCTGAAGCTGCTCAAGGTAAAGCCAACGCGGCTAAAAAACTTGCAGACGCAGCTCAAACAGCAGCCGATGCACTGCATAACGAAATTAAAGTTGACGAAAACAACAAAAAAGAAAAAGATCAGGAGTTTGTTGAAGCTCAGGCGAATGTAAAAACGGCTGATGATGGCTTAAAAACAGCTGATGCCGAGGTTGAAGCAAGAACCGGCGAGTTAGGTCAAGCAAATGATGAGCTTGCATCGGCTCAAACCGAGCTTGCACAAGCGCAAGGCGAAAAAAGTGACAATATTGCAGCAGCACAAACAAAAGTAACTACAGCAAAACAAAGAGTTGAAACCCAAAAAGGTGAATTAAACAAAGCCAAAAGCAATAAAATGGAAGCTGAGAAAAAGGCAAAACAAGCAAGAGAAAACCGGGACAAAATTGCGGCAGAGAAAGATAAAGTTAGCGAAAAACTAAAGGAAGCAGTAGCAAGCTACGACACGGAAATTACAAAAAGGGATGCAGAAAGAACAAAACAAAACACAGAGAAAGAAACGATGGTCACTAGTCGTACAAAATCGGACACAGCCTACAATAGCGCACTACAATTAGGTTATCGCGTTAAAAACAGCAAAAAAGACTAGTAATCCTCAAAGTTGTTAGGCCAAATAATCCGCGCGGGGTTGCTTGGGCTAATAAACTTTTGTTACAGTTAGTTCATAACGACCTGCAACTTTTTATAAATTTGGCTTATCGTCGCTGTTTTTTTTCTTTTTGTGATTTATTTGGCAATTTTGTCGTATAGGCTCCGTTGGTATAAACTCTTCGAGCGGCGGTATCGGCGTGAAGTAGTCTTCTGTGTTACCGAGATATGTCGCAAACCAGCCTTTAACTCTTTCTGCGATTATATCATTGCGCAACAAGTCTATAAACGAGCCCGGCTTGTTTTCTTCTTTTATTTCTTCATCCACCTCTTCTTCTATTTCAGCATATTTTGCGGAAATGAATGAATCTGTCTGATATTGTTGTAAATCTTTTATTATTCGGCTATATGTTTCAGTGCCTTCCTTGAGCATTTCCTTTTCGGTTGGAAACTGCCAATCTTTATATGCATAAGTGAGCCCTAAAGCTTTTATAACTTCTTTGGTCGGGTTACGGTTTTTCCAGGCAGCCAAAAAGCCTTCTTCGCCGAGGAACTCCATTCCTTTTAGGTCATTAGCAGCTCGGGCTTTTATTTTATCACTATCTTCTTGTGATAATTGGCGAAAAGCAATATTATTATTGAAATTTAACGGGCGTATATTTAGCGATGACATAATTTATCTTCTTAATTTGCACTACTACTATGTAAACACGCCTGATAATAAAAATTGCCAAAATTAGTGACATTATGAAGTTATATTAAAAGGAATGGATTTTAATGTTGTTTTCGAATTTTTGTAAGGCCTGCGCCTACTGCAATTGTCTTGTCATTAGCCAAAAGGGTACATATTTCTATACACCTGAGCAATATGAAAAAACTTAAAATTTTCATTATTATATGAATAATACATATTCCACTCTCACTCGTGAACTGTTTTCAAACGGCCGTAAGGTCGTTTTTTTTTGCGTAGGCTTGACAAACATACGCGCTCTGTGTTGATTTAAATTCTTTTTTAATTATAATCTAGTAATGAGTGCCTGTAGCGCAGGTGCTAAGCAAGCGAAAAGCTTGCGTAATCAGATAAAGTTTGGCGATGCCAAGCGCGACAAGACAATTAAATAACATGTGCCTGTAGCGCAGGTGCTAAGCAAGCAAAAAGCTTGCGTAATCAGATAAAGTTTGGCGATGCCAAGCGCGACAAGACAATTAAATAACATGTGCCTGTAGCCCAGCTGGATAGAGCGTTTGGCTACGAACCAAAAGGTCGGGGGTTCGAATCCCTCCAGGCACGAGTTTCTGGAAAAGTAGACCATTTGACTAACATGTCGAATGGTCTATTTAGCTTATACTCTACTTTTGCACCGTTTAGAAAAAAGTTCGAAAAAACAATTTTTAAGATTTTTCTTTTTGTATCGATATCCGAACTTTGGAACAATGAATATGAACGTGAAGATAAATCCACCAAGTATTCCACGGTAATTTCAAATTCATCATTGGCATCTTTTAATCGACTCATTTGTTTTTGAATATTATTATATTCTACATTGAGTTTGTATTTAAGTTTTTGGTGCTCTTCTTTAGTTATGTTGCCCTCTACGAACCTCATTAAAGAATTTTCTATATTTTGTTCCACTTTACCAAGCGATTTTGCATAATGACTTAGTTCATCCCTGCTGACTCGTCCTTTAGCTTCAATTGATTTCTTTAATGTATCTTTTAAGCCACAGACATACTCTTCTGGCATATATAATTTTCCAAGGATATGTTCAACTTTTTTCAAAGCTTCTTTTTCGTTTATCTGTTTGCATGTGCATGGCTTCTTGGAAATAGGTCTTAAATATATGTATTTACCCTTCTTTATTTCAGGAGAGATTAAACACCCACAATTTTTGCAGGTAATTAAACCTCTGAATATAAATTCGTTCTTGTTTTCGTGCGCATATACTTTATGTTTACCCAATCTGACATTTTCACATTTATCCCATAATTCTTTTGGAACTAATATCGGATATATATGATGATACTGAATACCTTTAGTTTCAATAATTCCACAATAAAACTTGTTTTTTAACATTCTATCAATTTGACTTATAGAAAGATAACCATTAGCTTTGGTTTTATTTTTCAGATTCCATTCGATAGTCTTTGTACGAAGTGCTTTAAGGGAATATAAACCAGTTGCATATTCTTCAAACATTCTTTTTACAAGTATGGCTCTTTCTGAGTCAAGTTTTACATCCGATTTTCCATTTTTATCTTTACAATTCAAGTAACCAATAGGCGCATTACCTACAATTCGACCTTCTGCCCTAATTTTCTCAAAAGACCTTGTGACATTATCAGAAATTTGATTTGCAAAATTCTCAGCCATCATTACAAAGAACTGATACATCATAATTTGAGAACTGTTTGATTTTTCATCAAGTATTTGCCCTTCAACATGAAAGTGCATTTCTAACTTACCTGACCGTCTAAGTTCATCAAGAATAGGTACTTCTTTAAAGCTTCTTTGTAACCTGTCTACTTTATCACATACCAATGCAATTTTTCCTTTTTGCTTTTTGATAAATTTAATCATCTCATAGAATTTTGGTCTATCACCTCTTGTGGAACTTTCAACAATGATAAATTCATTGATTATTTCAAGTTCTTTTCGTTTACAGTATTCCTGCAAACGTGTTTTTTGAGCATCAATTGAGTACCCTTCTTCTTGCTCTTTACTTGATACTCTGCATAAAATTACAGCTTTTGTTGCTTTTTCTTGTTTGTTATTGTTGTTTACGCGCATTTTTTACCAATCTTTCTATCAATTTCAATAAGCAGTTCAAAAAGTTGAACCACATTATTATACCCTTCTACTAATTCTTCCTCGGATAAGGATACACCATCTATATCACCCAAGGTACTGTTAAAATAATTTTCTAACTCCATCTAACTCTCCAATTCTTAAACTATCTCTCAAAAAAACTAACCAGCTCAACAAAAACTTTTAATTTTTTCATCATTTTTATTTATACATTTATTATATCGTAAAAACCTGTAATGTCAAGAAAAATTGCGCATTTGCACCCATTTTAAATAGAGATTTTAACACTAAATTTATCAACTTGTAGCTTTATAAAACATCGTTTATAAATTGAAATATAGTAAACCAATCTTGTTAATTTTTCATTTTTATTAAATATATTTTTAAAACAGATTTTAAAATAGATACTATACCAATAAACCAGCTGTAAACCAGTCATATAGCACTTTAAACATCTGCCCCCTTTATCTTTGTACTCTTAAACCAGTCCATTAGTAGCGCAAAAGGTAGATGTAGCCTACCTATAGGGCGGTTCTAAATTGTCTGTAAATCTGGGAGATTAAAAAAACATTTTTAAAGGCTTGTCCCCTTAGTATTTTATTATTTAAAATAGCTGTTATTATTCACTTTTAAGGTAGTGTGTATTGTCGTGATAAAAAATTAATACATAGGTTAATAAATCGATGTAATATCAAATATTACAGTATTCTTCGAGTAATTCATGTAAACTCTCTGTACCTGTATTTTTATCTGATTGTAAACGAAAGTCGTGAACCTCAATCATATATCTGATTACAGGTATAAATACTTCGTAGTTTTTCAATATTTTATCAAGTGTTGGTCGTGCAATTCCAACGATATTACAAGTTTTGCTTTTATTATGGTTTGTCAGAACATAATTTTCTAGGATATTTATTATATGTTCGACTGTATTCACTGTGGTATAAGTTTTAATGCCTTCATAGCCATTTTCTCGTTGCCATGATTGTAATTGCTTTAATAAAGAGTTACCTAGAGACAATGTTTCAGGCATTTTATTGTTATGAACAGGGTGAAATAATTTTTTATGTATCTTGTACGTAATTGGGAGCAAATTACTAATATGATTATCTCGTGGTTCATAGTTAATATGGTGAACTTGATGATAATAATTAGTTTTGGCATCTTTAAATATACATTTGTAATACAAAGTTGCTACCAATTTGTGGACATATACTTTTTTAGATGGCTGTAAATCCAGCTGTTTCAGTGCTTCAACAAAATCATTCGGCAAACCTCTTTTTTTCATTCTAATCTGATGATAATTTCTTTTTTTATAAATCTTTCTGCTTTTATCATCGTCTATAATAGGGCAATTACACTCATATCTGCTTTTATCCTTAAACAAAGTTATGCTAATATGGCGTTTCCAGTTGCGTTTACTAGAAAATGTATGCCCGATACCCAATAATACTAAGTAGCCAGCAAATGAAGTACGGCATAGGCACTCTGCATTTCCGATAGCAGAATAAGACAACATATATTCACTAAGTTTAGTTAATAAAATCTCTACTTCCACGTTATAGCTGGTTGAATAAGGCTTTAACTGTGTTAGACCTTCTATCCCTAATTTCCTTAAAATACTCATTTCATCATCATAACAAAATCAGGCACGAAATCCAGTTATTTTGATGATTTTATAAAGCTATATATTGCATAGTATTTTTTAATAAGTTTTCTTAGCGTGTTAATAGAAGGTGTGAGCTTATTAGAGGAATTGGCGAGTTTTTCCATACTTTCACCTTTGCGATAACTCTCAAGGGTCTCAATAACGCTTTGTATATTGTTCCAAGGCTTTTTATAGTCTCTTTTAACATAATCCATCAAATCTTTTTTTAACAACAATCCGATTTCGATATACTTTTTAGCAATTTCATCAGTTAGCTCTCTATCCTTACCAAAACCACACGAGTGAAACACATCAAGGTGAAAGCGCTCTATGCAAGGTAAAAGCGAACTAAAAGAGTTGTCAATCTTAGTTTTTAGTTCTTCTTCGGTCATATGATAGTCTTTTATATGATGAACATCCAGCGCACTGATATTGCAGAATAACGCCATTATAAGCCTGTGTAATGATAACTCATTTCTATAAATATTATACCCATCATTGATTTCTAATGTATTCCAAAGCCAAATAGGAAAGCCTTTTTTCAAGCCAACCATCTGATAAGGTCTTTTAGAATTTCTACGATAGTATAAATAACATTCAAAACTTTTAACCTCTTTGGTTTTTGCTTCAAATGTTGTAACTATAACGGCTTTATCATTTTCTTGCTCCACCAAAACATAGTTCATCTGCTCATCAACAAAATCATTGAATAACAAAACTGAATCATTATTTTGGCGAAGTAATTTAGATAATTCCAACCCTGCCCAACTCTCAAATTCTTTTGATAAAGCGTTTTTAGGGGTTATTCTTGAATAAGCACGTAGCATAAAGTTAAAATTGGCTCTAATTGTGTTCATTTCGTCTCTCATAGTCATTTTTACTCCTCCCCTCTCTCGAGGGATTAACTATATATCTATGATAGAAATGCGCACAAAAAAAACAATTTGAGTTGAAATGAAAATGTGTGGAAATGCTAATATAATTGTTTGTTAAGCTCTGTAAATCTCAACCGATAATGCTTTTATAAAAATATAATGATTAAAATCGTACACTGATTCTCTGTATTGCACGAAAAAAATCAAAGCACAAGGATTAATACAAGAATGAATTAATATGCCTTAAAAAGGCTCTCAGCCACCTTAGAATTGGTATTATGCATCTCCTTAATTAAATTTACTTTTTAAGCTCTTTCAAGTTTACAAGGGATTTATAGACATATTCTAATTCTTTGGGGTCAAGCGTTGTGATTATATCATTTATGGATTTACGTAAATCTTCATGGTTCTGCTTATGTTCAAAATCGAAAAGGTCTTTAGGCTTGACTTCAAGAGCATTGACAATTTTTTCTAAAGTATCAGCCGATAAAAATCGTTTACCAGTCTCGATATTCGATAGATTAGGCTTATCCATATCAATTTTTTCAGCAAGATTATCTTGCGTTAAGCCCTTGCTTTTTCTTATTTCTTGGATTCTCGCACCTAACTTTTTTTTCAATGACATTGTTTCATACCTCATCTTTCATGATATATTTTGTCAGGTATGATTTGAATTTGCTTATGTGCTATCAAATATTGTAAATGTTATTATAATATGCTAATATATCGTGGTGCTAATATTATTAAATGCTATCTTAAAGTAATTAAAATAGCATAAAAGTAAACTAATGAGGTTTGGAATGGAAGAAAACACGGAAACAGATAATAAAACACGGAGAGCCACTCCTATAATAGTAGGAATTATAGTGATACCTATACTACTGATTATGACGTTTTTTACTATATCGTTCGTATCAAAGAGCGCATATAAATTTATACCTTCAAGTTGCGACTATGCAATGTATAAAATTTACATAGCTATTACAGGTGGAGATTTACACACATACAAAGCATATGTTGATATAGAAAAACTGCATGATAATACCATATTGGAAATGGTTACTTCTGCCAAAAGTGATGTTACCCGAAACTATATTTTACGCAATGAAAAAGAGATTAAACAATCGTTAAAAGAAGACAATTTCAATGCGATTGTAAAGGCATCTAAGAAGGATTTAACTCTTGATATTTATGAAAATATTGACCATTGTTTTTACAACATGGTTAGAAATGGAAAAGTAAAAACTGATAAAAATGTAGTATTATTCAAGAAAAAAATAGATAAAAACACATATAAGTATGTTTTTGCGTTTATAGGAAATTCATCATATCAAAAAAACGCATATCAAATATTCACTTTAAGCAAAAATCAAGATAATACATGGAAATTAGTTGGTTATACAAAAGAAAAGGAATAAGCTATGCCTACGGCACAGTATACGATAAATCAAGCAAAAAGATTGGCGCACATAGGTAATTAAGTTGAGGTAATAATGGAAGAAAATACAAAAACAGATAAGACATGGATGATATTTCCAGCCATGATAGTAGGAGTCGTAGTATTATCAATTATAGCTGCCATAGTTACTATATTTCTATACACAAACGAGAATACAACTACTTCAAATGAGATAGATTCACTTCGACCGATTGTATACGTGGGCGCATTACCACAGGTAGCCGTCGAAATTAATGAATTAATCGAAGCAGGAGTATTTTCAAAAGAAGAAGCAGTTGGAATTATCAATTTTAATGCACATAAAACTATAGATGGTAGATATGTAACAGCATTTCTATCACCCAAAGATGAAGTGTTATTAGGGCTTTCTAGGCAAGAACCTCAAACATCTTATATACCAAAAGCAAAAACAAATGATGATAAAAACGCTTCTAGGCTTGAAAAAACTGCTCGAGAAGAAATGATAGATTTTTATAAAGAATTGTATTTAGAAAAATTGCCGGAGCTAATAGAAACAGGCGAAGAACTTTATGATAAAAAATACAAGAAAACAGCCTATTTCAGCCCTGTTAATATTACAGAAGCAAAAAAATGTTATAGCAACTATATGAGCGGTGTCTGTGGCTTAGTAACCAATTATACCGACAGTTATTACACATTTTTGATTACCTATAATGTATATAACTCAAGAAAAGAACAGGTAGGTACTGCAATAGCTCCAATTGATAACTTAGCGCCATTTAAGTCTTATCGTTTTCAAGCCGTTTCTTTAACAGATTTTTTATCATTTGGAGATGAACGTATAGATTAAGTTTTAGCTATTTTAGTGTATATATTTTTTAGGTTAAAATTTTGACATTTTAGAAATCTGTATAAAAAAGAGGGGCTATCTGTGTGTGATAGTTATCGCACACAAAGCCTTGTCGAATGTATATGTTACATGTGGCAATTTCATAAGTACCTAAGTATAAAAAGTAGGGGGGCTATAAATAAAAAATAATAAAATATGTGTGGTAGTTATGATAAAGCTAGGAGCATTAAAGCTAAATTATGCACCATTATTTGATATATCATACATTTATATAAACAATTATAAGCTAGATTAAATAAAGACCCTGAATATACGCAATTAAAGAAATACCAAGGCAATAAATGTTAAAAAACGTATTACTTATAACTAGCACGCTTCTTTTATTTCGGCTAAGCGTACTTCAAGACTACTTAGCACAGCATGCATCTGTCTTTTGAAAGTTGCATTGGTCAATTCCTCAAACTCAATGCACTCTTTAAGGCTTTCAATATCTTGACTAAGTGATTTAATAATGTTTTTTGTAGACATAATAGCTCCTTTATTATTTGTATAATTGATTAACATGATTATAGGGGGCTTTAAATCAAAAGTCAATACTAAAAATATTCAAGTTTCATGTTACAAATAGTATAGACAAGCTATTTATGGTAATATCGAAAGAAGGGGTGCAAGAGGTAATCATGTCTGAATTAAATATAGCATTAATTGGTTTAGGCGGTATAGTCGTAGGTGGTCTTATTTCTGCCATCACAACTTTTTGTGCAACATATTGTAATCACAATAACGAAATAAAGTTATTTTATAAAAAAGAAGAACAAGAAACGGTTAATGCTACAAAGGCTATCATTACTGAATTATCCGTTCTCGAATTAATTTTAAAGAATGAATTTGCTCCAAATATATTTAATAATGATGAATTTTTGGGCTATACATATCCACTAGATACTGATTACTTTGTAGTCTATCATGCAAATGCCGATAAAATTGGTAAAATAAATAATGATAAATTAAGAGTAGCAATAATTACAATCTATTCTACAGCAAAGTTTTTTCGTGATGCCTTAAAATCAAATAACAATTTATTAGATGAATTATCTGAACTTGCAGATGAATTTAATGTGATTCCACATACACCTGATAAAGAGGCTATTCTTGCAAGTCATAACTATAAAACGAGAGAAGAAAGTGTATATAGAAGATTAAATGAATCAAAAAATAAAAATCTAGTTCCTACATTACAAAACTTATTTGAATTATTAAAAGAACTGAAAGAATTAGACAAGTCAATTATATAACAGGAGAATTAATGGCACGAGGCGGAAAACGAGAAGGCGCAGGCAGACCTGCAACTGGTGTTAATACAATAAAGATTAGGGTTCAGTTAGAGGATAGAGACAGGTTGAACCAAATTTCTAATGAACTTGGCATTTCTGTTAATAAATTTATTAATTTGGTTTTAGATAATCCCAAGATGAAGAATATTATTGATGATATCAAAAAAATTTAAGTGATTAAATTAACTTTTGTGAAGTTACAGTTGTAAAATTCTTGAAATAAAGTCTATGCTTGAATTACTAGACTAAAAAAGGATTGTTATGACTAAACAAAAAGAATATCATATACTCTCACTGTCAGGCGGTAAAGACTCAACGGCATTGGCATTCTTCATCAAAGACAACATGCCGGAAGTGTTCGAACAAATGGAAATGGTTTTTGCTGATACAGAACACGAATTGCCTGAAACGTATGATTATCTGAACAAAATAGAAATGTTTTTGAACAAGCCTATAGTGAAAATCAAGCCCTATAAAAGCTTTGACCATATTTACAGTGTGTATAATCAACTGCCATCAGTAACTAACCGTTGGTGTACGGTTGAATTAAAGACTAAGCCGTTTAGAAAATATATCTACGATATGATGAAAGAAAAGGGCGAAGCTCCTGTAATGCTGTATATTGGAATTAGGGCAGATGAAGCAAATCGAGCATTAACCGCTAACACCACTGACAATTACATCAACGAAAAACACCCATTTATCGAACATGGTATAGCAAAACAAGATGTTGAAAAAATATTGAGCAACGCAGGTATCGGTATGCCTGCTTACTACAAGTGGAGTGGGCGTTCAGGCTGCTACTTTTGTATGTTTCAATCAAAAAACACCTGGCTCAATTTATATCAGCATCATCCTGACTTGTATTTTAAGGCTATGAGTTACGAATTTGAACCCGGTCAAGGGTTAAAGAAAGGTCATTTCGGTTGGAATAGAGAATATCCCTTGCGTGAAATGATTAAGCCTGAAAACATGCAAAAAATTCGTGATAACTACGCAAAGTTACTTGAAAAGAAAGCTAAAAAACATAACATATCAACAAAACTGGTTAATATGTATAGTGATGAGATTTTATGTGATGAAGAAATAAATTATAGTGACAATGCTTGCAAATTCTGCCACCTCTAATTATCAACAGAGTCAAATCTTTCGTGAGTGTACTCTTTTTTCTTACGTTTGCCAAAGATTTTGCAGCCATCATCGTCTTTATCAATGTGTCCATCGTGATTATTATCAATACCATCAGCACAAGAACCTTTAGAATCTCTGCTTTCAGGATTAGGCTGCCCTTTTAGCCACTTCTTTGGAATAGAGGCATATAAATAATTAAAATGCTTGGTGTATTGCTCTGCCAAGTCTGTATCTTCAATAATCAAGATATTTTCATCACTATTATACTGTGCTTGGCTTGTAAAATTAGCCGAACCCAGCACAACAATTTTTTTGTCTATAATTATTGATTTTTCGTGCATTTTGCCACCAAAATTTTCGATTTTTACAGCTACACCTGATTTTCTTAGGATTTCGTGTTTGCTATAAGCACTTGCAGCACCATTAGCGTCTAAAATAATTCTGACTTTCACACCTTTTTTATGAGCGTTAATTAATGCTTGTGTAATCCATTTGTGAGTCAAAAAGTAAATCGGCACATCGATTGTTTCTTGTGCATTGTTAATTAATGGTTGTAGAACATCATAAAATACATTACTATTTGGTGTTGAGTAAAAACTTACTAAACTACTACCTACCTTAATTTTTGAAGGGTGCTTTAAAGGTTTTTTAGCTTCATGAAATTTATTTTCTACATACATTTGTTCAAATTCACGTTCGTAACTATCTGCAATTATTGGTGAATTAATTACTGCTACAACATTTGAGTTATATGTCATACACGTTGAACTAACATTTGTAGAGCCTGTCCAAACATATTTTTCGTCTGCAACTAAAAATTTATTGTGCATTATACCTTTTTGTAACTCAATTCCATACTGAGAAATATACGTTTGACTTATCTTTTTACCGTCTACATCAAATTCAAGAACCTGCTCATAGGGTAAGTTTTTACCATCCTTGTATAAACGTTTTCTGCATTCAGTAGTGGATAACTTTGTAGACTCAAAGTCTAAAACCACAGTTTTTAATGCAGAAACAAGCCTGAAAGTATCGGGATAAATATTTTTGTATCGTTCATCAATATCCATAACACCACGTACAATTACGCCTCTTTTTTGTGCTTCAACAAGTGCGTTGAAGATTTCATCCTGTCCACCGATACCGTAAATCGCAAAATCAACACTCTTTTCAGCATTTTGAATTAATCCTAAAAGGCTTAAACATACTTCGTTTGCACAAACATTTTGAGGCTTCTTATATTTCAGAGGGTCAACAAAAGCTATTTTTATCTGTTCTTCAGCTTGTAATTGCTTGAAAAGTTCATCAGCCTGAGTATTACGTGGATAAGCTGTATTTAGCGCAAAAACAATCGAAGTAATACCAATAAATAAGATAATACATACACTCAGTAGAAAACGTTTACTCTTAATCCAAACATGCATAAGGCTATTTTATAGAAATAGTCATTTAATTACAAGTATTTACCCACATTCAGTCTCGTAGCGTTTTGCGTACTTATAATAAGTTGATTTCTTTATATTGCATAGCTTCATGATTTCAGTAGGTTTTAAGTCCTTCTCTTGCATTTGCTTGTAATATTTTACAAAATCCTTTGGTAACGGCTCTTGAGGTCTGCCATACGCTCTACCTTCCTGAATAGCTTTGTCTATACCCTGTCTTTGACGCTCTCGTGTGTTGTCACGCTCTTTTTCTGCTACATAGCCTAGCAGCTTCAAAATAATATCGGTAATGAGTCTGCCAGTTAGCCCATTTTCATTGTTTCGAGTGTTCAGGATTGGCATATCAACAACCTCAATATCAATACCCAACTTTATCAATGAATCCCATTCGTTACAGATTTCAGAGTAGTTTCTGCCAAGTCGGTCAATCGAGCATATAATTAGCAAATCGCCTTTTCTCAACTTTTTTTTCAGGTCATTGTATGCAGTTCTACCGATGAAATTTTTTCCAGAAGCCTTCTCAACAACAATATTTTCAGGTTTTAAAGCATACTGCTTAAGCGTTTCAAGCTGCCTAGCTTCATTTTGTGTACGTGCTGAAACTCGTACATAAGCAAATTTTTCTGACATAATATTTACCTCAAAAATCTGAACATGCTCATTATATCATGTATTCCATGAAAAGTATAGTGTATTAAATAAACTGTTTTTTAAAAATTCACTAAACACAAAATCAACACTTTTCAGATTCCAAAAGTAGTTCATCAAAAGTATACTTTTAGTGGACTTGCTATTTTTTATCAGTGTTGAAACCAATTTTAGCAGGTTTAGTTATATCTACTAGGTAGTTAATGGCTGTATTTATTTTCTCAACTTCCTCATTATTTTCACGAGCATATTTAATAAACCACTGCTCTAAGTCGGTTATGCGCCCTGCTAGTTCCTTATCCACTTTTTCTATACGCTGTACAAGGTCTTTGTATTCTAACGCATACTGACGCATTTTGACAAACGCACGCATTATTTGAATATTTACAGCTATCGCTCTTTTGCTTTTGAGTACAGTTGATAACATAGAGACACCCTGCTCACTGAAAGCGTATGGCTTATATTTTCTTGTGTCATTGCTAAAGGTCACAAATTGTGACCTTAAATTTTTCCACTCGTCCTCCGAAAGTTGAAACATAAAATCAGAAGGGAAGCGTTCGAGATTACGCTTAACGGCTTGGTTTAACACTTTAACCTCAACTTCATACAAGGTTGCAAGGTCGCTGTCTAGCATAACCTTATGCCCCCTTATCGTGTATACAAGGTTTTCTACACTCGTCACTGATACCGTTAAATCTACATTCTCAGACATGCTCTTAATCCTCTATTGTTTGCTCAATTATACCATAGCTAGGAATTTTTCTGTCTAGACTAGGTTTCACACCACCATGTTTTTTAATTTCAGAAACTTGTTTTTCGGCTTCTTTTTCAATTTTAGCAATTCGTTCTGGTGAACAATATTTTTCCATTATTTCTTGTGTTGTAAATTTATCTTCATTCATTATCTTTTTCTTTCACTATAAACATACCTTTTTGAGTATTGGCGCAAAACTAAGTTTTTTTATTGTATCTTAAAAGTAGACTTTATTTACAATAAATTCCAATATTATATTTTGAGCACTTATGGCGCATATCTTTAAAATTGATAATTTTTAAATACGCACGAAAGCAGCCTGCTACAATATTTTTAGCTATTGCAACTTTAAATTTTATGGTGCATCAATAGTGCAGCGTTTAACACCATTTTCACCATCCTCAACATGTTTGTACATTCATCATAATTGTTATCAAAATATGTTCTCAAAGCGTCTACTATTAGACGAGTTTAAATAAAGAGGCTTCTAAGCAGAGGCCTCTTTTTGTTGTGTATAGTCACATAAGACCAGTTCGAATATTAGTATTGTTAAAAGCTATAGTCGACAATATGAACAGCCAACGATATTGCATATTTCCTGCTACAATAAGATTACAAGATGCTTAATTCAAGGAATGAAAATGATAATAAGTGCGAGCAGAAGGACTGATATTCCTGCATATTATTCTGATTGGTTTATAGAACGCATTAAAGATGGTTTTGTGTATGTTCGTAATCCGATGAATTTCCACATGGTGAGTAAAATTAGGCTGACACCTGATGTTGTTGATTGTATTGTTTTTTGGACTAAGAATCCTAAAGCACTTATTTCAAGACTGGATGAACTACAAGAATACCACTACTATTTTCAGTTTACGTTGACTTCTTATGGTGAAGATGTTGAACCGAGTGTTCCTTCAAAATCCAAGTACATAAT
This sequence comes from Candidatus Gastranaerophilaceae bacterium, assembly GCA_031551265.1. Taxonomy (GTDB): domain Bacteria; phylum Cyanobacteriota; class Vampirovibrionia; order Gastranaerophilales; family Gastranaerophilaceae; genus JAVBNU01. The sequence continues at coordinate 37,261 of JAVBNU010000009.1, forward strand.
TCCCACATTCAAAGAACTTTCTGATAAAATCGGACCGGAAAAGGTTATCTGGAGATATGACCCGATTATTACAAGCAAAAAATACACCTGCGGTTATAATATTGAGAATTTTAAGAAAATGGCCAAACAACTTTCAGGGTATACCGAAAAATGTACAATCAGTTTTTTGGATTTTTATAAAAATACTGAAGGAAATTTGCGAGACCTGAATATAGAGAACACCACCATTCAAATAAAACACAATTTGGCAAAAAATTTTAGCCAAATTGCACAAGAATACAATTTTAAAATTGATACATGCGCAGAGGATATTGATTTTAGTGAATATAACATATCTAAAGCAAGCTGCATTGATATAGATTTAATCGAAAGAATAACCGGCAAAAAATTGACTGCACGCAAAGACAGGCATCAAAGAAAAGACTGTGGTTGTGTTGAAAGCGTAGATATAGGTTCTTATAACACTTGTAACCATGGGTGCAAATACTGCTATGCAAATTCCAATCAGCATTTGTTGCATACAAATATCCAAACCCATAACTCAGAGTCTCCTCTAATCTTTGGTGAAATTAACCCTGAAATTGATAAAACCATCGAAAAAAAAGTAAAGTCTTTAGCCATTGATACAAGCTGTGTACAGCAAAAACTAGAGTTTTAAATTCTTTACAATATAAGACATTATATGTTATTATTCCTTATGGATAAGCTGGAAAGGAAATTATATGAAAAGAATTAAAGCATTTGTGGTTTTGATGGCTGTTTTAGCGTTCTTATCTTTGAACGCAGGACTTGTTATGGCAAAAAATGCTGAAACGACAAAAGGTGATGTAAGCGCCCAGGTTGAGACTACTCAAAAAGAAAAATGTCCTTGTAAAAAGAAATTTGAAGAAAGACTAAATTTAACCAAAGACCAAGTCAAGCAAGCTGATAAAAACAGAGCTGATGAAAAAGCTGAAATTAAGGCATTAAGAGCCCAAATTGAAGAAGTAAAAGTTAAACATAATCTAGCTTTTGAGGCAATTTTAACGGATGCCCAAAAAGCTGAATTAGAAAAAATGCGCGAAGAAAAGAAACAAGGCAAATCCTGCTGCCCTTGTAATAGAAATCCGTATTACTAAATAACAAAATTATATAAAAGCACGCCGGATCATCAGCGTGCTTTTAGTTTTATAAAAAATTATACAACCTTTTGGGTAAAGTCTCTCAGGTAATAGTTGTTCTTTAACATTGTGATACTGTGAGGAAAAAGGAACGACTGTTGAGATTTACAAAATTATGCATAATTGTTGCAATACTCGCTATTGCAGGCACTAATCATGCAGCATCGGTTGACGTTACCACGTATGCCGAACTGAATTCTGCAATTACTTCCATTTCTACTGCAACAGATATAGTTGTGAAAAATGATATTACATCTGCCGGAATTTTAGGCATACAGGGGGCAGCCTCTATCACAATAACATCGGATGTTCAGGGAGGGGCTATTCTTAACGGAAATAATTTGGCAGGTATCACCTTAAGCAATGGAAAGTCCCTAACTATTGATAATGTTTCTTTACAGGGTTTCCGTAGAACGAGCACTGGCGGGGCAATTCTTATAACCGGTGGTGGGAATCTCATAATAACCGACAACAATATTTTTAGCGGAAATTCTACCGTAAACAGCAACGGAGGTACTATTTCTCTTAATAGTGGTGGTGGTAGCATTTCAATAGGTTCAAATAATATTTTTAGAAATAATACAGCCAACGGATCAGGATCATCTATATTTCTCAGTGCAACTGCGATACAGCCTATTATTTTCACTATGGGTTCAGGCAACCTTTTTGAAAATAATACTGGTGGATACTCAGGTCAAGCAATATGTACGAATGATGCAGTTGAGACTGGTAGTATGACAATCGCATCAGGCAATATATTCAGAAATAATACCTCAGGATATAGTGGAGGAGCAATTTTTACGAGAACTGCAACAAGTATAACAGGCTCTTTATTTCAAAATAATCAATCTAATGGTACAACTGCAGTTACCTCAACAACAGGTGGCGGTGCAGTGACATCAAGAATGAATGATTTGATATTGGAGGGCAATACTTTCACCTCAAACGCTGCTGTAAATGTAGGCGGAGCTATTGATAAAACTGAAGCTACACTGACATTAAATCAGAATACATTTACATCTAATACGGCTCCACTTGGAGGCGGGGTATTTGCAGCACAAAGAGTTGGGTTCTCCGCGTCTGATGTAATTTTAAATTCAGGAAATATTTTTCGAAGTAACATAGCAACAGACAGCGGCGGTGGAATTTATTTTGACGGAGGAGGGACACTCACAATAAATCCCGGTAATATATTTGAAGATAACTCTGCTACAAATGACGGTGGCGGGATTTATATCGGTACCGGGCAACCCAGAGATGTAGGTGACATTGGTGATAGTGGTGAGCCCATTGACCCTCTTTCGGGGCCTGGCGCACCTCTGGCAACACCTGTTGTGATTATAAATTCGCAGAATATTTTCAGAAATAATATCGCAGACGGCAATGGCGGGGCGATTTATATCAGCGCCGAGGCCACAGCCATTGTCAATGGTGGAAACACTTTCGGCGGGAACTCGGCAGGGCTTGGTGGGGCTATCTATAACGCGGGCGTTTTGGAGCTGGTATCTGGTGCGTCAGGGGATATTGATTTCGTTGGCAACAGTGCCGGAGACGGCGATGATATCTACAATACCGGCACAATAAACATAACAGGCGATGCAGGGCGCGTGAACATTGGCTCAGGCATAGCAGGCACAGGAGATATTAATAAAACAGGTGAAGGCGAGGTTGTTTTAGCTGTAGGTTCAATCAACGAAAATTTTACAGGCACATATACTCAGACTGCCGGAACTTTGACTAATTATTCAACATCATTTTTTGGCGGCGTAAATTCCATTTCCAACTCAAACCTCAATCTTTTTCAAACATCTGATTTAACGATAAACAATTTGGGTCTCCACAGCGCAAATGTCTCATCTCTAAACAGTTTAATCACAACAACAACCGTCAATAGCTCATTTCTCAGTGGTCTGAACAATTTCCATATAGATTTAAACGCAGACAACAGAACGGCAGACAAGATTATCTTTAATGGTAGTCCTGCGAGCAGCACTCTCAATGTCGCAAGCGTCAATATTATAGGCGCGCCGGTTGATTTTGTTATTCCGGTACAAGTCTTTGAAGGCTCAGCTGTTTTAGGCAATCCCAACATAGATTTTACTCAAACAGTTGACCAACCTATACGTACGCCTATATTTGAATATGGTTTTAGGTCAGACGGTGAAGGACAATACAGTTTGTTTCGTGAAGAACTCAACCCACAAGTAAATCGCGGGCAGGTTGCCACATCTGCCATGTCCAATAATCAAGTTATGGTTAACAGCGTTATATTTGATCACGTGTACATTGATAGTGAACAAATAACGTACTTGAGAAACAGATATGCCGGTATTTCTATGATATTTGCACCATTTCAGTATATCCGCCAGGGCGGCGCTGTTTGGTACAAGCCCTATGCATCTTTCCAGACCTTATCTTTATCCAACGACACTCATGTTGACGCAAATCTATACGGAGCCGTAGTTGGTGTCGATTTTGAAACTACAGTTTTAAAAGACGGATGGCAGTTTCTACCTACGGTCTTTGCTGCCTATAATGGTGGCCAACAAAATTTTGACGGTGTAAAATCTTACCAAAATGGAGGCCAAGGCGGCGTAATGGGAACCTTCATGCGAGGTGAATTCATAAGCTCAATAATGGCTTATGCCGGCGGGTATAACTCAGAAATGCACGTAGAAGGCTATAAAGACGAGGTAGGTAACTGGTTTGCAGGCGGCGCAATAAAATCAGCATATAACTACCACCCTCGCAGAAATATCATTGTGCAGCCAAACGTCCTCGCAATGTACAACGCTTTCGGTAAGCAAAAATGGTTTTCTGATTTCGGCCAAATTGCTATGACTAACGACGCTTTGAATGGCTTTGCTGTCGCGCCGGGAGTAAACGTGTTCTATGGCGGTGAAACCTGGAGTTGTTACGGCACAATTGCATATTACTTTAACTTCAACAACGCAACAGGCGGAACAGCTGACGGGTATAACCTTGACAAAGTCCACATGAAATACGGCTTCCTCGAGTATGGCGTCGGGTTCATCAAAAACTTCGGAGAAAGATTTTTAGGCTACAGCCAAGTCACGCTGTTCAACGGCGGCAGAACAGGGGTAGGCCTGCAGGCAGGTCTTGCTATAAGATTTTAGAAAAAAGTTTTGAGGTAAGAATAAAAATAATGCTTAAAGCTTTAAAAATTCCTGAAATAATCCCATCCATATGGCTAGCTGGAAATTTTTGATAAATAGTGAATAATGTTAATGTGTAGAATTCTATCTACAAGATTGCCACAGCAAGGAGAAACGAAATGAAGAAAAAGTTAGTATTGCTTATGACATGTGTACTTTTAGGGAGTGGTGCTTTTGCTGCACCTTCAGGCAAAGACATAGCAGAAGCAAATAAATACTACGAAAAAGGTATTAAAAACTGGGTGCAAGGAAATTACTTAGCATCAGTAAACGCTTTTGAAAAATCGATAAAAAACAACCCTGACAATAATAATGCTTATGTGAGTCTGGGCAACGCAAAAGTAGGCCTAAGAGACTTTAACGGTGCAGTAGAATCATTTAGTGACGCTATTGCGGTTTGTCCAGAGGATTACAGACCCTATGTCAGCAGAGGATTTATATATTATTACGAACTCAAGGAACCCTGCAAAGCGTTTGATGATTTTGAAAGGGCAATAAAACTCGACCAGCATGCTCTATCTTTGATTAGAGACCATTTAGAAGTATACAACGCGTTCATCTTAGATCGAGAATTGAATGCACAAGCTGATGCAGAGATTCTCTCATCTACCAAATAAAAGAAAAAAAGGAGTTTAAAAGACTCCTTTTTTGTTTCTCGAAATGAAACTTTAAGAAATGTTAAAACAAGTTTTTTGGTGTAATCGCCTGTTATAAAAGGCTTTTAAAAAAATGTATAATTTTTTATCTGTTTTTACTAGCAAAGAAAAAAATGTGCCGACTTTAAACATGTGTGAACATCGAAAAAAGGTTTAAGGAATGATAAGAGAAATTAATGCAGCACAAAGTGTTTGGAAAAGTAATTTTAGTGCAAATAACAAAAACTCGACAGAGAGAAATGCCAGTAACGCTACAAGCGAGAATACTACTGATTTGGCAATGATGCCTGTATATAAAAACAACATCAGCTTTAAAGCCGAAAAACGTAAACGTACTCCTATCGATAAAGCGAAAGAGCTGGAGGACAACTACACCATAATGGCCCAAGAGTTAGTAAATCGCGCAGAAAAATACGCCAGAAAATATAACTCGCCTGAAATAACACAAATACACGTTATGAGAGCATCTATGGATATGGTTGGTGAGCATATTGATGACTTGAATTCAGGTAAAATCCACTTTGCAGAAAAAACCAACTTTTTGTCGCAACTTGTATACTCAGATATTATTAGTAAAGATCTTTTTAGTAATAAAGATTTGAGAGATAAATTCAAGCCGGCTGTAATCGCTGCTGCAAAAGAATTAGATGAATATCTTGAGAAAAATCGTGGCGAAGCGCCTATACCTGAAGATACTGAATTAAGTCTTTCAAAAAGCTATGTCAATGATCTTTATTTAGCTTATTCAATACAGTGTGCGCATGAAAACTCTGATGTAATGGAAGTTGGTGATAACACGCTTCTCGGAGTTGCGGCAGATACACGCGATCCACGGATAACAGCGTTTATTGAAGCAGTACTCACAAGAATGCAAGGTTCTATAATGCTGGATAAAAAAGAACCTTCAAAAAATGTGCATCTTCAATTTTATGATGATAAAGCAAGAAATATCTGGCAAAATCTTTCTAAAGGCTCGGATATGTTTATATTACACGAAGCAGGATGCCAACCCGGTTTTTTGGTTAACAGCTTTACTCATTTATTGAATAGTGATGATGAAACATTCGGAAAATTTAACCGTGAAAATACTGAAATTATTACAATTAATAAATACATAAAAGATAATTTTCTTATTGACATGGTAGCAATCGCAAGCAAAAATAGAGACAAAAATCATATAATTATATTTGACTATAACAAAATGCTTTCTAATGCTGAAGAAGCCACAATGCAAGATGATTTTGAAGATAATAGGACAATTATTTCTCCTGTTTTATGGGATATATTTGCCAAGCCGCCCGAAAATGTTAGATTTGTTGCAATAATAGATCGCGATAGTTTCTATGGTATGAGTGAAAGTACAAGTGAAAAAAGCTTCGACTCCTTTGGAGATGTTGCGTTTACCCCTTTAACTATGGAACAAACAAAACAAGTACTAAAAACAGAAAAAGCATTATTAGACAAAATAGATATACCTTTTTCCGACGATGCCACCGACAAATGTGTAGAAGCGTCTGAAAAACTTAAAGGACATTTCCCTGACAAAGCGCTTAAGATCATGAAACGCATTGCTAAAGCAAATGTTGATAAGAAAATGGTTACGCTTGATGATGTCGATGAATTTATCAGAACTTCAAAAGATATGTTTACCAAAAACGATGAGGATAAAGCTTCAGTTGCAATCCTGGACAATACAAAAGTAAAACTCGCAGACATCTTGGGTACAAAATCCACGAAAGATGAGGCCGCCTCTATCGTAAAAGCAATCAAAGATAAAACTATAGGTACAACCGGCTTTATCATCTATTCAGAAGACGGGCTTCCGGGTGGTGGGAGAAAGCACACAGCAAAAGCTATAGCTGGTGAAGCAGAAATCCCGTATTTCGGCATTGATACCAGCTCATTTGGTACTAAAGATGTTGATTTATTCGGCTACGGTAATATTTCACCCGAAAAATCAATGACAAAACTCTGGAGCGAAGTAAAAGACAAAGCTGATAACAACTCTTCAAAAGCTGCTGTTTTATTTATTGAAAATTTTGAATATTTTTCAGCCGGTGAATACGTATCAGAATATCACCAATCAGCTATGGCTCAGATGCTCAGAGAAATGGATACAGCAGAAAAGCAGGGCTATAACATCGCAGTAATAGGCTCTGTATCAAACCCGAAAGCAATTGACGATACAACTCTCAAATCTGCAAAATTTAGTGATTTGATTGAAATTGAATCTCCTGCACATAATATCGAAGCTCGCAAAGATATAATAAAACATTATTTGAAAGAATATAAAATAGAAATTGCTGGCAATGGTGAAAGTGAAAAAATTATACAAAATGTAGCCAGTACTACCGAAGACTTTCCGTTTATTCAAATTTTGACATTCTTGAAAAAGGCAAAAATCGTAGCCAACGAACGTAGCCATGAAAAAGTAGAGTTAGGTGATTTTACTGAAGCTTATTTAAGGACAATTTCAGGCAGGATGAATTCAAGCACAATTTTCGACCACGAAAAAGCAGTTACTACATCACATGAATGCGGTCACGCATTGACAATGCACGTTATGTATGAATTACTGAAATCACAAAATAAACCCTGGCAAATACCTGACCAGGTCAATTTCATAACCCTTGACCCAAGAAGCGGTTTTAAAGGCGCAATGTTCTACAACAATACCGAAAATAAAGAAGTTACCTTAGCAGGTGTTATCTCAGACATAGTATGCTGTTTTGGCGGGCATTCAACTGAAAAACAAATGTATAGTATGGATGGCAGCTGGGGCATAACTGCCGACATGTCTGCTGCAACGCGAGCAGCAAAATTAGCTGTACAGTATATGGGTATGGGCGCTCGAACAGGAAAAATATCATTCTGGAATGGGCATAATGGCACAAATAAATTTTCATCAAGAATAATGGGCAAAGTCGACAGAGATATTGAAGTAATGCTCAAAAATTCGAACCTTATTTCAGACAAAATCGTTCAGGAATACATGGGCTTTGTAAATGAATTCACTGAAAGATACAAAGTTCTGGTTGGCACAGGCAACTGCACGGTTTCAGGCGACCAGTTCAGAAAAGAATTTGCTGAATGGAAAGCCTCTCAATCACCTGAAAAACAGGAAGAACTAAAGAAACTCGACAAAGAAATCCTTAACATAATTGGGGAAACAAGAAAAGGAAAGCTCGTCAAAGCTTCTTAAAACCAAAATTAATCCTGGTGTTTGGACAAGAACATCTAGTTTACCACCACAAGTCACACATATACCAAGAATAAGACGTCTGTAAACCAGCCGTCTAGCTTGGTCTCAGTAATTAACTCGCCAGCTGGTGCTCGAACACTTCTTTTAATGCAAATATTTTATCTGCCTCAAAAACAGGAGAATAAAGTGTTATCAAAAATTTTTTGCTTTTTAAATCCAGCCAGCCGTCTGCATTGCTTATAGAATGCCAGTTTCCAAATTTCAATTTCTCTTTCAAAGGTGTCAGAGCAGCAATAGTATTTATATTTTGGGAATTTATTTTTGTAATACCTTGCTTGGCAGCATTTTTAAGACACATAATAAAATCTTTTTTATCCAAATCGAAATATCTCAGCTCGATACTTGTTTTGATTGCGGCTTCAATTTCACGAATAAGACAAAAAAATCTTTCTATACTTTTATTATTATCGCCAAAATTTATATAATAAGCTTTAGGCGCTAAAATAATGAGCTTTTCAACTATTTTTTCAGTGGAGACATTCTTCTTATATGCAAAATAATTTTTTAAAATCTCTACAAGCGCGTATGTTGGCGGGTTAATGTCGACTTTCCACTGTTTCAACTCAACAAGGTAAACCCTGTCTAAGACAGTGTATTCTATATCAATTGCGCTTTTTGAGCCACCGCCGATATTTACCTGATTACGACAATTTTCGATTGTTGAGTTGGAAAAGCATGTTATGAGCCTTTCCAGTGTATCTTCTGCACCAGGCACGCATTTGATTTTGCCAAAATTATCACACTCAATTGTGAATTCGCTGCGTTTGGTCTTTTGATGCCGGCTTCTTGTCGCCGGCATGTACGGAAGTTCCACTTTGATAGCTGCAATGACTGTACTTGCAAGTGTTTTAATCTTATCAGAGTCTATTGCGCCAAAGTTATTCCAGCCTAATTTTCGGTTGAAATATTTTTTCTCATAATCAGTCGTGTAATTTTGTAATTTATCAATAATTTTGTCTAAGATTCTTTCGTTGTAATTATCCATAAACTCCTGCGCTGGGCTTTAAGCGCCCTTATAAGAGCCACCTCATGTAGAATAATATTATAAGACATAAAAAGTCTTATGTCAAAAAATAACAAAAAGAGACCTTACACAAATACGATTTTGTTACCTGCGAATCTCGCAGGGGGGTGCCCGCCTTAGTTTTTCCGTTTCCTGCTACTGGGCAGGTATACTTCAATACTTTCGAGTCTAAGCTCCCTAAGTTATAAAATGTAGGAACAAAATGAGTATTCATATAAGGTCACTACTATTTTAAGTTATTTTTCAAAAAAAATCCACTATCTCAACAAGCAAAATACAAAGTTTTGTAAAGATTAGATTTAATACCCCGCAAATTTTTTTATGTTTGAACTTAAAACATATAATAGCACACGTACTCTGGTAAGGAATTTAGAATTATGAAACTAGCCTCTATTAATCTCCATTTAGCAACTAACAAGGCAGTATATTTTAGCCAGGGCGAGGCCAACGTAATTTCTACAAGCAGAACAAAATGTTCTGAAAACGACGTTTTCGAGCCCGAAATAATTAATGAACGTGAGTGCAGCAGAGAAGAAGTTATTGAGATGATAGATGCACAGCGCAAAGAGCTCCTAAGCAGGCAGAATGCAGGTGAAATAATTCAGCTCAATGACATAATAAGGCTTAACAAAATGAATCTTGCAGGTATTAATCTTTCTGAGCTGGATCTCTCATTTGTTGAGTTCAGTCGCTGTGATTTAGGTGGTGCGAATTTTGAAGGCTCCGATTTGAGCATGTCTGTTTTTAATTCAGTCGACCTGGAAAATGCAAATTTTAAATATACCAACCTTGAGCAAACCGACTTTGCATTTAAGACTAATTTAAAAAACGCAGACTTTGAGGGTGCTAATCTTAAATATGCACAATTTTTTGCTTGCAATTTAGAAGGTGCTAACTTTAAAAATACTAAGCATCTTGGCGGTGACAGAATTAATTATTGCTGTATTAAAGATGCCAAATTCCCATTTTTGAAGGGATTTTTTGTTAAAGTATTTGGAAAAAGCAACAACAGAACTCCTGAAAACACCACCCTGAGCAGATATATACGTGAAAATTAATTTTGTGCCTTCTTGTAATGGCATGCAAACACAAAAATAGAGAGGACGTCGCTTGGGCGCCTCTCTGATTTTCAAATATTCCAACTCCTCTTATAAAGTATCAGCCTTTATTGGTTTGCTATTGTGGTTGGTACCAAACAGCGTCGCTGATAATTTTCTTTTTTTGTGATTCAGCTGAGAGATTAACTGAGCTTGGGGTAAATATAAACACTGAATCACTGATTTTTTGTTGATTGCCGCCTAGCGCGTGTGTAGCACCACATAAGAAATCGACTATTCTGATTGATTGGTCTTTGTCGAGAAGGTGCAGATTCAAAATGATTGTTTTCTTTTCTTTAAGATGCTTAACAATAGACACGGATTCGTCATATGAGCGAGGCTCGCTGACAATGACTTCATAACCGCGGCTGCTTGGGTGGGTAACAACTTTAAAATCGTTATTTTTATTAGGCGTTGAGCCATAAATAGGATCTAAAGCCAAATTTCTGTCTACAGGATAATCATCATCCGCATCATTCATCATATCTTCAAAAATATCTTCATCGCTGTCGTTTTTTTCGAAGCCTTGTGATAAAAATCTAAAAATGTCCTGTACTTTGCTAGTTAATCCCGTCAATTTATTTTCCTCCGTCTCTTTATTTACAAAATAATTTTCTACCTACTCTAATTATCGTTGAGCCTTCTTGTACTGCAATTTTATAATCATTACTCATGCCCATTGATACCTCATTTAAATTATAACTAAACTTGGTTGCAATCTTATCCTTTATTTGAATTATTTCTTGAAACAACTTCCTAAGATATTCATCGTCATCGGATAACGGAGCTATGGTCATCAAACCTTCAACCTGAACTCCCCCAAGAGTTACAATCTGTGAAAAAGTGTCTTCCACCTCAACCTTATCAAACCCGAACTTGCTTTCCTCGTCTGCATTATTCACTTGCAAAAGTATTTTTTGCACCACACCTTGTTTTTGCGCTTCTTCCGAAATTGCAGCCGCCAATTTTACCGAATCCACAGAATGTATCAAATCAAAAACGCCAACGGCTTTTTTGACCTTGTTTGTCTGCAGATGCCCTATCAAATGAAATCTGGAATTTTCTTTGATATCCTGAGGAAGTTTTTCAATCTTCTCAAGCGCATCTTGAATTCTGTTTTCACCGAAATCTCTGATTCCCGCGTTGTATGCTTCAATAATCCCGCGTTCGTCAAAATACTTCGTGACAGCTACTATTTTAGGTGTATAAGGTGCAATTTCTTTTTTTATAAGCGATAAATTATCGGAAATTATGCTCATTGATTTGTTTTCCATACCATGATGGCTTTGTTTTTTCTTTCTTAATTATAACTCAATAAATAAACTTATTACAAATAATTGTATATTATACAAACAATTGATGTTCCTGAATCATGAAAACGCATGTGTACATGAGGTTTCAGCATGTTTACAAAACTTAATACGCCTCCCCTCAAAACATCGCTACCACTTGCTTTGTAACGTTTTTTTACAAAATTTTTATGCCCACATAACAAAACCGCCTAAAACCATGCGATTTTAGGCGGTCGAAAACTATTTTAAAACGATACTAACCTTGGACGTCAATGACAGATAGTGTAGGTAGTTTGACGTTGCTTGCGTGATCAATAACAAACTCATCTGCCAATTCCCCTTTGGTATCATATTTAGTAACTTTAACCTGAGGTCCACCCGGTACATATTTGGCTATTTGACTTGAACCATCCGGTTTTATTTTTTCAACTGTTTTCATGCCGGTTGTTTTATCAGTTGTAACAAACTTGAACCCAGGCACACCATTTTTAGATTTAATACGTTTCGGTGCATTTACACTGACTTCTGAGATTGTTCTTAGTGCAGTTCCCAATTCTCTACACATTTGCTTTGCTGTTCCAATTGACATTACTTGCATATTTCTTCCCTTTCTAACATGATTTTTTGTAACACAACCAATTATTGTCTGTAAAACTAATAATTTTGTCCTTACCTATAAGGCTATTTTTAGTATTACAAATAGATAAAAAACTGTCAAAAAAAATCGTGAACACCAGAAAACGTAATTACAACAAGTGGAGGCACGCAAACTCAAATATAGTTTGAATCTTTATGCAAGAAATTCGTTTTTACAAAACTTAATGAGAACTATTCTTCAAATTTCCAGATAGCTATGTGAATAAACCTTTGTGTTTAAAAGGATTTCGGCAGTTTTATAGATTTTTGTTTCTTCTACCGAAGCCTTATTATATGTCACGTCAGATAATTCGCCGAAATTTTGCTGCATTTCAAAAAGCTGTAAAATAAGGTTGTCATAATCTTTTTCAGGCTTGAGTGTCTCAAGTACTCTGTTTATTCTCAAAATCTCGCTGTCAAAAGAATCAACAATAGCTGTATCAAGCCCGCAGCCGGCAGCGAGTATGAAAAATACTCGATTAACAAGCGGTCTCAGCTCTCTTGGCACACCGTTAGACACATTCGACAACCCTATAGTCGTCATCGTCTGCGGCTCAAAGCTCTCTTTCATCATGCGAATCGTTGTCAATGCCTCAGTGACCTGCGATTGTTCGACACAAACCGGCAATATCAACGGGTCAAATATAATTTTTTCGTTAACGATACCTTTTTCCGAACATTTTTCAATAATCTCAAATGCAAGCTCTAAACGCTTATCAGAAAACTTAGGTATTCCTAATTCATTATTCAGCGTCAGCGCAATCAAATATGTGCCAAACTCAGCTGCCAAGTCAGTCATAGTCTCTAGTCGTTCAGGGTCCGCGCTCGCACTGTTAATTATACATCCACCTGTTTGCCCAAAAGTTTCAAGGCCCTGACGAATTTCAAGTGCGTTCGTCGAATCAAAAGATAACGGGATATTACTTATACCCATTGAAATTTCAGTAAGCCATTTCATTGTACCTTCGAAATTTCTACGCGCAGGGCCAATATTTAGGTCTATCCAGTCAGGTTTTGTCGCTGCTTGGCGCGTTAACAAGTCTGTTATCCACTTTTCATCGCGCGCAATTATCGCTTCCTTCGTTTGTTTTGAAATTATGTGCAAATTTTCTGATATTAGTTTCATTTTTCACCTTCTTATTGTTGGTGGGCTGGCGAGCCCAGCTCACAGTTTTGATGCGTGAGACGCACTCTACAACTTGTTTTGTTGGGGTAGAAACCCCAACCTGCATTTTACATTTTGTCATTGCGAGGCTTTGATAAAAGCCGTGGCAATTCAGGTTCCGATGGGTGCGATGCACCCTTACGGATTAAAAGTGTGCCCGGTGAGATTTGAACTCACGACTTCCACCTTCGGAGAGTGGCTATCTATCCGCTGATATACGGGCACGCGTTTTTATTATAATACCACCATCTTCCTCAGTTGAATAGAATAACCAATTTCGAATGTATTTTACACCCGCCCGTATATATCCTCGAGCCTCTCGATGTCATTCTCATCAAGGATATCGCCTTTTTGCACTTCAAGTATTTTCAAGGGTTTTTTATACGGATTTTGCAGCGAATGCACTTCCATAACACCTATATCAATACTTTCGCCGGGCGATAAGGTATGTTCGTTTTCGTTTTTTATAATTTTTGCCTTGCCTTCAAGGACAACCCAGTGTTCGCTGCGGTGTTTATGTCGCTGCAGGCTCAACCGCGCGTCAGGATTTACGACAATGCATTTGGTCATAAAACCTTCGCCTTGCTGCATTACTGTGTAGTAGCCCCAGGGGCGGTAAACGGTTTTGTGGATAAAAAATGTTTCGTTGTTTTCATTTTTTAATTCTTCATATATTTTTTTTACATCTTGAGATTTTGCTTTGTTGCAAACTAGTAAAGCGTCTTCCGTTTCGACAATAATTGTGTCTGAAATGCCAACGGCTGTTGTGAGTTTAGAGGTCGAGTAAATCATAGAATTTTTACAATCAATTGCTTTTGCGTTGCCGATGATGTAATTGTCACTTTCATCTTTTGGTGAGCAATTGTGAATAGCTTCCCAGGAACCCAGGTCATTCCATCCGCATTCCAGTGGTATAAGTGCTACTTTTTTACTTTTTTCCATAACTGCGTAGTCAAAAGAAATATCGGGCATTTTTTCAAACTGATTGTACTCAATTGATGGTATAGCGTTTGAGATTGTTGTTTGCGCCAATATACCGTGAATTTCAGGTGAGTATTTCTCAATCTCACTCAGAATAACCGAAGCTTTAGCTACGAAAATACCGGCATTCCAGTAATAATTGCCGGATTTGACATACTTTTGTGCAGTTTTTTTATCAGGTTTTTCCTTAAACTCTTCGACCTTGCATGCTTCTTCAGCGATTTCATGGATAGTTTTATCATTTTTTGTCTTTATGTATCCAAAACCTGTATCAGGGGATGTCGGCTTAACTCCAAATACTGCTATATATCCTGCTTTTGCGAGTCTAATAGCATTTTGCAGAGCCTCTGAGTAGCTTGCTTCGTCCATTATTAAATGGTCAGAAGGGGTAATAATAACAATCGGTTCTTCACCGATGCAGTATTCATCTTGGACATATTTTGCGGCCACAGCGATAGCCGGCGCTGTATTTCGTCCGAGAGGCTCTGTAATAATTTTGTACTTTGACTCACGGCAAAATTTGTTTTGCAACTCTTCAAGCTGAATACGTAAATTTGGCTCATGTTTCACGTTAGTGACACTTATAATATTTTTATCATCAATAACATTAACCAATTTCATAAAAGTTGATTGAAATAATGTGTTATCATCATTGATTTTCAGCAATTGTTTCGGGTACATTTCTCGGCTCAGCGGCCATAAACGGCTGCCACTGCCGCCTGCTAGAATTATTGCGTATAAATTGTTGGACATTTTCATTTCCTCTCGCGATGAACTAATTATATATCAAATTATTGTACTTCAGGAGTGATAGGAATAATCTGACAATCTAAAGCTTGGAAAAATTTGGTAGTATAGCAAGGTTGTCCCTTTGGAGCGTCTTCCTCAACCCATTTTGGAACGGGTTCACCTTCACTATCTTTTTGACTTTTATCATAAAAACGGAAACCTTTAGCATCATTGCCGGTAACAGTATAGTTTCTGGCCTGACTATACGTCAAAAATGTACCGGGGACATTAACTATTTTTCCATTTTTCATATATGTCATCTTGAACATAACATAGGCGTTTTCTTCGTCCCTATTGGTCATGGGTTCAATTTTGCCATCATTATAAAGTCTGAATTTGAAAATACCGTATCTCCCTTTTAAACAATCATAGCAAGCTTTACATACTGCAGCCTCTTCTTCGCCATTTTTGTTAGGATCTTCTGCGCAACCCCCACATGCTGCCGCACAAGCAGAAACGTTGGAAGGCCGTTTTGGTATACCATCTGTATCTATGTACACACTGCGGTATTGCCTGCAAGGTGGTGTATTCGCGTCTGCATACATATCACCGCGGCCACCTGCGCTTCTTCTCTTATCTTCTATCCACTGAGGACATACTTGCGATGCAGGATATCGTTCAAGCCCGTAAAAACGCATACCGTTTAACGTGATAAAATTGGGCTGCACAGCTATTGGATCATCGAAGTTGAGCGTATCATTATATTTCGAACTCAAACTCCCAATAGTGCTTTCAGGATAGACTTTGGCACTATACATACCCGTGTATTCAAGATCAATACAACCGTTATAATACTCTTTTGTCACAGTAGGCTCAGTATTCGGACAATATGACGGCCCTAATCCGTCCGCACACAGTCCGTTTGAGTCAGGTGACTGACAATCATAGCAAAGCACAGGAACCACACCATCGTCACATAATTTGCAGGTAACACATTTTCCACCCCACATGTTAGCGTATTTTGATTCTATAAGCCCACCATCACTGTCATAGCAGAATTTTGTTACTACTGGGCAGTTAGGGTCATTTTCTTTTACTGGTATACCATTTGAGTCACGATCGCAAACATGTTCTTGCACCATCGAAATGACCTCAGCAAACAAATCGCAACAACCCGTGTAATGTGGTTTTTGTGAGCGTCTTAGCCTTAAATTGCCGGTTGGTGATTGAAGCTTGGCTTTATTTGCGGCTTCGTATAATGTTCTGTATGATTCATAAAATTGCACCGTTTTAATCTTAAGTCGGTGATTTTTTACCAGAATGGGTATCCCGAAAGCGCCAATCATACCTATAATAATGAAAACTATCGTACATTCAACAAGCGTAAATGCTTTTTTCTTACTTCTTTCCATATTCATGTCCCTTTTATTCTTGCTAATATAATACCATCCTTTGGGCAAATTTACTTAATTAAAATGAATGAATTTACACAAAAAAGAACCCGCTTTTCAGGCGGGCTACTTTTTATACCAATTTATTTATTATGAACCTGAAGTTGCTTTCGAAATAAACGAAATGCTGTCGTTCACTAAATCTCTTACGAAATCTTTTGCTAATCGCTTGATTGATTGTTTTTGTACATACTCAAAAGCAATGTATACAGGGTCTCTTGAGTTTTTGAATCTCATTCTCGGATCGTTTAATGAATTCAGCGCATCAATATCAGCCTGTAATTCTTCAGCAGTTTGAGGTTTGCGCTTTAGTGGCGTGTATCTGCCGCTGCCGCCTTTGTTATTCTGCATATTTGATGGTGCTAAAATCATGAAAATCTCTCTTTCTAATTATCTCTTAAATATTATGCGGATTTTACGTGTATATTTACACGTTTGTTTTCCAATTCTCTGTGTGGTGTGGGCTTAACCTATTGTTTTATATATTTTTTATCTCTTATGTATATATAAAGTTATATACTTTTAAAAAATTGCCTTTTTCGCGAAAATTACATGTATTTTTCTTAACATTTTGTCACATTTTCTGTAAAACTACGATTTAGCGGCACTTCTTCCGCAGATAAACCCTGTAGACCAGCAGTTCTGTAAATTAAAACCACCTGTAAAACCATCAATATCAAGAATTTCACCGCAAAAATAGAGATTTTTGACCAGCTTGGATTGCATTGTTTTTGACTCGACTTCACTCAAAGCTACCCCGCCGGCAGTGACCATAGCGCCCTCTGACACCGGCATCAGCACATTGAACGTGTACGCAGTGAATAACTCAGAGATAGAGTTGATTTTCAAGCCCGAAACCTCAGCAGCGTTTGTACTAATATTTATACCGAGTTCTTCCAGCAGTATTTGTGCGAGATAGCGCGAACAAAATATTGAACAAATATTAATGATATCCTTTTTGGGATTTTTCTCAATTTCATTTTTCAAAGCGGTTCTAAAATCATTCTGCTCATATCCGACTATATTTACCCTGATTTTCAAAGGGCTTTCTAC
>JAVBNU010000040.1:0-19536 GCA_031551265.1 Candidatus Gastranaerophilaceae bacterium
AAACTTATGTTAAACATTTTTTTAGCAAGATAACTGTTAATACGCCTGTTAATGCGCGAAAATATATTCAATGTTGGTTCTTTATACGGTATTTCCTCAAAGAATTCATTGAAAACTTTACTATACTGCTTTTGCACAGGAGTTTCAGCATTAAACGCAAGAAACGCATCTTTGTGAGCATCAACCATGTCACTAAAATTGAGGTAGTCGCATATTTTGTCATTTTTAACTCTGCTGATTACATATTCTGATTTTTTAGCCTTATCAATTGCAACTTTTCCAAAGTCAAATCCCAAAACTTCCAATTTATCGCCAAACCCATTCAATAACATTTTTAAAGTCCATGCTTCTTCACCTGTAGAACACGCTCCGTCTAAAATTTTTATTTGGTTTTCACCGGAAAAATGTTTAGTTACATATTTTTTTACATACTCTAAAGTCGGAGTTCCCCGAAAAAAGGAAGTTTCTTGAATCAGATATTTTCGCGCGGCATTAAACGGTAAACCTTTAGCGACTTTTTCCATGTTCAAATACCCGGAAAAACTAACTTCCGAATTAGACTTTGTATTTGCACTGTTATATTGATAACTTAGGGGTGTAATTTTCATTTTCAACCTTTCCACACTTTTGATAATTTCAATAAAACAAACACACAGAAAAAATTGCGTGCCCGAAGTTAAAATATTAAATTTCATTACATTTCTGTCATTAATTTTTTATTTGATTTATAATGTAGGTGTAAGGAAGAGAGTATGCAATGGGCAAAATAGTAATAAACAGAGAACGATGTAAAGCATGCTACTTATGCTTAGAAGTCTGTCCTAAAAGTGCAATTGTAAAAGATATGGAATTGAACACAAAAGGTTATTATCCTGCGGTTTTTGACGAAACTAAGGGCTGTATCGGTTGTGCCATATGCGCTCATCGCTGTCCTGACCTGGCTATAGAGAAAGTATACAGATAATGCCTGAAAAACAACTATTAAACGGAAATTATGCAATCGTGCAAGCCGCTATACAAGCAGGTTTGCAAAGTTATTTCGGATACCCGATAACGCCTCAGAGCGAAATAGGCGAGTATCTAAGCGAAGAGTTACCGGCGCTTGGTCGTGCTTTTGTATGTGCGGAGAGCGAAGTGGCCGCAATAAATATGCTCCTTGGAGCAGGAGCAACCGGCGTAAAAGCTATGACATCATCTTCTGCATGCGCAATCGCACTTATGCAAGAAGGCTTATCTTTTATTGCTTTAGACGAAGTACCCTGTGTTTTAATCAGCGTAATGCGTGCAGGCCCCGGGTTAGGCTACATTTACCCTGCTCAAGGCGACTACAATCAGGCAGTTAAGGGCGGTGGCAACGGTGACTACAAAATTATCACCTTCGCTCCTTCGTGCGTACAAGAGTGTATCGATCTGACATATAAAGCTTTTTACGTCTCACAAAAATACAGAACACCTGTTTGTGTCCTATCAGACGGCCTGATTGGGCAAATGATGGAACCTGCTCTGCTAGGCGGATATCCTTATCCTGAAGTTGAGACTGATTCTTGGGCGCTTAGCGGGGCTAAAGGGCGCAAGCCAAGATGTATAAAAACAATTGAGCGTGAGCCTGAAGTGCTGCAAGACCGCGTAACAAAATTATTTGAAAAATACGCGCTCATCGCTAAAAACGAAAATACTTATGAAAAATACAAGCTTGATGATGCAGAGCTTGTTGTTACAGCTTTTGGAAGTATTGCGCGCGTCGCGAAATCAGCTGTCAAAAAAGCGCGTCAACAAGGAATGAAAGTCGGGCTATTCCGTCCGATTATGCTCAACCCGTTCCCTGAAAAAGAAATTGGTGAAATGGCCAAAAAAGCAAAAATGATTTTAGACATAGAATTAAACATGGGGCAAATGCTGCAAGACGTAAAAGCGTCAGTCAATACTGATGTACCTATTGAGTTTTACGGCAGAGCAGCGGGCAAAATGATGACTGTAGATGAAATCTACGCTCAAATTTATAACAAATACATGAAAATGAATGAAGGTTCTTATGGAAAAACTTGCGTATCAAAAGCCTGAGACAATTAAAGATGATTTTGCATTTACTTTCTGCCCCGGCTGCGACCACGGAGTAGCGATAAAACTAGTGGCAGAAGTAATAGACGAGCTTGGCGTCCGCGAAAACACAATCGCTATATCATCCGTAGGCTGCTCAGTTTTCCTCGATGACTATATGAATTTAGACATCGTAGAATCACCTCACGGACGCGCATTGGCAGTCGCAACAGGAGTAAAACGTTCAAAGCCTGACAAAGTAGTATTTACATACCAGGGAGACGGTGACTTCGCCTCAATAGGTATCGCTGAATCCATACACGCATTCACACGTTCTGAAAAAGTTACGGCAATTTGTATAAACAATACAACATACGGCATGACCGGCGGTCAATCAGGCCCGACTACGCTTATAGGACAAGTGACAACAACAACTCCTAACGGGCGTAACGTTGAGCAATACGGTTATCCTATAAAAATTTCAGAAGTAATTTCACAACTGGATGGTGCAGCATACGTTGCGAGAGTTTCGCTTGACACACCTCAAGCATTAATGAAAGCAAAAGCAGCTATTAAACGTGCATTTGAAATCCAACTACAAGGGCTCGGCAGCAGTTTTGTAGAAATCTTGGCAACTTGCCCGACAAACTGGAAAATGTCACCAAGCGAATCGCACAAACACGTTCGTGAAGTTTTGATGAAAACATTTGTACCAAAAGTATTCAAAGATAAATTAAGCGGAGAAGGTTATGGAAGCTAGTCTTATTATCGCCGGATTCGGCGGCCAGGGAGTTATTTCAGCAGGACAAATTTTAGCAAAAGCTTTTATGCGTGAAGATCTACAAATAACGTGGCTCCCTGCATACGGCGCTGAAATGCGCGGTGGTACAGTAAACTGCATTCTATCTTTCTCTGATGATGAAGTCGCATCAGCTTATATCGAAGTCCCAGACACTGTTATAGCGCTAAATTTACCGTCTTTTGAAAAATTTGAAAAACAGGTTAAGCCCGGTGGGCTGATGATTGCAAACTCATCACTTATAAATGCAAAACCATCACGCAAAGACATTGAATATACTTTTATTCCGATTTCGGAAATAGCAAATGAGGTCGGTAACATTAAAACAGCTAATGTCGTTGCGCTTGGGGCATTTTTAGCACTGAGACCGTTTGTAAAACCTGAAAATTTATGCATTGAAATCGAAGAAACGTTTAATTTAAAGAAAAAATCTGTTGTAAACGTCAACATTAAATCCTTCAACGCAGGTTATGACTACGCCGCTAAAAAAGCTAAGGTAGCCTCGCACTAGGCCGCTATATAATGTTGGTGAAGTGGTGACTCCACCCTACTTAACTAGACTTCGCGTCATGCTGAACTTGTTTCAGCATCTATCGATTGGTGGATTTTAAAATTGATTTAGGAATTTCGTGAAATAAATTTGCGAAAAAAAATTTGTGATTTATTAGAAATTTAGAACAACCAATCCCATAAACAAAAGTATATTTCTACGCTGGTACAGATGCTGAAACAAGTTCAGCATGACGTGAGATGTGAAAAGACTGCAAAGGTACGGCTCATGCATAGAATTAACTTATAAATTATCCGGCTCAGGCAATAACTGTGCGTATTTTTTATTCCAAGGTCTTTTTAGCAGCTTATCAGTTTTTTCATCGGGGATAGCGCCTGCGTTGATTAAAATTTCTGCAATATACGGCTGGCCTTGTTTTATCGCCTGATTTAACGGTTTTTCAAAATTCGAGGTTTGGTTCACATCTGCGTTGTTATGTATGAGTGTTTTTATACAGTCAATTTTATTCTTATAAATTGCAAAGCCCAGAACAGTATCTCCTTTGTAAACAGTGTTAGGGTTAGCGCCTTTTGAGAGCAATAAGTGTAACATTTCAGGTTTATCATAACCAACGGCATAAAAAACAACAGGCAACGAAACATATTTCTCATTAGGGTCATAACCCATATTTAATAGCTGTTCTGCACCTATTATATCATCGTGATAAACAGCGCTTACGAGAGCCGAAGGCTTATCAGTTCTTTGTCCTGCAGCATACCCCACGCAGGAAAACGACAATAAAGTCAACACTAATATTAAAATTTTTTTCATAATTCTCCCCATAAAAATTTTATATTAATATTTTATCTCTTTTTTAAGAAATTTTAAAAAAACTGTAAACAAATGTAACAATTATTTTTATATAACACATTTTAGCAACTCGAAAAACGTTTATTTATATAAGGGACAGAGTACACATATATAAACATGGAGAGAAACATTGGCTAACTTAGTATGTGGCGCGGCCGGAAAGAACTTTTTCGCAGCAATGCTACATGATGCACAAGGACGATTATCGCGGGTCTCTGAAAAGAGAGCCAAACTCGCAATTTCCATGTCGCGTTCAGGAGGCGGCTCTAATCAAGCTGCAGAAGCCATGGATAAAGCTCTTGAGCAAAAACAAAAAACTCTGGAAACGTTGTGTAAGTTATTAGAAGGCCTGCAGCAAGCTCACGAAAAGCTTTGCGATATGGCCTGCAAAGATGCTGCCCCTAAATTCGATAAAAATGCCTAAGTATTTATATAATCTATGAGCTGTAATAGTCTCTCTCTCCCTCTCTCACCCAACAATTTATTCTTTAATTTTTTATCTTTCCTTATCTTTTTCTCCATCGCCATGTCCAGTATAATACCCCAATTTGAGTTAATAGGTTGAATTGAATTATGATTGCTACAGGCTATATAGCCTAGTAAAGCCCCGGTCATCGTCTCCTCAGGGAAAATGACCAACTCAAGGCTGCCCATATAACGACTTATGTTAATAGCAGCGGCCAAACCCGACATTATAGCCTCAGTATAGCCTTCCGTTCCTGTGATTTGTCCGGCAAAAAACACGTTTGGCGCAATTTTTGATTGCAATGTAGGGTTCAAAACCTTCGGACTGTTAATAAACGTATTCCGATGCATAACACCATATCGCACAATATTTGCATTCTCAAGACCCGGGATTGAATGTATCAACTCCTTTTGCGCAGGCCACTTCAAGTTCGTTTGAAACCCGACCAAATTATAGAGCGTATTCGCCTTATTATCCTGACGCAGCTGTACAACAGCGTAATTCTCTCTCTGAGTTCGCTCATCAACCAGCCCGACCGGCTTCATCGGCCCGTATCGCAATGTATCAATACCACGTGATGCAAGCACTTCAATCGGCAAGCAAGATTCAAAGAAACTTGCATTCTTTTCAAAACTCTTTAACTCGATTTTCGGCGCGTTAGTTAAAATATCATAGAATTTCAAGTACTCATCTTTGTCCATCGGGCAATTTATATACGACGCATCACCTTTGTTGTAGCGGTTTGCAATGAATGCCCTGTCAAAATTAATGCTGTCTTTCTCCACAATCGGCGCTATAGCGTCAAAAAAGAATAAGTTTTGCTCGCCCGTAAATTTCATAACATCAGCAGCCAAATCATCCGACGTCAGCGGCCCTGAAGCAATCAAAATCACTCCATCTTTAGGTATAGTTTTAATTTCCTCCCTAATTACATTGATTTTAGGGTTACTCTCAATCAACTCAGTGACTTTTTGAGAAAACAATTCTCTATCAATAGCCAACGCACCACCAGCCGGTACTTGAGACTCAATTGCCAATTTAATCAAAAACGAATCAAGCATTTGCAGCTCTTTTTTCAACTGGCCGCTTGCGTTCGT
This sequence comes from Candidatus Gastranaerophilaceae bacterium, assembly GCA_031551265.1. Lineage (GTDB taxonomy): Bacteria > Cyanobacteriota > Vampirovibrionia > Gastranaerophilales > Gastranaerophilaceae > JAVBNU01. The sequence continues at coordinate 5,760 of JAVBNU010000040.1, forward strand.
CTCATCCTGCGAGCCCAAGCTATTTGAGCACACAAATTCAGCAAAATCACCCGATACATGCGCGCCGGTTGTTTTGTGAGGACGCATTTCATACAAATCAACCTCAAAACCTTTATGTGCCAGCTGCAACGCTGCTTCACTACCTGCCAACCCACCGCCTACAATAGTTATTCTACTCAAAAACCATTTCCTTCAACGGCTTTACATCATTATAGCTGAACATATGGATAAATGTGTAAAACAAATCTGGCAAAAACGTCCCAGTGCCCATGTTTAGCATTTCTCTGAGAGCTTCGCGGTTATTATTAATCTTAAAATTCGTGCGGTTAAACACTAAATTATCAAACGTACTGCAAATACTTATTATATTCGACGGAATATCAATCTGTTCACCTGAAAGGCCGTTAGGATAGCCGCTTCCGTCATTATTTTCATGGTGGCACAACACAGCTATTGCAACTCTTTTAGGAAGTTTAAATTCTTCTTTAATAATATCGTAGCCCAAGAGTGCATGCTCTTTGAGCGGCGCCATCGCCGAAAGCCTGTACTTACCTATATCATGCAGTAACGCGCTCAGCGTAACATCAGCAAGAGCTTCTTCTTTGTAACCAACTCTCATTGCTAATGCGGTCGATAACATCGCCGTATTTAACAAGTGGCAGTTACTATACTCGCCCAAAAAAAGTAATCCTGAGCATTTGTTGATATTGTCAGCCAGCGCCTTCAGTTCTTCAATTATCTTGCTTCTTACTTCTAAAAATAATTCCAGTGATTTATCAATCTCACCGGACTGAAATAGCTGCAATGCATTTATAAACACCGTTTTAATCTTTATTTGCACATCATAGTCAATAATCGAATCCTTATTCAACGGCCCTTTGTAATTATCCACGTTAATATTATCAATATACGAATGAGTGCGTTTTTCAACAGGACGAATAAAATCAATCTTTTCAATAATAATGTTCTCGTCCAATTTTGCAATCAATGACGCGTCGGCCTCATGCTCTTTTTGTTGAGGCTGCCCTGACGGTTGAAGTTGAGGGTGCTTAGCTTTAGCTAAATTCTCAAGCTCAGCATCAACAGCATTCATTTTATTATAATCAACTATAGCCTCAGTATCATCCTTAGACTTTTTGTAGATCACAGGCATTTTACGCAAAGTCGCAATTTTGTTCGGCGTTAAGGTTTCACCCTCGCTCAAAATCAATTCACCCTTCTTGCCATACACAGCAAAAGGAAGTACCTTATAATATATTAACTCTTCGACCAATAATGGTTCCATTTTCACCCAACAGCTTTCACGTCCACTAAGATTACAATGTAATTGTACAATTTTTTGTTAAATAATTCAATGGAATCAAAGAAAATACTATATTTATAGTACGAAATATCTCTTGACATTCCTCGCCGGTCTTAATATTATAGAATAATCATATTGGGGTGTCGCCAAGTGGTAAGGCACCTGGTTTTGGTCCAGGCATTCCGAGGTTCGAATCCTTGCACCCCAGAGTTACAGGAAATGACCGTGTAAAAACGGTCATTTTGCTTTTTATCGTTCGACAGTTAGTTTGATATTTATACACACTAGGTCAAACCCTTATATGGATTGAATATAAGCAGAATTTACTATGAATATCAAACCAATTGAAAACAACGTTTATCCAATTGATAATATTTTCTCAAATGAAACCGTTCAGCCTCAAACTAGGACAGCGTTTGAGTCATCAAGATTGCACTGGACAGTTAGTTTGATATTTATACACACCTTAACAAAAAGTCGGAAGCATTTTTTGTTCGAAGTCGGAAAAAATTTTTACTTAAAATTCACTTCACCTAAAATGAATTTTGTATCTTCGTTGCAAATATTATTTAACCAATTCATAGGCTCCAATAGTGTCACACTTATTCTTGAAGCCAAAAACACAACAATATCAGCCTCAAACGCCCCTGCTAAAACAATCAACTCGCCAATATTTTCAGGTAAAGTTTTTTTTGTTGCATAAAAGAGTATCTTTTTCTCCGTAATCAATTCAATACCTGTAATACAAAAAGGTTTTTCTTTTAATGGCTTTTCTATTTTAATACCACAGTATTCATCAATAAAATCAACGTTTTTCAAAATAAACTCATATAATTCATCAATATTCTTGAATTTTTGTTCAATTTTAAATGTTTGAATATCAGTCATAGCAATTGTCTCCTTGTTTTCTAACGCACAAGGAACATATCACACAACCTGCCTGAGAAGACTAGAATCCAATGAAGAAGAAACAAAAAGACACACTCAAGATGGTACTTGACAATACAAACTATTGTACATTTTTGTGGTAAAATTTGTTTAAAGAATGAGGTATTTGATGACTTTAAAATTGGAAGTGCAAATAGATGGAAATAAAATTTATTCACCATTAAGAGATAAATGGTTGAATTTAACTCCCGAAGAACAAGTTAGGCAGAATTATGTTTGCAGATTAGTAAACTACTATGGTTATTCTCTTGAGCAAATGGCAGAAGAAATTAAAGTTAATAATTCAAGTCGTGGACAAGGTAAGGCTAGAGCAGACATTGTCATTTGGAAGACAAAGGAAGATAAGCAACAAACTAAAACAGCATTTATTGTCGTTGAATGCAAAGCAGAAACTGTAAAAATTCGCCAAGAAGATTATTTTCAAGGTGCAAATTATGCAGCTTGGTCAGGAGCAAGTTTTTTTGTAACTACAAACGAAAAAGAAACTAAATTTTTCAAGGTTAATAAAGAAACCTTGCCAAAAGATTTAGACGAAATTATTGACATACCGAACAGAACAATTATAAATAGTCAAAAAGAAATTGATAAATTATTGTCTCAAACTAAAGCTTTTTCACGAGATGAATTTGCAAAATTGTTGTTCGCTTGTCATTGTATTATTCGAAACAACGATAAATTGTCACCAGAAGCAGCGTTTGATGAGATTAGTAAAATCCTTTTTATGAAAATAAGATATGAGCGCAATCCTGATGATGAAGTTATATTTTCTAAAGCAAAATTTCAAAAAGATGAAAAACATTACGAAAAAGAAATTAAACCAGCTTTGCCAAAAGAAGCTCAAAAGCCATATATACAGTATTTGTTTGAGAGAACAAAACAAGAATTTGCGGAAGACAAGCTATTTGAACAATATGAAACAATTAAAATTAAACAACAGAGCTTTGAACAGATTGTAGAAAAACTGGAAAAATACAATCTGTCAGCAACATCCGATGATATTAAAGGGATTGCATTTGAAGAGTTTTTAGGTACAACATTTAGAGGTGAACTAGGGCAATTTTTCACCCCCAGAACAATTGTTGATTTTATGGTTGAAATCATAGACCCACAAGAAGGTGAAACCATTTGTGATCCGACTTGCGGTTCTGGCGGATTTTTAATTAAAGCATTCGAATATGTGCGAGATAAAATTGAGCAAGATGTAGAAAATTATAAGAAAAACATAAAAGAGCATTTTTTTAACGATAATTTTGACAAGTTGAACGAAATAGATCAAGAAGAAATTATCCAGAAAGTAAACGACATTTTGAAAAAACTTAATCAAGATGTTGATATTCCTAATAAACCCTATTCAAAACAAACGGATGAAGAAAAACAACGTAGAATTTCTCAATTATCAGCAAATTGTATTTATGGAACAGATGCCAACCCAAGAATGGCCAGAACTTCGAAGATGAATATGATAATGCATGGTGATGGGCACGGTGGAGTTCATCATCACGATGGCTTAATCAATGTGAATGGTATTTTTGAAGAGAGGTTTGATGTAATCTTAACTAACCCACCGTTTGGTGCTCGTGTCGAAAAAGATTATAAACTAAGCGAAGCTGATAAATTTTATGATAAGGCAAAAATTGAAGAATACAAAGAGCGCTATGGAGAAGAGTGTGTTGAGCAAATTAAAGAATTAAACATGGCTATTGACGAAGGTAAATCTGTTGTGAGCAGATTTGATGTCGGTAAAATGAGTACGCTGACAGAAGTGCTTTTTATGGAAAGATGTTTAAGGTTACTCAAAAAAGGCGGAAGAATGGGAATTGTTCTACCTGAAGGTGTTTTAAATAATTCAAATTTACAAAAAGTGAGAGATTATTTTGAATCAAAGGCAAAAATCCTTTTAATCACTTCAATTCCATCAGATGTATTTATTGCATCAGGTGCTACAATTAAACCAAGTTTGTTATTTTTTAAACGCTTTACCGAGCAAGAAGAAAAACAATATGGACAAATTGTTGAACAGGTTAAAAAAGAGATTGATGAAAAATACAAAATAGAAATTCTTGAAGCAGACAAGCAATTTGGCTCCGATAAAAAAGCACATGCAAAAGCATTACAAGAGATTGAAAAACGTAAACAGGTTGATTTCGAAACAAACGGTAAGGCAAAAATAAAAGAGTTGTTCAATTATGAAATTCCAATTGCACAGGTTAAAAAAGCAGGAATAACCACAACCGGTGGTAAATGCGAAAATGAGTTAATTGATGTGGCTAAAGAATTTGCAAAATACAGAGTAGATAAAAAGCTATGGAAAACCGACACTTTAACAATTGATTATAAAATTCAAAACGATTATTTAGTCAGAATAGTCAATGAAGAGGAGCAAATTATTAATGCTTAATCAAGTCTATTCATATCTGAATTTTGTAGATTTTTTTCAAATTAATCTTTGGGATTGCAAAAAATATGCTGCCAAAGAAATATATTCAAGCTACAAAATTGTAAAATTGTCAGACTATATAAAAGATGAAAATAAAAAAATCAAGCCTTTCGAAACGCCTGATCAAGATTTTGAAATTTTAGGGGTTAATAACAAAACAGGTTTGTTTGATGCATATATTGAAAAAGGCGAGAAAATAAATCAGCCATACAAAATTGTCGAAGACAGTTTTCTAGCATATAATCCTTATCGTATAAATGTTGGCTCAATTGGATTAAAAACATCTGCCCAAAGATATAAGTATATTAGCCCTGCTTATGTTGTTTTTAGCTGCAAAGAAGGATTGCTGCCTGAATTTTTGTATATTTTATTTAGAACAGAAAAATTCAACGAATTAATAAGAGAAAATACAACAGGTTCTGTGAGGCAAACGTTATCTTTTACATCAATGGGTAATATTAAAATTCCACTGCCTTCCATTGAAAAACAAAAAGCAATGGTTGATAAATACGAACAAAAACTCACAGAAGCACGACAACAGGAACAACAGGCTGTGCAACTTGAACAAAATATTGAAGAGTATATTTTGCAAGAACTAGATGTAAATTTGCCCAAATTGCAATCTAAAAAAACGGAGTTACAATTTATAAATTATCAAGATATTGGTCGCTGGGATTACGATTGCAATAATTTTCTTGCGCAGGGCGTTTTAGTTTTTAATTCTAAATACAATGTTGTAAAATTTTCTACTATTGTAAAGTCCTATCAATACGGGACTTCGAGCAAAGCTATTGAACAGAAAAAGGGTATTCCTGTACTGAGGATGAATAATATTTTTCAAAGCGAGCTAAACTCAACCGATTTAAAATTTATTAATTCACTTTCATCAAAGGAAATAGAAACATTACAATTATCCAAAGGTGATATTTTGTTTAATCGGACAAACAGCAAGGAATTAGTAGGCAAAACTTGCGTTTATGATATTGATGGACTTTATGTGTTTGCTTCCTACATCATAAGAATTAAGCTTGATGAAAAAAGAGCAAATCCTTATTTTATTAATTATTTGTTTAATTCTTCAATCGTTCGAAATCAAATTGATGCAACAAGTAGGCAAGTAACTTGTCAAGCAAACATAAATACAGATGAGTTAGATGGCTTCAAAATTCCGCTGCCACCGATTGAAATCCAAAATAAAATTGTTGAACAAGTTATGAAATTTAAACAAGAAGCGAAATCATTACGCTTATTGGCAAACATAAATAAACAAATGTCAAAAGAAGAATTTATGCAGGAGTTGTTTCAATAATGAGAGCAGTGCCACTTTCGCAACCAATGTACAGCGATGATTTCAAATTAATTAGCTTAAAAATCAGCGGATTTAAAAATCTAAATAACCTTGAAATTGATTTTTCTAACCGTGATAATCTTGCAATCATCATCGGCAACAACGCTAGTGGAAAAAGCAATATTTTAGAAGCAATCAGTGCAATTTTTACAGAAGTTTTTACCCGCAAAAGATTTGACAACTTTACTTACGAGTTAGTCTACGAACAACAATCTAACAAGTTGTCAATAAGCAGAACAAGCAGTTGTCCGACACTTTCTTATAATGTAAATGATAGATGGAGTTCACGCAATAATTTTATACGCGACCATCTTCCATCTAGAATTATAGTTTTATACAGTGGCGAGGAGACAAGGTTGTGGGACGAATATTATTCGAAATTCTATTGTGAATATTTGAGAGATTTGGGGCGAGGCTGGTATCCCTATTCTAAAAGAATGTTGTATGTTGATAGAAGATTTTGGAATATAGCTTTACTAACACTTCTAATGTCTGATAATGAAGAACATAAAGTCTTTATAAAAGAAAAACTACACATAAACAATGTAAATAAAATTAAAATGCGATTTTATAATAGAGATATGAATAATTGTATAAACCCTCAACTTGTTGAATTACTTAATGATATAAATCCAAATGACCAATTTGAAACTCATTTTACTCTTGATGATTTAAAAAACAAAATGTACAATATAGCAGAAAATGAAGAAAAACAAAAAGAAAAAGGACGCATTCGTTCAAATGATGAGATATTCGAACTTTTAATATATGGTTGTATGAAAGCCAATAGTAAGTATATTGATAAATTAGAGATTGATTTCAATGGTGGTATTTCGTTAAAACATTTGAGCGAAGGTGAAAAAAAGAAACTTTTAATCAAGGTTGTAATGGATTTAGTCGCTAACGAAAAAGCTATTGTTTTACTGGATGAGCCAGATGCGCATATTCATGAAAAAGGCAAAGAAGAAATTTATAAAGACCTGAAAAAATATAGTTCTGAAAGACGACATGTAATTATGACAACTCATTCACCAACGATTACAAGCTGCGCGGATGATAAACACATAATAATGTTGAATAACGAAAATGGTCAAACGAACATCATTCCTGTAGGAAAGCAAGCTTGTATCAAAAAATTGACTGGTGGAATGTGGTCAGCACAAGAGCAAAATATCTTTTTAACCTCGCAAACACCATTAATCTTAGTTGAAGGTAAAAATGATATTGCGTTCATAAAACATGCATTTAAATTATTCGCCCCTGATGATCTTATGCCTGATTTTCTTTCTTTTGGTGGAGCTGGAAATGCCGCTGATTTTATTTCAGAATTACAACCAAATATATCGCCAAATAAAAAAGTTATAGTGCTTTTTGATAGAGATGAAGCGGGTGTTAAAGATGGCTTGAAAAAATGTATAAACCCCATGCCTACTGTTCATGGCAGAAATGATGATAATATTTATAAAAAAGGGAATGTTTATTTTTTGCTTCTGCCGAAAACACAAGAACATAATGAAGAAAATACAGAATTTATGATTGAGGATTATTTTTCTAAAAAATGTAAATTGAAAATTGCCGTAGATTTTGTAAATAGCAAAAACAGGGTAGTAAAATCATATAAAGGGCTTGATGTTCATCTAAAAGGTGAATTGTTAAACAAAATAAATGTTGAAAATAATTGTTTTGACGGTTTTAAAGTATTGCTTGAAAAAATCAACTCTATAATTGATGAAACAGCTACTTGCATAGCAATTTAATTTTAAAAAATTGGTTGCATAAAAGAATATTTTTACAAAAATCTCATGTACTTTACAGTACTTAACCCTGAAAGCTTGCATTATATTTAAACTTGGAGTGTATTTTCATCGGTTTGAATCCTTTCACCGCAATTCTCAAACTAGGTGTCAAAAGGTCTCAAATATCGTTCGACAGTTAGTTTGATATCTATACACACTAGGTGAAACCCTTATATGGATTGAATATAAGCAGAATTTACTGTGAATATCAAACCAATTGAAAACAACGTTTATCCAATTGATAATATTTTTCCAAACAAAACCACTTAAGCTCAAACTAGGACAGCGTTTGAGCCATCAAGAATGCTCTGGACAGTTAGTTTGATATTTATACACACCTTAACAAAAAGTCGGAAGGATTTTTTGCTCGAAGTCGGAAAAAATTTTTACTTAAAATTTACCTCACCTAAAATGAATTTTGTATCCTCATTACAAATTTTATGCAGCCAACCCATAGACTCTAATAATGTTACATTTATTTTAGACACTAAAAACACAATAATATCCGCATCAAAAGCCCCTGCTAATACGACCAATTCTCCAATATTCTCGGGCAAAGTTTCTTTTGTAGCATAGAATAATATTTTCCTCTCAGTAATTGACTCCATACCTGTAATACAAAAAGGTCTTTCTTTCAGGGGTTTTTCTATTCTAATCCCACAATATTCTCCAATAAAATCAACACTTTCTAAAATAAACTCATATAATTCATCAATATTTTTGAACTTTTGTTCAATCTTGAATGTTTGAATCTTAGTCATAACAATCTTCTCCTTGTTTTCTAACGCACAAGGAACATATCACACAACCTCTAGAAGAAGACGAAAACTCAATGAAGAAGTTACATTTGGACATACTTAGTATATTGTCTAGGATAGAAAAAGCCTGAAAATCCAAATTTCTAGAGATTAATTTGTGATATAATTATGGACATGCGATAACGAGGTTTAATGATGAACTCACAAGAGAAGCAAGTCATATTAGAAAAAGCAAAGATATTTTTCAGGGACAAAATTGTCGAGAATCACATAAAAAATATAAAGAAGCTAAAGCGACTTAAAGAATTCAATGTTAATCCTTTCTTAGATAAGTATCTTGCTTCGTGTGTATTCGGCGATGCTAGTCCTGAAAATATTGCGAAAGCATTGGTTTATGCACGAATTTTAGGAACCTCTATAACCACTATTTTTGGGAATGCAATGCAAAGTTTTTGCAATGAAATATTATCAAGCTATGCTTCAATTGTTTCAGGCATAGATATTGAATTTGTTGATGCAATTGATGGGCGTAAAAAATACTGTCAAATAAAATCTGGACCAAATACAATAAACAAAGATGATGTTACAACTATTAAAAATCATTTTACAAGCATTAAAAACCTAGCAAGAACAAATAGATTGCCCGATTTTAATCCTAATATAGATTGTGTTGTGGGCGTATTTTATGGCAATAACACAGAATTATCTGGGCACTACAAAAAAATTAATGAAGAATATCCTGTTGTGATTGGCCAAGATTTTTGGCATAGGCTTACCGGAGATGAGAACTTTTATCTTCATCTGATAGATTCATTTGCTGCCGTAGCCTTGGAAATGGATAGCACCAAGATAATACAAGAAACTATAAATTTATTGACTGAAGAGATAAAAAAGTCTAATTAAGCTTTAATTTCCGGATCATATTTTAACTTTTGTAATAACCTTTGCATTATGCAAAGGTTATGCTAATATTGTGAGCGAAGGAGATTTTATGGCAAGTGCAACAATATTAACGGTGAATGAAGTTAGCAAAGAATTGGATGTATCTGTTGATACGATCAGACGTTGGGATAAAAAAGGACTCATAAAATCTGTCCGTTCAAGCAAAAATTATAGGCTTTTTGATATTGAAGAGGTTAAGAGACTTCATAATAAGTTGAATTCATGCGATGAAGGGAATGGTTTTGTTGTTTTAAAAACTGATAAAAAAAGCCCTTATAAAGTAATCGAGTTGTTTGCGGGTGCCGGTGGAACGGCTCTTGGCTTTGAAAATGCTGGCTTGAACCATATTTTATTGAATGAACTCGACAAAAATGCTGCTGAAACGCTTAAAAACAATTTCCCAGAGGGCACCAATGTTATTTGTGATGATGTGAGAAATCTTAGTTTTAAAAAATATAAAGGCAAAGTTGACATTGTGCAAGCAGGCTTTCCTTGCCAAGCATTTAGCTATGCAGGCAAAAGTTTAGGGTTTGAAGATGTTCGCGGAACATTGTTTTTTGAATTTGCACGCTGCATAAAAGAAACTCAACCTAAAATTGCAGTTGGTGAAAATGTACGTGGTCTCTTGATGCACGATAATGGTAAAACATTAAAAACGATGATCGCTGTACTTGAAGAACTTGGTTATCGTGTTCATTCTAAGGTTTTGAGAGCACAGTATTTAGATGTTCCGCAAAAGCGTGAACGCTTGATTATTATGGCAATTAGGAATGATTTGGATTTACCATTTATTTTCCCAAAAGAGAAAGATTATACTGTTTCTTTGCGTGAGGCACTTAAAAATTGTCCAAAATCTGATGGTCAAAAATACTCTCCAATGAAATATGATGTATTAAAATTGATCCCTGAAGGTGGTTATTGGAGAGATCTACCATTAGATATTCAGAAAAAATTCATGGGTGCAAGTTTTTATCATACTGGCGGTAGAACGGGTATGGCTCGTAGACTATCTTGGGATGAGCCAAGTCTGACATTGACCTGCTCTCCAGCACAAAAACAAACCGAACGTTGCCATCCAAGTGAAACCAGACCCCTGACAATGCGAGAATATGCAAGAATTCAAACCTTCCCAGATGATTGGAAATTTGAAGGCTCGCTCTGCTCACAATACAAACAAATTGGCAATGCAGTGCCTGTAAATCTTTCCTATCATCTGGGAAGGTGCCTGATTACGATGCTTGAGGGTAAATATAAAAACTTGCAAGATATGGAATTAATATAAAGCACTTAAACCCATATCTCAAAAGGCTTTCCGGCTATTTTTCAGCGGTTCGAATCCTTGCACCGCAATTCTCAAACTAGGTGTCAAAAGGTCTCTATATCGGGACAGGATATAACGGGACAGGACAACTGAGACTTTTGTACACTCGCCTATAAGCCCTGTGTGGCCTGAATATGAGGGGGTTTTCTGCTGAGTCTCGGACTAGTTGAAAAGTCCAATTTTAGGGATGAGAATTATTTTTAAATTAAATCGTTCAAGCCCAAGTCCCGACAGTGTTTGAATCTTACCCAAGGACTTTTCAAGTAGTTTGGGACTTTGTACACACCCTAGTAAAAAGTCGGAAGCATTTTTTGCTCGAAGTCGGAAAAATTTTTCATATGGTAAATGGTTTTTATTTGTATAATATTGACCCTGTTGGCTTATCAAAAAGCAGTATTATTAAATTGTAGATAAATTAGTGTTTTAAAGGAAAACATGAAGAATCCGAAATTTATTGATATTACGCTTGAAAAAGATTTTCAAGATAGTTATACACAAAGCAAAAGAGTACCCAAACTATTATTTGGGAAGCAAAAAATTGTCATTTCTAACGAAGAACTAAATAAACTTGAATCAATCTATAATAAGTATATTGAAAGAAATGGTGTTGCTCTTGGCTTTGTCAATTATTTATTGAGGTTTGTTGTTTAAAAAAATGGAATTTATAGAAAATTACCCTGTTGATAAACTTATTGCTGCTGAATATAATCCACGAGAAATTAATGAAGTTAATTTTAAAAAATTATTAGAGAGTATTAAAAAATTTGGAATTATAAAACCGATTATATTAAATGGTGAGAATGGAATTATAACTGCAGGGCATCAAAGAGTAAAAGCTGTAAAAATCCTGGGTATTAAAACTATTCCTGTTATAAAATTATCTGATATCAAAAAATCTGATGAAATAATATTCAACTTATTTCATAATTCGATTGAAACCAATCGTTCAAAAGTTTGGATCGAAGACCTTGATAACCTAAAATTTGGTTATAATTTTATAAACCCAGAAAAAATTTACTTTGAAAAGAACTTAAATCCTGTTGTTGTTAAAGAAATTGGTAATTTAATTATCAAATATGGCGCTTGGGGAAGTGGAATATGTGATGAAACAGGCAATATTCTGTTGAATTCAGAATATACACTTTGCTGCAAACTATTGAACGTCCCTCTGTTGATTTTTAAAGTCGAGAATACGAGCACAAAGGAACTCATTAATTATTTTTCAATTGACTATGGTGAATATTATTTTGATGCATTGAATATTAAAGATTACAACCAAACGTACTGTCAAATGAACAGGCTCAAAGGTAAAAAATCTTTAAAATCGACTACTTATGAAAAATTTGTGATTCCGATACTTGATAAAAACCTTAGAATCCTTGATTTCGGTGCAGGGAAATGTGCTTATCCGTTGAAATTACGGCAGCTAGGGTATAAATTTTTCATGTATGAACCATTTTTTAGAAAAAACGGCGAAAATGCTTTTCAAATTGGTACAGTTGTTAAATTCATAAAGGAACTTGAAAAAGATATATGTAAGAATGGTTTATTTGATATGGTTGTGCTTGATAGTGTTCTTAATTCAGTCACAAGTGATGAAATGACTCATAATATTTTATTGAGCTGTAATGCACTGTTAAAAGAAGATGGTTGTTTAACCCTAGGCACACGTAGTCTTCAAAAAGTTGAGCAATTACAGTATCAAAACCAATCGACCGGCATAAAACGTGAAATTGAATTTTTAGATAAAAAAAAATTCGGTGTTACATTTAGAAGCGGAGTTTGGACAAAGCAAAAATTTCATACCAAAGAAAGTTTGCAAAAAACTTTGAATCCTTATTTTAAAGAGATTGTAATTCAAGGACAAGAATCAAGGTCAAACATCTATGCTGTATGTAAAAATCCTAGGCGGTGGAGCATCTGCGATTATGAAAAAGCGTTAAATATTGAATTCAATATGACTTACCCAAAGGGCTTCAAACATAACCAACATGAGAAACTTGTTGCTGAGATTTTGACAAGGTTGAATTAATAGTAAGAGTTTTTACCGCAAGGGCAGCAAACAATGCCTTTTTTCTTGTCTTCTCTCATTTTTTGCAATTCAGTTTTTTGTGCTGCTGTTAAATATGATTCAAAAGTTTTATTGTGATCTTCTTTGATTTTATTGACTTGAAGCCTTACAGCTTTTATTTCGTTTCTTGTTATGTTTATTTGTTCTACTTTTGATTTTTCTGTGATATCGGATTCATCGATTTCACGAATTTTTGCATATTTTGCTCTGATTTCTGCATTAAATGGTCTTAATTCTTCTTTTTGTTTTTTGCGATTGGCATCAGCGAGTTTAATTTGTTCTTTGCTTAAACCCAGACGTTGTTCAAATATTTTTTTGCATTGGCATTTTTTTACATTGGCGTTTTCATTACTTGCAATTGCACTTTCTTGTGTGGCGGCAACTGTTGTTTGAGCTTCTTTAGAAATGGCAACATTTGCCACCATAAAAAACACACAAAATACAAAAACATATATAAATCTTTTATTCATAAAACACTTCCCTTCTCACTTTTGAAAATAATTATAGCATAATTTTGTTCTGTTCAATTATTTTATAAATATCTCACCTAGTATAAATTTTGTATCCTCGTTACAAATATTATGAAGCCAATTCATAGGTTCTAATAATGTTACATTTATCCTTGAAACAAGAAATACAATGATATCAGCTTCAAACGCACTCGCCAAAACAACCAACTCGCCAATATTCTCGGGTAAAGTTTCTTTGGTTGCATAGATACCCCCGGCTAAAGCCGGGGTTCTTTCGTTTACAGCTGAATTTTCAGCTGTCCTGAATCCTGGTGTCCTTGCATCTCGACATATCGTCTTATTGTTTCCTCGTCCAACCCTATGCTGCTCACGAAGTAGCCTGG
>JAVBNU010000065.1:0-18765 GCA_031551265.1 Candidatus Gastranaerophilaceae bacterium
CCAGGCTACTTCGTGAGCAGCATAGGGTTGGACGAGGAAACAATAAGACGATATGTCGAGATGCAAGGACACCAGGATTCAGGACAGCTGAAAATTCAGCTGTAAACGAAAGAACCCCGGCTTTAGCCGGGGGTATCTATAAATATATTTTTAGAGGTTACTTAATGCTTTTCAGCCATATCATACACCACTTCTATTGGAGCGCCATATCCGTAGCGCACTTCTACTTTACCATCTTTGATCCACATATTAGTTTTCCATGGTAATGTCGACATATCATTTTTTATTGTTGCCTTAGATAATGCATCAGTTAAAATTCTATCTGGATGGTAGTCTACTCCAAATGACATGTATGAAGTCATTTCTAGTCTTTCTGCAATAGCTTCTTTTAGAGCTTCTTTAAACTTTGAAGCTTTATCGCCAGGTTGTTCTTTGTGCATTGAAGCCGTTATAAGCTGAGCAAGCTGGTTTCCAGGGTCAGTGCCACCATTATCAAATTTTGGTGTTTGTAATTTTTCTGCCCACCAAACAGCGGCACTTTCACTTAGTTGTTCAATTTCCTCCTTGCGATGCATATTATTGCCAAAAGAAATTGCTGAAGTTTTTTGAAAACTATCTACAGCACTATTTTTAGATAATAAATTCTTTTGATTAGAACAAGTATTTTGTTGAATACTTGTTTGTAATTGATTCGATACATTAGTCATTAATTTTAACATTTTTATTTTTCCTTTTTAAAAAACTATTCAATTACTTTAAGTTCTGAAAAAAATAAAATTGCTACCCTTACCCTTACCCTTACCCTTACCCTTACCCTTACCCTTACCCTTAAAATCCTATCCAAGAAAGTGTTTCAAGTATAAAAAACTCGTTTTAACATTTCTTAATAGTACATCTTTCGTGAGTCTTTTTGCGATTGCGAGACACCAACTGTGTCGCTATCACTCCTCGTAATTATAAAAAGTCTTTAATCGCATGCATCAACGTTGCATGAGCTGCCGTGATGGGCGGGAGTGTAATATTGTTTTTGTTGTTTTGCTTTCATGTAGCCTGACAGTTGGAGCATTCCTCCTGCGGCAATAAAAATTATCAGTAGCATTGTTACTAATTGTTTTATGTTTTCTGTCAGCAAATTTTTGTCTTGTTTAATATCAAAATCAAAATTATCTGTTTTTTCATATTTTTCCATATAAAAAGTAAACATTTTTTTGAATATTTCGGAATTAATGTAGTTGAGCGAATATTTTTTATTATCTGAGATTGTAATATGGTCAACCGGCGTTCCAAAAGCAGAAACGTGAGTAGTAAAGCTAATCTGCGTGATAGGTATAGTCGTTAGTTTGAAAAACTTAGTGTAAAACAATCTTTTATTTGTGAACATGACGTCTATGGAGTAATAGGCTACATATTCGTATATCGAGCATATAAACCCGATTAATATCAAGAGATTAAACACTATAGCAGCTGGTATGCCGTGAGCAACGAGTTCTTTTAAATTTATTATCTCAGCGGCCAGCAAAATTATAATAAAAACTACAAACATATGCGTCAAAAACAAATTATGCTTAGACGCTCTGTATAGCACAGATTCATTTTCATCTAAGTTGATTCTATGTTTTCCTATCTTAACCTGTTTAGTCATAATTAAATTATATAAATTTTTATAGCTTTTATAACCTACAAAAAATGTAGAAACTAAAAATTTATTTATAATTATACAAAGTGCGCAATTTCTCCGATTGATTTGCGAATTTTTTCACGTACAGTCGGATCGGCAGGATAGCCAACTGCGATTACGCAGAAAAATCTTTGCTCTATGGGCAAGTTCAATAACTTGCAAAGTTTTTCTCTGTTAAAAATGCCTAAAATGCAAGTGCCAAGCTCTTGTTCCTCAGCAGCATAGCAGATAGTTACAGCAGCGGCTCCTAAATCACCTTTTGCAAAATATTGGCTATCCCAAAATGCCCTGATTTTAGGCATAAGAACTGCATGTTCTTCAAGTACCACAATGAAAGCTTTCGCTGTCGAAGTATAAGCATTAGCATCAAGCTCCTGAGTGCATTTAGCAACTTCGGGAACTAGGTCCGGGTTCTCAACTACTATAAATTTCCAGGGTTGGCTATTGCAGCCCGATGGTGTAAGGCGAACAGCTTCAATACACTTTGCAAGCTTTTCATGTTCGACAGGGCGGTTTGCAAAATCGCGACAACTCTGCCTGCGCATACATAAATCTAAAAAATCATTCATAATATTTCTCCTCAAATAAACCATTGCAGCTCCAATTATACAACAAAGTTTTTATTTTCTTAAATTGTCGGGGTGAACGATTTCATCGCAATTTCCCAAATGCAAAAAATCTCGAAAACGTACTCTATACACTATTTCGTTTTATTAATAATACGATATATAACACTTGAATATATATCAAATATATGTTACAATTGTAGTATAAAGGAGTATCGCCATGTACACGCAGGTAGTCAACATCAACAACGATATTTGCAAATTACTGAAAAATTCGTTGTACTATGGCTTTTTTACCTGTGTTGTTGTTTCTCAAGCTCTAATACAGCCAACACCTCTGCAAGCTTTAAACACAAGCCTGCCAATTGATACGCCTAATATTGCAAATTCAATTGTCGCATATGATTATGAAACTGAAAATATTAACTGGGAAAAAGATCTTCAAGCCCGCTACAAAAACGCGAGAATAATGCCTGTCGCAGATGGAATTAAGCATATTAAAATCACAAGAAATATAAATTCACAGCCAATCAGGATTAATATTGTAGAAGTTAACAAACGAGTTAATCCTCAGGTTGAATTTGCCCCTGTACTTGCATCAGAAAAGCTGGCGCGTAAAGATACTATCAGGAATATTGCACAAAAAAACAAATCAATCGTTGCCATTAACGGAACATACTTTTCGCCGCCAAGCGGTATCCCACTAGGAACGCTTATGATAGACAAGAAATTGTACACAGGTCCTATTTACGATCGTGTTGCAATGGGCATATTTGAAAATGATTTTCAAATGTCACGCACACAGCTTGATGCAATTATCAGAAGCCGCGACGGTGCAAGCGGGCCCGTGTTGCGGCTCGATAATATTAACCAGCCTCGGATGTTATCGACTTATGTATTACTGTATACAAAAGAATGGGGGCCCATGTCTCCACCAAGCCCGAAGTATGGCATACAGATAGCAGTAGAAAACAATCAAATAAAACAAGTTTCAAACGGCGCAGTAGAAATTCCGCAGAACGGATATGTTATATCCGGACCAAAAGAAAAACTGGAGCCGTTTTTTAATGCAAAAAATTTGGATTTAGAAATCAAAACTAATCCCGAATGGAATGACGTAAAACACATAATAAGCGGCGGGCCGTATCTGGTTAAAAACGGCGAAATATACGTAGATGCTCAAGCCCAAAAACTCAACAGCGTAACCGGCAAAAACCCTCGTACAGCTATTGGTTACACAGCAGATAAAAACCTCATTCTTATAACAATAGATGGGCGTGAGGAAAACTCAGTCGGTATGACACTCAACGAGCTTGCCAAGTTTATGCGCGACATCGGTTGTGTTTATGCAATGAACTTAGACGGCGGTGGCTCAAGCATTATGTACGTCAACGGCGCAATAGCGAACAATCCGTCAATAAAAGGCGGTATCGCAATCAGTAACATATTTTCAATATCGATTAATGACAAGATTTCATATTCATATTCCAAATAACGATACTCAGCTTATAGATTAGTCATAGATAAAGAATCTATAGGCTTTTTCCTTACGCTTTAATACATTTAAGTTTTCAAATATAGTACGATACATTTTTTTCCATTTAATTTCGTTATTTTTAGTAATCCAGTTTTGTTCCTGCAATTTCAAAAAATAAATTTTCCCGTTTTCGCGGTCACACTGCTTGATGTGCATGATCTCTTTTATGGCTTTGATTTTGTTGAGCTTTTTCATTCTGTCTTGTCCCATCGGCAATTTTACTATTTCACTCCTGAGAATCGCAATATCACGTGTGTAAGCCCGTAGCAGTGTCATCAACAAAAACAAGCATATTATTAAAAACTGAAAATCAATAATTCTCATATAATATGCAGCCAGCAGTGCGAGCATAATCATTGTGTTTGATAAAATTATTTTATTTTTAAGCATAAAAAATTCTCCCTTGAAAAGTGAGTGGTATACCTAATAAGCGTCAATAAAAAACCTAAAGTTTAATGTTGTATTTGTTCTGCAGCCAGTTTTCAATGGCTTCGTTGACAATTTTATTTCTTGAAGTGCCTTTTTTGACCAATTCGTCAAGGCCTGCAAGTACGTTTATCGGCAATGTAATCGTAACATTGCATTTCATGTTATACAAATTCTGTTCCACCAATCTCGTCTCCGTGATAATAAAGTCTGCAATCCTGAAATTAAAATAGCACTAAAAAATAAAAATGTCAACTAAAAAGTAAACTAAATGTAAACAAAAAGTAAACCCAATGTAAACCAAGTCTGGTGTTGTGTCAACCTTTATGTTATAATTAGTACTAAGGAAGAAAATATGTTTGAGAAACCCGAAGATATTAGAAAAGTAAGGGTTAAGCTAGGTTTAACGCAAGAACAATTGGCTGAAAAACTTAACTTAACAAGACCTTACATGAGTTACGTTGAAAAAGGTTTAAAAAGATTAAGCCTCGAAAAGATTAATGCGTTGAAGCAGCTTGTCAAAGAAGCCGAAAAAAACTCTGATGATACAACTCTGGATGTCGATTTTTATCCTGATATCTTTGCTTCATGCGGGGCGGGCAGTTATGTCCTGTCTGATAATAAAGAAACAAGACAAATCTCAAAATCATTGCTGCCCGGCTACTCTGATGCCAACAAGTATTCCATATGTACGGCCAGAGGCGATAGTATGGATCCCACAATAAAAAGCGGCAACCTGATTATCGTCAGACATTATGAAAATGAACAAATTAACGATAACGATATCTATATTTTTTGCTACAACGACGAACTATACGTAAAACGACTCTCTAAAAACCTCAATGAGCTAATCATAACATCGGATAACCCGCAATTTTGCCAAATTATATTGAAAGATAAAGAAATGGCGCAAGTAAAAATAATCGGAAAAATAGTCGGCGTTTTGTACAAATAATGATTGGTGCAGTGGTGACTGCACCAATCATTATACTCAAATGACCTATACGCATGTTAAGAATGTAACAAAATAAGAAAAAACTGAATTTCTGCACTTTTTGTATACTTTATATATACGTAAGTTATATTCGGTGAAGTGTATGTATTCAGAATCAAAATTAGCATATACCAATATAGGTCAAAATTTAGAAGATGCTTTGCAAACAGGGTTTCTAATAAACGATGCCCAGCATGTTTATGAGCAAGCTCTGGTTAATATCATTTCTTCTAATAAGACCTCTGCGCAAAGAGATGTTAGTGCGTGTGAGGCTGAAATCCGAAATTTGGATACATATCTCATTGATTTAAGCTTAGAAAAACAGAGTGTTCAAAATGAAATTTTCAACTTGATGAACAGTGAATCATTGGATTCACTGACATCATATGATGCATTGTCTAATCTCGATAAATTGAACAATAAAAGTATTTATATAGAGCTAAAATTCTATACACTAAAAGAAAAAATAGATACGGCAGCTGCCGGACTGGGGACAAACGCAAGCAACATAGACTTCCAAAAAATGTTCAAGCAATATCTGGCTCATTGCCTGAGCAGGAGTCAACAACTGCAATTTGAGCTTAATGCGCTCAATAACCTTAGAGCTGTTCTTGACCAGGAGCTCGAGGCAAGACAAAGCTTTAGTACTGACATGGCAGTGTTAAATGTTGTATTCAACAAAAAGAAAAAAGTTGGCGCAAAAATAATTGAATGTACAAACCAAATAAAAGATATCAAAAATCAATTCAATTTTTTCTTCTCGACAAAAACGCCAATACTTGCAGTAGCACGCCCTTTGGTTATTGAGTTTAATAAAAAGCTTAAAATATTTTCCGATATTTTTCAAGCCAGATTATTTTTGAATTTTCAGGCTTCAACAGGCCAGCCTTCAGAAGACGAAATGCAAAACTATCTGGCACAAGACAGAATGCTAAAAAATGAATATACGAAACTTAAAACAGAGTGCATGAAACTGGCAAGCCGGCTGGATTGCATAGGTTATATAGCGAACGCAGTGGACGAAGTGAGTACATTGATATCACTTGAGAATAATTTTCTAAACTGATAATCATTCCATAACAATAACTATTCCAATCGAAATATTTCTATTTCGATTTTTTTTGCCTTCTTTCTCCGTTGAGCCTAAAGCGAAACGTGAGAAATGGCCTCACGGTAATATGAAATATTGAACACAGATCAAACCAATCAATTAATAGTGAGATACGGCAGGCGAAGAATGAGCCTTGAGAGCTTGTCTCCGTAGCAGACTATTGCATGTTAGCGACTCTTGTTAAAGAGAGCTTTACAATGCAAAGGATGCGAAGTGTATCTTTCTGAATGCAGATAAATCAGACACGAATGCATATGAGTCATTCTATTTTTACTCAAAGAGGTTTAAGCAGTTACGATATTTTTGCTTATCACAGATTGTACGTCGTCAGCGCTAACAAAGCCAATTAATTTCTTTTCCCAAGGCGATTCGCCGACGGGCAAGTAATTAATTTCCATATCTTTCATGATGGAAATAGCTGAAGAAAGGTCATTTTGCGGGTAGACGATAACGCTGTATTTGTTTTCATCGATTACATCTTTGATTTTAACATTGCGGAATTTTTTAGAGTCAGCTTTTGAACCGATAAACTTGTACAAATCTGATTTAGCAATAATTGCATAAATGAAGTTTTCCTCGTCAGTTACCGTAATTTTTTGTGTGTTAAGTCGGGACATTTTCTCTATAGCTCTATCCAGTGTATCATCGACTGTTACATATGCGTACGGGTTTGACATAAAGTTTTTAACTTGATACGGCATTGTTTTCTCCCAATAAGGGTGTATAAACAGGGTTGTGATAAGGGGAATAACTAATTTTGATTTAATCATAATATATTTCGTCTATATTTATATCGCCCAACTGTTTAGTCTTTTCAATATATACAGCATTTGATTGAGTTTTATTCACTTTAATTAAAGCCTTTTTGGGAGTATTGTGGTCTTAATCCATGTTCCTGATATTATTTTATTATGAACATAAAGTATGAATTTGATACTATATCAGCAATAGCTACACCCCTTGGCACGGGTGGTGTCGGTATTGTTCGTGTTTCAGGTGATGACTCCTTTAATATCATAAAAAAAATGTTCTCAAAACAAAATATTGAACACGGAAAAATCGCTCTGGGGTGGATTCTTGATAATAATACAAAAATAGACGAAGTAGTAGTTCTGCCTTTTAAAGCACCAAAAAGCTTTACCGGCGAAGATGTCATTGAAATCCAATGCCATGGCGGCGTACACGTTATCAAAAAAATTCTTGAACTGACCATCAGGCACGGCGCAAGACTCGCTGAACGCGGTGAGTTCACGAAACGCGCCTTCATGAACGGACGAATTGACCTCTCAAAAGCCGAGGCAATTTTAGACTTAATCCACGCGCGCACGGCAAAATTTGCACAAAAAAATGCCCAAAATTTATCAGGCACACTTGCTGATGCGCTGGAAAAAATCAGAACAGATGTTTTTAATCTACTTTCACAAATTATTGCAGCGATTGACTTTCCGGAAGACGTCGCTGAGCCTGAATATGAAATTATTGAGGAACAAATTACTGAAGCAATAAAAAATATTGATAAAATTTTGACCACAGCAAAATCTTCAAATGTTATGCGCGAAGGCATTAAAGTTGCAATAATCGGCGTGCCGAATGTCGGCAAATCATCATTGTTCAACGTTTTGTTGAACCTGCAACGCGCTATTGTAACAGAAATCGCCGGTACAACACGCGATATTATACAGGAAACACTTGATGTTGACGGCATACCGATAACACTCATCGACACAGCCGGCATTCGTAAAGACGAAAATCTCGACAAAGTTGAGGCTATCGGCATAGATTTTTCTATGCAATCCTTACGTGACGCTGAATTGGTCTTGTTTGTGTTTGACAGCTGCACCGGAATGCAAGCAGAAGACTTAAAAATCTTTGAATTAATTAAAGACAAAAATCATATAAAAATCGGATCAAAATGTGACTTGCGCAAATCGGTTTCACCTGAAAAAGATTCGGGTACGCTTTATATTTCAGCTGTAACGAATGAAAATATTGAACTTTTAAAAGCAAAAATCAAGGAAAAAGTAATCGACCAAAACCTTGATGAAACTGAATTCGTCACAAACCAACGCCAGCAGGCTTGCTTGTATAAAGCCAAGAAGTCACTTGAAACAGCTTTGAATGCCACTCGTCAAAATGAGTTGCAGGACTTAATCTCAATCGATGTTAAAGCGGCGTTGTTGTATTTGGACGAGATTTCAGGCGAAGTCATAACCGATGATATTTTGAACAACATTTTCGAAAATTTTTGTATAGGAAAATAGAATGGACATAAAAGAATTTAAAACACCTATTGGAAATAAACCAATAAATATAGGACCGGCGGCTAAAGATGATATTTTAATTATGGCAATCGAAAGCAGCTGTGACGAAACGGCCTGTGCAGTTGTGAAAAACGGACGCGAAGTTTTGGCTAATATTGTCAGCACACAAATTAAAACCCACGAGTTATACGGCGGTGTCGTGCCTGAAGTCGCAGCAAGGGAGCACTTAGAAGCAATTAATCTCGTTATCGAAGAAACATTCAAAACTGCAAACATAAAGCCTGAGCAAATAACAGCCTTTGTGGCAACAGTAGGTCCCGGGCTTGTTGGCTCATTGCTTGTAGGATTGAATGCAGCCAAAACACTTTCACTCGTTTGGGATAAACCTTTTATCGGGATTAACCATCTCAACGCACACGTATGTGCAAATTACATTGATACAGAACTAAAACCGCCATTTATAGCTCTTTTAGTCAGTGGCGGGCACACACAAATCATCAAAGTCGACAGCTACATGGAGCAGGAAATAATTGGCGAAACAATTGACGATTCAGCCGGAGAAGCCTATGACAAGGTTGCACGTCTTTTAGGATTACCATACCCCGGTGGTGCAACACTCGACAAGCTTGCACACGAAGGCAATCCAAAAGCTTTTCAACTCCCTGACGCAAAAGTCGGCGAGTTTAGTTTCAGTTTTTCAGGTTTAAAAACTGCTGTCTTGAGGCTGGTACAAAAACTGAAAGAAGAAAACGATGAACTGCCAAAAGCAGATATTGCTGCTTCTTTTCAAGAGCGAATCACAAAAACATTACTTAAAAAGACTCTCCAAGCCGCCGAAAAATATGGATATAAAACAATCGTTCTCGCAGGTGGTGTCGCTGCAAATTCAGAGATTCGCAAAAAATTCTTCGGACTGCGCGAACAGGGATATGAAGTATTCGCCCCCGCGATGAAATACTGCACTGACAACGCTTCAATGGTAGGTTCTGCCGCATACTTTTTGTGCAACACCTTTGACGATCTGGAAGTCGAAGTTTTCTCACGCGTTGGTAAATAAATTTTGCAGACAAATCACAAGTTATGTTGTTAGATTGTATTAGTAGCAGTCTAGTAAAAAATTATGAGTGAATTAACAGCAATAATTGAAATTAAAAGCTTAATATACGAAATCAGAGGACAAAAAATTATGCTTGACCGTGATTTGGCTATGCTTTATGGCGTACCAACAAAACGGCTTAATGAGGCAGTAAAACGTAATATAAAAAGATTTCCAGAAAATTTTATGTTTAAACTCAATGATATTGAGCTTAAAGAACTGGTCGCAAATTGCGACCGGTTCAAAAATCTTAAACACAGCGTTTCTGCGCCACATGCATTTACAGAATATGGTGTAGCTATGCTTTCCAGCGTATTAAATAGTGAAAAAGCCATAGAAATCAACATCCAAATTATACAGACATTTATTAACATCAGGCAGTATGTTTTAGAACACAAAGATTTATCTAAACGTCTTGATAAAGTTGAACAATATTTAATAGAATATGCAAATAGCAACAATATTGAAATAAAAGAAATTAAAAAAGCTATTGATTTATTAATGGATCGTACAAAACCGGCAAAAATAGGCTTTTAACAATACGGAACTATAAAATGAAATTAAACGAACTTGCACAAAAAATTTTAAATAAAAATTATCTCGAACCTGATGAGGTTAAATTGTCGGGTTATACCCTGTTGTTGAGTGGCGATATCTATATGCCGGACAACCAATTTCGCAAGGCTGACATCTTGTTTAAAGACAATAAAATTATTGCGATTGACGAGATTGACGAAGCGGCTTTTGATGAAAATGAAACAATTCAAGTCGCTGATATTAAAAATTACTATCTGACGCCCGGAATAATCGAGCAGCATATCCACGGTGCGTTTGGCGTGGATTTCAATCATGCCGGAATTGATGAAATTGTTGATTTAATGCGAATGCTACCTGATTTTGGTGTTGGTAAAATTTATCCTACTGTTATGACTGACAAAATCGAGACTATAAACGCGCAAATCGACAAAATTACTCAGGCACAAAAAATTGTTGAAAAATCAGGCGAAAAAATGACTCAAATCGCAGGTATAAATCTGGAAGGACCGTTTTTAAGCGGTGATTTTAAAGGCATACACCCAACCGAAGATATCATTCAACCGACAATCGAAAACCTTAAAAGAATAAGCTTGAGTAGTGTTAAATTACTGACATATGCTCCGGAAAAAGACTCAGAACAAAGCTTTTTAAATTATCTCAGACAGCATGATATTATTCCTTCAGCCGGTCATTCCGCCGCGGATGCAGCAACGCTCAGAAATGCAGCCAAAAACGGTAAAATTCTTATAACACATTTGTTCAACGCAATGCCAAAACTACATCATCGTGAAAGCAGCCTGACAACAGAAGCTTTAATAAATGACAATGTATATGTCGAGTTGATTGTTGATGCAGAACACGTGAAGCCTGAAATGATAGAGCTGGTACTAAAATCAAAGCCATCTGACAAAATTATTTTTATTAGCGACGCGCTGCCTCTGGCACATTATAAATATGCCAGCATAAACTTTGCGGGAGAGCACGTAACAAAGAAAAAAAACTATGCTGTCAGTGACAGTAACACCATTGCCGGCTCCACTTTGCTACTCAGTGAAACTTACCCGATTTTAAAAGAAACGATTGATTTGAATTTCGCAGACTTCATAAAATATTCAACCACAAACTCCGCAGAACTACTTGGCGTAAGTAACGATACGTTTGCCCTTTGGAAAAAAGATAATTACAAAGTTAGGTTGCTGTAACTCCTAAAAAATCAAACATTTGAGACTGTCCACACGTATCTGTCCCCACATTTTTATAAGTTCAAAAAACTACATCTGTATGATTATATTAATTTTTGTAAAGTTATAACTGTGTAAATAACAAATTTTTTTATTTACATACATTGTATAGTTAGCTACAAATGAGAGGACTAGAAGTGCGCTTATCTATTAATACTATGAATTGTACTTTCGGTGGTGAAAAACCGCGACAAGCTTTCAATAAAAGTACTTTTCAGCCGATGGCGCGTGCTCCTAAGCCACAAAAAGATACTTTTTGTTTTATGACAGGTGACCCGACCGAAGATGCTCTTCTCCAAACCCTTTTAAACGCTGTTACAGAATATTGTGATGCTGATGCCAGATACAATGCGGCAGTAAAATTAAAAAAAGAAGCAGAAAAAGCTGCTGAAATCAACAATAGAAAGGCTGAGCTAAGCCCGCAACAAATAATAGACCAAAAACTTAAATTGTGTGCAAGATTAAGTACAATCTCACCAAGGATTAAAAAAGAAATAGCAATACAACAACAAAATCTTCGCACTGATATGCTGGGGCTCAAACGCGGCGCAAGAGAAGAAGAGATACAGGCAATAATCGCCCATAGGCACAGAATAGCGCTATGTCAGTCTTTAGGTTTAAGTCCTAATGTCAGAGATAAAGAAATTATCCGAGCACAAAAGGAACAGGAACGAAAGCTGTTAATTGAATTTTATGGATTGCCTGACAATGCCTCTGATAATACTATTTTTGGTGCTCAAGCACAGTATGAACGAGCAATATTACTCCAAACTCTGAAT
Source organism: Candidatus Gastranaerophilaceae bacterium (assembly GCA_031551265.1). Classification (GTDB taxonomy): domain Bacteria; phylum Cyanobacteriota; class Vampirovibrionia; order Gastranaerophilales; family Gastranaerophilaceae; genus JAVBNU01. The sequence continues at coordinate 12,227 of JAVBNU010000065.1, forward strand.
TTGCCTGACAATACCAATGACCTTGATATAATATATGCCATAAGAGATTTGCTTGCGGGAGGAGAGTAATATGAGTATTCAAAACACGAATATTTATTTTGGTAATAAATCAAGCATTCGCCATCGCTTGGATAGTGGCAGCAGTAAGATAATTTCAAGCGCATTTAGAAAAGCATGCGACTTAAAGAATGAAAAAGTAGCAGTCACAGCAAATGCAAAGAAACAAGCACAACGTAAGAAGGCACTGGATGAACTACAGGCACAAGAGATTGACCTGTTAGAAAATTTCAGAAAAACTCACAATATGCCTAATGCCACGGAAGCCGATATGAATAGAATTCTCAGAAAAGAAGCTGATGTGCGAATCAAAAAAGAAATTAAACAAAGTTCCAATTTTTGCGCAAAAATAAAAGGATTTATACTCGACCTTCTGGGTTGGTATTAATATAAAATTTGAAAGGATTTCTGTGTCAATAAAAATTAACCCGATTTTAAATATTCATTTTGGTACAAAGCCGAAAAAACAAGAAACAAAGCCTGAAGAACCTGATGAGGCCACTTTAACAAGGTTACATCAGTTGATAAAGGAGATTGATAAGGAAGATGGCACATTCACAAAATTAAGAGAAGCAAACAGGCCACTTAGTCGGGTATTTGCACCTGAAATTTTATCCCAAATAGATGAAAAACAAGTAAACGCACCAAAAGAAGAACAATAAAATATATGAATTTTTGTTAAAAAAAATAGTCTCGGAAGCAATTAATTTACTGTTCTGACTTAATTAATTTAGCAAAATTCGGAAAATTTAAGATGTATATCACCAATTTTAAAATCAGCCAGCAGTCTGCCAAAAATCAAAATAACTCAAACAAAAATATGCCTGTTACTACTACACCCGACTCCAGCAAGGCATTGCCGGCATCTGACATGCTGTTGAAAACTTATTTTATAGCGAATTCATCAATCCATTTTGGGAATGGCACACCTAACAGTGCGTATATTATGAACTTCACGCCTGAGCAATATCGTAATTACATTCTCCGAAGGCTCAAAAAACCGCTGCGCTACGACTGGAACAAAAGCGCACAAGACGCAGAGGACAAGAAAAGGTTAGAAGAAAGAGCCGGGTATAATAAGCTCCCTTTTCAAAAGTTAGATAAAGCCCACAAAGAGTACCCGCCGAGTTATTTGCCCTCTAATGATGATGCGTTAACGACTCTGGTAACAAAAAAGGCGCTTACAATTGAAATTCGTGATGAAGGCGGGCTCAAGCCGGTTAACTCGGAAAAACCTGTTATTTACCCGAAAGACGTTGATACTCTTGGGAAGCCTGTTAACTCACATATGAAAATCGCATATGGCGAAAAGATTGGCTGGGGCTCGGGAAAAATTGCAAGAGATATAATGCAGAATTTTTATGACGGGAACGGTCACACGCTTGAGGGTACAAAAATCGAATTCAAAAAAGTCAAAGACGGATATATAGTCCGAGTATCAGGCGCGGGAGTGTACGATTACAAACACCTGCTCTCAATCGGTGATACTACCAAAGATAACGACAAAGCCAATGCAGGTTTTTACGGTGAAGGTACAAAAATCGTAGCAGTTAATCTGCTGGCGAATTATGGTGTCCCATACGTTGAATACGGCTGTGGTGACTGGAACATGCGATTCACAGCCAGTAAAGATAAAAGCGATATGCTGCATACTCTGAACAAAAATAAAAAACCTGTTGAAGGCAGCTATATTGAATTCAAAACGAACAAAGCTCACTTGGTTCACTCAATGATTGAGTCCAAAAACTTTTTTTACCACCCGCAAAATCCTGACTTTCATAACCTTGATTACGAGAATGAATACTTCGGATTCAAGTACGACCGTTTCCCTCCTAAATGCTATCTAATACAGAAGTATGATACAGAACACCCTCTTTGCCAAATATCTCTAATCTTCAAAAAAATGCCTGAACATTTTCCATCAAATATGGAAACAGGTCGTGACAGAAATATTATAACTGCAGATGCTATTGAGATGCTGGGTGAAAAATTTGCACAAACAATGAGTGATGAGGACCTCATAAAAGCTATTTGTACACTCGATAAAATTTGGGCAGGTGAATATCATAAAATTGAGTTTTACGAGGATAAAGCCTCTGACGGGGCTTTTGTTAGGGGTTTAATCAGTAATGCTCGAGACAGAAGGTTGAAAATAGACTTCTCCGATAAAAACTACATAGCTTTGCCCGGATCTGGTTTCAACGGGGATGAGCATGAGTTTTTTGTTAACCTTGGCATGCAATTCACCATGAATGATATGGCGCGACTCGGGGTAGAAACTCCACAGGAGTATTATCGCCGTTCAGGTAAATTCACAGCTGTAGAGCCGACAAAAGATGAAGTCAAGAAACTTAAACTCCTTGAAGAGGCAATCAGAATATTTGCGTATAATTCTAATTATAATAATAGTGCAGCTATTTATCAGGGAGATACAGAAAAACCAAGATATATTTTTGAACCCACCACCTCAAGTGATGCAGCAGCTAGTGCAATTCTTGAACGGGGCGGTTATCAAGGGCATTGGGTGTCGAGAGATTGTCTTGCACATGAGGAATTCTCACAGGCTCTTGCCACCTGGATGCATGAAATATCACATCAGGCAGGTGATGATACCTCAGCGCGTTTCAGTGATGCGCTGCTGAGAGCGCAATCAAATCTTTTCAATATTTTCTCGTCCGACCCGAACGCAAGAGAGCAACTAAAGATTTTGTGCGAGATATATGACGATTTAAAATTGGACACAGGCAGCAATTTCGACAAAGAAGCATATAAATCTAGCCTCTTGGCTTACCTTGGACAACCTTTAGACTATGACTGGCATTTTGATAACAAAACAAAAAATAAAGTACCCCAAAAAGCCTGCACAGAACGACTAGGCAAAAAAGTTATCGTTGCGCCTGAAATAGAGCCAAAAAAGATTGATCGCAGGAATGTAGATGTCGAAAGCAACGATATAAACAGTCTAATGTCGAAATTGGCGAAAGATGGTTCATTATTATGCATTAACATAGAAAACGAAGGAGGCATGAAGCCTGTTGGTAAGGGTATCCCGTCCATTCATGAATACGATAAAGGTCAACTGGGCAAAGAAACCAACGCATTCATCAAAATTAAATACGGGCAAAAAGTTGACTGGTCCGCTAAAAAAATCGCCAGAGATATTATGCAAAATTTCTACGATGGCAACGGCAATACACTGGAAGGCACTAAAATTGAAATCGCTAAAGACGGCAAAAAATACAAAATCCGAATTTCAGGCGAAGGCAAATATGATTACAAACATTTAGAATCTATAGGTAGCACAACGAAAGACAGTAATTCAGCAAACGCAGGTTTCTACGGGGAAGGCTCAAAAATCGTTGCAGTAAATCTTTTGGCTAACGGTTATGGAGTGCCATTTGTTGAATATGCTTGCGGCGACTGGAAACTCAAGTTTTCAAGCTCCTCTGATGACATAGCAACAGCTGATATGGTGCAGACGCTGACAAAAAATGAAAAGCCTGTTGAGGGTAACTATATAGAATTTTCCACGGAAGATCCTACAATTGTAAGCGCTATACTGATGGCTAGAAATTATTTCTATCATCCCCAAAATCCTGACTTTAAAAATCTTGATTTTGAAAATGACTTTTTCGGTTTTAAATTTGAAGGAAAAAACGGCACAGGGCATTTATATCTGGTACAACGCTATGATGTGCTTGGCTCTCCATATGGTGATATGCCAAATATGTCGCTTATATTTAAGAAAATGCCTAACGACCCTAAGCTTAAAGCAAAAGTCGGGTATAACATAACACTTAATACTGGCCGTGACCGACAAAGTCTCTCAAACGATGATATATGCCGTCTTGTAAGACGATATTCTGAGACAATGACTGATAAACAGCTTGTAAAAGCAATCTGTCAGCTGGAGCCAATTTGGAGTGCAAATGAGCCGGACGGTTTGCATCCTAATTACTTGGGGTACAAAATAGTCGGAAGTTTGATGAGTGAGGTGTTTCGTCGTGGAATAGAAATTGACTTTAAAGACAAAAAATACGCAGCAATGCCTGAAAAACACGCTTTCATGCCAAGTGAAAAAGTAGAATTTTTACAAAAAAACGGGTATAAATTTGTACCCTATTATTTTCAATCTAACAAAATAAAAATGGCTGAAATAATATGCGAGGAGCAGTTTAATAATGCATCGCTTGAGCCAACAGAAATTGAAAAACAAAAACTAAAACTCTTGGATGAAGCTGTTCGGACTTTATACTGTGACTTAAGGGTTAATAAAGATGGAACTTCACATCCCTTGGCGCATGACGTGCCAAAATACATTTGTCTGGCCTGCGATGATAATAAAAATGTAGCACCAATTAAAGATGGGACCAACGCTTACGCAGGACACTGGGTTACGCGCAAGCATCTCAATAAAGCTGGCTTCCTGCAAGCACTACATTCTTGGGTCGAAGCCATGATGTATTCTCTCTCCGATACCCAGAGTTCCTCGGCCTATAGCTACCTATTGACGGATATAATAGCGCTTGATATTGAAAACATTATCAAAAGACCTGCCTTGATGGAAAAATTAAGCGTAATTAGAGAAGTCTATGAAAGCTTGGATCAAAAAGAGATTGAACAAATACAAGCTCAAAAATCATAGGTGAGAAATAAAATTTTGCATTCTCACTACTGAAAGATGGTTTGTGGAAAAGTAAATTATTATGCTTATCCGTGAGGACATTTTTCACGTTGCAAGTAGACTTGACTGAATATTATGTGGATGATATTTTAATAACAAGGGCTTGTGGAATCTGCCGAAAAAATGATTAAGTATCATTTTTGAGAGGTAGGTAGCGCAGACCTAAATAAAAAACTAGGGCTTGTGGCGCAGCGGTAGCGCAGAGGACTCATAATCCTTTGGTCGTAGGTTCGAATCCTACCGGGCCCATTTTTTATTGTAAAATTTCATTTTCTCACCTACGGTTCTCTCAACATTGATTTTATATAGGCTCACGCCTGTAAAATCTAATGTTCAGATCCTGACTCGTACGACTCGTAAACTCGTCTACGAGTCAAGAGAATCCTACCGGGCCCATGTTATTTACGAATATTCAGCGGTTTTGTAAGAATACCCCAGAGGTCTTTTATAGTATGTTTTTTAGGTACAAGCGTTTCGCCATAATAATCGCTGTAGCTATCAATAATGTTTTGCGGCAAATCTTTTCCCGCCTTCAATTCAAACGCAATAAACTCCATGTACTCGTTTTGCGCGTCTTTATAATCAATTTCCTTTGCGCGAATATCCTCATCAGCTTCATAGTGTACAATTGCATGCCAAGCAGCTTCGAGCGAACGGTCACTTTCGTATGGTGGATATTCAGAAAGAGCTTCACGAACAGTCTTTTTCTCGGTTAAAATTTGAAAAATAAGTTCGGAAACAGCTTTTCTGTTTTTTATTTGTTCATTGTTGTTATTCATTAGTGAACTAGTTGCAGACATTCCTTCTCTACAGCAGTCATAAGTGATCTGATGTCATTATGAAAATATTGTCTCGCAAGTTTTTGAATAGCTTTTTGCGCCATTTCTTTGCGTGATGATGTAGAGTTGTAGCAGAATTTTTTGCCGATTTTGTTGCGCTCTAAGAGCTGTTTTTCTACCAGTCTGTCCATGACAGTTTTGATAGTTGTATAGGCTCTTGTGTTTGCACTAGCGTTTAATATAGTAAATACTTCGTTTACGGATATGTTAACGTCGTACTGATTTTCTTCTAATCTCCATATAGCGTTTAAGATTTCATTTTCTAAGTTGCCGTGAGAATCTTTCATTTTATCTCCTTTAATATTTCGTTTTTAAAAACTACAAATATAGTAATATATAAATAAAAAATTACAATACTTTTAACTGTTTTGCCTGCCTCGAAAAATATTTGACCAAGTCCGAGTATTTATAAAAAGTGATTATTTAAACCGCTTCATTACTATAATTATAGCATAACGGCTTATAATTACAAGTGTAGCATTTACGGTTGTCATGCGTATCGTTACACTTTTTAACGTTGTGTTGCTCTATCTTTCTTATACTGTCAAAAATGATTTTTCTGTAATTTTCAGACTTTTCTTTCGAGTATTCAATACGTATCTCTTCATTCTTCGAAAGATAAATGTATGAAAACTCAAGAGCTGACTGTGATTGAATCAAATTTTTGTGTTTCAAAATCTCAAAAATTGCATACAAGTATATCATCGACTGATAATCAGTTTCGTTTTGTGTTTTTGAGCCTGTTTTCCAGTCTGCAATAATAAATTTATCTCCATCCTGAAAAATCGCGTCAACACGTCCGTTAAGCCAGTAATCACCAAATCTAAGTGTAAAGTTATACTCGCTCTCGAAAAGAGTTGGCACAAAATCTTTTTGCGCACAGAGCTCCCTCTCCCCTTTGCGGGAGAGGGTTGGGGTGAGGGGTACAACAGAATAATTATCTGATTTCAATAAAATAT
>JAVBNU010000067.1:0-9044 GCA_031551265.1 Candidatus Gastranaerophilaceae bacterium
CAAACGCGCTCAAAAACTGATCGAAAATAAAACACCAAAAAGGTATGTTTAAAATTGGAGTAAAACAATGGCTTTGATACAAAAACGTGAAAAGAAAAACGGCAAAACTACATACACGGCTCTGATACGTGTAAAAGGGCATCCTGCAATGTCAGCTACATTTGAAAGGCTGACTGACGCTCGAAGCTGGGCTGCAGAGATAGAAGCTCAAATGAAACGTGGAAAGCATATTAAAGACGTTGAAGCCAAAAAACATACGTTAAATGAGCTTATAGAACGTTATATTAAAACTGAATTGCCGGAGCGAAAGTCTGACCATAAAAAGTTTGAAATGCAGTTAAGATGGTGGCAAGACAAGATTGGCGCTTATATGCTCTCAGACGTCACACCTGCCCTTTTATCGAAGTCTAAGGAAGATTTGGCAACTGAACCCAGCGCGAAGCCAAAAAACGGCAGGACAACGCGCACAAATGCCACAGTTAATCGTTATATGGCTTGTTTGTCGATTGTGTTCACATTTGCCGTAAAAGAATGGGGATGGATGGAAGAGAATCCAATGTTGAAAGTCACTAAAAAGAAAGAACCTAAAGGGCGCATAAGATTTTTATCTGAAGATGAGAGAAAAATATTGCTGACAGAGTGTCAGAAGGTGTCAAAGGAATTGTATCTTGCCGTTTTAATTGCTATCTCGACTGGGGCACGTTATGGCGAGATTTTGGGGTTAAAATGGGAAAATATCGATTTTGAGAACAGATTGTTTCATTTTATTGATACTAAAAATGGCGAAAATCGAGGTGTACCAATATCAAGTATGGTTTTAAAAGAATTGCAGGCATTTTCAAAGGTGAGAAATATTAAATTCGATTTAGTGTTCATAAGTCCCGATGGACAATATGTTTACAATGCAAAGGATAGGTTTACAGAAGTAGTGAAAGCTGCAAAGATTGAAAATTTTAAGTTTCATGATCTCCGGCATACGGCAGCAAGTTATCTTGCAATGAATGGTGCTAGCTTGCTTGATATAGCTGAAATTCTCGGACACAAGACCCTCGCGATGGTTAAGCGATACTCACATCTAACAAAAAAGCACACTGCAGCTATTCTTGAGAATATGAACAATGCAATGTTGCAGGATATAGGAGGGTAAATGGCTAGAAAATGTAAAAAATATAAGAATTTAAATGAAAGCACCACTTCATACGAAAGCTGGGAAAAGACTCTTGAGAAAATAGATGTTTTAATAGATTTATATAAAAACAGGATGAAGTACAACGCAAGAAAGTGTTATATACACATTGAGGAAGCAAGCGAGTGTGATAAGTTAAAATTTTTAGTTGTTGAGTTGGCAAAAGATTTAAAAATTCCTGCATTTGTTCATAACGATAAGGATTATTATAAAAAAGCAAAAAAAGAAATGGCTGACAAATGTTTTTGGCTTTCTGTTGAGAAAATACGACTTGATAATCAATGCTCAATATATGATGCTGTCTATACTTATACAGAAGTCACAAAGCCGGATGAAATGACGTCAACTTACTTAAAATTAAACGAAGAAACACTTTTAAGAAATTTCCATAGAATTCAAAAGAAGTATGAAGATAAAGCAAACGAGGATATCGAATTTTTCTATTTTGATTACAAGAAAGATCCAAACAATTGGATGAAGTTAAACTTTGAAAAGGAGTTTGAGGACTGCGAGTTTTGTCACGCAGTTACTCTTGAGTGCTATCAAAAAATGAAATAATACATGAAATTTCATTATGCATTTAATAATAATTAATGTTGTCATTTTTTAATGAATAGATAGGCGTAAAAATCAAAAAGATAGAAAAAGAGGGAGCACGCCAATGACAACATCAAATGTTTTGCAAAGCAGGTTAATTCCTGTAACAAAGTGGAACAACTACCACGACTATCCGACAATTGGAGCGTTAAGAGCGTTGATTTTCAATGCTCACAAAAATGGATTTGACAAAGTGATCCGCAGAGTGAATTCGCGTATTTTGATTAGTGAAAATGCGTATTTTGAGTGGGTGGAAGAAATTAACAAGGGGAAAGTCAATGTATGGTAATAATTTCCCTGAGTTGCCGCTGATTTTAGCTGACATAGTCCAAAATCTTCGCTCAAAATATCCTAATTGCTCGACAAGCACCATTTTGAATATTACGTTGACCAAAGTGGCGCAGATGATTACGGCAAAAAGGATGAAGTATGCCGAATTCAAAAATCAAGGCTTCCCGAACTACTATGGCATAGTTTTTATGCCTAGTGGTTTTGGGAAGGACCGCATTACAAATGACCTTGATAACTATATTTTTCAGCACTTCCGACAGTGGTTTAAAGAAAAAGCCGGAGAATTCAAAAAGAAAAGATTTGAAGATATTGAAAACGCAGCGAATGAACGATTTGTGGGAGATAAGTATCGATCCAAACGTGCTGCGTTTATTCGTGATGAGCAAGCAAAAGTGCGGAATATGGTAATAGAAATGAAGAACGGCACACAGGAAGGATTTTTTGCTGACGCTCAAATATTCGCTAAAGCAGGATTTGGCAGCCTTTTTGTGAAAATATCCGAATTCGGCTTGTATCTCAACAATGCAAAGAACGAGGAAAAACAGTTTATAAACCGCTTGTTTGACGCCTATGACGCAAAAGCTGACGGCAAATGTATCAAAGGCGACACAAGGGATGAAGATGTCGAGGACACTCCCTGCAACGCTCTGTTGTACTCCGACTATACACTTTTTCAAAAGGAATTGAAAAGGACACTTGACACTCTGCTTCATACAGGAATGGGCAGACGCGCCGTGATTAGTTTTCTTGCAAACAGCGAATTATATATCGAGCCTGACCCTGAAAAAGCTTACGAAAACGAGGAAAATTTCTATAAAAGTGCTGAAACACTTTGTAATCGCTTGCACAAGCTATTTGTATCAATAAAGCCAAATTCAATATATGTTTTGGATAAAGAAACACATAACAATGTGTTTTATCCGTACAAGATAAAGATAACGCAACAAGCTAATACCACTGATAATTCAGCATTGCGACTTGAATTAATTTCAAGAGAATTGAAAGTGTTGAAGGTAGCTTGCTTGTATGCCTGTCTTAATCATCCAAACGTACATCAAATACTGCCGGAAGATATGAATCAGGCGATCTCAACTATTGAGTTTATGAGTGTTGATTACAGGGCATTCATAAACCATAGACCTGCATACAGTGACAAATACGACAGATTGTTCAATTTCTTCTTGGCGAATATCGACAATGAGTTTTCCAAGACAGAGCTAACGCACACTTCTTTCAAGGAATTTGGCTTTTCACGCAAGAAATTTATATTGGAGTTTGACGAATCAATGGAGATAGTAGCTGAAATGGCTGCAAGTAAAGGTTACATTTTACAAAAGACAATGTTTAATAATAACTCTGGTATCAAATACAGATTGCTTGAGCTGCGCTCACAAGAGTTAAGCTCAGATGTTATCCCATTAGAAAAAATTATTAATATGAGTGAAAAAGCGGCAAATCCAGTAAATGCGATTTAATAATGACCTTTTCCGCTTTATCGGTTTGGCATAACCGGAAAACCTAAAATATCACTGGCATTAACCGCATTATCCGCTTTAACGGAGAATAATATGATAGAACTTACACTAGAATTATTGATAACACACTTAGGGCAGCCGATTAAAAAAGTTGGTGATGAATATTTTTGGAAATGCCCTCAATGCATTGATACACACAAAGACAATCTGAAATTCAATCACAGAAAAGGTGTTCTGTATTGCTTTGCAAACTCCGACCACTCAAAAATGCTGTTGAAAGAAATAAAGTTCAACGCAAAATCATCGCAGATTCAACGCAAATTTGACGAAAAAGTTATAAAAAACAAAGCAATATCAAAGCAAAAACAAAGCAAATTTGATGAAAAAGTAGTGAAAAATCTCAAAAATGAAAATCCTTGTGGGAGCGCGGTTTACAAGAACAGTTTCACAGCAAATTCACAGCAAAATCACAGCAATTTTAACGAAAAAGTGATAAAAAATTCAAAAAATGAAAATCCTTTGGAGAGTGGAGTTTCCGAGAATTTTTTCATAGCAAAATCATAGCAAATTTGACGAATATATGTTGAAATGTAATTTTGCATTGCTGAACGACCCAAAAGCATTGGAATATCTCCATAAAAAGCGTGGATTAACTAAAGAAACAGTCAGTATGTGCGGACTTGGTATCGATAAGACCAAGAAATTATGGACTATTCCCACATTCGCCTATGACATTAAAGACTGCTTTGTCACAGGCTTTGAATATCGACCTGCTAACCTGTCAAAGAAGGGCTTGCACAGAGAAAAAGGCACTCCCAATTCGATGGCAATGATAAACTGCTACACTCTGCAAACAGAGTCACTTATCATCGTCGAAGGATATTTTGATGGTTACGCCTTGTTACAACATCTGTCCGGCATGAAACAATCTCAATACTACCACATTGTTACCCCAAGTAATGGTATCAACGCAATTTTAAAGTATATGGAAACAATATCTTTTTCCACATACAAAAAAGTTTACTTATACATCGACAATGACGAGGTCTCAAGAGCAAAAGCCCTCGAAATCAAAGAAAAATACCCATTCATCGAAACAATCAAAATGACCTGCAGCTGCAAAGACTTCAACGAACACCTGTTGAAATGCCTAAGTGTACAATAATTTAAATAAATGGAAGTTTTTATTTATATTTTAACTTAAACTGAGCCTCGCCAAGCATTTTCTATAAGTTGATAAAGTTCATGACTGGGATTGTTCGAGCCTTGAAAGGGGTTATAAGATGGCATCAAACTGTCTTTATCGAGACTATTGATTATTCTTTTGGTCATATCTTCAGCAACAAGCTCAAAAGGATTGCCGCCTAAAAATTTACTGCCGTCTTGTATACCTGCGGCATATGTGCTTAGGCTTCCTTTGATTATATCACGTTCTTTATCTGTGAATTTTGTTGCATTTAGTGTCATCATATGGTTTCTACCATTTATATATGGGTTTGGATCAAAGTTACCTGGATTATATTTTGCCAAACCCTTTGCACATGTACCGTCATAACCAAAAATTCTGTATAAATTGTCCATATGAACGCAATGCGACCATTCGTGGATGGTAACATGCAGAAAATGGTTGGTTGAAAAATGTTTTATCGCATGATTTCTTTCAATTTCTTCTTCAAGCTCTGTAATGGTTTTACATCTGTTATTAAAAAACATTGAAAGCATTTCAAATGGAGGCTCATGATTCAATACTTTGTAGCTGTCTTCGATACAAAAACCGGAAGCGCCACTAACATTTTTTATATATAGCTCAGGTTCATTGTACACACGAATGCTTGGCGGCATACCACCTATTATTACATTGAATTTACTTCTTAAATGGTCAAAAATATTTGCTGCATATGCGCAACAAGTAGCAATAGCTTGGTTCCCTTTAAAATCAGCATCTATGCCGTATGTTTTTTTAAAATCCCTAGCCAATTCGGACGTGCACATTCTAAAACATGTTAAATTAACATGCATATTACGCCCTGCGCCAAAAGAAAGATTTTCACGAGTATTTTTTCGATTGATACTGTTTACCTGCATATAGCTTCCTTATTTTAAGCAAAATCGCCTAAATCACTATCTGCAAGCAAATCTATAATGTCTGCGGATGCTTCTGTCATATCACCAAGCCCACCAAGGGTATCAAGTAGCCCGCTTACCTCGGCATCAGGTATAACATCAGGTGGGGTAAAATCTATATCTGTCCAGTCGAGTCCTTCATCAGGTGTAGTTAATGAAGCTTGCTCAGCAGCATTTCCCGTTGCATTGACATTATTACCAAATTTATCTCTTAAAGCATCATATCCTTCTTTACCACCAACACCCACTGCACCACCACCTGCAGCAGCACCTAATTGTCCGTTGCCTTTTCCTTCATTATGGGTAGTATTGTTTATCGTGAGGTTTGCACCTTTTTCAACGTAGTATGTGTTGCCATTTTCATCGCTTCTTTTTTCGTATTTTCCAAGGTCGATACCCTTGAATGCAGGTCCGTTTTTAATATATACTTGTGATTCTTGATTAGGTGCTGGAGTGGCTGCGCTTGCATTTCTAACTCTCTTTGCAGCACCATCATTTACAAGTTCAATTTCTTGTGGCTCTAATTTTCCATTAACAACTAAAACACCACCTTTTTCAATATAATATGTATTGCCCTCTCCTTTTTTTGCATAGGAATCTATGTCGATGCCTTTAAATGTTGGATATTGAACCGGAGTCATGTTGTAAGGCACATAATATGGCTGTGGGGCATAAAGCTGAGTCGGGTAATTATTAATATATGGATTATAATAATTAGGTGAAACTTGACGTCCTTGGGATTGTTCATTGGGCGTAAAAATACAAGGTTGTGCATCAGAATTTATAACAATAGTTGCACCTTTTTCGGCGATAAATATATTTTGCCCATCAGGTTTAATTTTTGCTGCATCAGAGTGCGGTATAGTTAGTCCGAATGTGGGAGAATTTTTAATAAAATTATTATGAGTAATTTTTTGTATCATTGTGATGCCACCCCTTCCTATTCTTTCATATTCACTAAAATAATTTATATTTTTTGCTTTATTATAAATCACAAAAAATTAAAATAAACCGCCTTAAGTCCTTTTTCGCTGTTTTTGTTACAAAAATGTTACAAATATAGTAGCAAAGCCTGAAATATATTGAATTAAATTTTTTATGCGATATTATTACAAATATTATTTTTATTGTTAAAAATGCCGTAACAATATTAAGTGATCTTATTATCGTCAACTGGGGTATGAAGTGTTAGCATCCGTTTCTCAATTAAAAATCAGGTCAGGAAAGTGTGGTAATCGCCAAACCGATTCTCAATTCACAAAAACAGTTCCATTGAATCAATCAAAATACATTTCATTCAAAGGAGAGTTTGATGAAACTGGAGATGGGATTGATGGTGGCTTACCATATGACAGTTTTGATTTTGAAAATTTAAATGCCGAAACATTAGAAAATGGTGCAGATATATTGAGCAATATTGCTGATGCTTCAGATTTATCAGATGCAGCTTCCGAAGTTATCGTAGAAGCTGCAGGCAGATTAAACGACCTACCGGGGATAGAAGCTATTCCTGTAGTAGGAGTTGCCGTAAAGTTTATAAAGCCTATAAAAGATGCCTGTAAGGGTGATTTGAAAAGTGCAGCGGTGAGAGGAACATCAAGAGTTATTGATACTATCTTAATTCCGATAAAATGGACAAAAATCATTGTAGTTGGTGGTGTTAAGGGCGGTGTTTTAAAAATGCAAAATAGCAAAAGTAAGGATGCCGGGGTATTTAGAGGAATGCGCGGTGAGCTAAGGAAATGGACGAGAGCAAGAAATAAAATAGAAGATGACATTATAGGCATAGAAAAATTAACACCAGAAGAGCAGCGCCAAAAAGCTGAAGCTGCAAAACAAGCAATTATAAATAAAATAGTAAAACCTGTTCAGGAAAATGCCCAAAAATTAGATGCAAAAATAGTTCAAATTAAAAACAATCAGATAAGCAATATTAACAAAAAAATAAAGGAAGCAGAAGAAACAGCTAGGGTTGAAAAAAATAAAAGCGCATTCTATGAGCAACAAATTGCAGAACTCAAAGCTTCAGTGAATGATGATACCGAAGCGGCTAAGTTGAGACTAGTTCAATTAGTGCTTGATAGAGATCAGTTAAACCAATCATTTCAAAAATCACTTGATGAAATTGCAGATAAAATTGAATTAGCAAAAAAAGAAAGTGATAAGTCTAGACAAAAACAACTAACAAAAGAATTACAAGAAGCTGAAGCGAATTATAATGCCGCATTCCAAAATATCACAACGAACATTGTAAAAACAGCCCAATTAGTTGAAATTCATGAAAAATGGGCAGATAGAACTAAATTAAAAGGTCTTTCTAAAATTGCCGGATATAGTAAACAAAAAGATGATTTATTGACTTTATTTGCTGATTCAGTCAAAAAAGAAAAAACAGGGCAATCTGCTGAAGTCCCAAATGCAGTTTTATTTTATGGCCCAAAAGGTACCGGGAAGACCACTTTTACATACGCTTTAGGAGAACATCTTGATTGTGATGTTGTTAAACTTGAAAATACTTTAAATCCCAAACAAGACCTCAAAAACTTAAAAGATGCTGCGCAAGAAGCTAAAAAGAAGTTTTTAAATAATAGAACCAGAACAATAATTGCAATAGATGAATTTGATTGTTTTGCCGATAGAAGTAATCCTTTAATGCCTGAAATGGGTACATTCATAAGTAATATATCAAAAGATTACCACTGTACAATATTCGCAACTACCAATAACCCTTTAGATATTAGTCCACAGGTTTTAAAAAGCAATTTATTGTATAAAATGGCATTACCGCCCGCAAATATGAAGGATACGGCTGAAGTATTAAAGCATTATGCTGAAGATTTCGTAGACCCATCGGTTAATTATAATGAATTAGCAGAATTTGTTTGTCGACACCATAAAACAGGAGCATTCAGTAATGGGCGATTAGCAAGTATCGTGCGAGGTTTGGTAACTGATGAGAAAAATCTTGGCATAGATTTGTCTCAAAAAGACTTACAAAATGCAATAATCAGTAGTTCTCCTGACATCAGTATAGAGGATACAAAACGATTTAACCAACAAGTACAATGTTTTAGTATATTGAGCGATAATACTCGAATTCACCCAACAAAGTCGCCATCATCTGTCGGGGCTGCAGTTGAGAGCGCAGAAATAAAAGAGCAGGCGAAATGGATGAGCATGAGATATAACGATGCTCTTGCTATGATGAAAAAGTTAGGATTGGATAAGGGTAAAGACAGAAAATTATTCTTAGAGTTAAGTATTCCCGAAATATTGCCGATAGTAAAACATGATGACAAGGCACTTGAAGCGGTATTAAAACGTATTAAACCTGAGAACAAAGAATTCATTTTAAAAACAGCACTGCCTGC
>JAVBNU010000006.1:0-5401 GCA_031551265.1 Candidatus Gastranaerophilaceae bacterium
AGTCGGATATAAACAAAACTTTTCTTTATATTTAGGGTAAGCATGTTGTAACGCCTTATATAATTCTGTTTTGTCACATCGAGCGTTGAATATAATTTCATAAAGTTTGCTCTGCTCCTCGTCATCGAAAATATCTTTTGATTCTATGTAATTTAGGTAGTTTGCATAGTCATGACAAGGAATATTCGGATATTCATTTTGGCCAAAGATTAATTCTTTAGGAACGTATAATATATTTTCCACACCTAAACTATTTAACACTAACGTCATTTCATCAGCGTTATCATATGATGCGACTATCACAACATCAAAAAGTTCGGGCAGGTTTTTTAGCTCAAATGGTGAGTATATTTGAATATTATCGATATTCCCGGTGTTATAGTTGTCGAGAAAAAATGCTAATTGTATGTCTTTTCTGCTGTCTTTAATTTCGTTTTTAAGTGTTATGGCTGCAGATTCGGTGCCATAAATCGCGATTTTTGCATCTTTTGCTATTTGATTTAATAATGTATCGTATTTGCCGGTTTGTAGCATTTGTGCTCCTTCTAAACCCGTCTGACATCGACGGTTTGGCCTGTGTAATCTGAGAGTAGTACTTTTAGTGAGGCGTTTGCAACATCGTCTGCGTTTAGCAGTGACTCAAGAGGTTCTTTTCCAAAGTTTTCAAATCTCATTGGTGTTGCTGTTCTCTCAGGGTTTATGATATTTATTCTGACATTGTCCTCAAAATATTCTTCGGCGAGCGCTTGGGTCAAATTGACCAAGGCGGCTTTGGATGAGGAATATATCGAGTATAGCGCTCTGCCACGCGTGTGAGAGCTTGATGTGTACAGCAGAATGGAACCTTTTGAGTTTTTTAGGTATGGCAAGGACTGCTTAATCACGTTGATTGAGCCGAAATAATTGATATCGATCTCGGATTTGATATCTTCAATGCTGCGTGATTCAAGTTTACCCATTTTGAGCACTCCCGCTGTGTTTATGATGTAGTCTATCCTACTTTCTTTGTTGAAAACTTCTTTGAGAGCATCTTCGACTGATTTTTCGTCGGTGATGTCAATGTTGTTGCTGCGTGAAAAGCCCCAAACTTTTGCTTTGTATCTTTGCGCGAGTTTTTTTGTGGCAAGCCCGATACCTCTGCTAGCGCCAAAAATAACAACAACTTTGTCTTTTAAATTTACCAGTTCTTCATTTGGCGGGACTGAGGACTTGATTTGGAATAATTTGTCGGCAATGTAGGCGTCTAAAGGATGTGTAATTTTTATATTTGCTTCTTCCCCGTCGACAACAAAAATATCTGCGAGTCCGTAGTGTTTGACCAGGCCGCAGTCGTCGGTTACGGAGATAGATTTGTCGAACTGTGCGAGTTTATGTGCTTTTTTGATGAGGCTCAATTTGAAGCATTGAGGGGTTTGGCCGCGCATGTAATTCTTGCGCTGAGGTATGTTTTCGATAATTTTCTTATCATTAATTTGTATAATTGTGTCAGATGAAGGGATTGCGACGTCGATAGCGTCATATTTTTTTAGGGCTTCGACGCAGTTATCTATTATTTTTTCTGATAAAAACGGTCTTACTCCGTCGTGTATGAGGACATTCGCTTCAGCATCTTCTATGGCAGAAATTCCGATAAAAGAGCTTTCTTGTCTTGTCGCGCCGCCAATAAGCGCCTTGTACACTTTTTTATAATTGTTTTTAAGGATTAATGATTTGCAAAAGTCTATGTGATTGCGGTGTATGACAATTATCACATGTGTAATTTTTTCGTTTTTTTCAAAAATTTCGATGGTATGTTCAAGTACCGTTTTTCCTGCAACTTTAGTAAATTGCTTTGGTACTTGCGTGTTCATCCGCTCGCCTGTACCTGATGCTAAAATTATACCGTATGTATTCATGGAGTGTTTCTCTTTCTTTGGGTTAGTCAAAATATTTGTCATCAATCGTGCTTGGGAGTTTTGCGACCACTGTTGAAGTATTTTCAGCAATACATTCAAAATCTGTAGATTCACCGGGTTCCATAATTAAAATATCTCCTGCGCCATATTCTACGCCATTGGCTCTGATTTTTCCTGTAATTACGACGGTTATTTCTGTAGCGATTTTGTGGTGATGACTTTTTTCATAAAATCCTTTTTCATAGGGTTTCACTGCTATTTCAACGTCTTTTGTTTTGTATAAAGTTGGCTCAAAATCACCTACAAACCAACCTTTTACCATGTTCTCGATTTTATCTGTTTTCAACTTTATTCCTTTCCAAATATGCTGTTAAATCATCGGGTGTGCCCAAGCCAATCATTTGTTCTGGTGTAATTTTATATATACCTACGCTTTTACCGTTTTTTACAGCCCAATTGTACACGGGACCTGTGTAAAATTCGCCGTTAGTTCTGTCGTTATTTGCCATCATGTCAATTGCGGCGTCTACGTAGTCCTGTCCTTTGCTGTAGTAATATATGCCAACTGTCGCGTAAGGGCTAATCGGCGTTTTTTCTTTTATTTCTACGACTAAATTATCTTCGTTTATTTTTGCGTAACTCCATTTTATATCATCGTTCGGGAATACCAAAATGCTCCCGTCCAAGTGTCTGTTATTGCAGTCATCAATGTAGTTTTTGATGTCCATATCGACAAGCTGGTCGCTGTTAGCGATTAGCAGTGGTTCTGAATTATTGATGAATTTTCGTGCAAGTAAAACTGAGCAAGCATTGCCCTCGGTTACTTTGTCGGTTAAAATAAATTCTACGTTAAATTTTTCTTTAATTTTTTGAACGGTTACACTTTCGCTATAGTAATGTTCTGCGCGCATTATTAAATGAAATTTAGCATTTTCAACATTTAAATTATTCAAAACATGAAAAATCATCGCCTCGCCTAAAAATTCGATAAAAGGTTTTGGCTTTGCAAAGTTGGAATTATTAAATCTACTGCCGTAACCGGCCATAGGTATAACTATATTCATTAAAACTACATCCTCGTTATTATTTAAAAGTACATCATCAATGCCGAGATTACAAGCGATTTAACGTTTTATTACGATTTATCTCAGCTTTGTCATTACATTAAGAATTGTTAACGATTATTAAAAGCTTTGAAAAGCTTGAAAATATTGTTTTTTGCTGTTTTTAAATAAAGTTTCTATCTTGTGTATAGCAATTTTATATACCTGTTTGTTTTTATTTATTTAAGAGAGAATTTATAAACTTACAATGCTCCCAAAGAGAGGCAAAAACTATGGGTATAAACATTAATCTCGGCAACGGGAATAATAACGTTAATGTTAACGGAAACAACACCAACGTTAACACCGGCGGCGGTAGTAATACTATCAATCTGACCGGTGACAACGGCAATGTGAAAGCCGGCGATGGTAATAACAATGTTACGACTAAGGGCAATAATCACTCCATGACGTTGGGTAATGGTGATAACAGCGTAAACAATACCGGCAACGACCACAAGGTAACTCTTGGTAACGGCAACAATAAAGTTAACTCAAGTGGCAATAATCACAGTCAAAAATTCGGGGATGGCAACAATACCGTAAATAACAAAGGTAACAACTTTTCATCTATTTTCGGTAACGGCAACAACTCCGTAAATACCACCGGCAATACTCACAATCTGTCGTTTGGTGATGGTGACAATAATCTGAAAACAAACGGTAATGATTACACTACGAAATTCGGCAAAGGCAATAATACTGTCAATAACACCGGCAATAATTATAATTCCACCTATGGTGACGGTAACAACAACGTCAGCACCAACGGCGATAATCATACAATGCAGTTTGGTAAAGGTAATAATATTGTTAAAACTCTGGGCAATATATATAACATGATGTTTGGAGGCGGCGACAACAAAGTCGATTCATCAGGTAATAACTACACGCAAACGTTCGGAGATGGTAACAATACCGTAAACAACAAAGGCGATACCTATAACTCGACTTTTGGTAACGGCAGTAATAATGTAAATGCTTCTGGAAGCACCCATACACAGGCATTTGGCAACGGTAATAACACTGTTAAAAATGCAGGTGACACTTACAACATGTCCTTTGGTAGCGGCCAAAACAACGTATCAGCCGACGGCACCGGATATGAAATGAGTTTTCAAGGCAGCAGCAACACGGTAAACGGGGAAGAAACCACAAGTTCAAGTTTCTCAATCCCTGCAAAAAATGAAAGCACCGATACTAATTCCAATACTAGTACAAATGCAAATTCACAAACAAACAAAGGCAAACATAGGCATTCACATTTTCATGGAATCAAAAGTAAATTTAATTTTCATTGCTAATCACAGAAGGTAAAAAAACTATGTCACAATTTTTTAATGCATCAAAATTTGTTATAACCAGTGCTACAAGTAGTACTATCAATAGTGGTGGCCGACAAGTTACAAAAAACGAATCGGATAAAAAAACTACCAAAGATTCGTCAAAAAAACAGTCAGCAAACGCACCTAAGGACTTTGAGACCGCACTGCAAAACATTGATAATAGATTCAAGAATAATATAAACATGGAGGCGTATAATGCTTAATAAAATACCTCAAACTTCACCAATAAAAGCTACAGCACCCACCAATATACCAAAGAACAAGAGTAAGGGTGCGACACAGACTTTTGATTCGACGAGCTCGGTGAAAGGCGATTCGTTTGAAAGATTGGTACAACAATCAAGCACTGGGATACCGTTTTCGCAGCTTACCGCTCATAGACAAGAAGGCGAGTTCTCCAAGGATGCTGCGGCTTTAGCCGAACATCAAATTGACTATCGTAACAATATTATGATCAATGAGTTCACATCAACAGCTGCGGTGATGGCCAGTATTTCAGGCGGCAAGACTGTTTTGGACTATGCTAACGCCGGTTAATTTTTAATGAATTGTAAATAAATATTACAGATATAAAAAATATTGAATTTTTATATCTGTAATTTTGTTTATATATGTGTAGTGTAAAAAACAACGAGGTATGTATGGCTATAAGTGTAAATGGAGTAAATGCGCTGGCTACAGCGGTTTCCGGAGCGAATGCGGATTGTACTAAATTACAAGATGCGCAAAATTTAGCTAATCAATTAGTTAATTCAAAGCTCTTTAATGTTGGCTCTGATACATCAGAGAAACCCCAGCTGGAAGAAAACAAAGCTAGACTCGAGGCAGAACTCAAAGAATTGCAAGATAAAATTGCAAAATTAGAAGAAGAAGTTGCCTCTGACATGACGGCTATTGAGCGTTATCAAGATGAATTGAATACGCGAATAAAAGAACTTATCAAAGAATCTGAAAATTTGACTGAAGATCAAGAAAAAGAGATTACTAAAGCTCAAAACGAAGTTATCGAAGAAGTCAAAAAGGGACAAATTGATAAAAAAGATTTCTCAAGCAGACT
>JAVBNU010000084.1:0-7829 GCA_031551265.1 Candidatus Gastranaerophilaceae bacterium
GTTTTCAACTGAGCATAAACGACAAATTTGTATGTGATTACCTCGCAGACGGCCTGATTGTCTCGACCCCTACAGGCTCAACAGCATACAATCTTTCGGCAGGAGGCCCTGTTGCTTCGCCTGCACTAAAAGTATTTATCATCGCGCCAATTTGCCCTCACACTTTGACTGCACGTCCTTTGGTTATTCCGGCTGATGAGGTTATAACAATTACAACCTGCGAAACGGACGAAAAATTCATCCTGAGTGCTGACGGCCAAATTACACAAGACATTGAAAAAGAGACACCAACAATAATTAAAGAACACGGCAAAAAAGCTAAACTAGTTATGGTAAAAAAAGAAAACAACGGATTTTATTCTGTTTTAAGAGAAAAACTACACTGGGGAGTTGCACCAACCTGCAAGTATGATTGAGAATCTAGTTATCAAAAATTTTATACTTATCGACGAGCTGAAATTAAACTTTTCGGAAGGCTTTAACGTGTTCACAGGCGAGACCGGCGCCGGAAAAAGTATTATCATCAACGCAATTGATATAGCCTTCGGCGCAAAAGCAACAAAAGACCTCATCAAAACCGGTAAAGATACCGCAACAATTGAATTATCAGTAAAATTCAACGATAAATTCCCTGTGAGTTTTTTAGAAGAAAACGGAATTGATTTATACGGAAATGAACTAATCATTTCAAAAGAAATAACTCAAACATCAAGCCGTTCGCGAGTAAACGGCGCAATGGTTACTCAGGAAGTTATCAAAAAGCTTCGTGAACTGCTTATTGATATTCACTCTCAACATGAAACTTATGTCTATATTCAACCGAAACACCATATAAGACTATTGGACAACTTTGGCGATGAAATGCATAAAAACTTGCTTTACAGTTACCAAAAAACATATGCAGAATATTCAGAAATATTTAAAAAACTTGAAATTGCCACAAACGGCGCTAGTTCAACAGAACAAGAAGTTGAGTTCTTAAAATATCAAATTAACGAAATAGAAGAAGTAAAAATCGAAAACCCGGGCGAGGACAGTGAGTTAAGCGCAGAATTAGAAATTCTCTCGAACGCCGAAACCCTCAAAGACCTTACATTTTCGTCATATTGGGGATTATACGGCGATGACGCTAACTTAATCCAAAATCTCTCCTCCATTAAAAACAACCTCAGCAAAGCGACTGACTACGACAAAAACCTTTCACAGTGGGAAGAAGAAATTGTAAATGCACTGGAAATACTCAAAGAAGCTGCCAGCGCGCTACGCAACTATTCGGAAAACATAAGCGCCGACCTCGAAAAAATCGATAACATCAACGCGCGCATTGAAATGCTAAACAAAATCAAGCGCAAATACGGAAACTCGCTGGAAGAGGTAATCGCGCAATATGACAAACTTTGCGCACAACTCAACGGAATAGAATTTTCGAAAGATGATATTGAACGGCTGGAAATAGAATTGCAACAAATTAAAAGCGTACTTGAAGAATGCGCTCAAAGACTTTCCTCATCGAGAATTAAACTCGCTGACGAATTATCAGTGCTTTTGAGCAATGAGCTTGAAAAATTAGAGCTGCCAAAAGTTAAATTTAAAGTAAACGTCGAAAACACTAACGACAAATTCAGTGAAACCGGCAAAGACATCGTCGAATTTTTTATATCAACAAACATTTCGGAGCCGCTAAAGCCACTCGCCAAAATCGCATCAGGCGGCGAAATTTCACGTGTAATGCTTGCGATTAAAACAATTTTCGCAAAAACAGACAACATCAACACCGTTATTTTCGACGAGATAGACACAGGCGTCTCAGGCAGCGTCGCTCAGGCGGTATCAGATGAATTGGTTGAACTGGCGAAAACCCATCAGGTTATCTGCATCACACACCAGCCGATAATTGCAGCCAAAGCGCCAAAATATTTCTACGTTAAAAAATCACAAAACGATTCAACAGAAGTAAACGTTTTCGACCTGGATGAAGAAAACAAAATCAAAGCCCTTGCCATAATGGCAAGCGGCGATATAAATGCAGAAGCCATGAACTTCGCAAGACAACTGGTTAAAGGATAGAGGAGTAAATAAATGAAAAAAATACTATCAACAATATGCATAATGCTAATGATATTTTCGATGATATCAACGGCAAACGCCAATGTAGATAATAAATCAATCACAATTTCACGAGAAGTGGTGAAACTAAAAAGCACGCTGGACGCGCAATACAACGGCTTTGAATACAAAATCAAAAACACCACAAAACAAAAATTGTATATCAGCAAATTCATTGTCGAAAACGGAGTAGACCCTCAGGAAGCATATGGCGTTACCAAACGTAACGGCTGGGCTGCAGCAGGCGTCACATGTGTATACGGCTGGCAATATGCAGCGCCGACATTAGGCTTGTCAGCAGTAGCCGCTGTAGTTGCCTCACCATTATTTGTCGGAGCCAGTGCGCTTGGCAATATGGGCGCATCTCAAGAAGCAAACCGTTTTGCCACCAAACCAATTGCCGAAAACTATATAAAAAGCGGTGACACAATAAAATTCAAAACATTTGCCCCCAAAGGCACGCTGCCAACTATCACCCTTCTCATAGAAGACCCTGACACAGGAAAATATTACGCATACGTAAACACTACTTTTGGGAACCAATTTACAGCTGTTGATATAAATAAAACTGCACCACTTGATGAACAAATGGAGAGTCTGGGGTTTACGAAAGTAAAAAATGAAACAGAAGAAGCAGCTACAGAAGACAATGCCGAAACAGAAGCAGTAAACAAGACAACGGATACAAAGCTCACAAAAGATGCCCAAAAAAATGGTTATAATGACATGATTCAAAAAATGGGTGAAAAAGCCAAAGAAATAAAAGAAGCAACATCTATTGAAGAATTTAATAAAAAACCTACAACTGATGAGGCCGCTGCATCAGGACAAAAAATGCCTGAGCCGGAAGCATTAAAATTCAATACCAACGTGACTACCGACCCGAATGCACAAATAAAACAACCTTTTGAGGGCTCAAAAAACTTTACATCATTTTAAATTAAATAGACCATGTATTAGCCTGAGAGGGTCATATTCAAAAACGTTCTCATGAATTATAAAAAGTATATATAAGCAATTGGGGAACCTGAGAATGTTAAATACAAGACGCGTGCTCTCATTTCTGTTGGTAATATTTTTATCAATGCAAATTTCATATTCTGCTATTACAGGCGGGGTAGAGAAAAGCGGCAGCGACAGCTCTAACAGAGTAATCGACTCCAAAACAAAATCACCTGTTCCCAACGCTCGCATCACAATACCTCAGCTAAGATACTCAACAAAAACGGATAATGATGGTAGGTTTTTCCTTGACGCACAGGTTCACGGCCCGAACATACTGGGCGTCGAAAAAGATGGCTACAGACCATACTCACTCACTATTGACGACGCTACGCTCGGCAAGCCGCTGCAATTGAGCATTGAAAAGACAACGCCAAAAGACATTACGCTCGAAACAGATTTAATTCATATCGGTGATGATAACTACTCCGACTCTTCCGCACATGCCGGCGAATTCAGAGCTAAGGCCGTTGGCACATACTACTCAAAATCATTCACACTAAAACCACTAGCTACTAATGAAAGCGCTTATTTGGTAGTAGGCTCCGTCATAGGGATAGACACGCTGTTGGCAGTCCAGCTAGGACAATCACATGCTCGCAATGCATATGCGAGCCCGCCCGAAATATATTTTAACGGACAAAAACTTACCGAACTAAAATGCAACGGCGACGGCTTTAAAATCAAGCTCCCACCCTCGCTGATTCGCGCTAACCAACCGAATGAAATTACTCTAAGATGCGGGAAAAATCTGTTCCAACGCGCATACACGGACTATGACGACATCGAGTTCATGAACCTCTCAATCGAAGTTGAGCAGGATTAGCGTCTTTGAACGCCGGTGTTTTCGAACATTTTTCGCATTGAAGAAAGTGCGATATTTTTTAGTGAGCAGTCACCCTCGCCTGATACCACGCCAATACTGCGAAGTCGGCTGATTACAGTTTCGTTTAAGTCTTTAGGCGCAATATACAACGCACAATCGGGTGAGCATTCTTTATCATTTCGAAAAGGACAAATTTTTACCATAATTATTACTCCTAAATTAATTACCTATAGCCAACCACAGTATTTGTTTTGTTAATCTTGCCAAATATACAGCAAAAATAGAAATTATGAAATCGTATACAATCTTAAGCCCGTTCTGTAATACCAAAAAGTCATACGCATAAGACATTGATTCGTGGCGAATTATTAAGACCAACAACAAATAAAACATGCCGGTCAGATGGATTACTAAAACACAAGCTAACGCAGCAAAAACTATGCTTCTAAACGAACACTCTTTTGATAAAATCCAGGCAGCTATAAAAACCCCCGGAATATAGGCCAAAATATATCCGAAACTATACTCTAAAATATAATGCAGCCCACCACCCAAAGCATATATTGGGAAAAACAAACCACAAATAATATAGAGCAAAACCGAGAGTAACCCGAATTTACGCCCGAGAAGTGTTGCAATAAAAGCAATAACAGGCACCTGTGCGATATATGAATAATGCGCAGCCGCACCACGCAAGCCAAGCCAGCTGTAATTAAACTTAATCTGTGTAAACGTAGCAATAACGATTAAAAACGAGCACATCAGGGTGATTACAAGCGTTCCAAAACTAAATGCCAATTCTCTGTCATTGCACTTTAGCTGTTGAATTTCATCCTGTATACGTTTTGTCATAAGTTACCGCTACCCCGTCAATATTTTCTTTAATTTTATCATATATTGACTTGAATTGGCTATACCAAATATTATCAGTAAACATAATCAACGCATCTTCATTATTGTCCTGATAGTAACCTTTGCGCGTTCCGACCGATTTAAAACCGAATTTTTCGTACAACGAAATTGCGGCTATATTGCTAACGCGCACTTCAAGAGTAATAAATTTAACCTTTTTATCATAACAGCACTCAATCGCCTCACGTAAAAGAAGTTGGGCAATTTTTTTTCTGCGATACTCAGGGTTGACACTCAAAGTAGTAATGTGCGCCTCTTCAAATATTATCCAGAATCCTATGTAGGCCAACACATTGCCGCTTTCATCTTTTGCACAATAATAATGCGCAAGATTATTTTGCAACTCATTATAAAACGAATCTGCCGACCAATGATGGCGTCCGTACGAAAGCTGCTCCAATTCGACAATTGCCGGCACATCTGACGGCTGCATTTTGCTAATTACAATGTTAAAAATATCAGACATTTATAAAAACTTCAAAATACCTTGCTTAATCTCTATGACATCTACGCCCAAATTAGTGAGAACACGCATCGCAATGCTGTTAGGCATCATTGATATCGCTTCTAATAAGTGCTCAGAGTTAATTTTTTGTTTACTATTTTTTCTGGCAATATCCCAGGCGGTTTCAAGAATCTTTTTCGCCCGCTCAGTGAAAGTAATATGAGCATCATTATATTCATCGCCAAAACCGACGATTTTTTCTATTTCACTTCTCACATCTCTGATAGTAACACCCAAATCAGACAAGACTTCTGCCCCAATACCGGCACCTTCATCCAGAATACCCAAAAGTATCATCTCAGAGCCGACAATATTTTTGCCGAGCCGTCTGGTTTCCTGTTTCGCTAAACGCAAAATCGTAAGCGTTTCAGGCATCTGGCGCTCAATAGGTTTCACAATTTTGCTGCCAAGGATTGAGTCGTTCACGTTCAATTTTTTGAATATATTATACGCAATGCCGTTTTTTGATTTCAGCAATCCCAAAATAATATGCTCAGGCTCAAGTGTCACCGAACCAAGCTCTTTAGCGGTTTCAAGCGCGTACATAATCGTCTTAAACGCGTTTGGAGTAAAAATAATTTGTTTTTCTTCAAACTCATCGTTACGGTTTTTTACTTCATTTAATTTTTCGCTAAATACTTCAGCGTTTATGCCAAATTCATTGAAAATTTGAATCAATTCAGGATTTTCCTCAGTATCTTCTAAAATGGCCTGAATAATCTGTTCGGTACCCAAAATTTCGTAATTAGAAGTCGTAAGCTTGGCTGCAGCTTTTTCAAATATCTTTGCCGCACGTGAATCTTTAATATTTGCATCAATATTTTGGTAATCTGATTTTATCTCCGTTGCAGAAATATTTTCAGGGTGGTAATCAGTAGCTTTCAGCTTTTTCTTTTTATCCAAAAATTTGCAAACCGTATCAACAGTTTTGGGGATATTCAAATTAAAATCTTCCAAAATAACTTTAACTTGAGACGAATTATCACTCAACAATGACAAAAATAAATGTTCCGTCAAAATATAAGAGTTGTTTAAATTTTTCGCAATGTCAAAAGCCCGTTTCAAAACATTTTTCAAATCATCACTAAAACAAACCTCCGGCTTGGCATTAGCAGTTTCTTTATTTTTCAAATGCTCTTTAATCGACATCAAAAGCAAGTCCTGTTTTACGCCAGAAAACGACAGCAATTTGGTGCTCAAACAAGTTTTTTGCGTGATTAAACCCAGTAATAAATGTTCAGGATAAACACAATCATGCTTCAATTCCGCAGCTTTTTCCTGAGCCGTTGTCAAAACATTAATGGCTTTTTCCGTAAATTTTTCGAACAAAATACTACCTCACTATGTACCACTACATCATAGCTCAAACTTGCTTAAATATCAAAACGCACTTTACTTTTTAATCATCTTACTGGCTTCAGCGATATCCTGATCAATTTCGTTAATCCAATCCTGAGCTTGCATCGTCATAGCCAGCTCTCTGGTCTTTTTATAATCTTGCACTGCGGCTTGATAGTTCTGTAAATTAAACTTCGCATGACCTCTTTGATAATATGAGTCGATATCATTAGGATCCATTGATATAGCTTTAGTGAAATCCTCAATAGCGCCTTTATAATCGCCCATACCGCCTTTTACAGCTCCACGGCTTTTAAAAGCACCCAGCGAGTTAGGATTGATAGATAAAACTATATTAAAATCATTCAACGCGCCCGGCAAATCGTTGGAATTTGCATTCAGGTATCCACGCATCAAATACGTATTGTCATCATTAGGTTTTAGCATTGCAGCTTTTGTTAAATCAGATTTTGCACCGTCTAAGTCATTTATCTGCATTTTAACAGCAGCTCTTGTAATAAGTGCGTCATAAAGCTTTGGGTCAACGGAAAGTGCGCTGTTTAAATCACTTAAGGCGCCCTTGTAATCTTCACCCTCAATTTTAACTTTCGCCATTTCGAAATAATCACTCGCATCACCCGTTCCAACTGGAGCTTTAGTAGCTTGGGCGTAATCAGCAAGCGGGTTTTCAGAATAATTTTTGTTAACGGTATTAGCGCGAGTGTTACCAAAGTCATATTCACTGTATTTATTGGCAGGTTGTATGTTGTTTGCACCAACACTTGCAGGATTACTTGCCGGTTGAGCCTGAACACGTTGTGGCTGCATATTATTACCCGCAGGATGTACAGGTGCATCCGACGCACCGTACATTTGCCCTACACTCGTTCTTGCAGGATTTTTCGGCGTAATTATCTCTCGCTCCTGAGCATAATTTGTATTCGAATATTGATAATCGTCATATGAAGAATTACCCATTGTCGGTGGCGCAGGCGTACTTGAAGAGCCAAACATCTGCCCTACACTCGTTCTACCGCCTTGACCACTTGGAAGAGTCGGTACAGATTGAACTTCGCGCTGTCCGTAAGTGCCGTAATTACCTTCATCGTAGTACGCAGGACTTTGTTTTTGCTGTGGAAG
>JAVBNU010000020.1:0-65219 GCA_031551265.1 Candidatus Gastranaerophilaceae bacterium
CCTAGTGCTTTGTTTGAGTCGAAGGAGGTATCTGAAACAGATAGAGTACCTGAGTTGTAGATAGCGCCGCCTGATTCGGAGGCTTGCATGTTTTTGAACTCGGATTTTTTTAGATCACCCGTGTCAGAGTCTTTTATTGTCAGGGTGCCTGAGTTGTAAATACCGCCGCCGAGAATAGCAGCTACACCATTCAATACAGTGTTGTTGAAGCTTGAGGCATCGACAGTAAGTTGACCTGCGTTGTAAATTGCACCACCGTAGCCGCCTAATGCAGTGTTGTCTGTGAACGTAGACGTTGTGATTGTGTTGCCGGCAGCAGTCGATGCGTTGTAGATTGCGCCGCCAAGGGCTGTTGTGTCGGCCTTAGTGACGGTATTACGGTCAAAGGTTGAGTTGGTGATAGCCAGCACTGCATCGGTGGCGTTGTGTACCGCACCGCCTGTTAATACCGCACTATTTGTAGTGAATGTAGAACCCGTGATAGCGTTAGCTAAAGCAGAGTTGTTATAAATCGCGCCGCCTGATGCTGAGGCTGTGTTTGATGTAAATGTATCATTAGTGAGAGTTATTAAACCTTCATTGTATATAGCGCCACCTAACGAACCGTTAGTCGCCTGATTTAAATTAAATGTTGAGCCGGAAACGGCTAATTTTGCGCCTGAAGCGTTGTAAATCGCGCCGCCGTCTTTTGCCACGTTTGATGTGAAGGTAGCGCCGGCAATCGAGTTACTCGCGTTAGTACCTGCGTTATAAATTGCGCCGCCGTAAGTAGCTGTATTAGCTGTGAAAGTGGTTGCACCGTTGATAGTCAATAATCCTGTGCCGGTATGATAAATAGCGCCGCCGCCGTTGCCTGTAGCTGTGCCGAGTGCTTTGTTTGAATCGAAGGAGGTATCTGAAACAGATAGAGTACCTGAGTTGTAGATAGCGCCGCCTGATTCGGAGGCTTGCATGTTTTTGAACTCGGATTTTTTTAGATCACCTGTGTCGGAGTCCTTGATTGTGAGAGTGCCTGTGTTGTAGATACCGCCGCCAAGCACAGCAGCAACACCATTCAGGACAGTGTTGTTAAAGCTTGAAGCATCGACAGTAAGTAGACCTGCGTTGTATACTGAGCCACCATATCCGCCAAGAGCGGTGTTACCGGTGAAAGTTGATGTTGTGATTGTGTTGCCGGCAGCAGTCGATGCGTTGTAGATTGCACCGCCAAGGGCTGTTGTATCAGCTTTAGTGACGGTATTGCGGTCAAAGGTTGAGTTGGTGATAGCTAACACAGCAGCCGTTACGTTGTATATAGCACCGCCTGTTAATACCGCACTATTTGTAGTGAATGTAGAACCCGTGATAGCTAACACAGCAGCAGTTGAGTTCTGTATAGCGCCGCCGTAAGTGGCTGTATTCCCTGCAAATTGAGAAGATATAACCTTCGTATCTCCTGTGCTGCTATTACGTATAGCTCCGCCGTAGACTCCTGAATTAGTCGTGAAAGTTGTGCCTGTGAGGTTTAGCGTGCCTGAGTTCCATATAGCCCCGCCGATATAATCAGAGGTGTTAGATGTAAATGTTGAATCACTGATTGTTGCAGTACCTGAGTTATAAATGGCACCACTGCCGTTAGTTGTGCCGAACGCTTTATTTGCATCAAATGATGTATCAGTAATGGTTAAAGTGCCTGAATTGTTTATAGCGCCGCCTAACTCAGAGGCTGTATTCCCTGCAAATTGAGAAGATATAATCTTCGTATCTCCTGTGCTGCTATTCCATATAGCGCCGCCGTAGACTCCTGAATTAGTTGTGAAAGTTGTGTCTGTGAGGTTTAGCGTGCCTGAGTTCCATATAGCCCCGCCTGTTGCTGAGGCAGTGTTTGACGTAAAAGTCGAATCAGTGATAGTTGCTGTGCTTGAGTTGTAAATAGCGCCGCCGCCTCCTACGCCAGAAGCACCGAAGGCCTTGTTGGCATTAAAAGTTGAGTTTTCAATTTTTATACTACCGTTGCTATTATATATAGCACCACCACTCACATTGGCTATATTGGCCGTAAAAGTCGAGTTTTTGATGATATTATCCACGTTTGTAGCATCGTATAAACTGATAGCGCCGCCGTATGAGGCGGAGGTGTTGGCTGTAAAGGTCGAGCCTGAAATATCCAGCTTGCCGGCATCGGTATGATAAATCGCGCCGCCGCCACCGGTTGTGCTGTGGGCTTTGTTCGCATCAAAGGAGGTATCAGTGACGGTTAAAGTGCCCGAATTGTGTATAGCGCCGCCTGAAACGGAGACGGTATTTCCTGAAAATTGAGAAGACGTGATCTTCGTATTTCCTGTGCCGCTATTCCGTATAGCGCCGCCGCTGGTTCCTGAATTGGTCGTGAAAGTTGTGTCTGTGAGGTTTAGCACGCCTGAGTTCCATATAGCCCCGCCTGTGCCGTCAGAGGTGTTAGACGTAAAGGTTGAATCAGTGATGGTTGCCGTGTCTGTGTTATAAATCGCACCTGCGCTTGTATCACCTTTATTAGAGGTAAATGTTGACTTAGAGATAGTTGTAGTGCCAAGAATATTGATTGCTCCGGCAAAACCGGCGTGATTGGAGGTGAAGGTTGAGCCGATGATACTAGAAGCCTGGCTGCTTGAGTTGAAAATCGCCCCGCCGCTTCCCGTCGCTGTGTTAGATGTAAAAGTCGAGTCGGTAATGGAGAGCTTGCTTGTATCTCTGTTATAAATCGCGCCGCCCTGAGTGCCGGCAATATTACCCGTAAATGTTGAATCCTTGATAGTTACTACGCTGGCTGATGCATTAGCGATAGCGCCGCCGTACTCGGCTTCATTAGATGTAAAGGTCGAATCTGTGATTGTTGCAGTGTTGCCAATATCATATATGGCTCCGCCTCTTTTTATATTACCATAGGCGTTAAGAGCTTTATTACCTGTGAAGGTTGAGTTAGAGATAGTCATATTGCCATTTACTGCATTGTATATCGCGCCGCCAACGCTTGCCTGATTGCTGCTGAATATTGAGTCAACTATTGTCATGCTGCTATAACTTAGTATCGCACCGCCATAATCGGCCACGTTGTTGCTAAATGTCGATTTTAAGGCATTTAGTGTAGCTCCTGTTGCATTAAAAATCGCACCACCGTTTGAACCAACACCCAGAGGTGATTTATTAGAGTCAAATTTAGAGTTTTCAACATTTGTAATGCCGTAGTTCACAATAGCTGCGCCACTGTCAATACCAAACTTCTCAAACGAAGCAACATCGTATACATTGAGCGTTTGACCTGTGCTGACTCTTATACCTGAGTTAGTCGTACTACCCGTGATTTTGTGGTTGTTACCGAAAACTGTCAAAGTAGCACCTGTGCCGCCGCCCATGAAAGAGCCGGTAGTGAGGTTAGCTGTGTAAGTCTCATCGCCCAGCAGTGAGTACGCGCGATTCGCTGTAGCGTCTGCTACTGCGTCAATAAGCGTGTAACTGCCTGTTGTACGGACTATATCAAGTACGCCGGCTGTCGCTGAACGTTTAAACGTATACATATTACCTTTTGTGAAGGTAACCGTTGCCACATCACCAGCGTTAGCCGCTAAAAGCGGTGATTTTGAATCAGTAAACACTGTGATTGAGCTGGCGCCTCCATCAGTCAGAACATTGATTCCGCCTACGGTGAGACTACCTGTAGCTGAGCCTAAGACGCTGAAACTATCACTATCGCCGACTCCTGTTTTGTTCAAGCCTGCATCAATGAATAACTTGGCAGCTGCTGCGCTAACTAATGTAGTAATTTTGGTATTCTCAAAAGTACCGTTTTGAGCGCTCAGATAACCCCCTTGCAAGTTAAGCGTCGAGCCCGTGAGGTTAGCGACTTGTCCGTCAGTGTTACCCTGGTTTAACGCCAGTGTGCCATCGTAGAGGTTAACGTAAGCGCCGGTAACAGCCGCGTTGAAAATGATTTTACCCTTGGTTGGATTCGCAACAACATTGCCGTCAATATCTGTATAAGTACCTGTTTTGTTTATGTTTATGACGTTTGTATTTGTTGCCGTGATACCGCCGTTGAATTCGATTTTGTTACCGTATGCAGAGTTGAGGTTGAGGATCGCACTTGTGCCATTAAGATAAACATCATTAGGTAAATTGTTGGCTTTATTGCCCGAGAAAACGGTATCACCTTTATCTGAGATTAAATTCATAATGCCATTGGTAAAGATAGCGCCGCTATGACTGCCTGCAGAATTGTTTTCAAAAGTTGAGTTAATTATAGTGACAGTTGCGCCGGTGCCGCCATTATGGGCTATTGCGCCGCCATGACTGGTTGCTGTGTTATTGGCAAAAATTGAGTTTGCTATTGTAGTATGTCCTGTGCCCGCAATATGCATTGCACCACCATAGCTTGTCGCAGTGTTATTTATAAATATAGAATTATTAATTTTCGCTGTTCTGGAAATATTGAGTGCTCCACCACCCAGTGCAGAATTTGAAATGAATTTTGAGTTATCGATTGTCATGGCTGTGCCTATGTGGTAAATCGCGCCGCCTACGTCGTTTGAGGTTATGTTTCCTTGAAACTCTGAGTTAGTGATTGTTGCTGTTCCGCCTGCAGCATTATAAATTGCCCCACCATATCCTGCTGTGTTGCGGTAGAACTCAGAGTTGTCGATGGTGATTGTACCTGAATTATATATTGCTCCGCCGGCATGTGCTGAAACCGAGTTACCAGAGCCTGCGATGTCCTTGTCACCGAATTTTGAGTTAGTTATTGTTGCTGTCGCTCCGGTATGATTATAAATCGCACCACCATATGTATTAGCTGTGTTGCGATAAAATTCTGAGTTATCAATAGTCATTGTGCCTACGTTATAAACCGCTCCACCGTTTGTTGCCGCTGTGTTACCTGATCCGGCGATGTTTTTGTCGCCGAATGTTGAGTCTTTAATATTTAGCGTTGAGTCGCTGTAATAGTTTATTATCGCGCCGCCTCGAGCACTTGAGTTTTTGATGAACTTGGTGTTATCAATGTTTAGAGTGTTTTCGTATGCATTTATTATTGCTCCACCATCGTTCGTAGCCTTATTGCCTTCAAATAGTGAATTTGCTATATTTAAGATGCCATTGTCTGCTCCTATAGCGCCACCCTGGCTGGATTCAATATTGTTTTTGAAAGTTGAATTGTAGATAAAGTTTGTTCCATACGACGTATATATAGCTCCACCATATATGGCTTTGTTGTCCTCGAAAGTCGAATTTTCAACAGAAATGGTGCCACCACCCGCACTTCGGATGGCTCCACCTGCATTACTCACTGTCGATTCAATACTGTTAGATTTAAATATGCTGTCTGAAACTTTCAGTGTGCCTCTATTGTATATTGCACCACCGTGTGTGGTAGCTTCATTGTTTCGGAATGCCGTATTCTCAATATTGAGCGTGCCTGCGTTGTTGAATACACCACCGTTATCCGTTGTCTTAAACCCTTCAATCGACGCAACATTAGCAACATTGACAGTCTGCCCAGCGTTAATCACTATACCCGAATAATCATTACCAAGAATCTTGTAATCAGCATTACCGATTATGTTGAGAATCGAGCCTGTTGCACCTTCCATAGAACCAAGATTACGCGCTACACTCTCATCAGCCACTAACGAATACGTACGCCCAATCGCACTATCATGCACCGCATCATAAAGTGTATACGTGCCGGCTGTTTTAACTATATCTAAAACACCCTTCGTCGCTGACGCCACAAACTCGTACCTGCCGCCTTGTGTGTACGTCACAGCAGAATTTATTGCCGCAAAAATCGGCGACTTCTCGTTATTAAACACCGTAATATGATCTGCATTGCCATCTTTTGCCACGTTGATGTAATCTACAGTGATTCTCTGACTATTACCTACATCATTCGCAACCGTGAAATTGTCACTCGCACCCGAATCTAAATCCGCATCCAACTGCAATTTAACCTGACTCGAACTCGTCAAATCAGTCACCGCAATACTATCAATAACACCATTGTTCAAATCCAACGTGCCACTCTTTAAATTCATCTTATCAGCAACCTGATTAGCAACATTACCCTTTTGATTCAACGCTAAAGTTCCGTTGTATAAATTATATGTGCCGCCAGAAATTGAGTTAATCTCAACTCTGCCATCAGTCGGTTTCACCGCCACAGTCGTACTCAAACCCTCAGGCACACCATCAGTCGTTGAATATACCCCATGCTGGTTAATATTTATCTGCGCCGCTGCATTATCAGCCTTGATGCCACCACCAAGCGAAATCTTACCCGCACCCGCGTTGAGATTCACCACCGCACTCGCACCTTCCAGCTGAATATCATTATCAGCGCCATTAGCAGTATTACCCTCGAAAATCGAGTTACCACCATCAGCCACGATGTTAACCGTGCCCGCATTATATATCGCCCCACCCGACGTACCGGCTGTGTTGTCCGTGAAATCTGAATTCACTATTGTTGCAGTGCCGGCATTATAAATCGCCCCGCCATACGATGTAGCTGTGTTGCCTGTAAACGTCGAGTCAGAGATTGCAGCTGTTGCTCCCGTGTAGTTATCAATCGCCCCACCATACTTAGCATTGTTGCTTGTAAAAGTAGAATCAGCTATTGTTGCCGTGCCTACATTATAAATCCCACCGCCGTATGTGAGCGCACTATTCGAAACAAATGATGTATTTGAAGCTGTTAATGTGCCATAATGCGCTATCGCACCGCCATTTGTCTTCGCTGTATTGTTTATGAATTCTGAATTTGTTATGGCAGCCACCGATGCGAAGGCATCATTGCTCAAAGCACCACCATATGTGTCAGCTGTATTATTGGTAAATTTAGTGTTATCAATTATTATTGATTTCACGCTAAGGATTGCACCACCGCTTGTACCGGCTTTATTACCTGTGAAAGTCGAGTCTGTTATTGTTGCAGCGCCTACGTTATAAATTGCCCCGCCAAAGCGGTCTGCAGTGTTACTTGTGAACGTCGAGTCTGTTATTGTTGTTGTAGCTTCGGTATGACTATAAATCGCACCACCATGTGTGCCGGCAGTATTACCCGTGAAAGTCGAGCCTGAGATAGTCGCTGTAGTACCTGAATTAGCGAATGCACCACCGTAGTTGGCCGAGTTACTTGTGAAAGTTGAGTCCGTTATTGTAATAGCGCCTGAGCTGCTTACTGCCCCACCCCATGTTCCGGCTGAGTTATTTGTGAAAATAGAGTTTGTAATTACTGAATTACCAATGCTATGAATAGCGCCTCCCATATGCCCGGCTGCTTTATTGCCCGTGAATTCAGAGTCTATAACCGTTAAATTGCCGGTGCTTGCTGACCAAATAGCTCCGCCAAATGATGCCCCTGCTGTTGAAGTTACTGTATTTGAGGTGAATTTTGTGTTGTAGATATATGCGTTTCCTGTGTTATAAATTGCACCACCGTAGACAGTAGCTGTGCTGGTGTTTTGAGCGATGTTTCCCGTAAATTCTGAATCTTTGATTACTATGTCTTTAAAGTTAGAAATCGCCCCGCCGTATGTGCCGGCTGAGTTTTTACTAAAGGTCGAGTCGGTGATTGTTGCGGTGCCGAAGTTGTAAATCGCACCGCTGCTGGCAACAGCTTTGTTTTCGGTAAAAGTCGACTCAGTGATAGTCACAGTGCCTGAGTTTTGAATAGCTCCGGCATGTCCCGAAGATGTATTTTGAATAAATTCAGTGTTCTTTATGCTTAATATAGCCGGTGATCCAGTCGTGGCAGTTTTATTAAGAATAGCACCCGAATCATTTACAGTGGCGGTATTCGCTTTAAATAAGCTATCCTCAATGTATAATATACCAACATTGAATATGGCTCCGATGTTAGCGGCTGTGTTGGAGGTGAATTTTGTGGATTTTATATTTGTGATACCTAACTCGGTGTTGTATATAGCACCAGAACTACCTCTACCTTTATTGGACACAAACTCGGAGTTGGTAATGTTAGCCGTACCCTCTATGACAGCTGCGCCGCCGATTTGAGCCTCGTTGGCCTGAAAAAGAGTACCTGCTATGTTTGTGACACTTCCGGCGGTAGTATATATAGCACCACCATTATATGCAGAGGTTGTCTTATTTTCAATAAATTTTGAGTCTGAAATATTTAATGTGCCTGCACTGATTATAGCAGTACCGGATGTCCCTTTGAAGTTCTCAATCGACGCTACGTTGTAGATATTCATTGTTTTGCCTGCAACTACTTGAAAACCTTCTTGTTCGTTGCCAAGGAGTTTGCTTGTGCCGTCTCCGTAGATGAACAAAGTCGCGCCGGTGCCGCCGCCCATAATTGTTTTTGAGGCTGAGTTCGTAACAGTTTCAGTAGCTATTAGTGAATAAGCACGTGTGTCCGTGGTATCTTGGACAGCCGCGCGTATTCCACCGCCATCAGCTCTTGACCATGCCAGCGTGCCGGCCGTGCCGCCAACATTAAACGTATAAGTAGAGGTGCTTGTGAACGTTTTTGCCAGGGTCAGTATAGGCGATTTGCCCGCACCGCCCGTGAATAACGTTAACGTGCCGCTTGTCGCGGTAGTATTAGCTGTCACATTAACAGCCTCTCTTACAGTCCCTGAGGCCGTACCTGCAACAGTATACTGGTCGTTGGTCATGTTCGATAAATTCGCATCAAACGCGACAATAGGACTATTAGACGCTTTGAACGTCGTAATCGCTGTACTGTCAGTTTTTGCATTCACGGTATTTAAAATACCACCCTGCAAATCAAGCGTCGAGCTTGTGAAGTTAGCGACTTGTCCGTCAGTGTTGCCTTTGTTTAGCGCGAGCGTGCCATCGTAGAGGTTAACATAAGCGCCGCTAACCGCCGCGTTGAAAATGATGTTGCCTTTAGTCGGATTCGCAACAACATTGCCGTCAAT
Source organism: Candidatus Gastranaerophilaceae bacterium (assembly GCA_031551265.1). Classification (GTDB taxonomy): domain Bacteria; phylum Cyanobacteriota; class Vampirovibrionia; order Gastranaerophilales; family Gastranaerophilaceae; genus JAVBNU01. Next base: position 8,919 of record JAVBNU010000020.1, read on the forward strand.
ATCAGTATAAGTACCTGTTTTGTTTATGTTTATGACGTTTGTATTTGTTACCGTGATACCGCCGTTGAACTCGATTTTATTGCCGTACGCTGAGTTGAGATTGAGAGCTGCATTTGCGCCGCTAAGATAAATATCACGTGGGGAGTTACTACCTTTGTTGCCTGTGAAAATAGTATCACCTTTATCGGAGACTAAATTTACAGTACCTGTACTCAATATAGCCCCAGTACCTCCAGTGTCACTATTATCTTTAAATGTTGAATTGATTATAGTTGCAATAGCGCCTTCCGTCGCATTAAGGAAAATTGCCCCTGCAGTACCGGCGGTTGTGGAATTGCTATCAAAAATTGAATTTGCTATGATTGTATGTCCGCCTCTTGCAATGTACAATGCTCCACCGTAGGATAGAGCAGTGTTGTTTTTGAATAGAGAATTATTAATTCTGTTTACTAATCCGCTAATAGTGAGAGCTCCACCACCTGACTCCGTACCTGATCCTGCAATCCCCGCAGCATTGGAAATAAATTTCGAGTCATTTATTACAAGCATGGTGCTACTGCCTGTGGTAGATATGGCACCACCATAGAACTTGGATATATTGTGATAAAACTCTGAGTTGTCAACTGTCATTATACTGGAACTTAAAATCGCGCCACCATAGCTGTTGGTGGTGTTACCTGAGCCTGCGATGTCCTTGTCGCCGAATTTTGAGTTAGTGATAGTTACTGTACCCGTATTATAAATTGCCCCACCATTGTTTGTTGTAGCTGTATTGCGATAGAAATCGGAGTTGTCGAGAGTTAGAGTACCTGCATTATAAATCGCCCCACCACTTGTTGTAGCTGTGTTACCCGAGCCTGCGATGTTTTTGTCGCCGAATTTTGAGTTAGTTATAGTGGCTGTTGAATTTGCGTCATTAGTAATTGCGCCACCTGAGGTGCCTGCGATATTTCGATAGAATTCTGAGTTATCAATATTCAGCAGTGCTGCATTGTTACTAATTGCTCCGGCGGCTTTGTCGGCTACATTCCCTGAATTTGCAATAATTGCATCACCGAACTTAGAGTTGTTGACAGTAAGGCTGACAATACCGGTATTTGAAGAATGTGTAAAATTAGATATTGCTGCGCCGTCGCCACCAGTATAATTTCTGTAAAATTCTGAATTTGTAATTTCCATTATCCCCTGGTTTTGAATAGCACCGCCACCGCCAATATTTGTGTTCTTATTGCCTGAGTCTGCTATTACAGCATCACCGAATACAGAATTACTTATGTCTGTTATCGAACCTATAGTTGCGAAGATCGCTCCACCAACCACGTCTGATATATTATTCGTGAATTTAGAATCTGAAATATTCAGTGTGCCCGCGGATACTATTGCTCCTCCTGCATATGTAGCGGCATTACCATTATTGGCAAAAGTTGTATTCTCCACATTCAACGTACCTGCGTTATAGAATGCGCCAACGTTTGTACTGGTCTTAAACCCTTCAATCGACGCAACATTAGCAACATTTACCGTCTGACCAGCGTTGATTGTTATACCCGAATAATCATTACCAAGAATCTTGTAATCAGCATTGCCAATTATATTTAACACAGAACCGGCAGCACCCTCCATTACACCCAAATTACGCGCTACACTCTCATCAGCAACAAGCGAATACGTGCGCCCAATCGCACTATCATGCACAGCATCATACAACGTATACGTACCGGCCGTTTTCACAATATCAAGCACACCCTTCGTCGCCGACGCCACAAACTCGTACTTACCACCCTGAGTATACGTAACAGCCGAATTTATCGCCGCGAAAATCGGCGACTTTTCGTTGTTAAATACCGTAATATGATCCGCAGCACCATCCTTCGCCACATTTATATAATCTACAGTGATTTTCTGACTATTATCAACCGCGTTCGCAACCGTGAAATTGTCACTCGCACCCGAATCTAAATCAGCATCAATCTGCAATTTTACCTGACTCGAACTCGTCAAATCAGTCACCACAACACTATCAATAACACCATTGTTCAAATCCAACGTGCCACTCTTTAAATTCATCTTATCAGCAACCTGAGTCACTGCATTGCCCTTTTGATTCAACGCCAACGTGCCATTATGCAAATTATACGTGCCACCATTGATTGAATTAATCTCAACCCTGCCATCAGTCGGCCTCACAGCCACAGTCGTACTCAACCCCTCAGGCACACCCTCAGTCGTTGAATATACCCCATGCTGGTTAATATTCACCTGCGCCGCAGAATTATCAGCCTTAATCCCACCACCAAGCGAAATCTTACCCGCACCCGCGTTGAGATTCACCACAGCGCTCGCACCTTCCAGCTGAATATCATTGTCCTCACCATTAGCTGTATTACCCTCGAAAACCGAGTTACCACCATCAGCCACGATGTTAACCGTACCCGTATTATATATCGCCCCACCCGACGTACCGGCTGTGTTGTCCGTGAAATCTGAATTCACTATTGTTGCAGTGCCGGCATTATGAATCGCACCACCCTTTGTACCGGCAGTGTTGTCCGTGAAGTCAGAATTTACTATTGTTGCAGTACCTGCATTATAGATAGTTCCACCGATGGCGTCGGATGTATTGTTTTTAAAAGTCGAGTCTGAGATTGTCACAATAGCGCCTGTGTTCACATTGACAGCGCCACCTCGGACGACTCCGATATTAGACGTAAATATAGAGTTTGAAATATCCAACGTTGAGTTCACATAGGTATATACAGCGCCGCCTATAGTCGCTGAATTCGAGGTGAAAAAGGAATCTCTGATTAGCGCCGTACCCTGCAGGGCGATTGCTCCGCCGTACGTGCTTTCTGCTCCGTTAGCTACGCTATTATTTTTGAATATTGAATTTATGACTTCTAACGCCTCCTCACCCCTAATAGCGCCACCGGAATACTTAGTAGTATTTGCTGTGAAAGTGCTATCTTTTACTGCCAAAGCGCCTCCGGCACTTGTATACACTGCGCCGCCTTGCATGCCGGCTGTGTTGCCTGTGAACGTCGAGTTCTCTATAGCCATGGTGCCTCTGTTCAAAATCGCTCCACCACCAAAACTTCCTGTGGAATTGGCATTATTACCCGTGAAGGTCGAATTAGTGACTGTTGCCGTTGCACCTGTATAATTATATATAGCACCGCCGCCATAGTTCGTTGTCAAGGTCGCCTGATTGCCGGAAAATTCAGTATTATCAACAGTTAGCTTATTGGTATTATATATAGCACCACCGTATGTAGAGGTGTTACCTGTGAAAGTCGAATCTGATATCGTTGCTGTATATGCGTTACAAATCGCGCCACCGCCGGTGCTGGCTTTGTTTTCTTTAAAAGTCGAGTCTGATATTGTTGCAGTACCGTAGTTATAAATTGCACCACCAATGCTCGTTGTTGATGTGTTTTTGTAAAAAGTCGAGTCGCTGATAGTCAGCGTTGCAGTAGTTGCGTTAGTAACCGCACCGCCGAAGGTAGCGGCTGTGTTTTCGCTAAAGGTTGAGCCTGAGATTGTCGCAGTACTGCCATTGTAAATAGCTCCGGCGTACATAGCAGCTGTATTCCCAATGAATTCAGTGTTTTTTATACTCAATATAGCCGGTGAGCCTTGGAATATAATGTTGCTAATAGCGCCTCCATAGGTCGAGGTGGCTTGGTTCGTTTTAAATATGCTGTCCTCAATGTACATAATACCGTAATTTAATATGGCTCCGGCAGTAAGACCTGTGTTGGAGGTAAATTTCGTGGATTTGATAGTTGTTGTTGCAACGCCCATGTTATACAGAGCACCACCACCACCACCTGAGCCTTTATTTGATACAAAGTCGGAGCTTGCAATATTAGCCGTGCCGCCTATGACAACTGCCCCGCCAGTGACAGCCTCGTTATCCTGAAAAAGTGTGCCTGTTATGTTTGTGATGCTTCCTGCGATAGCATCCACAGCGCCACCGTAGTGAGGAGATGCAACTTTGTTTTCAATGAATTTTGAATCTGAGATATTTAGTATACTGCTGCTGTATATGGCGCCACCCCAGCCGCCTGTACCTGTATTTTTATAAAAGGTTGTGTTATCGACATTGAGAGTGCCGGCATTGTTTATGGCAACGCCCCAGCCGGTGCTTTTGAAGTTCTCAATCGACGCCACGTTGTAGATATTCATTGTTTGTCCTGCAACTACAGCAAAACCTTCTTGCTCGTTGCCAAGGAGTTTGCTTGTGCCGTCTCCGTAGATGAACAGAGTCGCGCCAGTGCCGCCGCCCATAATTGTTTTTGAGGCTGAGTTCGTAACAGTTTCAGTAGCTATTAGTGAATAAGCGCGTGTGGCCGTGATATCTTGGACAGCCGCGCGTATTCCACCGCCATCAGCTCTTGACCATACCAGCGTGCCGGCCGTGCCACCCGGATTAAACGTATATGTAGAGGTGCTTGTGAACGTTTTTGCCAGGGTCAGTATAGGCGATTTGCCCGCGCCGCCTGTGAACAGCGTCAAAGTGCCGCTTGTAGCTGTAGTGTTAGCTGTCACGTTGATGGCCTCTCTTACTGTGCCTGACGCTGAGCCTGCAACAGTATATTGGTCGTTGGTCAGGTTTAGTAAATCTGCATCAAACGCAACAATAGGGAATGTGCCGCTTGTCGGCGCTGAGAACGTCAAAATTGGTGTGCTGTCAGTTTTAGCGTTAACAGTGTTTAAGATGCCGCCGACTAAATTCAGTGTCGAGTTCGTAAAGTTGGCAACCTGCCCGTCAGTGTTACCTTGATTTAGCGCTATCGTACCGTCATAAAGATTAACTTTAGTACCGCTGACCGCCGCGTTGAACACGATTTTACCCTTAGTCGGATTCTCAACAATTTTGTCGTCAATATCAGTATATGTGCCTGTTTGATTTATATGTATGTTATTAACATTAGTCCCTGCAATGCCGCCGTTGAACTCGATTTTATTGCCGTATGCAGCGTTGAGGTTGAGAACTCCGTCTACGCCCGACAAATAAATGTCATTAGTTTTTGTCACACCGGCTGCAATAATTTGGTTACCTTTGAAAACGGTATCACCTGTGTCAGCAATAATGTTTACCGCTTTAGTAGCTGAGATTGCGCCTCCTGATGTAGATGTTGTTACAGAAATTGCCTTGTTACCTTCAAACAGATTTGCCCCTAAAAGGGTCAATGGTCCGCCATAAACCCCTATGGCCCCATCGGCCGCGCCGTAAATGCCGTTGTAAGCCTGTTCTGAAATATTGTTAATGAATTGGCTGTCTCTTACTGTTAATGCCGCATTAGAGAATATAGCTCCGCTTTGTGGTGCATTGTCAGCCACAGTTGAGTATATTCTGTTATTAACAAAAGAGCTTTTGTTTATTGTGGTTTTGCTGCCTATATCTGTAGAGATTGCTGCACCTTTGTATTCAGCTGTATTATTGCTGAATTCTGAATCTGTAATGGTTATAGTTCCTGAATTCCATATCGCTCCACCGCGTGTGCCGGCTGTATTGCCCGAGCTGGCTATGTCTTTGTCGCCAAATTTTGAGTTAGTGATGGTCGCTGTCGCTCCGGCTGCATTATGAATCGCACCACCTGATCTACTCGATGAAAGATTACGGTAAAACTCGGAGTTATCAATATTCAAAGTGCCTGCGTTATAAATCGCCCCACCATTACCTGTTGCCGTGTTGCCCGAGCCTGCAACGTTTTTGTCACCGAATGTTGAGTTGGTGATTGTTGCTGCACCTATATTCATAATCGCACCACCTGCACCTGTGCTAGCTGTATTTCTGTAAAATTCAGAGTTGTCGAGAGTTAGCGTGCCTGCGTTATAAATCGCCCCACCATTACCTGTCGCTGTGTTACCCGAGTCTGCGATGTTTTTGTCACCGAACTCTGAGTTGGTGATTGTTGCTGTTCCACCTGCAGCATTATAAATTGCCCCACCATTGTTTGTTGTAGCTGTGTTGCGATAAAATTCGGAATTATCGAGAGTCAGAGTGCCTCCGCTGTTATAAATCGCTCCGCCATATGTTGTAGCCGTATTACCCGAGCCTGCGATGTTTTTGTCACCGAATGTTGAGCTGGTGATTGTGGCTGTCGCTCCGGCTGCATTATGAATCGCCCCACCATATGTATTAGCTGTGTTGCGATAAAACTCAGAGTTGTCGATGGTTAGTGTACCTGCATTATAAATCGCCCCACCGTCTGTGCCGGCGGTATTTGAGTCGAAAATAGAATTTGATATTTCTAACAAAGCATTGTTGTGACTGTATATTGCACCTGCCGCTTTTGTTGCCGAATTATTTTTAAAGATTGAATTATTAACTCTAGCAGCAATCTCCGTATTATAGTTTATAAGTGCGCCACCAGCATGGGCGCCCGTACCTAGTGACTTATTGTTTTCAAATAATGAATTTGAAATTATCAAAACGCCTGTTGCTAGATTATAAATAGCACCACCACTAACTGCAGCAATATTATTTCTGAGGGCAGTATTTTCTATATTCAACGTGCCTGCATTAATAAAAGCTGCACCGTGGATAACTTCTTTAAACCCCTCAATCGACGCAACATTCGCAACGTTAACAGTCTGCCCCTCACCAATCGTTATACCCGAATAATCATTACCAAGAATCTTGTAACCTGCATTGCCGATAATGTTGAGAATCGAGCCTGTTGCACCCTCCATTGAACCAAGATTACGCGTTACACTCTCATCAGCAACTAACGAATACGTACGCCCAATCGCACTATCATGCACCGCATCATACAACGTATACGTACCAGCTGTTTTCACGATATCTAAAACACCCTTCGTCGCCGACGCCGCGAATTCATACTTGCCGTTCTGCGTATAAGTCACAGCCGCGTTTATCGCCGCAAAAATCGGCGACTTTTCGTTGTTGAACACCGTAATATGGTCTGCATTGCCGTCTTTCGCCACGTTGATGTAATCTACTGTGATTCTCTGACCACCGTCAACCGCGTTCGCAACAGTGAAATTATCACTCGCGCCCGAATCTAAATCAGCATCCAACTGCAATTTAACCTGACTCGAACTCGTCAAATCAGTCACCGCAATACTATCAATAACGCCATTATTCAAATCAAGCGTGCCACTCTTTAAATTCATCTTATCAGCAACCTGATTAGCAACATTACCCTTTTGATTCAACGCTAAAGTTCCGTTATGCAAATTATATGTGCCGCCTGCGATTGAGTTAATCTCAACCCTGCCGTCAGTCGGTCTCACAGCAACAGTCGTACTCAAGCCCTCAGGCACACCCTCAGTCGTCGAATACACCCCATGCTGATTGATATTTATCTGCGCCGCAGAATTATCAGCCTTGATGCCACCACCAAGCGAAATCTTACCCGCACCCGCGTTGAGATTCACCACAGCGCTCGCACCTTCCAGCTGAATATCATTGTCCTCACCATTAGCTGTATTACCCTCGAAAACCGAGTTACCACCATCAGCCACAATGTTAACGGTACCCGTATTATATATCGCCCCACCTGACAGGCCTGCGGTGTTGTCCATGAAGTCTGAATTGATGACAGTTGCAGTACCGACGTTGAATATTGCCCCACCGTAGTTTACTGTGTTGCCTGTAAAATTCGAGTTAGTAATTGTGGCGATGCCGGTAACCGCAAAATTATGGATTGCCCCACCGTAAGTCGCAGCTTCGTTTGACGTAAATATAGAATTGGCGATTGTTATGAACGCAGCATTGGCTATCGCACCACCGTACGTAGTAGATTGGTTTGAAGTAAATATTGAATCAATTATTCTTGTTATGTGTGTATTGTATACAGCCCCGCCACGTTGTGCTTTATTATCAATAAATGTTGATTCCGAGATATTTATTTGTTGATCTTTGCCATACCAATCGATGGTTGTCACTGCACCACCGGAAAAACCGGATTCATTCGACTTGAATATACTATTTGAAATATTTGTCAGTGTAAAATTACCAACGGCATTTGCATCTAATGCCCCTATAGCGCCACCGTGTGAGATAGAGGTATTGTAGGAGAATATGGAATCAGATATATTCATTGTTCCCGAATTTATAATTGCACCGCCATACGTTGAGGTGTTACCTGTAAATATCGAGTCAGTTATTGTTGTCGTTGCTCCTGTATGATTATAAATCGCACCGCCGTATGTGGCTGCTGAGTTACTTGTAAAACTCGAACCTGAAATGGTAGATATTCCGTTATTTGAAATAGCACCGCCGGTATAGCTTGCAATGTTACTTGTGAAACTACTATCAAATATTTGCAAAATATTACCCACGTTATTCCATATTGCACCTCCAACAGCAAGACCTGTAGAAGTAGTTTTTGCCTGATTGTTTGTGAAGGTTGAGTTAGATATATATGAATTCCCGAGTGCTGAAATTGCACCCCCGTGGGCATTTGCAGTAGTATTGGTTTGTACAATGTTCCCTGTGAATTCGGAGTTGTCGACAGTTAAAGTCCCTGAATTATATATTGCACCACCATGGGCGTTTCCAGTGGTAGCTGTCGTAGCTGTATTACCCGCGAAAGTCGAGTCAGAGATTGTTGCAACGCCTGAGCTAGAAATCGCGCCACCGCTGGTGCCGGCTGTGTTTTCGCTAAAGGTTGAGCCTGAGATTGTCGCAGTGCCTTTACTATTCATAGCGCCACCGACATTCGTCGTTGCTGTGTTTTTGTAAAAAGTCGAGTCGCTGATAGTTATAGTCGCATTAGTTTCATTACTAATCGCCCCACCACTGGTGTTAGCTGTGTTTTCGCTAAAGGTTGAACCTGAAATTGTCGCAGTACCGTCATTGAAAATCGCTCCGGTGTATGTAGCAGCTGTGTTTCCAATGAATTCAGTGTTTTTTATACTCAATATAGCCGGTGAGCCCTGGTATATTATGTTGGCAATAGCACCGCCGTAGTAGGTTGTGGCTGTGTTTGTTTTGAATATGCTGTCCTCAATGTACATAATGCCGTAATTTAATATGGCTCCAATGGAATGGCCTGAGTTTGAGGTGAATTTCGTGGACTTTATATTTGTGATGCCGAATGCAGTATTATATATAGCGTCACCTTTGTTTGAGACAAACTCGGAACTGACAATATTAGTGATATTGGCAATAACCATTGCCCCACCAATAGCGGCTTCGTTAGCCTGGAAAAGTGTGCCTGATATGTTCGTAGTGCCGCCATAAGCATATATAGCGCCACCATAATTACTCAGAAGTTTGTTCTCAATAAATTTTGAGTCAGAAATATTCAACAAGCCGTTGCTTATTATAGCTCCGCCCCATTGGCTTCCGCTCCCTGTGCCTGTATTTTTATAGAAGGTGCTGTTATCTATGTTGACAGTGCCTTCGGTGGATATTGCACTTCCCGATGTCGATTTAAACTTTTCTATTGAGGCTACGTTGTATATGTTGAGCGTTTTGCCGGCGCCAACTCCGATACCTGAATAAGTGTCGCTGCCGTCAATTTTGTAGGTGCTGTTGCCAAAAATATTGAGTGTAGTGCCTGCCATGTTGCCAAGTGAGGTGTTAGTAACCTCATTCCCGACGAGCGAGAAAGATCTGATTGCCGCTGTATCATCAACCGCGGCTTTGAGACCCATTTTGCCGGCTGTTGAGGCTTGCGTGGCTGTTAAAACCCCCGCTGTGGCACTTGGTGTAAATGTGTATTTATAATTGCCTGTGCCGTTGGTTGTATAAGTATATGTAGTAGAGAGCGTTGGTGATTTGCCTGTGCCGCCTGTGAATAGTGTCAACGCACCGCCCGCGCCGTTAGCTGTGACGTTTATCGCGTTGATAATCGCACCTGTCGCGCCGGTTGCAACCGTGAAATAGTCTCTGCTCGCAACTGCTGCCATTGACGCATCGAAAATAATAGTCGGCGAATTTGTCGCTGCGAAATTTGTCACAGTAACGACATTATTAGTCGCACCGTTAGTAAAGCTGAGCACCCCGCCTGCGAGATTCAAATTCGTCGCAACAAGCCCGGCGCCCGAGCCGAAGGATATCAGCCCGTTCGTTGGTCTTGTAACAGTTTTGCCGTCAACGTCAGTATATGTCCCCGCCACATTCATGTTTACAGTGCCGGTACCACTTATCCCGCCACCGAAGTATATTTTGTTACCAAGTTTTGAGTTGAGGTTTAGTACTCCTGCCTGATTAGTAATGTCATGTGCGACACCACTCGCTTTATTGCCTGAAAAATTAGTGTTGTCATTGTTAGCTATGATACTGGCTGTCCCGCCATTAAAAATCGCACCGGACCCACCTGCAGTATTATTATAGAAATCGGTGTTAATAACAGTTAACGTTCCTGTGCTGGAGATGGCGCCACTATGCCCTGCAGCTGTATTGCCTGAGGCGATGACATTTTTATCTCCGAAAGTTGAATTAGCCACTATAACAGTGCCAGAGGCGCTTATTGCGCCGCCGATATTGCCGGCTGTGTTGCGATAGAACTCGGAGTTATCTATATATAAATTTCCGTCTGCAACTATAGCGCCACCATTGTATGTGGTAGAAGAGTTACCTGAATTTGCGATATCTTTGTCGCCGAATTTTGAATTGCTAATTTTTAAAGTACCGGTACCGTTATAAAGCGCACCGCCAACGCCAAGCGCTCCGGTAGCTGTGTTGCGATAAAACTCCGATTTGTCGATAGTCATTGTGCCGGTATTATAAATCGCTCCTCCGGCCGTGGCAGCTGCGTTGCCCGAACCTACGACATCTTTGTCGCCGAATTTTGAGTTGGTGATTGTAGCTGTTCCTTGGTTTTCAATAGCGCCGCCTGCATGCATTGTAGTACTATTGCGGTAGAACTCGGAATTATCAATGGTTATTGTGGTATTTCCGCTAATAATCGCTCCACCACTAGCAGCTGTGTTACCCGAACCGGCAATGTCCTTGTCGCCGAATGTCGAGTTAGTGATAACAGCACCTGCACCACCGTTTGAAATCGCACCACCTAAACTTGCAGTGTTACGATAAAACTCAGCATTATCGATAGCAATTTTGCCTCTGTTATAAATCGCTCCACCATATGAGGCAGCTGTGTTGCCCGAACCTACGACATCTTTGTCACCGAATTTTGAATTGGTGATTGTAGTGGTACCCCCACTCGCATTAGAAATTGCAGCTCCGTAGCTTCCCGTATTACGATAAAACTCAGTGTTGTCAATGGTCATTGAGGTGCCTTGATTGTGGACTGCGCCACCAAAATATGCATTATTGCCTGAAGCAGCTGTAGTTTTACTGCCAAATTGAGAATTTTTGATGGTGACTGCACCTGTACTGGCGTTCATAAGAGCGCCACCATATGAATTGCTTGCAGTCTCTGCGTTAGTAGCGCTGTTGGCATAAAATTTTGTGTTTTCTATAGTTGCGTGAGTGTTGCCGGCGATTACAACGGCTCCTCCTTGTGCAGATGTAGTAGATGCGGGTGAATTTGCCGTATTACCTTCAAACGAACTGTCTTCTATTACTAATTTGGCACCGGTTCCGCCTGAGCATACTGCACCGCTTTGTTTTGCATTGTTGCCTGAGCCTGCGACATTCATATCACCGAATTTGGAGTTCGTGATGGTCAAGATACCGTTCTGATTATAAATAGCACCAGCTGAGGCAGCTGTGTTACGATAAAACTCAGCATTATCAATAGTTGCTGTGCCTCCATTGTAAATCGCTCCTCCGCTATAAACGGCTGTGTTACCCGAGCCGGCAACATCTTTGTCGCCGAACTGTGAGTCTTTAACACTTAGTGTTGAGTGGCTGTAATAGTTTGTTATAGCCCCACCCAATGTGCCGGCTGTGTTTTTGATGAATTTAGTATTCTCGATGTTTAGGGTAGATTGGGCAGCGTTAATGATTGCCCCGCTGTCGCCGCTTATAGATTTATTGCCTTCGAATAATGAATTCGTTATATTTGCAGTACTGTAGCTGAACGAAATCGCACCACCTTCAGTTGTTGCGGTGTTGTTTTTGAACGTCGAGTTGTCTATAGATATTGTCCCGTTGTTGTGTTGAATTGCTCCTCCAACAGCGAACGGTGCAGTGGATTCTGCACTATTTGACTCAAATGTACTGTTTATAATCTTTAAATCGCCGGCAGTGCTATATATTGCTCCACCCCCGGCAGAGCTTGTTGTTGAAATAGTGCTATTGTTCGTGAAAGTCGAGTTGTCAATATTCAAAGTGCCTTTGTTGTTTATCACCCCACGTTGAGCTATGTCCGCTGTGGTGTCCTTAAAATTTTTAAATTCTGCATCGTTGACGTTGAGTGTCTGTCCTGCTGCTACGGTTACGAGTGACCGTGTACGGCTTTTGCTGTCGCCGTCAAAAATGAGGTTGTTGACTGTTGTGGTTGTTGCGTTGAATGTGAGTTGTGAGTCTAGGGGATAGTTAGTGAAATTCAGCGTGTACTTTGTGCCGGTCGACTGGAGTGTGCCGGCATTGATTGCGTTGAGAGTCGTTGCGGTAATGGAGAAATTGTTAGTGATGTTGATAGTATCGTATGCAGAAATAGCATTACTGATTGCGGTCCGTAATGCAGTGTCGCTGCCGGCTGTGTACGTTGCAGCGCTGAGCGGGGAAAGACAGAAAAACATGAAAGAAAGCGATATAGCAATGATTCTAGAAATACATTGTTTGGAGGATTTTAATATAATTAGGGTACAAGTTATAATTAAAACAAGAAGCATAATGTTGGCATGCAGCGTGTAACTGCATAAAACCAGTAAAAATGTTATCCCCAAGATTGTATAAGATATATTCTTCATGCTTCCAGTCTATATACTCGTACCGCAATACCACATTTGTATAGCAACATACTTTTATTTTAGCATGATATATTCGTTTGAGAACACAAATATCTTAAAATTCATCTTAAAAGTTTACAAAAGCAATATTTAAGGTACTTCAGGCTTCTTATTTGAATTACAATTTATTAAGTTATGTTAATTTTTGTGTAGTTATATCGCCTTCATTCTGCTAAAAAGATAGAAAAGAATATAAAAAGTATATAATGTATGTGCTTTTTTATTCATCAATAGCTTCCGTATTTGATAACGACACAACGTCTCACTACTGTCCGAGATAACTTTCCAACTTGCTGTCATTGCGAGGCTTCGAAGAAGCCGCGGCAATCCAGGCAAATACATGAAATTTAGAATGTCCGGCAGAACGCGATGATTGTGGAATTAGCGTCCTGACAACAAGTACGAAAACATACCTTGCAATGAACCACTTTTCCGTGCTACAATAGCGCAAGTTAGGACGACGACGTTGAAGTTGTGGAGATTTTATGTGCATATATGAAGCATCCGGCTGGCCGGGTTTTGTATGGGATAAAGACATAATTTACAATCTGCTCTCGGAGGTAAGATACAAACAAGGCTACCTTACGGGTAAAATGAGCAACCTGACAGATGAGCAGAAAGAAAAAGATCTGGTAAAAGTGCTTTCTTCGGATTTGTTGAAATCAGCTGAGTTGGAGGCATGTAAACTAGATTCGGAACAACTCAACGCTGCAATCGCAAAACGTTTTAAAATTCCTGCTGATAAAAATATTACTGTTAAAAAAGATATACAAAGTATTGTTGACATGTTCCTTGATGCAACACAGAACTTTGAAATGCCGCTTTCTAAAGAACGTTTACAAAATTGGCATTCAGTATTGCAGCCGTGGTCTGATATTGAGACAGGCAAGTACAGAGATGATATGAATGGCTCAACACCGATTGTGATGACGGTTAATAATCAGGAAAAAACTCTTTGTGAAGCTTTTCCCGCAGGCACGATAAGCTATCAGGTAAATAAGCTGATTCAATATATAAATAGTTCTGACGATGGGATTGATGTTCTGATTAAAGCAGGTGTTGTGCATTTGTGGTTTTTTACGATATATCCTTTTGATTCGTTTAACGGTGTAATCGCAAGAGTTCTGACCGATATGTTAATCACTCGCAGCCAAAAATCAGCGAACCGTTTTTATTCGCTCGCGGCAGGAATTGCCGATAATACCACCGAATATTATAAAGCACTTGAAATAATTAAAATACAATCACTCGATATTACACCATGGTTAGTCTGGTTTTTCGAAAGTTTATCAAAGGCAATGGATGTCACAGAAACCACAGCTGAACCTGCGTTGAAAAAAACAAGCTTTAAACAAAAACATGCGACAACTGCCTTGAATCCTCGCCAATCGAAAGTACTGGACTGCGTGTTAGCAGGAAAACTTGATACTAAATTGACAACAACTGTATGGGCCAAAATGACTGAAAGCTCTCAAGATACAGCAACACGTGATATTGCAGACTTAATAAAGAAAAAAGTCCTGATAAAACAAGGCGAAGCGCGCGCAACACACTATATTGTGAATATAGAATAAAAAATTACTATATATAATTATATATTTTTTATCCGAAAGTATCTTTGAACACTTCTGTATTCTTTTCGATAACTTTTTTGACTGAATCAATTTCAGTTTCAATAGCTTTGTGCTCGGTTTCAATGCGTTTTAAATTGACTTCCAGCATTTTGTCTTTGCGCTGTATCTCTGCCTGTTTCACTTCAAAGTTTGCTGTAGCAATACCGTCATCTTCGGTATATAAACTATCTCTGATTGCGGTACAGGTCTGCCAGCCGACATCTTGCCATATGACCTCACCACGTTCATCGTACTCATCACTCACACTCGACAAAGTATACATGCCGGAACGTATGCATTCTTCAAGATATTCGGATTTTTTAACATCTTCATCAATAACGTAGTCTTTACGAGATTTCCCATCGGCATAAGTAGCGGGCAAAACCGGCACGACAATATTCCCTAAGCCGTCCACTAAGCGCATACCTAAACCACCCTCAGTAAATCCTGAAGTAATTGCTTCGTACGTCAACAAAGGGAGATTCCCGGTATTGCTCCAGGCTTCACTGTCTGGAACAAAAAACAATCTACGATTACTTATTTGTTGATTATATTCTCGCGATAATGCGAGCGTACTGTCAGCCAACATCATACGCGCCTGACTAATCTGCTGTGCTTGATACTCCAAATCAGATTTTCTGGCGGTTAGTTGTAAATATCTTGCCTGCGAGGCTGCCATACCCATAAGTTGTTCTCCTTTGTAAATCTAACATCGGCATAAGTTGCCTAAAACTTTAATTTTATAGCGTATAAAAAAATTCATTTTTACATAACTTTACATTTAATGATTTTTTTAGCAACGAAAAAATTTCACGAGATTTGTATAAATATCACATCTGAGTTGGAATTTTTAAAATGCTACAAATATCTAATCCCCTTAATACGTATAAAGCCGTATATATCACGTCTCAAAACGATGTTTCTTTCAAAGGCCAAAAAGAAAATGAACTTTTTGCCGCGTTTGAGAATGGTGATAAAAAAGCGCAACGTAGATCGTTGCAAAATTTGAATCTTGACTTCACAGCTGTTAACCCGACTAATTCAAGAAACATTCTCCATTACGCGATGCAAACGGATAACGAGGACTTATTATTTGAAGTGGTCTCCCGCGCAGCGTCCTCCTACCCAAGCCATTTTGAGTCGCTTTTCTGGTCTAAAGATGATTTCAATAAAGTGCCTTATGAATATTATGCTCTTACACATGCTGGCAGAACACCTGAAAATTTGCCCCCTGCGCTCATGTTGGCTGATGCGAATCTGAGGCTCCATATTGCCGAAGGATTAAGAATGCACAAAAATAGTATGCTTCCTTCTGTGAATAATACTACTTCTGAGGATGCAGCAGCTCCATCTCCCGTCACTCCTCCTTCAAACACACTGCCTGCACAAGCCCCTCAGCCACCGACAGCCATCAATGCTGTTAATTCCGTAGCTGAACTCAATCAGGTTGATGATTTGACTGATGAAGATATTTCTTTTGAATATCCAGAGGATGATTCTGATAATAGTGGCGAAATTTCATCAGCTGAAGATTTTATGGCAATGATTAACGGCCTCCCGGCAGGCAATCGTCCTAATGTTGTCGGTGTTGGACCTAATTCCGGCATGACTATTCCGCTGTCACTTGGAGCTACAAACGTAGGTAGCCCTTTACCAGATGATGAATTTGAGCTTACCTTAGACGATGTAATTTGTCCTCAGGAAGTTAAAGACGAGCTGCGTAATTCAATCATTGACCCTTTGAAAAATACTGAACAAAAATATAACAAAAAAGGCATACCCGTTGCTAATGGCTTCTTACTCTATGGCCCCTCGGGGAACGCCAAAACGTTGATCGCTTTAGCCCTCGGCTGTGAGTTACAAAAAATAGGCGTTTCGTGCCAAAAAGTAGAAAGTCTAGACCAACTTATAAGTACTTTGGGTGTCGCTGCACAATTATACAAAAATTCAGGTCAGCCTACACTATGTTTTATAGATAATATAGAGGCACTTATTGGCAAAGATGTAAAAAACGTTCCCAAGATTGCAAATTTATTTGATAACTGCGCCAAAAACGGCGTTATCCTCCTCGGTGTGACCAGTAGAAAAGATGACTTATATGAAGACGCTATTCGTACAAGCCGCTTCGATAAGCATATTGAGGTCGTTTCTCCTGAGTATGAACTCAGAAAACAACTTGTTGAAATGGCAATGAAAAAATTTGAAACGTTGAAGCTGAGTGAAGATGATATTGCGCGTGTTGCGAAAATGACAAGCGGCTTCTCTTGCAGTGCAGTTATGTTCGCAGTTGAAGAAACCTGTAGAGAAATAAAAAGAAACGAAAAGACAGAAATAACAGCTGATGATGTCGAGGTTGAAATCAAAAAATATGCTGAAAAAAGAAAAATAGGAGAAATTTCTGAGGATAATCCTACATCGGTATACGATACGTTTTTGAAACGTTATGATACCCGAAAAGGTCCCAAAGATTTTAGCGCTGTAGCCGGCATGAAAGAGCTTAAAAGTATTTTGCAAAATTCTATCGTCGATAGACTAAAACCTGCAATCCGAGCTCGTTGTGAAAAAGAAAAAATAAGATTATTTAACGATGGTTTTCTTTTATACGGGCCTCCCGGGAATGGTAAAACTTATATTGCTGAGGCTTTAGCCGGAGAAACCGGCATACCGCTTTACAAACTCGAAAAATCAGTTTATGAAAGCTCACTTGTTGGTGAATCAGTTAAAAATCTTAAAAAAGTATTTGAACAGCTTGAGACAAAATTTTGGAAAACTGGTGAATACAGTATATTATTCATTGATGAGGCAGACGCTATTTTGTCCAAACGTTCTGAGTCAGGGGAGCTGAAAAGTGACTTGACGAACACACTGCTTCAGTACCTTAACAATGCTACACACAGGGGGATTATCCCTATTTTGGCGACAAATGCTTATGATAAAATTGATGAGGCAGTCAAGCGCTCAGGCCGCTGCGGTAAGCACATAAATGTTCCCACACCGGACTTTGAAGCGCGGAGATCAATGTTCTGCCTGCTTACAAAAGACAAAGAAATCACTAAAAACATTACAGATGATGACTTGAATGTTTTAGCTCGTATGCTTAGCGGCTTTTCAGCATCTGATATTACGCACTTGACCAACGAAACGCTGCAAAACGCAATAATCGAAGGTCGTGAAGAAGTTAATGTGGCTGGTTTCAAAGAGGCTATTAAAAATTTCTCTCTTGAACGCAATATGCCTGAAGTTAATGACTCAAATATCACTTCTCAATACGATACATTTTTGCAACGTTTTAACACCAAACATGGCCCTAAGGATTTTAGCGTTGTTGCCGGCATGAATGAGGTTAAAAGTGTTTTGAGAAAATCTATTATAGATAGATTAAAACCCGAAGTCAGAGCACGTTTTGAAAAAGAAAAAATACAATTATTTAACGATGGCTTTATTTTCTATGGCCCTCCCGGAAACGGCAAAACATACATCGCAGAAGCGATAGCTGGTGAAACAGGTATACCGTTGTATAAACTCGAAAAATCAGTCTACGAAAGTTCCTATGCTGGTGAATCAGTTAAAAATATTAAAAAAATATTTGACCAGCTGGAGACAAAGTTTAGAAAAACAGGCGAATACAGCTTTTTATTCATTGATGAAGCAGATGCGATTTTATCCAAACGCTCGGAGTCAGGCGAATTAAAAAGTGACCTCACAAATACCCTGCTGCAGTACCTCAATAATGCAACTAAAAAAGGTATCATCCCTATCTTAGCGACAAATGCCTATGAGAAAATTGACGAAGCTGTCAAACGTTCAGGACGCTGCGGTAAACACATAAATATCCCTACGCCTGACTTTGAAGCGCGGAGATCTATGTTCCAGCTGCTTATAAAAGACAAGGAAATCACAAAAAATATCACTGACGACGACTTAAATGTTCTGGCTCGTATGCTGAACGGCTTTTCGGCATCTGATATTACACACTTAACTAATGAAACCCTGCAAGGCGCACTTACCGAAGGATATGAAGAAGTCAGCGTAACCGACTTCAAAGACGCAATTAAGAAATTCTCGCATGAACGTAATATGCCTGAAGTTAATGACTTGAACATCACTTCCCAATATGATACTGTGCTCCACCGTATTGCAATGAAACCGAGTGATCCTAAATCGCTCGACGATATTGGCGGCATGAAAGAAGCCAAATACGGACTATATGAATCTGTAATTTCAGCTTTTGACCCTGAAATAATGAAAGCCAATGAAGAAAATGGTATATCGCCGCCAAACGGCACAATATTATACGGCCCTCCGGGATGCGGCAAAACTTATATTGTCAAAGCCGTTGCGCAACAAGCTAAATTACCGATGTACGAACTCAAAATGTCTGAAGTCGGCAGCAAATATATCCACGAAACCTCAGGTAGAATCACAGCTGTATTCAAACAACTTAAAGAAAAATATGAAAAAACAGGCGAAGCAAGTATTTTGTTTATTGATGAATTTGATTCAATTGCCGGCAACAGAGAAAGCTTAGGTGGTAACCAAGAATATAAAAATGAAGAAATAAATACCTTGCTGGCCGAAATGAACAACCCGGGCAAAAATGGTATCGCTATTATTGCAGCTACTAATCACATTGAAAAAATAGACTCTGCGATTGCCCGCAGTGGTCGTTTTGATAAAAAAATATACGTCGGATTACCCGACCCGGAAGCACGCTACGAAGTCATAAAAACTTGCATCAAAGGCAAAAAACTCGCCACTGAAATATACCGTGACGAAGAAAAACTCCAAAAACTCGCACAAATGACAGAAGGCTTCAATAACGCAGATATCTCAACAGCCATAATGACAGCCCTGCGTGCAACTATATTGAAAAAGAATGATAAAGTAACATTTGAAGATTTTGAAGCGCAATTCCAAAAACTCGCCGCCTCAAAAGCACAAAGTAATAGATAAGAGAAAAAGAACATGAAAATTTTCCCAATAACACAATTTAATATCAACACAAACTTGTTGTCATTGCGAGACTTCGATAGAAGTCGCGGCAATCCAGTAAATGCCATGGCATCAGAAAATACAAACCTCAACAACTCTCCCACCGCACTCGCCAATCGCGCTAAAATAGCCTTTCGTGCACAATCTGCTGAAAACCCGAATGATATTTTTGACGACCTTGTAAAGAAGGTACTAAGAGAAAAAACTAGCCAAAATGAACTGGTAAATTTAATAAACTCTCCTGATTTTGCCCCGAATAAGGTCGATAGAGGTGAAATAGCACCACTTTATCACCTTATCAAATATTTAGGGACTCTAAAGCAAGGAATAACACAAAACCATGTGTTGTACCATCTTATTAAGTGCGATATCTCAGACTCATTAGAAAAAATGAAGATTATATTAGAAAATAATTCCAATATTGACTTTAGTAAGGTATATGATGGCAGTGACTTTACAAAAATCAAAGAATACGCTCTTAGTCGTGAAAATCACGGTACTGAATTCGCACAATTACTCGACGACTACGAATTGTACGGCGGTCGTGAGCGCGCACAAGCAAAATGGAACGCAGCTAATTCGCCATTAGATGCTGCCAAGCAAACTCTAGCAGCTACACTAACAGAAGAAAAACGTCAAGCGTTGGCTGAAGCGCAGCGTGTTGTTACGAATTTACTTAGCTACAGTAAGACGGTAAATCAAATTTTCTTTGACGAGCTAGAAAAAGAAGAACCCAATGTCGCAGTTTTGTGTGCCTGTATACAACACAAAAAATTTAAACCAAATACACTGAATCATAGGCGGGAAGCTGCTTCTTCCCATACGTATACACCGCCTTTTTGTGCTCTGCTCCGTGAAAATACTAATGCAGCTTTGAAGGATGCATTCATCTCTTTTATGAAACGAACTGATCTCGACGCCAATGTGCCATATAGAGCTGAAGGCGATGGTTATTATTGGTCGTCTCCTCTGGAAGAGTTGATTGATAGTAAAGATTCTGAAGACCTTCTCAAAATATTGCTTGAAATGCATCCAAATATAAGAATTTTAGATGCTTTCGGTGGTCACAGTAAGACTGATAACCCACCCACAAAAAACTTGCTTAAGTACGCAAACGACCAAGAAAAATATAGTTATGCAGAAATCCTGGAGGAACATATCGCAAAGCAACAACAAGCCGCATTTCCATACCAAATAGCTGCTGACTCGACTGATGACAATCTTAAGACTGTACTTGAGTTTGACCTTTCTGCCAGTGAGCTTAAAATTCTCTTTGAAGAAGAAATTAAAAAAGATAAACCTGATTGGACTTTGATAAAACGTTGTGTTCGTCGTGAAAATTTTACCCCTAATATGACTATCAAATCTCAAGTCCAAGACGGTAATACGACAATAGTATCTTCAATGCTATGCATTTCCGAAATTTTAAATCATCCTGACCGAAGTATCGCTGCTTTTGATGCTGTCCACATTTTAGTCGCAAGGCCTGATTTTGATCCTATGGCATCATCTGCAGTTGAGTGCCTATTTTCAGATAACCAGCAGCATATTACGCATACACAATCCTTTGAGTCATTGATTGATCATGCCCCTATGGAGATTATACAAACTCTGCTACAAGCCCACTTCTCAGGCGTAAATTCACTTGATGAGTCACAAGATTCTAAACGTGATTATGTAATGAATGCTATAAAATATGCTGTTGAGAAAAAACACTATGATAAAGCTCAAGCTATACGTCAATTTTTTACATCTTTGCCTGAACCTTCAGGGCAAAGAACGAACCCAGCTACAGCTGCTGATGTTGCATTACCTGCATCTGAACCAAATGTTGACAGTTTTTTAGGCATGATGAACGAGGCGCAGCCTCGCGATAAACAAGTCAAAATTTCCACGACCAGCTTTGCACCACCCAAAACCTTCAAAGAAAACGAAGCGCTAATTGAAAAAATTAGAGGAAATAATGTCAATTTACGTAAAACTTTCCACGAAACGGCCATGGCATTAAAAAATAATTCAAGCGCTGAAAAATATGATGAAATTTTATTAGAGCTGGTGAAAAATCCAAACTTTGATTTGAATAAACGCTATGATGCTGATTTTAGTATTTGGTGTAATCCTCTGTTCATCCTGACTACTCTTAACAAACCTTATATCCTACAGGAAGCATTGAACCGTGACGATGCGGATATTAATATACAATCAGGCAGCGATAAATCCTTATCGCCGTTGTCCAGGGCAGTTAGTTTCAACCTGCTTGACTGTGCTTATGTTATTCTAACGTCTGGCAAAACGCTTAATGACTTTAACCGCTGTAAAAAACGCGCTCAAAGCAATGACATGATGTGTGCAATGTTTGATGCATATCCTGATGTTGAAAAATTCGTAAAATCACTTGAAACTGCCGAAGCTGAAGTCAAAAAAGTGAATACCATCAGAGACTTTTTACTTTCGCCAACCCTTGACCCTACAGCTGTTGACAAAGAAAAAAATAACGTCATACATTTAGCGAATTATTTAGACGATGAAGATGAGGCTATTCGTGTCATTGAACTGGCTTCAAAACGTGGCGTAAATCTTAAAACAAAAAATAACAACGGCGAAGACCCTATTGATGTTGCGGTTAAGTGCAAAAAATATAAAATAATCGCATATTTGGCTGTAAAAAAAGCAGCAGATGGCTACAAAGATGAAAATGATGAAAATTTGCTTGTGAAAATGGGCTTGGATCCGAATGAAGAAAAATCACTCGCTGTTATCTATGGTCTTGATTTAGGTAAAATGAGTGTCAACGCCAAAACCGCAGCAGGCTCAACCTTTCTGATTAACTGCGCAAAGTTAAAGCACTATGAAAAAATGAAATTTGCTCTGACAAAAGGCGCAAATATAGACGCTCAGGACGAATTTGGACAAACTGCCCTCCACTGGGCTTGCGCGATGCAGGATGAACAGGCAATAGATTTCTTGTTCAATAATTTTGCTGATATGGATATCAGAGACTCAGCAGGCAAACTGCCTATTGAATACCTGAAACAAGCTGCATTGATACAAAAATACCAACAATACCAAAAAGCGCTTGGCGGCGTAATGAAATAATCAATGGATACTAACATATGAAAATTTCCCCGATTTTACAATTGAATATAACTTCTAATTTGCTGTCATTGCGAGGAGAGCAAAAGACTCGACGCGACTATCCAATAGACTCCCGACCCTCTGAAAACAGCAGCCTCAACCACACATCAACGGTTGTAGTTAGCAGAACACAAATTTCTTTTAGCGCGCAAAAATCAGCAAACAAACTTTTTCAAAAAGAAGTGATGAAAGATAATCCTGACCCGCAAAAATTATCCGAGTACATTAAAATGGAAGACTTCAAACCAAACAAATTTTTTAGCCCTAGACTTTCTGTTGACTTCGTAACACCTATGTGGGCTTTGTATGCTTGTCCTGATGAACTATCCAATGTATTCCCGATTATTGCTGAACTGGCTCGCCACCCTGATTTTGATCCGAATCGCCCGTCTTACGTAGAATCTAAAATGAAAAGTTCAGGAGACGAAGAGCTAAATAAGATATACTTACTTGAAACCCTTTTGCTGTATGGTGGCTATTCTTCTGTTGAGACTAAACTCAAATACATATTGGATAATTGTCCTAATGTCAGAATTAAGGACGCTCCCTTTAGTTGTGGCTTTCGCAAAAAAACTAACATGCTTGAAAATATTGAAGAGGCGATGCCGGAAATTGCCGCAATGATGCGAGATTATATTGCAAGAAAAGGACAACCTATTATACATGAAAAATATTCAGATATGAGTCTTGAAAAATTACTGGAATTAATCAAAACGACTCACTTTAATCCTGGTACACAAGATTTAGACGGAAACCTCATAATCCACGCTGCAGCCTCTTCAAAAGACCCGAATGCAAATGAGGTAATTTCACTATCACTAGAAAGAATACAAAATATTGACATACAAAACAAAGACGGCAAAACACCCGCAATGCTTGCCGTTGAAAATATTAGAAATTGCAAAACACCACAAGAAAAACGAATCTGCTACCGCAATTTGAAATTCATCCTTGAGCGTAAACCTGATTTTAAAGTCACTGATAAAAATGGCGATGATCTGAATGCATATATAGCAAAACTCAACGATCCACTCGTAACCCACATGTCTGCACTAGCTAAAAATATATAGGAATAACAAAAATGAAACTCCAATCTATTTCTCAACTTAACAACAATACCTACGCTTTCTCATTGCAAGGAGAGCCGAAGACTCGACGCTGCAATCCAGTAAATCCTACGCCGTCTGGGCTTACCAATCTCAACCACTCTCCAATTTCAATAGTGAACCAAGCCCAAATAACGTTTGGCGCTAAAACTTCTGAGAGTTCAAATGATATATTTAATAATTGCGTGGGGAAAGCAGAACAACATGAATCATATGGCCGAAAAGCGTTGCTTGATGCAATACGCGCTAAAGACTTTGACCCTAATCAACGTTTTAGTACACCATATTTGCATTCCTGCGTACCACTATCTTGCGATCTTGATTACGAGTTTCTTCCTGAAGACGTTGTGCGCGAAATAATTCTCCACCCTGATCTTGATGTTAATTTGAATTTTGTAGACCGTCACTCAGGCTGTAACGCTAACTCACACATTATTAAATATCTTGTTGACCATACAAAATTTGACAGAATGAGGTTGGTATTGAAATACAACCCCAATATTGATTTCAGCAGAATTCCTCGACACGATAGCTTTGACTCTTACAATACAGCAGGTATCAGCCTCTTTTCGGGCAGAAAATTTGCAGAACTGCTGAATGACTACGAAAAAGGCGGCGGACGTGAGCTTGCGCGTATGAGATGTGATGCTGCTAATTCTATCTTTGTTAAAAATCCAAATGCTGTTTTTGAAGATGCTGTAAAAAACTACCAAAAGGATAATGAGTGTGACATAGCAACTGTTATCAAAGCAGTAAAATCTCCCGGATTCGACCCGAATAAAAAATTTATAGTAGATGAAGAATATGAAAGTACACCGATTTTTAGCTTAGCGTTTATAGACCAAACTCCGGCGGAACTTTGGGAAGCCTTACTCTCTCACCCTGATTTAGATATTAACCTTATAGCTAACGACCCGAGCTTGGGACACAGTGAGCATATTCTTGAGTATCTTATTGATCATAATAAGGATGATTGTGTAGATAAAATAAAACTCATATTAGAAAATAATCCCAACATTGACTTAAGCAAAACACGCAAATGCAAAAACGTTAGTGCTATACGAGCAGGCAAAGAATATAAAGACTTGCTTAATAAATATGAAACAGGTGGCGGGCGTGAACGTGCACGCACAAAATGGGAGGCAGCGAACTCTCAGCCTCTTATAAGCCCAAACCAAATATTCGAAAGTACTATGCGTGATGATGAAGAGTGGGATGTAAAAACTCTTCTCAAGGCGGTAAGATCCCATGGCTTTGACCCTAATAAAAAAGCTCAAATTAATGGCGATTACGAAACAACAGCAATTTTTAATTTAGCTTCTTTCCCTGACAGTCCAACTGAGGTTTGGAAAGGTCTACTTTATCGTTCTGACCTTGACATCAATCTTCTTGCTAATGACCCCCTTTCAGGAGAAGAAAAACACATTCTTGAATATCTCGTTGATAGCGACCAACAAGATTGTGTGGATAAAATGAAGCTTATATTAGAAAATAATCCTTATATTGACTTCAGCAAAACGCGCAACAATAATTTTAGTGCTTTCAAAAAACATGTTTCAGCCAATGGAGGCAAATACAGTAAAGAATTTGTAAAATTGCTTGACGAATACGAAACAGCAAGAGGCCGTGAACGAGCACGCGTAAGATGGGAAACTGCTAATCTAATATGCACTAATAACCCAAATTTGATGTTCGAAAGCGCATTACAAAAAATATCAACCAGAGGTGCTAACACTGAAGAAAATAATCCTGAAATCGGGAAAAAACTAGTTGATGCAGTAAAAATGCCTGGTTTTGATCCGAATAAGAAATTTTTTGTAAACAATTTAGAGCGCACACCAATGTTTCACTTGACTAATTTAAAAAACACTCCTTTGGACGTATGGGAAGCTCTACTGCTACATCCTGCTCTAGATATTAATGTTTGGGATAAAGATTTTGGTTACGGATGCCGCACACATATTCTAAAGCTTCTTATTTATAAGGAAACAACGCCGGCTTATGTTGATATAATCAGACTCATATTAGAAAATAATCCATACGTTGACTTCGAAAGAATGGATGGGGCCGGTTTTGACAAGCTTAGAAAATATGCTGCAGGCTTAGGCAAAAACTATAGTAACAAACTTGTAAAATTATTAGACGACTACGAAACAGGTGGTGGACGTGAGCGTGCGCTCGAAAAGTGGAAAGCAGCTAACCCGACATTATCAGGCGCTTCTGTCGCTACAAAAACAATTGATAAAAGGTATTCTGAAATGAATGCCGACCAGCTGCTGGCACTTTTCGCCGATGAAAAATTCCAACCTGCCAGCACGGCGGATTTAGACGGAAATTTCATAATTCACGCCGCTGCTGCAATGAAAAATCCACGTTCAAAAGAGCTAATTTCGTTGGCAAATGAGCGTATTAAAAACATCGATGTCCAAAACGACAAAGGACAGACTCCGGCAATGCTCGTTCTCGACTCGCTGGAAAGCTGTGGCGATAACAGAGATGAAAAACGCATTTGCTACGGTATCCTTAAATTTATTTTAGAGCTAAAACCTAGTTTAAGTATAACTGATGACAACGGGCTAAACCTCGAAGACTACGCTACTGAACTCAACAGCGAACTCGTAAAACAAATGCTTGAACAATACAAAGCAACTAAAAAGGACTAAATCATGAAAATTCAACAAATCTCACAATTTAATAACAATACCAGCGCTCTGTCATTGCGAGGAGAGTCGAAGACTCGACACGGCAATTCAAAAGTTTCACCACTTGAATATGGATTTACAAACCTCAACCACTCTCCAATTTCAATAGCAAACAGAGCCCAAATATCTTTTGGCATGATAGACACTGATGCGGGTATAGACTTCGCTGCCCCCCAAAAATCCTCCAATCGACTTTTTGAAGACGAACTTTGCAAAGAGTATCCCAATGCCGGAAAATTAAAAGAGTTAGTATCTAATCCTGATTTTGACCCAACTCAACAGCTTTCAATTGTCGGTTGGCCTAAAGCACAACCCTTATTCGCGCTTGCTTTATGCAGAAAAGTCGATATGGACAGCGCTATAGTACGTTTAATGAGAGAACATCCGACAATGAACCCGAATTTACCATCTTATAACTCTGAGGGGAAAGAAGACAGAGTCATTCCTATGTTGATTGCAAATAATCGTTGGCACCCACATTGCGAAACATACATTGAGCGCATATGTGCGTGTCCTGAGCTTGAAATTTTGCAGGTACCACGAGGGCTGAGTAACCCTAACCATGAAAATATGATTGGGTTTGCACACTCTTGCTGTGCAGATGACATAAAAGAATTATTGAATTTCTACCAAAATGAAGGCGGCAGAGAAATCTCAAGGAATGTCCTGAACGCGAGGTTGCAAGCGGTTGGCGGCAGCTATTCCTCCGCCGCAAATGCCCTTTTTGAAGAAGAAATGATGAAAAGTGCACCTGACATAAACGCTCTGTCCCGCTGCATAAGAAGAAAAGATTTTGATCCTAATAAATATTTTGAGACGAAGTATACCCCGGGGCATGTTACTCCGATGTGGGCTTTATGTAAGTATGACAACCAAATTTCTCATTTATCTTCAATTGTTGGCGAATTAGCTGCCCATAAAGATTTCGACCCAAATCAAGCAATCGTATGTAATGGTAATCAAAAAACGTTCTTATTGGAATTTCTGTTACTGAAAGAACCGAATTTGCACTGTCAGTATATTAATTTAGACCAAATACTAAAAAATTCGCCTAAAGTAAAAATTACGGATGCACCATGCAGTCTGAGTAGAAACGGTAAACTCGATTTTATTAAAGCTCTCCAAACCGAAAGATACTCTGTTGCAACAACATTGCTTGAATATGACCAAGGTGGGGGTAGAGAAGAAGCCGCTGCACGACAAGGATCTACAGTAGGCATTGACACTGGATCTTCTGAAGAAATAACACAAGAAAATTATTCTGAAAAAAACATAGACCAACTGCTTGCAATGATTGCTAGTAGCGAATTTGATGCAGCAAAAGAACAAGATAGCAATGGCAACTTAATTATTCACGCTGCCGCACTTTCAAAAGACCCACGCGCGAAAGAGCTGTTTTCATTAGCTCACGGAAAAATTAATGATATTGATATTAAAAACAACGAGGGCAAAACACCGGCAATGCTTGCCGTTGAAAACCTCAAAAATTGCCAAACCCCTCAAGAAAAACGTGTTTGCTACAGTAATATCAAATTTATTTTTCAATTAGCCCCTAATTTCAACGCTAAAGACAATCTTGGCAGAAGTCTCAATGTGTACGTCCGCAGTCTCGATGACCCGATAGTCAGCCAGCTCGCTGCCCAGGCAAAAGATATGTAAGGAAATAAAAACATGAAAATCCAACAAATCTCACCAGCAAATCTTGAACAGCTCCCTCGCCCCTTGCGGGAGAGGGTTGGGGTGAGGGGTCTTTTTGAAAATCCGAACCACAATGAACTCTCTCCAAAAATAAACGAAAGAATCACCAACCTCAACCACTCTCCCATTGCAATCGCCAATGCCGCAAAAATCTCGTTCGGCTCAGATGACTCAAAAACACCAAACGACCTGTTCGCCGAAGAAATTTCTAAAGAAAACCCCGATGCTGAAAAACTTTTACAATACGTAAATGACGATGATTTCAAACCGAACAGAATGCTAAAAGGTAACGCTGTAATTAAATTAGACAACTTTGCTAATTCGTCCCGTGAATATGATATGACAATGCCGCCGGTTTATGCGCTATTATTGAAAATTGAAAAATGTTATGAGGATAAAACAGGCTATACCCACTTATTACCTGTATTTAGAGATGTTATGAAACATCCGGATACAATGCCCTTTTTGCCGGTAGACGGAACAATAATTAGTGATAATTCAAGTTATACCCTTCGTGACGATTTTCGTAAAGCGTTAGACATTAAATATCGCCTCGTTCGGGACAATGAGTGTGCTTGTCAGTTGCTGGACGTTTTTTTAGAAAATTCTCAAAACTTTACAATGGAAGATATAAATAAAATGTGGAAAATGTCCCATAATCGTGCTTCTTCTCACAAACTTTTGGATTATATGGAGCGCAACGGTATCTCAGCAAACGAATTATTTACGTACGAATTTAATGAGACTGCCCCGGATATCGAAAGACTAGTTGGATACGTCCAAAAAGAAGGGTTTGACCCGAACTATGTAGTTGTTGATAATAAATACCCCTATGAACTTCCTTTGCTTCATGAAATTTGCCACCTAGGCTATAGACAAAATGATACTGACATGTCTGACGTTGTAGCTGCACTAGTCAATCATCCTGGTATAGATATCAATAAAACCGGTAAGCTTTATAAGAAAAAGACTCATATAGCAGACTTTGGCTTTGCCAGATCTGAAGACCGATATTCAGGTTATTGTGATAAGTATCTTATGATAGCTCTTGATAACCGCCATGACATTGATATCAATGAAGTTCAATCATTAATACATTCCTTAAAAGGATGGGAAAGATATGGATGGGAAAGATATGCTGAGCTGTTCGAAAAAGTTAAAAAGTACTATGAAGAGCATCAAGCTAATGTAAACGCATTTTTCTGGGATGAATTTGAAGATACATTTAAGCTGCCTAATCAAGATAAACTCGCTAAAATTGTCAAATTACGTACTTTTAAGCCCAATGAAACCTTTGATTCGCCACTTCGAGATTACTCAAAAATGACTCCTATGCTTATGCTTTTAGTGCATGATAACGAAAAACTATTTTTAGCCGATGAAATTGCGGATTTAGCAAAGCATCCTGATTTTGATCCTAATATCTCTCTTGGCGTTAATCAGCAGACTCAAAAAACTTACCTGCTTGAATACCTCGTCAATGGAGATTTAAAATCAGCTGCAGTCAATCTACGTAAAATACTCGAAAACAACCCAAATGTCAGAGTTATCGACGCGCCAACCAAAGAAGGGCAGAGAACGAACATGTTAGAACTGGCTGAACAAAAAGGCAAAAATGATTTAGCAGAACTCCTCAGAAACTATGAAGAACGTGGCGGCAGACAAAAAGCTGCCGAAAAATACAAAAAAACAGGCGGCGTCTACCAATCCCACATGTTTAAACTAAATAACTATTCTGAACTTAGTATTGAAGAACTTCTGGACTTCCTAAAGCTTCCTACTTTTGATGTAACAATTGCCAAAGACGCACAAGGCAACCTGCTCATCCACACCGCCGTCACAATGAAAAATCCGCGCTCAAAAGAACTAATTTCGTTATCCAATGAAAAAATCAAAAATATTGACGTCAAAAACGCCAAAGGTCAAACACCCGCTATGCTCGCACTCGAATCAATCGGAACCTGCGAAAACAAAGACGAAAGACGCATTTGTTACGGTATTTTTAAATTCATTTTATATTTGAACCCCGTTTTAACCCTTAACGACAACAACGGCCTCAACCTCGACGACTACGCCGGCGAACTCAACGACCCGCTCGTAAAACAAATGCTTGAACAATACAAAGCCTCAAAAAAGGACTAAAAATGAAAATCCAACAAATCTCACAATCTAATATTGAGCAGCTCCCTCGCCCCTTGCGGGAGAGGGTTGGGGTGAGGGGTCTTTTTGATAATTCCAATCACAATGAACTCTATTCAAAAGTAAACGAACGAAACACCAACCTCAACCACTCCCCACTTGCAATCGCTAACGCGGCAAAAATCTCCTTTGGCTCTGTCGAACTAAATTCACCTAACGACTTATTTGCAGAAGAAATACTTAAACCTAATCCTAATGTTAAAAAACTTCTTAACTACATAAATGACGAAGATTTTAGACCAAATAAACCATTAAAATGCATACATTCTCACAACTATGGCCGATATATGCAGGACACCTGGGAAAATGTGATGGCACCTCCTCTGTTTGTCGTTTTTTCGCGTATTAAATGTTGGGGTGATTCTCAAAAAATAATGAAACAATTAGTACCTGTTTTTCGAACAATAGCTGCTCACCCTGATACAGACCCGTGTATACCGGCAATTTGTGACAATGGCACAGAATACAGAATATTGTCTGAAATCGTACCTGTGTATAAGCGTGATGATAAGAGAATTGACCCTAAAGAATGGGAACAGCAGATATTTAATATCGTTCTGGAAAATTGTTCTAATTACCCTATAAGTAAGGCTGTTGAGTTGTATAATGAAATTGCATCGTATAATCCCTATGCTATTTCAATATATGAAGATAAACTGCTTGACCACTTGGAAAAACTGGGTTTACCTCCTCATGATTTATTTGCAATGAAAATTCGTCGTCAACAACAGAAAAATACTGAAAAACTAATTTATTATATTAACAAAGAGGGATTTGATCCTAACGCAACAATTGCATATAGGCCTTGTTGTTTTCCCCCGAATGCTCCTCTCGGAGAATTCACCTTGCTGCATTTTATTTGCTTACAAGAAGAACCTGAGCCTGACTTCTCAAAAGTTGTCGCTGCACTTGTTAAACACCCTGCCATTGATATAAATAAACTTTCCACGCAAGAGCAAGACGGACTCGACTTATATAATATTCTTGGAATGCGCAATCATACTGCAAAATATATCTTTGATTACTACAAGGTGATATTGAATAACAATCCTAATGTCGACCTAAATATTATTAAAAAAATACCTGAGCATTTTAAATATTCAACAAACCCTCTGAAAAGCGAATTAATAAGCTATTATGAAAAAAATCAAATCTCCCCTGCGATACTATTTGCAGATGAATTTGAACGCAAAAATAAAGTCCCAAATCCAGAAAAAATCGCTAAAGCGATTAAAATGCCTGACTTTGAGCCGAACGCTACCGTTGGTCGTTCTTCATTTACACCAATGTTTTGTCTTTTAAGGCATGACAATAAAACAGTATTCCTATCAGATGAAGTAGCAGATTTAGCAAGACATAAAACATTTAATCCAAATTTGCCGCTTAACGACACTGCAAAAAGTACCTACCTGCTTGAGTATATAATTACTCAAAATTTGAATGCTGCTGCAATCAATCTCCGAAAAATACTTGAGAATAACCCTCATGTGAAAGTCGTAGATGCCCCAACTGAGTATGGTGAAGTAAACATGATTGAACTGGCTGAACAAAAAGGCAAAAAAGACTTAGCAAAATTACTCCGCGATTACGAAGAACATGGCGGCAGACAAAAAGCTGCCGAAAAATACGTTAACGCTGGCGGTCTCTTTTTACCGCGCTTGTACAAACAAAACGACTATTCTGAATTGAGTATTGACGAGTTGTTCGAGTTCCTAAAAGCACCTCAATTTAATGTTTTAACCAAGGACATACAAGGCAATCTGCTTATCCACACTGCCGTCACAATGAAAAATCCGCGCTCAAAAGAACTAATTTCATTATCCAATGAAAAAATCAAAAATATTGACGTCAAAAACGCCAAAGGTCAAACACCCGCTATGCTCGCACTTGAGTCAATCGGAACCTGCGAAAACAAAGACGAAAGACGCATTTGCTACGGTATTTTCAAATTCATTTTAGAATTGAACCCCGATTTAACCATTAACGACAGCAACGGTCTCAATCTCGAAGACTACGCCGGCGAACTCAACGACTCGCTCATCAAACAAATGCTTGAACAATACAAAGCTTCAAAAAAGGACTAAAAAATGAAAATCCAACAAATCTCACAATCAAATAGCTTTTCTTGCCCCCCTTGCGGGACTCTGCCGAACAAAAGGCAACTGAATGTTGCGTTTTGTGAGAGGTCTGGCTGGGGTGAGGGGAACTCTAAAAACACCAACCTCAACCACTCCCCACTTGCAATCGCCAACGCCGCACAAATCTCGTTCGGCACCGAATACGATGAACAAAAAGAACTAATGACTAAACTTTTTGGATTATGCCAACGATATGATTGCTATCTTGGCGGTGGCCTTGTATCACCCTACATAGAACCTATATGTAAAAATCCCGAATTGAACCCGAATATTCTCATAACTCATGAAGGAGAAAAACAGCATATTGTGACAAATTTACTTCAAAGTCAACAAGGCAAAGGTCTCAAATATCTGAAAATGTTACTTGAAAACCGTGATGATGTTGAAATTATTGATATTCCCCTCCCTTGGGATACTGATGACTATCCAAATGTGCTTGAATATGCACATGCCTTTAAAGCGTATGACATAGTAGCGAACTATTTGAAAAAAATAGGTAAAGATGACCAATTTACGCTATCCCCGAACGCTAAATTTGAGCAAGAAATGAGAAAAGACGAATCTGATGTCAAAAAACTTGTTGAATATATTAAAGATGAGAATTTTAGACCTAACAGAGAATTTTATTTTGATTCTTATCAGTATTCAAACCCACTTATGGCAATGATTTGTAAAGTTAAAGATGCAAGCTGGAACCGCATACCAAAACATGATCTGTCGGAAGCTTGTGCGGCACTCGTGCAGCTTGAAGGTTTTAAGGCTAATAAAAAAGCACATGGCCCTTTCCAACCCATACGCCATCCTATACCTGTACTTGCCAAAAATGTGATGATTGAACATTTAAAAGCTGTTTTAGGAAATAACCCTGATTTTAATGTTCTAGACCATCCTGATTATAGACATCATGATTGTGACCTTCCTGCATACATGTCTGTGGGGTGTTGGCATAAAGACTCGGAAAAAGCAAAAGAAGTAGCTGCCATATTAAGGGGCTACGAGGGCGGCGGACGCGAAGATGCACATAAAAAATGTGAACAAGCAAGAGCCGAAGTAAGACTTCAGCGCGCAAAAAGAGACGAACTAAAACGCATTGCTCTGGAAGAAGAACAAGCACGTATAGATGCAGAACGAAATCAAAAAATAAGTGCTGCAATCACAAAAATGATCTCAAATGATACCACTGACCACGACACGCCAATGCAAGAATTTTTAGCAATTATGCGTGAAGATAATTTCGATTTTGCAAGACCATTGGACGCTGATGGTAACACAGCCATGCATATCTGCGCGCTTTCAAAAAGCGGCTATGCCAAAGAAGGCATATCCATTGCTAACGAGAAAATCCAAAATATTGATATCCCAAACAGCAAAGGACAAACTCCTGCCATGCTGGCAATTGAATCTATCAGCAAATGCAACAATCCAAACGAAACCCGTACATGTTTAGCAAAATTCAAATTTATATTAGAGCAAAAACCTGATATAGAGTTGCCTGACAACAACAAACAACGACTTTTGCATTATGCCTGCAAATATCAAAGCAAATTTGCATTATTGCTTTTACTCTCACAAAATCCTGACATTATGGCTCAAGATAATGAAGGCAAAACCCCCGGAAAACACATAACTGACCCCGAGGTCAAACAAGCATATATAGCGTACTTACAATCAACTTTATAGGTGAAAATTATGAAAATAACAAACTTTACAGCTAACACACTAAACGCCCGCCGCATACATTATGCGTCCAACCCCGTATACATCAGCTTTACAGGTAATGAACTTCAAAAATTCGCTGAGAATTTGGAGGCGAGGAAATATGATGCTGCGATAGCGCAGACGCAGAAACAAGGATTTCCGATTAACGAGATGATTCAAGGCAACGGTCACACGCCCTTGTTGGCCGCGATGGAAATGCAGGCAGATAAAAAGCTGCTTAAAGCACTTATCGAACACCCTGACCTGAACCCGAACATATTGTTCTACGAAAATACAACTTCCTATTTAGATTCAGCGATTAAGGCAGAAAATATTGACGTATTCAAAATGTTGCTCACAAGCCCGAATCTGAACAGAAAATATGAGCACAAGAATAATATAAATCCGAATATTAAAAATAAACACGGCGAGACGCCACTCCAGCGTGTAATGATTAACAACTTAAAAGAATTTGCGCATGAGCTGCTTAATCACCCCCAAACAAGACCGATAATTTTTGACGGCCCTGAAAAAACTTATCCACTGAAAACTTATGCCACGGAACTTTATGCTAAACGCAAAATTGATTTTGAAATGCGTAAAATTATTGATGAATACTACAAAAACAAAATGTAAGGAATAAATAAATGAAAATTTTACAATCCTATTTCTCTCCCTATAATTCGGCCTCTGGTAACACTCAAAAATTCAGTTTGCCAAAACTGAAAAATGACACTTTCGAGCGCAGCCAAATAACTTTTGGCTGGTGTAATTTGCATAATCGAGTTAGCAGCGAGTGTTCACAACTTTTTAATACCCAAATACAAGAAATGCGAGCAGCTATAGAACTAAAAAAGAAACAAACTGAACTCAACAAACTCGATCAAGAAGCTAGTGAAACTGCCACGAAGTTTTTATTGAATTTTGCTAATAAACAAAAAGGCGTCGCTGAATTTATACCACTCTGGACTGTTTTAAATAATGTAGAGCTGCAAAAAACAATGGATGAAAGCCCTGTTTTCGGTGATTCTATTCAATGCCTAATCTCAATGACAAATATAGAAAAATTTAAAATGAAAAATCCAAAGTTCTCGCCCGAAATGAATGAACAAGCCGCTGGTAGCCTGCAAATTCATTCAATGGCGATATTAATCGAACAAGCTAAACGTAATAAACATAAAATGACACAAGAAAACAGAGATAAAGTAGATGAACTTATTCAACTAGGTGTTGAAGCTATTGATAAAGCTTTTGGCGACGGCACATATGCACAATTAGTCGGGGTTTCACAAATGGGTGAAAAACTAAGAGAACATCAATCCGAATCGATGGAAATACTCAAATCTATTGATGCACGCGCAAAACGCTTTAGTTTAGGAGACGAATTTAAGAAAAAACTCCACGACCTACTCCACGACACAGGCGATGCACATCATCATGACCATGAGCCTGAGCATGGACATAACCACCAACACACACATACTAATAACACTATAAAATTAGAATATCATACGCATGAGGGCAACCCTCTGCATGACCATAATCACAACCATCATCACTAAATTTACTATTCAATAACCTCATAGTATTCTCCCGGCATGTTTGATGTCGGGATTTTTGTGACCTTGACTGTTGTGACCTTATTGTAGCTCTCAATAGTTATGGTGTCGCCTTCTTTGAGCACCTTAGACGGCTTGGCAACGTTGCCATTCACCAAAATACGCCCCTGTGTCGATACTTCGTTGGCAACAGTACGGCGCTTTATTAAACGTGATACTTTTAAAAATTTGTCTAGTCTCATAATAAAATTATTATACAAAAAAATTAAAATTTCTCGCAAAATAAAAAAGACTTAATTTTAAGTCTTTTCATAAATTATCCCCAATTCTCCTCCCAAAAGCTATTTTATATAGTGTCTAATAGCACTCTGACCTATTTTTGGTGTTTTTTGTAGTGTTATGTGTAATGGATTGTTGTAATTGTTGTATTTTGTATTCGCATTTTTATTTGTATTTTTTAACTTTAATTTTTCGTTTTTTCTCTTCTTCTAATTCCGTTCTCTAACTCGACTTAACCATCACCCCTCTTTCGCATTCCCCTCTCTCTTTGTATTCTTATAATACCTATTCAAACGAACATTACAAGCTAATTTATTGTTGCAAATTTTAACATATTACCATGCCCTCGGTTATCACGTATAAAATTCAAATTAAGAAATCTTAATGAAGTTATTTTAATGAAAATAAGTAAATTTTTTTAAAAGTTTTTCTTGACAAATGAGTATGCAACAAGTTTCATCATGCTTATTTTAAGTCATTTATTTACTTATGAACGCATGAGGTGATTGCATCAATCAGTCTTGAAACTTCAATTATTTCAATATCAAATTTTTGTTTTTTATCAAGATTCGACTGAGGAATAATAATTTTTTTGAATCCAAGTTTTTCAGCTTCCTTAATACGCTTTTCAAGATTACAAATCGGACGAATTTCGCCTGATAAACCGATTTCACCTGTTATTACAGTATCCGGACTGACAATCACATCACGCGCGCATGTCGCAACAGCAAGCGCAACACCTAAATCTGCAGCAGGTTCGTCAATCTCCATGCCGCCGATAACATTGACATAAACATCCTGTTTTGAGAGGTTTAACCCGATTCGTTTTTCAAGAACTGCTAATATTTGTAACAGTCTGTTATAATCTATACCATTTGATACGCGTCTGGGCGACGGATAAGGAGTGCTGCCAACGAGCGCCTGTATTTCGAGTAGCAACGGACGCGTTCCCTCGTTTGTAGCTATTACAACGCTGCCAGGTGTAACATTCTGAGTGCGTTCATGCAAAAACATCTCACTGGGGTTGCTTACTTCGCACAACCCGCTATCGAGCATGTTAAAGACACCAACTTCATTGGTATTACCGAAACGGTTCTTCATACAGCGCAAAACGCGATATGCTTTGTATCTGTCACCCTCAAAATAAATAACTGTATCAACCATGTGCTCTAAAACTTTTGGGCCTGCAATCGTACCTTCTTTTGTCACATGCCCGACCACAATGACCGTAATATTCTTATTTTTGGCTATATCCATCAAAATATTCGTACATTCGCGAATCTGAGAGACGCTGCCCGGCGAGCTTGATAACTCGTTCGTGTAAACAGCTTGAATACTGTCAATAATAAGAACGTCAGGCTTTGTGTCAGCCATAGCTTGCTTGATAAGCTCTAGATTCGTTTGTGTGAACAAATACAAGTTCGGCGCATCAATTTTTAGCCTGTCAGCTCGTAACTTGATTTGAGATATTGATTCTTCTGCCGAAACATACAAAACTTTGCGATTTTGTCCGCTGACATTTGCGCTTGTCTGTAAAAGTAGTGTTGATTTTCCTATTCCGGGGTCACCTGCTAACAGAATCAGCGAGCCTTGCACAATCCCGCCGCCTAACACGCGGTCAAATTCACCCATGCCTGTCACAAATCTGATTTCATGACTCAACTCAACTTCGTTTATAGAGCATGCCTTTATGTCACTTTGCGGCATGGCAGCCCGAGAACCTTTATTGTCCTCGATTACCTCCTCTACGAAGGATGCCCAGCTTTCACAATCGGGACATTTCCCAAGTGATTTTGCAGTTTCGTACCCGCAGTTTTGACATATCCATTTTACTTTAACTTTTGCCATGCCTTTATTATAGCTGATTTTGGCTGTATGTAGCAATGTTACAATATAGCTAAATAAGTGCTTGCATTTTTCGTCAAAAACTTATATACTTAATCATGTTATTGATGTTTCGGCTAGTGTAAAACCTTTAAAGGAGTAGTGAAAATTGCTCCTTTTTTTTGTGTTATTTTTTTAAAATAGTGAAAAAATTAATTAAATGATGTTATCATCGTTCACTAAATTTACTTTTTTATCTTGTGTCATAGTCTTAATAAGCGCTTTGGCAGCTCTATAAGCTACATATCCGGCTCCAACGAGAGCGGCGCAAGCCATGGCTTTGCTTGTAACTGCCTGAGCAATCATCTCGTTTACACGGGAAGCTAATGCAGGATTTTTATAATGCTTCGAAACAAACGTATAGAGTCCTTTACTAGAACCAATCAAAGGGTCGTTTAGAAAAGCCTGCCGGTTTTCTGCAGTGGTATTAGCCAAATACTGGATTCTTCTCAATTCAAACGCACTGCCGGCTACTGCGCCACAGCCGGTCGCAACCACTGTAGGCAATATAAAAGGTTCATGTTTTCTTCTGATTCTGTTGTCCATTTTTTACTAATACACCTTCCTGTCAATTACATAAGGTTTGTAAATATAAAAATTTGCTATTTGCTTTATACATTGTAATAAAAATTTACAAAAATTGCACTACTTTTTAATTAAATATATCTAAAAATTTACCATTTTGATAAATTAATTTGTCATCAGCATAAATTTCGCCGCCATTTTTCATATTTTTTATGATATCCCAATGCAGGCCTGACACGTTTTTACCGCCTGTTTCAGGGTAAGATGAGCCTAATGCCATATGGATTGAACCGCCGATTTTTTCATCAAATAAAATATTACCTGTGACCTCTTGAATCATATCATTTGTGCCGATAGCAATTTCACCGACGTAAGACGAACCTTCGTCCATGTTAATCATAGAAAGCAAGAATTCTTCGCCTTTTTCCGCTGTCGCTTTCGTAACTTTGCCGTTTTCAAGTTCAAGGTAGATTTTATGTGACTCGTTACCTCTGTATATTGCAGGGAAATCGAAATAAATATGACCGTTAGCGCTATCTTCTACCGGCGATGTATAAATTTCTCCATCAGGGAAGTTACAGGAGCCTGAACAATTTTTCCATTTTCTGCCGGCTGTTGAGAACGTAATATCTGTACGCTCACCAACAACTCTGAGCTTTGAAGTGTTAGTCAGATAGTCGGCCATGACTTGTTGGCGAGTGTCGATTTTACGCCACATTTCAGCAGGGTCATCCAGATGTAAGTAACATGAATTAATCAAAAATTCAGTATACTCATCAAGTGACATTTTAGCCTCTTGCGCAAGAGCGTGCGTTGGATAATCAGCGATAACCCAATCTAATTCACCTGCTGCAGCCCGTTTTAATAAAGTTTCAGACAAGACTTTGGTTGCTTTTGAGCGTCTTGCCATCCTGTTTGTGTCTGCTTTAGCCATATTTTTAACGTTCAAAGGCGCACCAATTGAAATATATTTTGTCGCGGTCTCATATTCGAATTTTGTTATAGGATCAACATAGTCAATCTGCTCATCAGCAGCATGCTTGATGAATAATTCCTGCAAACCGTCAACTCCGCATCTTACAATAGGATTAGCACCCTTTTCGAGCACGCGCTTATAAATTTCTTTCACCAAAGGCTGCGCTTCAAAGCTTTCTGAGCGAATTATTACCAAATCATTTTTTTCTACCTTCACTGAGTAATCTACTAAAACTCTTGCGTATTTTTCCCATAATTTATTCATATTAATACCTGTCTATCTTTCTTCTCTTAATGAGAGACCGCGTTTTGCCGTTCTGACAAATTCAACAAAATGTTTTGTATATTTATTTTGTGGCAAAGTCTCTTCAATTACATTAGCCGCATCGCTAATAAGGTAATTTCCTGATGTCAGTATTTTGAGAGCCTCTTTAATGCTTGCCCGTTCATCAGGTGTTACACCTTTGCGCTTCAAACCTATTGAATTAATGCCTCGAGGTATTGCAGGCCCACCATCAGCTTTTACGTATGGTAAAATATCCATTCTTGCTGCTGAAAAGCCGCTTACAATAGCCATTTCACCGATGCGAATATTTTGATGGAAGACACTCATTCCGCCAATAAATGCGCCATATTCGACTATAACATGACCGCCTAAGATTGCAGCATTAGCCATAATAACGTCATTACCTACTGTGCAATTATGTGCAACATGCGCAGCAGCCATTAAAAAACATCTATCGCCCACTATGGTGGAGTTTCCTTCGCCGCTCGCGCGGTTCACCGTTACATATTCTTTGAGGGCACAGTTTTTACCGATAATAGTTTTTGTAGGTTCGCCTTTGTACCCCAAATCCTGTGGTGGTGTACCAATACTTGCAAAAGGTGAAATAATCGTGCCTTCACCTATTTCACAGTGCTCCAAATAAGCGTTAGCAATGATTTTAACATTGTCTGCTATTTTTACATTAGCGCCAATTACTACGTTTGGCCCAATTTCTGCAGTTTTTGCGATGATTGCACTATCATCGATAATTGCAGTTTTATGTATCATTTTAAACCTTCTTTCTTACATCATGGAGAATAACATATCGGTTTCTACAGTCAATTTACCATTGACGTGGGCTGTCGAATGAGCCTTGATAATAGAACCTTTAACCTTAACTACCTCTGTATGCATATCAAGTCTGTCGCCGGGGCGTACAACATTTTTGAATCTTGCACCATCAATTCCGGCAAATAACACTAATTTATCTTTATATTGTGGTAATGTTAAAAGCGCTCCTGCGCCTAGTTGAGCCATTGCTTCAATTTGCAAAACACCGGGCATTATAGGATTCCCCGGGAAATGTCCCTGGAAAAATTCTTCATTCATCGTCAAATTTTTGTATCCTTTTGCATATTTTCCGGGTTCATACTCAGTGATTTTATCAAGCAGCAAAAAAGGGTACCTATGCGGAATTAGCTTCATTATTTCCAGTATATCCAATTCTTTTTTTTGTTCTTGTATCATTCTCTATTTCTCCTCAATAATCTTGGTCTTTAAAATCTTAGCAACTTCCACATGGGATGCGTGACCTGCATTTTTTGCGATAACTTGTGCTTTCAAATTAAGCGGGTTGAATCCTGTTAAATAAAAATCCCCGATTAAGTCTAAAATTTTATGTTTTGCAGGTTCATATTGTGAACGTAATTCTGTTGTATAGCCCTCATCAAGTAGCCCTACGGTATTTTCTTCCGTAACTCCTAAAGCCAAGCCCATTGTTTGGAATTTCTCAAGGTCTTTATAATAACCGAATGTGCGCGCTTCTGTAATCTCTTCAATATTGCTGCCATCAAAAGAAACCCATCTGTTGTTCAATTCTCCGTTTGTAAAATCAATGCAATATGTAACTGAAAATTTTTCTGCCGGAAGTACAGCGATAGTTGTATTATTATTAATATAATAAACAGGTTCTGTGAGGGCGTAGGCTTTACTTTCAGCCTTTTTTAAGTCTAGAGTATTGAAAAACTCGACCCAATTTTTTGAACTGCCATCTAGAATGGGTAATTCATAATTGCTTAAACTCGCGTTCAATGTGTCGATATTGCTTATTGCCAGTGCTGCCATAAAATGCTCTATTAGTGCGATTTTAACAGATTCATTGCCAAGTACTGTACAATTTTGCGTGGATACAACATTATCAACCGACGCAGCTAGGGTCTGCCCGGCGAGCGTGAATGTTATACCTTTTTCAGCAGGCTGTGTCACAGTCACACTGCAAGGCTGATTACCCATGAGTGAGTTTGCTGTTATTGTGTTGTCTTTCAATAATGCGCTCATTAAGCAGTCCTCTATGTCTCGTCTGTGTTCAAATTCAAGCCTTCTAAAAGCGGCTTATATTTTTTGAATTGTTGTATCAACTCCTCAGCTTGTTTCATGACTTTCAATTGTCGTATAAAGTCTTTGCGTGGAACAGCTGGTGAGCCGAGAATGATTGATTTTTCAGGGAAACTTTTTGTAACACCCGCTTTAGCCATAATTATCGTATCATTCCCTATTTTGAGATGGTCAGCAAGCCCTGCCTGTCCTGCAATTACAACTCTGTCGCCAATTACGCAGCTGCCTGCAATACCGACTTGTGATACTATCATACATGCCTGCCCGATTTTACAGTTATGCCCTATTTGCACAAGATTATCGATTTTAGTGTGAGCACCAATAACTGTATCTTGAATTGTTCCCCTGTCAATACAGGTATTTGCGCCGATTTCTACATCATCGCCAAGCTCAACGGAACCGATTGACGGTATTTTGTATATTTTTTGTTGAGTGTTGCTTTCTTTTATTTCGCCTTCCTGTTTCGCTTTTTCTATGTTATCAGGAGCTTCCGTAACAAAACTGAAGCCATCAGCGCCGATGCTAGCGTTGAATTGTAAAATTACACGATTGCCTATTTTAGCGAAATCGCCAATGTTACACCCCGCATGGAATAAACAATTTTCACCAATTTTTACATTTTTGCCGATGTAAGTATTTGCTAAAATTTTTGTGTTGTTACCAATTGTAGTACCTTTACCAATACACACATTTGCACCGATTGCGACATTTTCACCGAGTTTAACATCAGCAGCAACAGTCGCGGTAGGATGGACTCCCACTGTAAAATCAACAGGTACAGAAAATAAATGTAAAAGCTTCATCATCGCAAGTCTAGGACGCTCTACTTCAATTGTAGAAATTAATTCAGACGACGCGCCTAACGGCACGAGTGCCGCTCTGGCATTTGTATGCGATAAATTTTCGATTTCTTCTTCAGACAGAGCCAAAGCTAATTTATTCTCATCAGCCAACAACGGAGGTGCAATCCCGTTTATACTAACCCCTTTTTCAAGCTCTGTTAATATTCCACCTACAATTTCAGATATATCTTTTAATGTGTATGCTTTCATAAATCCTCTCATTTTATATTGTATTTAAACTCATCTCTTATTATAAAACAAAGTTTATTATTTGAATAATTCTTTAACTTTTCTTTAGAAACGGCAATGTCATTCTGAGGCTTGTCCGAAGAATCGCATGCGCTATGAGATGCCGCATATTAGCGTTTCAAATAGTTTTGACATTATCAAGTTGCGGCACTGCGTATACCTCGTGTAGTGCAACAATTTTCTTGAAACACATGTCTAATTTACATCCCAATTTTAAGAGTTATAGTAATTTTGAAAACAAATAATATCAGAATGAACTTTTTAAATTTTTTTTCGTTATAGTACATGAGTAGGAAAAAATTAAAACTTATTAAATCGAAAGGAGAAGTTGTATGAACAAAAAAAATCTTTTTTTAAGCTTTTTAGCAGTCGCATTATTTATGTCAGCAGGAATAGCTAATGCAGCAAGCGTTTATGATAAGTATGACAATGCTATGAATAAACTGCAGCAAGTTGACTCAAAAGTTAATGAAAGCAGAAATGCCCAAACAAATGCCAAAGCTGAAAAAACTAAAAATTTACAAGCTCAAAAAAACCAAGCTCTTAAACCAATAAAAGAGCAAATTAAGGCTAAAGAAAAAGAAATTGATGATGTTACCAAAAGCACAATCTTACTGCAAGCTGATAAAAACATAAGACTTAAAAAACTTAATGCAGAGCTGAAAATTCTTAAAAACAAAGAAACTACAACAGCCGCTTATTACGACAAACAAATAAATGCGCTTAAGTAACGTAATATCTACTATTAATCCTTTAAAGCAGTGATAAATATCACTGCTTTTATTTCTTCGCGAAATTTATTATAATAGTTCATGCCGACAAGTTGGAAAAAATTATGAATAAAAAACTTTTATATATTTTAATATTAATGACTCTTGTGTTCATAAACATTTCTCAAGCGAATGCTGAAAGTATTTTTGCTGGCACAAAACTAAAAGTCCAGAATACTTATGCCAAGCTAACTGAACCTAAAAATTTAAGAGATGAAAAGATTCAAGAAATAAAACAACAGAAAAAAGACGCTATCGACCCGATTAACACTCAAATTAAATCAAAATATAAGGAAATGTTTGAAGTCAAAAAAAGCAAAGTCTCATCGACAGAAAAAGACGCGCGCATAGCTAGGCTGCAAGCAGAAATCACAAATTTAAAAACTGCCAAAGAAGCAACCGCAACTTTTTTTGATACTCAAATCAAAGCCCTGAAATAATGAAGTTTTGTAACAAAGCATTGATTTGAATAACAAATATTTTTATGCTTCGACTTTAAGCAAATAAGAAACAAATAGGAGAAGAATATGAGAATTTCCCCCGTGTATAGCATGAATACAACTTTTGGTGCCAAAACTCAAAATAAAAACACCTACACTCCTTCGGATAAGACAAAAAATGGCTTACAAGAGTATTCGCAACAACTATTAAAACAACTTGGCACAAAAGATGAATATCAAGCAAAAGTGGAGAAAAAATGGTGTGACCCTGCTCGCTCGATGATAGGTTCAACGTCCGGTAATGTTGCACTGTATGTCAATGATTATCATAATCTGGTAAACAGAGCAACGGCGATTGGTTCCGACGAGGGTATACAGTCGATGGTAAATCAAGCAGAAAAAAT
This sequence comes from Candidatus Gastranaerophilaceae bacterium, assembly GCA_031551265.1. Lineage (GTDB taxonomy): Bacteria > Cyanobacteriota > Vampirovibrionia > Gastranaerophilales > Gastranaerophilaceae > JAVBNU01. The sequence goes on from JAVBNU010000020.1 coordinate 53,350, forward strand.
ATATCAAGCTGATATTAAGGCTGCTGAAACAGCGTTAAAAACATTAAAAGCGACACCTGAGAGCAATATTCGTAAACGTTTTGTTGAAGTTAGAAATGATGCAATCCAATCTATAAATAACAACATATATTGCGCTATAGTCATACCTCAAGGATAAACGATTATCCAAATTTTTTGGAAATAATTGCCTGCACATCATTGAACAAAATGAAAAACATCAGCGTTATTAAAAGCAGGAAACAAATACTTGATATTTTTTCCAATATTTTTTCATCGAGCGCCTTACCTTGAATTTTTTCGATTGCTAAAAACAACAGATGCCCGCCATCTAACGCAGGGATAGGCAATAAGTTCATTATCGCCAGATTTATGCTAATCATTGCGGTCAGGATAATGCCCTTGAACAGCCCCTGATACGCGATGATATCAGAACCGATTTTAGTAATGGCAATGATGCCGTGCAAATCTTTGAATGGTATTTGCCCGGTGAAAAGCTTAATCAAACCCAAAATCATCATATACGTTGTACTGAATAGGAATTTTATAGATTCAACGATGATTGATTTGAAGTTTTTTGTCGGAATAAGAATTTCTTCACGTACTTGCTCAATACCAATTTTACCGCTTTCATCGACAAGCAGCGGCTTAAGCTCAAGTTTTTTGCCGTCACGTATAACAACGATATTCATCGGAGCCGTGGTGTCTGAAAGTGCATGCGCAAAGTCCTCTAAAGTACGTTCTTCCTTCGTAATAAAGATTTTTCTATCGTATATTTTGTTGCGTAAATTTGTTTGTTCGTCTGTTAACTTGATTTGCTCATTGTTGTTGCGCTCTAGACCTTTTAAATAGGCGTCACTAAATACAATAGGCGCTTCTAAGTCAGTATCGGGAAGAATTACTTTTGTACCGGGTTGAATCTCTTCGCCTTCTTTTATTTCGGGGTTTAATTTTTTAAGTTGTTCTAATTTTTTTGCGACTCGTTCGGGAGTAACCAGTTGATTGAATTTGTAGCTGGCCGCAGCGTACACAGAAATAAAACTCGGATACGTAATTCTGGTACCATTCACACTGTATATCAAATCACCCTCTTCTAAGCCGGTTTCGTACACAGGAGAATTTGCAGGAGCAGTAATTTTATTTATATACACGTTGTTCTCGCCGGAAGGTAAAGCTCCCCAAATTGTTGCTGTCAACATAACTAAAACGATTGCAGCTATTATATTCGCAACAACACCGGCCGATACAACGATTGCGCGCTGATAAGCAGGTTTGTTTTGGAACCGTAATGGCGAATCACAAGGCACTTCGGGGTGTTCCTCATCATCTAAAAACGAAACATACCCACCAAGTAAAAGAGCATGCACTAAAATTTCTGTATCTTTTATTTTAGTCTTGAACAACGTAGGGCCAAAAGGTAAACCAAAACCAAATTTCGGTACCGCTATTCCAAACGCTCTCGCTGCGATAAAATGCCCTACCTCGTGTATTACAATCAATAAACTTATCAGTAAAATCATTATTAAAATTGACATAAATCCCTCGTCTTTAATTTAAATGCTAATTATTATATTATTATCCTATGGTAAATTTTTTAAAACAACTATTAGACTGTATATATAAAAGAAAATGTTATCTCTGCGGGAAATCGCACGAGAACGTCAAAATCTGCTCAAAATGCTTCAAAGAACTACGAAAAACAGAATTTAACCACAGTTATGATATTGATATCCAAGACAGCGTACACTACTACCATGCAGGCTATTATGCTAAAAACATGCAAAAACTAATCAGAGGTATAAAATACCACCAACAAAGAGAAATAGCCGAATATTTGGCGCAATTTACATACGACTATTGGAAAAAATTTAAAATATCTGAGGCCAAATTTATAATTGTACCTGTTCCGTTGTACAAAAAACGTGAAAAAAAACGTAAATATAACCACATGACTTTAATTGCCGAAGAATTTGCAAGGCTGACTGACTGTGAGGTAAATACCTGTTTAATTCAACGTATCAAAGACACAAAACCTCAATACGGCCTGACTTCACCTGAGCGTGCTGAAAACCTGAAAGATGCGTTTATTGTCGACAAAACTTTGTATAATGGCGAAAATATTCTGTTATTTGACGATATTCTGACAACAGGAGCTACAATGCGCGAAATGATAAAAGCTTTGAATGCCGCAAATATTCAAAATATAACCGTACTAACGGTTTCGGCTACGGTCTCACATAAATAAAAAATATTTCTTAACAGAATCCGCAATTTTTTATACGCTTTTGTTTTTATATAAATATAAGTTAAGAGGAGAAAATTACTATGGGAAATTTAGTTACTGGATCGTTTCAAAAAGCGTATCAAGACGGACGCGCAGGTATTACCGTTACCACCAATCCAAGAACTGGTGAAAAAAGAACTGGTTTTATATGGAATACGCAAGGGAAAAAAATTGCAACACCAGGCAAGCCTATAAACATCATATCTGACCAAAATAATTCGACTGAAAAAGTAAAGTAGGGTGCGTCTCACGCACCATCATTAAGCGTTGTAAAGTAGGGAGGGCTCGCTAGCCCACCAGCGCGAATCTAAACCAAATTACGATACTGCAAACTTTGAGCAATATGGGCTGATGTAAGATTCTCTTTGGCGTCAAGGTCGGCAATTGTGCGGGCAAGCTTCAAAATACGGTCAAAGCCTCTGCCGGAGATGTTGAATTTTCCGGCTGCAGCTTTTAATAGGTTTTCTGACTCAGCGTCGAGTTTGCAGAATTTTTTAATTGTTTTCGAATTTAAGTCTGAATTAGTCACTAAACCTGTGTCTTTATATCTCAGGGCTTGAATTTCACGCGCTTGAATGACTCGGTTACGGATAGTTTCAGACGATTCAGCGCTTGTATCAGCGTTGATAAGCTCGTCACCACTCAGTCTTGGCACATCAATGTGTATATCGATTCTGTCTAAAAGCGGGCCTGAGAGTTTTGCACGGTAACGAGTAATTTGAAACTCACTGCATTTACATGGAGTTTTGCTGTCACCTAAAAAACCGCAAGGGCAAGGATTCATCGCTGCAATTAATATGAAATTTGCAGGATACTTTACACGCAGCTGTGAGCGCGAGATTACTATTTCGTTATCTTCAAGCGGTTGACGCAGCACCTCTAGGACGTTACGCGGGAACTCAACAAACTCGTCTAAAAATAACACTCCGCGGTGTGCAAGAGTTATTTCGCCGGGCTTAGGGTTGCTGCCGCCGCCAATAATACCGATTGCCGAGGCTGTATGGTGCACAATTCGAAATGGACGCGTGCTTACCAGTGGCGCATTATGTGTGAGCAGTCCTGAAACGCTGTATATCTTTGTCAATTCAATGGACTCATCAAAACTCAAAGGCGGTAAAATTGAGGCGAAACACTTTGCTAACAAAGTTTTGCCGGCACCCGGTGAGCCTACCATCAATACGTTATGGGCTCCTGCTGCAGCTAATTCTAGGGCTTTCTTCGCTTTATATTGACCTTTTACGTCTTTGAAATCATATATGATTTTGTTTGCTTCTTCCGGCTGATTATTAACTACTGTTACTTTTTCGGGTTTTGATACTTCATTTTGGCCTGAGTCTGCAGTGAACATATTCACTACTTCAGCGAGATTTTTAGCGCCATAAACCTCGACATCAGGTATTAGAGCAGCCTCTTTAGCGTTGTCATAAGGCACTATAACTTTTTTGATATCAAAACCTTTCAAACCGGCGACAATTGGCAAAATGCCATTGATTGAACGTATTGAGCCATCAAGTGATAACTCGCCGACAAATGCAAATTCTTCCAGCACCTTGTTATCAATCGCATTATCCTCGGCTAAAATTCCGATTGCCATGGCCAAATCGTAGTTTGTCCCCTCTTTTTTAATATCAGCAGGAGCAAGATTAATTACAATTTTTTTTGTGGGTATTATAAAGCCGGAATTTTTTATTGCTGAACGTACACGCTCTTTCGCCTCACTTACTGCCAAATCAGGCAGCCCGACAATCACAATTTTTGGGATAGAGCGTACAGTATCGACTTCTACCGAGATTTTATAGGCGTCAATTCCTATGACGCTTGCTGTAACTATGTGTGATACCACGTGAACCTGCTATTTATATAATCTTACCCAACTATTGTTATACCATAAAAATGATTAAGTCGGATTCTTGGCTTTTTGATAAAATTCTAACGCTTGCTTATAAAAACTTTCTGCTTGACAATCATTGTCAAAAATTCGCCTGGGCACAATATAGGCAGTACGGTCGGTAACCCATAGCAAATAGACTTTTTTATGTTCTGATATATCCAAAATATTTTTCCATTGATAAGTGGCTGAGGAAAGTATTTCAGTCTGATATTCAAGCTCATTTTCTTTTAAAATTAATTTTGATTCGCCGTTGGGCTTAACTATTTTGTAAGTTTGATTTGTCGCCAATTGAATTGCAACAGGAATGTATATAAAAGAGAAAATTAAAAAAAACGCGTTGAAGTAGTTAATGGTTTTGTACAAATAAACTGCCCAGAGTCCAAATAAGAAAAATATCACTGTAATCGCATAAAGCCCAATGTATTGCTTTGGATACTTTTTCAAATGAGCAGCTAAAAAATAATAAACATCTTTTCTTGTCAGTGTGAATGATACAGTGTGCATAATAAATCCTCAAATTTACTCTATGCAATTATATCATAAGATTTAATCGGTTGTGAATTGTTATTCAAACTTGACGACAGCAGGGTATGTTTGCTGTTTGGTGGGTGATTAGGCGAAGTTGCCGGCATATTTGGGTCTCTTATCAAATAAATTTCACGCACGCGCGCATCTAATTTCGATGCTGACTCTTTATAAAGCGCTGAAACATAATCCATTTCAGGGTCCTTTATAGCCTTTCCGTATTTTTGCCAAAACTGTGCCTGAATCCTGAAAGCATCCTGTTCTTCTTGAATTGAAGAGTATGCATCGTTATCTTTTGCGTGTATATATTCATGAGTTAAGTATGCTGATGTTAGTGCCGGATTAGCCCATTGAAACTCGTTTGTAATAGTAATTTTACGTTTAGCATGTTCGTATTGTGCAATATTTGCATACCCTCCGAGTTTTGCTGTATCGCCAAAAATTACTTCAACTGCGTCTAAATCAGGTGTATAATTTTTACTTAGATAATCCTTAGATAGAACTTTAGCTATCTGAAGATTATTTGTTATCGCCGCTGTTTTTTCAGCTATCGCTTTACGTGGATCGTATGCAAATTTAAGATAATTATTTGCCTCTTTCAAATTTCTTTGTGCAAAATCATCTTCGCTGTCAAGTTTCACAGCTTTTTCAAAAAGCTCAATAGCCTTAGCATAAAGCCCCTTCTCTTTGTATGATTCGCCAAGTAAAGTCAGGGCTTCGTTATTTTCAGGGCTGAAAGTTAAATATTTCTCAAAACTGGTAATAGCGTTATCATAGTCATCCTTGAATTTGTATGTTTTGGCCAAATTAAAATACGCATCTGCATAGTCAGGCTGCATCAAAACTGCATCACGATACGCCGCGATAGCCTTGTCAAATTGCCCTTCCTGCGCTAAAAGCTCACCACTTTTATTACGTTCAATTGCTTGTTGTGAATATTGTGCATTAATAGGTCTGTTTGGCTGTGCAGAAACGGTTTTTGACGACGATTTATCTGTCGCTGAACTTATTAATGATTGTTTGAAACTAATCTTTAACATAATTGTATAAAACAAGAACATAAAAAAAATTGCTACCCCGGGGTAACAATTTTTTGTTTAGTATATATTTTACTTCATTCGTGTCAGAAATAATTTTATTGCTGAGTCAATATTTGTCGGTGTCGCGAACGAATTTTCATCAAGCAGGTTCATTTCAAGGTCATTAGTTTTTTCGGGTTTTACACGTATGTACAAAACCAAAAGCAAGTAAATCGCACAACCTGAGCACGCTACACAGAGCATTGCGACTAAAAATTTTTTGAACATTATGCTTGTTCGCGATACTTTTTTAGGGTGTTTGCCTGTTTCCAAATCGGCAGCAACTTTAGGTGTATGAATGTCTGCACTTACAACCTGGACTGATGCAGCGTTCAAGCTCAAAATAAATATGAAAATTATAAATAATTTAATGATATTTTTTTTCATTTATTCTTCGTTCGTTTTCTCTTCGGGCTTATCGGCACGTTCTTTTACAGTTGCTTTACGTTTTGCACCACGTGGTTTTTTCTTGGAAACTTCTTCTTTTTCAACCGCAACAGGTGATTTAGCCGGCTTATCTATGGTTTCAACGGGAGCAGGTGGTGGAGTTTGAGGTATAGGTGCCTCTTCAACTACAACTTGAGGCTGTTGTTGAATATTTTGCTGGTTAGGTCTGTTGTTGAAGTTTCTGTTATTGCCGCCTCTGCGCTGATTATTGAAACGATTATTATGTCTTTTTATATTTTCGTTTTTTTGAGGTTGATTAAACTCTGTTGTTTCTGCAACAGGCGCATCAGATGCTTCAACCTTATGCTCTGTTAAAACAGGAGCGACATCGTTCTTAGCTATACTTGAGTCTATGTTTTTTGCCTCAGGTGCTGCCATTTTGTCAATAATATCATACGATATGACTGCATCAGCGATATCAACGCCCTTTTGTTTGTCTTTAATCAAGTCATTTAATTTTTGGGCATCCATTTCCTTTTTAACATCTTGTTTATGCGCTTCAACTTCGCTCTGAGCAATCAATGAGGGATTCGGATTTCGTTGTTGATTCCCGTGTTGTCTGTTTCTGTCTTGTTTATTTTTATTGAATTGGTGCGCCGGCAATTTCAATTTCGCTGCTTTTGCACGATATTCACCGTCAGCAACTGATGTAGAGAACTGAAATTCCTCAATCAACTGACCATTGCCCTGGCAATGTGGACATTTTTTAGTGAAAATTTCAGCCAAAGTTTGTCCTTGTCTGTGACGTGTTAATTCAACAAGTCCTAAGTCTGATAACTGTCCGACCTGAGGCTTTGCTTTATCAGGCTCAAGAGCAATTTCAAGTTCTTCCATTACTGCAAGCTTATTCGCTCGTGACATCATATCGATGAAGTCGATGATAATCATACCGCCAATGTTGCGTAAACGCAGCTGACGAGCGATTTCATGAACCGCTTCAATATTAGTTTTTAAAATGGTCTCTTCCTGCGTCGCAGAGCTGGTGAACTTGCCGCTGTTAACGTCAACTACAGTCAAGGCTTCGGTTGGCTGAATATAGATATAAGCGCCGCTTGGCAAGTTTATTTTTGTTTGCAAAGCAGATTTTATTTCCTTGTGAATGCCTGAGGCAACTAATAGTGGGTCATTTCCTTTATAGGCGCTGACTTTAATGTCTTTGCCCAGATTCCAGTTTTGAACCAAGTTTTGTGTTCTGTGTAGCGCAAACGCAGTATCTACAATAATTTCGTTGATATCTTCAGAGCACGCTTCACGTATAACTTTGTATAATAAATCTTGGTCACGATATAAAAGATTCGGCGCGCTCACAGTCTCAGCTGCTGTTACGATGCTGTTCCATTTTTCGAGTAGTAATTCCAAATCTTCCTGAATATCTGCTTCACTTTGGCCTTCTGCTTCGGTTCTGACGATAACGCCTACACCAACAGGTTTCAACAAACTCACTACAGACTTCAGTCTTGCGCGTTCTTTAGAAGTAGAGATTTTTTTACTAATGTTGATACCGATTTCGTTAGGAATCAATACCAAAAATCTACCCGGAATACTTACTGCTGTTGTTACACGAGGCCCTTTGTGACCTGTAGGCTCTTTTACAACCTGTACAATAATATTTTGTTTTGGTTTAATTTTGTCTTTTAGTGCGCCTTTTCCGATAATATCTTCGGTGTGTAAAAAACCCATTTTGTCACTGCCAACATCTACGAATGCCGCTTCAATACTGGGTAAAATGTTGTCTACTTTTGCTAAATAAATGTCGTTTAATAAAATGTCGCCTCGGTGTATAAAAAATTCGCTTACTTTGCCATCTTCCATAACTGCTGCGATGTTGTCGCGTTCTGCGATAATAATTGATTTTGTCATCGTTCTTCCTTTACATAAAACTTTTATAACTCTTTCAGGTTAAAATCAAGCATTCTAATTTTCTTGATTTTAAACAAGGTACTCGGATAAAAATGATTAATGAACGTATCGGGTCTTATTGAGGGTATGTCGGCGTTTTGCCCGATTTTTAAAATCACACTAAACTTAGCTTGGGAGCCGGAGGCATCATCCAAAACTTTAGCTGATTTTATCGAATCTTTAATATTAATATTTTTTTCAATACCTTTTTTATTTTTCTTCTTAATGTAAATACTTTCATCAGAAGAAACCTTATCTATAATATATAATAAATCTTCTTTTTTGGGAAGAGGGGAATCAGAATTTTTTTGAAGCTGTATAAATTCGTACTCTGCCCATTGTGTTGTTGTATCTATCGACAATGCGCCGTTTTCAAGGTGTTGAACACTTTTTATAAGAGCATTTTTGGGTAATTGAGCTTGTAAAATTTCTTTAAGCGCATTCACCTGCAAATCATCGTATAGCTCAATATCAACAAATTCACACTCACTCTCAACGAATAGTGGCAAAGCAACGCCCAATGAAATTTTTGGAATTGGATTAAACCCCTGCGAAAACGCCAGCTTTAAATCAGATTTATACAATGCTTTTAAAATAGTGTTTTGCCAATCAAGGTGGGATAAATACTTCAAATGCCCGGTTTTCGAGAGCTTCAATCTATATTTGTATGTGGTTTCGTCTGTTTTTGTAGATTTTGTCAATTGTGATGTGTAAGGCTCGTCAATCACTTTTTTAGTCGCTAAATTCGGGCATACATCACAATTTGTGCACTTTTGCTCACAAGGAACGGACGCTTTCGATGCTAAAGCTTTTTCATATTCGTTTACCAGCCATTGTTTGTTAATGCCGACATCAACTATCTCCCAGCTCAAGGCCTCATCCGTTTTGTATTGCTTCTCGGCAAGTTCATTGAGTGAAATTCCGCTTTGAGTTGCGGTTTCAGTCCACAACGAGTAACTGAAATTCTCATCCCAGGCGTCCAAATATGAGGCGTTTTTGTATAAATTGTAAATATATGTATTTAACTCGTACCCGCCTCTTGAAAACACTGCTTCAATTTGTGAGACAGCCTTGTCATGGTACTTTAGCCTTATTCCTTTTAAATTTTTAGTCTTATCCTTTAGATAATAAATTTTTTCCATGATTTCCTCGGGTGAGGGCTGAGAGTGCCACTGTAACGGCGTAAATGGTTTCGGCACAAAAATAGAGAGTGTACAGTTGATATTAAGACTTTGAGGTATGTTGTTATCTTTTTTGAGCGCATTAGCTTTTTCTTTTATTTCAGCTAATAACGCCGCTAATTCATCCAAGTCCTCGTACGTCTCTGTTGGCAGCCCAACAATAAAGTAGAATTTAAGCTGGTGAAAGCCGTTTTGATAAGCCTGCAGCGCTGCATCAATAATTTGCTCTTTGGTTAAATTTTTGTTAATGACATCTCTCAAACGCTGTGAACCGGCTTCAGGCGCCAGCGTTAACGTCGATTTTCGAATTTCTTGTACCAAATTAGCCAATTTTACACTAAATTTATCAACTCTTTGGCTTGGCAGTGATGCTGAAATACCTTTTTGCGCAAAGCCACAGCCTAATTCCTCTATCACGCTTTCAATATTTGTATAGTCGTTTGATGACAAAGAAAGTAGCGAATATTCATCGTAACCTGTGTTTTTTACTAACTCTTGTGTAGCTTTAATAATATCTTTTGCTTTGCGCTCACGAACAGGCAATGTCACGTGCCCTGGCTGGCAAAAACGACACATACGCCCGCATCCTCTGCGGATTTCGACGATTGCGCGGTCATGGATTGAGGTTGAATATGCCACAGGATATGATGTCGGTGCATTTAATTCTGCAATATTCACGACACGCTTTTCTATCTTTTCGGGCACGTCGTTTACAAGTCTTTTTACAGGTACTTTTGTGTAATCATAAAATTCAGGTGCAAAAACGCCTTTTATTTGTGCTAGTTCCTTTAAAATATTTTTTCTTGATAATTTTTGCTTTTTTAGCTCGTTATATTTACTCAAAAGCTCAATTAACAGCTCCTCGCCATCGCCAATTAAAAATATATCAACAAAATCAGCCATGGGTACAGGGTTAAATGTACAAGGCCCGCCTGCTGCAATAATCGGGTGGGATTCGTCACGTTCAGAACGCTTTATTGGAATTTTACTTAATTCAAGCATTTTAAGAACAGTTGGATACGCAAGCTCATACTGCAGTGAAAAACCAACAAAATCAAACTCAGAAAGACCTTTGTGGGAGTTTAGGCCGTACAAAGGCAAATCATTTTTTATTAATTCCTCTTTAAAATCAACATCAGGCGCGTAAGCTCTATCAGCGTAAAAGTTTTTTTGCTCGTTAATTATTGAATATAAAATGCGTTGTCCTAGATTGCTTGCGCCAACCTCGTATTTGTCAGGGAATGCCAGTGCAATTTTGACATCAACATTCTCCCAATCTTTTTCCGTTGATAAAACTTCCTTGCCTATATACTGATATGGCTTGGTTACGTTATATAAAATTTGTTCGGTTGTTTCCATTTTAAGCAAAATTTTCCGGTATATATTTATCGATATCGACAATTTGGCCGTCGAATTCGTTATTTTTGAACTTCAAAAGAAAGTCAGTCAGCTGCTCATAAGGAACTTCGTAATTATATAAGGATGTTTTATTATCATGTTCCCTCATAACGGTCACTAAGTATCGTGTCTGCTCAGCATAATGAGCCAGATGTTCAGGATTGAAATTATTGCCGTTTTTATCCTTATCCAGTCTGATATAGTTGAAACCGTCAAAAAACTTTACGGCTTCGCTTTCGCTAGGTTTAGACCTATCTTTATGTTTATTTTTAAAAAGTTCAATAATTTTATCTTTCATATATTTAATTTTAATATTAAATTAAGCTTAAGGCTAAAAATTTACAAATATTTAATATTCAACCCCAGGCAGTAAGTAATTTCGCCGTCCCGCAGCGTGGCTGTTGTGTTCTATTTTTAACGTGAATATGCGGGATCTCATAGTCTACTGTAGTATTTCTTCACCTAGGTCTTCAAGTTGTGGATTAATTTTATTAATTAAATTCACTTTCCACTCTTTACGCCATCGTTTAAGTTGTTTTTCGCGAATATTGGCTTCATCTATAGAATCGAATAATTCATAATAAACTAATTTTGTTAAATTATATTTTGCGTTGAAACTTTTATATAATTTATTTTTGTGCTCGTGAAGTCGTTGCTCTATTTTACTAGAAACACCTGTATAAAATGTTGTATTCCATTTATTAGTTAAAATATAAACAATGTACTCATTAGTCATTGATTTATTCTAGCATAACTAGCCGGTTATGTTTATGTGATCCCGCATATTAACGTTTTATGAAAAATACCGAAACCGCGCTGCGGGAGGGCGAAGAGTAAGTTGCCGCCCCGGACATAGTGATGTACAGATTATCATGAGTCGTTTATACACGGGGTCTCAGAAATCATCAAGTTAACTTTTATATGAGATCCCGCATATTAACGTTTTATAAAAGATACAAAAACCGTGCTGCGGGACGGCGAAAAGTAAAAAGCAAAAAGCAATTCTGAAGAAAAAACAGAATTGCTCTCTTTATGCGGTCGAAGACAGAACACCACGGCTTTAGCCGTGGATGAATGAGCCCGACGGCGGTATAATATAAAGCATGGAAGTAATAAAAAGCGCACATAGTACATATTGCTTAAAATATCACATAGTATGGGTATGCAAG
>JAVBNU010000038.1:0-54655 GCA_031551265.1 Candidatus Gastranaerophilaceae bacterium
TTTGGAAGATAGCTGGTTCCCCTCAATTTCCAGCGTAATGACATATGAATTAGGTTTTATATTAGCGATAATTTTCTCACCTTCGCTCTTTTTGTACTGTTCAAAATACTCTGTCGATTCAGAGAGAATTTTTTGCGCTGGGATTTCCACCAACGAGAGGCTGCAATATGGCGTCAGGCGTTTTTGAAACTCCTCTATCGCTTGTAGATGATAGTTCTCTTTAATTTTCCCGACTGCAATAATTTTAATAATCATTCTTCAATTGTAGCGCAAAGATGATTATGCTTACAGAGCTAATAGCATTTAGTGTGGTCTTACGCACCGAAAGCAATATATTGGAAAACCCATCCTACTCTAAATCTGACGATAATTTTAAAGTGGCAAAAATCTCATCCTCAGTGATAATATGATTTACTTTATAGTCAAATTCGTCCACAGGAATTTCATCAAAAACTAATTCTTCAAAAATCGGTACGATTAATGTAGGATTGGCTATTTGTCCATTAATTAAGTCGCTTAAAAACCTGTCATAATATCCTTTGCCGTAGCCGAGACGGTTGCCTTTTTTGTCCACACAAAGTGCAGGTACGAAAACTAAATCAATAATGGATAAGTCTTTTATCTCTTCTGTCTGCGGTTCAAGAATATTGAATGCGCCAACCTTTAGTGAATTTTCGTTTGTGAATGGGTGAACTGTTAAAGCACCCCCCTTCTGTCCTTCGGACATCTTCCCCCGCAAAGGGGGAAGAAAATCTGAGACTTTTGGCAGAAACCAGTTTTTGTTGTCAGGGTTGGCTATGAAAAGTTCGCGTAAATCAACTTCGTATTTCAGAGGGTAGAATGCCAAAATATTTTTTGATTGTTGATATTTGTCAAAAGAGTGAATTGTTTCGATTATTTTTTTGTTTTTTTCGTATGAAAAAATTTCCTTACGCTTTTGTTTTGCAAAACTGCGTAAGTCTGATTTTGTCTTTTGTATGGTTTCTTTACAATCATCAGTGTAGGTCATATAATAAAAAGGATACTGAAAAAGTCAAAAAATGACAATTTTTTGAACTTTTTTGTATCCGCCCTAGGAAGTGCTAAATCCTTGCTGGCTGCGAGATAGCCGGCAGCAAGGATGAAAGCCGGACAACAGGGGCGTAAGAAAAATCAAGGATTTTTCCTCAGCCCCGATAAGCTTACGTAATTATAAAAGCAAAGTCAAACCAATGGATAACGAGAAAAACTCACTATTTAACCCCAAATTTGGCGAACACGGATACATTCAGGTTTATACAGGTGATGGCAAAGGTAAAACGACTGCATCATTAGGTTTAGCCTTACGTGCACTTGGCCGCGGCTGGAATGTGCTGCTTGTGATGTTCACAAAAGGCGGCGACGACTACGGTGAGTTGGTATCTTTTACTAATTTGAGTGAAGATATAAAGAAGCGTTTTAAAGTTATCACAGCAGGCTTGAACAGGATTGTCTATAAAAATAACATTACGGAAGAAGACAAAAAAGTTGTACAAGAGGGCTGGGCTTATGTCAAAAATGCTGTGAAAGCGGGTAAATATCAGCTGATAATCCTTGATGAAGCTAATATTGCTATTGATTTGGATTTAATAAAATTAGATGATATGCTTGATTTTTTGAAGAATAAACCTGATGATGTTGAAATTGTTTTGACTGGTAGAAATGCCAATGAAAAAGTCACTGAGCTTGCACATCTTGTGTCAGAAATCAGACCGATAAAACATTACTGGGATATTGGTGTCCAAGCACGCAAGGGAATAGAGTACTAAAAAGGGAAATTATGTTAAAAGATTATATTTTAGAACAGACGTTGAATGTTATTGAAAAAATGGCAAAAAATAAGGAACTTGGCGAATTGACCTCGCTTGAGGGCGTGGAGTTATCGGTTGGAGTTCCTAAAAATACGGAATTTGGTGATTTTGCCGTCAATGTTGCGTCTTTGTCGCGCTATACTAAAATGTCACCACCGCAAACTGCTGAAGCAATCACAAAGAATATTCAGCTTGACGGATTTGAAGTTAATTTTGTTGGTGGGTTTATAAATTTTAAACTTGGTAAAGAACCTTTGAACGCTGTTATTGCTGAAATTTTGAAGAAAGGAAAAGACTTTGCAAAAAACAACGCCGGTGAGGGCAAAAAAGTTTTATTAGAATATGTATCGGCTAATCCTACGGGTCCTTTTCATATCGGACACGGGCGATGGGCTGCTATGGGCAGTGCGTTGGCGAATGTCTTGAAATATTCAGGCTATGAAGTTTTTCAGGAATTTTATATTAACGATGCCGGTGCTCAGATTAAGAATCTCGGACGTTCACTGCATATACGTATTTTGCAGGAGCTGGGAGTGGATATTAGTTTTCCGACTGATGAAGTTGAGATTAAAAAGTATTATCCCGGTGATTATTTAATTCCGACTGCTAAAAAGTTTATTGAAACAAACGCTGATTATGCAAAAAAATTGACCAGGGGTTTGACTGATGAACAGCTGGATTTTCTTTCTGATTTTGGTAAAAAGAATATGCTTGAGCTGCAGAAAAAGTTGTTGTTAGAATTTGAGACTTATTTTGATAGTTTTTATAGTGAAACTGCGCTACATGAAAGTGGCGAGGTTGAAAAATGTGTCCAAAATCTTAAAGACAAAGGAATGTTATATGAGCAGGATGGAGCGCTTTGGTTTAAATCTTCGGCATTCGCAGATGATCAGGATAGAGTAATCAAAAAATCTGACGGTTCGAATACATATTTGACAGCTGATATTGCTTATCACTATGACAAGCTTAAACGTGGTTATAATACATTAATAAATATATGGGGTGCAGATCATCACGGTTATATTCCTCGTATGAACGCAGCGATTGATGCGCTGGGTTATGATTCAAAATCGCTTGAAGTGCTTTTAGGGCAGCTTGTGAATCTTGTTATCAAAGGCGAGCAAATGCGTATGGGTAAGCGCAAAAATATGATTACGCTGCAAGATTTGATTGATGATGTTGGTGTTGATGCGACCCGATTCTGGATGATTATGCGCAGTATTGATACTGCATTGGATTTTGATATTGAATTGGCTAAGTCGAACAGTGATGAGAACCCTGTATTTTATGTGCAATACGCGCATGCTCGTGCTTGTTCAATTATCAGAAACGCAACTTCAAAACGTATTGATACACAAAATAATACAGAATTAGAGCCGATTTTTGCAGAAGCTGAATTAGCAAAAATATTTGCTGAATTTAAGCCTGAAAACTTGGATATTTTGTGGGCGCAAGAGGATGAAAAGTCGAAAGAAAGCACTCACAGACTGATCTTGAAGCTTGAAGAATTTAAGGCGATTGTGGTTGGTGCGGCTAAAAACCGTGCGCCATACTTATTGTGTAATTACGCACAAGATTTAGCGGGTGCGTTCCACCAGTTCTACACTGTTTCGCGTGTATTGAGCGATAACAAAGAGTTGACTATTGCAAGACTTGCGCTTGTGAAAGCCACAGCAGTTACGTTGAGTGCTGTACTTTCATTAATTGCGGTTAGCGCACCTGAAAAGATGTAGTTTATTTTTCTTCTTCTTTTAGTTCAAGCAAATCAGCTGTTTCTTCGGCGCCTTCTTTGTAGAATTCTTTTTCAAGAGGATCGAGTATAAACAACAGTTTCATGAAGTTGCCGGCATGAACCTTTTCGTCATCGGCGATTTCGTGTAAGATTTTTTTTGCGGCTCTATCATCAATTGATTCAGCCAGTTGTTCGTACAATTGCACGGCCTCATATTCTGCTGCGATATTGAATCTGATTGCGCGTATCAGTTCTTCTTTAGTTAGTTTTTTATCTGAATGATTTCCCGCAAAAGGTGTTGAAAATTGTGGCATGATTTTTCTCCTTGTTTGTACTGTTCATTTAAATAATTAATTTAAAAAACATTGTTTTCATTGCCGATGTCGGTAGATTTTAGGCATTACTTTGCTAAATGCTTGTTTTGAGACCTCTGCTCAAATTGAAAAAAACTACACTTCACCTCTGCCTTTTTGTACGGCTCGCAAGCTCGCCTACAAACGACTTCGGTTACGGAGACAGGGTCACTCACTTTGCCAAAGGCTCAGTGGTTCCCTTTGTCAATTTTTCAGACTTGTACAGAGGGCTTGTTTTGTCATATACTTTTAGCATGGCTAAAAAGATAACAATATTAGGGTCTACAGGTTCAATCGGAACGCAGGCGTTGGAAGTTATATCTGTATTGAGAAATGAGTTTGAAATCATTGCTTTGAGCGCTGGGAGCAATATTGAATTAGCAAGAACCCAAATCAAAACATTTAATCCAAAGAAAGTCTGTCTTTCTTTGGAGGCAGATGCTGCTATTTTAGCGAAGGAATTTGGTGATGTTGAGTTTTTATATGGAGATGAAGGACTTTTAGAAGTTGCATCAAATAAAGAAAATGATTTAGTTTTGGTAGCTGTTTCGGGGAAAATAGGTTTGAAACCGACGATTGCTGCGATTGAAAACGGCATTGATATAGCGCTGGCTAATAAAGAAACGCTTGTTATGGCTGGCGAAATTGTAATGAAGAAAGCAAAAGAAAACAATGTCCTGATTTTGCCTGTAGATAGTGAGCATTCAGCGATTTATCAATGCATACATGATTATAAAAATATAAAAGATGTTCGAAAGCTGATAATTACAGCGTCGGGCGGACCTTTCAGAAATAGATCTATAGAAGATATTAAAAAAGCCACGGTTGATGAAACTTTGGCGCATCCCAAATGGAATATGGGTAAAAAAATAACTGTTGACTCTGCTACCTTGATGAACAAAGGCTTGGAAATTATTGAGGCATATCACCTTTTTGGTATTAATTATGACAATATTGAAGTTGTTGTTCATCCTCAAAGCATTATACACAGTGCAGTTGAGTACCATGATGGGAGTGTGGTCGCGCAAATGGGTTTGCCGAGTATGCATATTCCTATTCAGTTTGCGCTCAGTTATCCAAGGCGTGTTGAAGGAATTAAAACGGATAGTCTTGATTTCGTGCAAATAGGGCATTTAGATTTTGAGACACCCGATACAGAGAAGTTTCCTTGTCTTAAACTGGCTATTGACGCGGGTAAAGCAGGTGGATTGTATCCTGTTGCATTGAACGCTGCCAACGAAGAAGCAGTTTTTGCTTTTTTAGATAAAAAAATCTGTCTATACGACATCAGCATTGTGATTGAGAGAATGCTTAACAATGTTAAGAACAGCTTGAATATTCTTGATATTGAAGATATTTTCGAGTATGATATGGAAGTGAGGACGTTGACAAGGGAGCTTATTGCCACAAGCTTTGGCTCTGGTATATGTAAGAGTAGATAAGTTGATATTAATGTGTTTTACAAATCTTAACAATTTGTACTAAAAATTCTAATCACGATATAATTCTAATAAAAATACATTAATGAGACTAAACGGGGAGAAAATTTGATGGTTATACTGTACGTGTACTGTTAAATTTTTAAAAAGGGAATAAATGTACGATACGGAAGATGATGAAAATTTTGAAAATAGCTTTGGGGAAGAGATAGATCTTACCGGCTATGAAGAGGATGATGAATCCGGCGAATTGTCGCTTGAACTTGATGAGGATGGCGAATCATTATTAGATGATGCATCTTATGACGAAAATTATTCGTATACTGAAGACACCGAAGATGCTTCCTATGACGACGCGGCATACTCAGAAGAGAATTTGTACAGTGACGCCGCTTATAGTGATGGGTCGTCGTATGACGAGGCGTCATTATATGCTGATGCAGACACAACGTACGATGACATGCAGTATTCAGGTGGCGAAACTTATGCAACAGGTGAGGAAGCCTACTACGAAGAAGCCCCTGTTGGTGCAGTTGCATACGCAGCGCAGCAAGCATCAAAGAAAAAATCGCCTTCGGCCTTATTTATTATATTATTGCTTATGATAATGGCGTTGGGTGGTGTTGCGGGAGCAACATACGTATTCAAGGGCACATTTGATGTAATGGCCTGGTTTGAGCCGGCTCCGGCACAACCTCAAAAAACAATTGAGGATATAGCTGTTCAAAAAGAAACGGATGATTTCTTCGCTGATGCGGTTAAGCAAGGTGGTGACCCTGACGGGCAAAGACCTCCACTAGATCAGCCTCTTGCAGATAAGCCTGAACAGCCTGTGCCTGGTCAAGCAGCACCTGAAAAACCTGTTTCAGTGGCAGTTGTCGCACCTCCAACACAAGTTGCTGTGGATTTGAATAAAACCCAAGATGGTCAAGTCGCAGTTCCTGTAAGAATGGGGGGGCGTTCTGAGCCTTTTTATCCTATCGGATACCGTATGCCGACTGTAAGTGCAGATATTAATGATTATCCATTGGCACCTGCCGTGCCATCATATGAAATGGCTGATTTAGACAGGCTAAATGAGTTAACACAAATAACGGTGAGCGGTATACTTTATGACACAGTTCGTCCTTCGGCTATTATAAAGGCCGGCAAAGTGGATCATTTGGTACACAAAGGCGATGTTGTTGAAGGATGTAAAATTGTTGATATAACAAGAAACGAAGTTGTTATAAAAACAGGTAATAATGTTTTCAAAGCCAACATTGGTCAGGCAGTAACTACTGCTCCATCGGAATCAGTTGCTAAATATAATTATAACCAAATGAATGACGTAATGGCCAAAGAATTGATACCTGTTGATATGATGTCCCAAAAAGGGCTGAATTTTAACAGCAACACCAGTAATAACACTTTCGGTGGAGCATATCGCCCTGCATCACGTGGTGTAATAGTAATTAACGGAAAATAATAAGTAGGAGCTATATAAAATGTTTGAAAGAAATAATAAAGGAACAATTGCAGGAGCGTTCACATTACTGTTAATATTTTGTTTGACGAATGTTGCCGGAGTGCAGGCATACAGTGATGGCCGTCCGACTTTGAGAGGCGCAGCTTCTACAAACGTTAAGCTTGAAGGTGAAGCGGTATTTGCTCACAGCACGCAGCCCATAACGGTGAGTTTGCGCGAATCAGATGTTAAACAAGCAATCAGAATGTTTGCTGATAAAGCCGGTTTGAATGTTGTTTTCCACGAAAAAGTTAAAGGCAACATTACAATGGATTTAGTAAATGTACCTTTGGGTGACGCTATCCGTATGATAACTCAAATGGCTGAATTAACATATGTTGTTGATGGCGACACTGTATTGATTATGCCTAATGAAGACGCTAAAAAAATGGATGTCACAAAAAGACAACTTTCGGTGATTCCTCTAAAATATATTTATTCACAAAGTGCGGCGGATTTTTTAAATGCTAACGTATTTAAAAAAAGCAGACCCGGTCTGTCTAATTCTAGTATCGCAACCAGCAACCCTGTAAGAAATGAGTTAATATTACTTGGTACAGATGAAGATTTCAGAGTTGCACAAAAAATTCTTTCAAAAATAGATGTAAAACCCCTTATTTCGACATATAAAGTAAACCATACAACACCAAAAGAAATGGCTGCAATGCTTTGTACAACTTTATTTGGTATTGATGCAGAAAATAACAACACCGGCACAAACTCCGCATGGGAAGGAGATGTGAAACTAGGTGGTGCGTATAAAGCTTGTACCATTGATAAGCAAAATGTTAAAGGTAAAAATGCCGGCAACACTTCACAAATTGTTGATGCTAAAAACTTAAAAGAAGGTGAGCTGTACGACATTCAGGGTAACTCTATGACTATTTCATATCTACCTGGTATTGGTAATGTGCAGGTTGTAGGTGGTTCACCTGAGCAAATTCAGCTGATAAGCGATTTTATTGCACATAATGACAGAAAACAACCTCAAGCTTATATCGAAATATCAATCGTTGAATTGAACGAGAGTGGCTCTAAAGAATTTTCTAATACCTGGAATATATATTCCAACTTCTTCACAGGTTCAATCGGTGGTGATGGTATAAAAACAGCCGAAAGCTATCCTATTTTTTGGAAAAGTGTAAACAACCTTACTGATTACTCTCACTTAAACTATGGTCCATTCCTCAGAGGGTTGGTTTTAGAAAACCCGTCTGATGTTACAAAGTATTATTCTGACTACTCACAGTATTTGCATGATTATGATACTTATACAAATATTACGTTACCTGCCTGGAAAGAACAAGCAGCTAAGAGTGATACACCAAGTGCAATGCCTGAACCTCCTTCGTTCACGCCACCAAGTGTTGGCACACAGGCAGAAGCGTTCAGATACGGTCAACCTGCGGCTATAACACAAAGTTTGAATTATGTAGTACAAAACGGTAAAGGCCGCGTACTATCTAATCCTAAGATTGTTGTTACGAATGGCAAACAGTCCCTGATTGATCTGAGCTCTGACTATGTAAAATCAGTTCAAAGCCAAGTACTGCAAAATACGGGCTCACTTATGGGGACAACACAAAAAACTTATAATATTGCGAATGATAATGGTATGAAAATTCAAATAGTGCCGTTTATCAGCCCTGATGGATATGTTTCATTGAATTTGAAACCTGAATATGCAACTGTTTCTGAAAGCTTGTATGCTCAGACTCCGACCGGGCCTGAGTTGGTAGCTACTCTTCTTAAAAGACGTAATTTGGAATTAAGCAACTTAAGAATAAAAGATGGTGAAACGCTGGTAATCGGTGGTTTAGTCCAAGAATACGAAGCAAAAACAGTATCGAAAACGCCTCTCTTGGGTGACTTACCTGTTGTGGGTATGTTGTTCAGAAACTCTACTACAACCAACAACAAACAAGAGCTTGTTATTCTCATTACGCCTCGTATTATCAAGGACAATGAAGATATAGTCGGGAATTCAGGAACCAATCTGTAATATTACAGTTGTAACATTACGTAATATTATGCCTGTAATATCTAACAAATAAATATGTTTAAGGTAATATGTTAATGTAAATATCGTATTTATCATTGATACTATTACATGTCACTACACCTATAATGAAGTAAACCAATGTCTAGTAACGTTTTACCAAAATTAAAAAACAAAATAAATGAAGAAATAGCGCAAGTTTTTAGCCTTGCAGAATTGACTCGGTTTCATTTTGTGCCACTTGATAAACAAAACGGTTCGCTGTATATCGTTGTAACAGATAACTTTTTCGCGGGTAATGCAATGCCGTTTATTGAGTCCAAAGTTCAAATGCCTGTTAAAACAATAGCTGTTTCTCAAGCCGAATATAAGGATTTATTTTCTTATTACACAGGCAAATATTGCTCTCAGATTGAAACCATAACAAGAAAAGAAAAAGACGAGAGCGCTAATGTTAGTGTAAGCTCTCTTGGCAACAGAATTGGTGATATATTACTTGCTAAAAATCTTATTACAAAAGAACAACTAAGTGTTGCTATCAAAAATGCCCAAATGCAAAATAAATTGCTCGGGGATGTTTTGGTTGCTGATGGTACGGTTTCAGGAAATCAATTGAAGGAAATTCTGGCTGAACAAAGCGCCAAACAAAGCGCCGCACCCGCAGAGGGTCAGCCTAAAAAACGTGTTGGTGATTTGCTTGTTGAACAGGGATTAATCACTGAAGAACAGTTGCAAATGGCATTACAAGAATCCAAAACTAGCAAAGAGCCTATAGGTTCTGTTCTTGTTAAGCTTGGTTTTATTGCGATTGAAAAATTAAAAGACGTGCTGGCAACTCAGCAAGGAACTGAGGTTTTAGCATCTTCTGATTTGAAGCTTGACCCAAAATTGCTCAAATCACTACCTGAAGATTTTATCAGAGCACATAAAGTTTTGCCTATACGCAGTAACGGACAAATCTTTGTTGTGGGTATGGTTGATCCTAATAATAAACGTGTTTTGAACGATATTATTTACTTAACCGGGCAAAAAGTTCGTGCAATGATTATCACGCACATTGAGTTTGAATCGTGTTTGCAAACTTATTACAGCAAATCAACGAGTGAAACCAATGAAATAATGCGCAAGATGAAAAAAGAGACTTCTGAGGTTGAGTATGAAGAATCTTTATTTGAGCAGGTTGAGCGTGAGCTTCAAGATGAGAGCGGGATTGTTGCAAAATTTGCGAATAAAATCATTACAGACGCGATTGATATCAAAGCGAGTGACATCCACATTGAGCCACGATTAACACACTATGTTGTGCGTTATAGAACAGACGGTATTTTAAGAGAGATGTTCCAGCTGCCTGAGAGAACAGAGCAATCGATAATTACCCGTTTCAAGGTATTATCGAGAATGAATATTGCAGAGCACAGAAGAGCACAGGATGGTACGTTTACATTGAAATACGGTGGCAAAGAGTTTGACTTCCGTATTAATACGCTGCCGGTTGCCGGAAAAGAAAAGATGGTAATCCGTATCCTAGCGCCAGCAGTGAGTTTGAATGCTGCTGATAAAGACATAAAATTGGTTGGTGGTACTGCTGAAGATTTGGTGAAAATTAAGAAGATGACAGCGACACCAAACGGCATTATTCTGGCTACAGGTCCTACAGGTAGTGGTAAAACAACGACTTTGTACTCTATATTGAAATCTTTGAATGATGAAAAAGTCAATATCACAACAATTGAGGATCCTGTCGAGATTAAGATTGATGGTATTAACCAATCTCAAATTAACGCTAAAGCTGGTATTACGTTTGCATCTTGTATGCGCGCAATTTTGAGACAAGACCCTGACATTATATTAGTTGGTGAGATTCGTGACTACGAAACACTTGAAACTGCTATTGCAGCGTCGTTAACAGGTCACTTAGTATTAAGTACAGTCCACACAAACTCTGCTGCCGCAACGGTTTCACGTTTAATTGAGATGGGTGCAAAAGAATATCTTGTTGCTTCAACTCTTACGGGTATTATCGCTCAACGTCTGGTTAGACGTTTATGTCCTCTTTGCAAGGTAAAAGTTTTGCCAACCGAGGAAGAGGCACGCAGCGTTATTCTTGGCGAGGAAGAAGTACAAAAATTCATGAAACAAGATATATACAAGCCGGGTGGGTGCGTAAAATGTAACTTTGACGGTTACGCAGGTCGTTTGGGCGTGTATGAAATACTTTTAATGAACAAAGAGTTAAAAAAATTAATTGCTAATGGCGTGCATGATATCCAAATCGAGGAAGCTGCTATTAGTATGGGTATGAAAACTTTACAACAATCGTGTTTGAGCCATATTATACGCGGGGAAACTGCCATTTCTGAATATATCCGTGTATTAGGTCCGGTACAAGATTAGCGAGGGATTTGATGGGGTTTTATAATTACGTAGCAAATAAAAAAGGTAGTAAAGAAAAAGCAAAGGGCAACATTGAGGCGAAAAGCCAACGTGAGGCTCTGATTAAGGTGAAATCCCTTGGCTATACTAATGTAAGACTACAGCCCGCAAAAGGACCAGCTCAGACCAAGCTCAGTTCGCTGTCACTCACTGAAAAAATCGACTTTACTCAAACTTTTCAGACTTTAAACGCAGCGGGTGTACCGATCATTGAAAGCTTAATTTTTATTAGTAATGACGCAACTTCTGCACGTGTGCGCACAATGGCGCAGACCGTCAGACAAGAAATTCTTGAGGGTGGCACTTTCGCAGGTACAGTTGCTAAATATCCTCAAGTTTTTGACAAAATTTATGCCGGTCTTGTAAAAGCCGGTGAAGATTCAGGGGAAATGGACAAAACCCTTGGCAGGTTGTCGGATTTGTTGAAAAAACAATCTGCAACAAAAGGCAAAGTAATCAGTGCTCTGTTATATCCTGTATTCGTTATGGTTTTGGCAGTTGTAATCGTTTTAGTTATGGTTATTTTCGTTTTTCCAAAATTCGCTGAAACTTTTGCGCAAACCGGCCGTGAGCTTCCACCTATAACACAAATGTGTATTTCTTTAGGTGAAAGTATTATTAAATATTGGTACGTATACATTGCGGTTACCGTGGGTTCGGTCTTTTTAATGCTTAAATCTGTTTCCTGGCCGCCATCAAGAGCTATTATTGATAAAGCGGCACTTAAAGTTCCGTTAATTAATAACCTAATACTTAAATCTAATTTTTCGAATTTCTTGACGGTTCTGTTAGTTGCATACAACGCTGGTATACCGATTGTAGACTGTATATATTTATCAAACTTAACACTAACTAACGGCGTCTTGCGTGACGCATTAAATAAAGCAAACCTGAAGGTTCAACAGGGTGCTCAGCTCTCAACAGCGTTGAAAGCGGCAAATGTTGTTCCCAAAATGGTAATATTTATGATTTCAACAGGTGAGCAGTCAGGTCGTTTGAGCGAGCTGCTTGAAAATTCGGTTTATTTTATCGACCAGGAATTAGACAAAGCCGTTGATATTATGACAAAGATGATGGAGCCATTACTGATTGTTGTAATTGGTGTTATCGTACTATTTATGGCATTAGCGTTCTACCTGCCGTTGTTCGGGCTATCACAACAATAGAAACACAAATAAGGGAATAAGATAATGGGTAATGAAGAATTTACGGAAAATGAATTTGTCTCAGGTCTTTGGTCGGAGAAGGTTTTGATTGTAACAAAAGACTATGAGATACAAGGCTACGTGTATATGCCCAAGATAGGGAAGCAAAACAGAATTTTGTCTGATATATTAAACAGCAGTAAACGCTTCGTTGCGATCAAAGATTGTGAAATTACCTATCGTAGTCAGCCAAACCGTAGAAACGAATTCCATGATTTTGTGCAAATAAATTTATATTCAATCATAATGTTGCGACCTATAAAAGAAGAAGACTAAAAAATGACACTAACAAAAGAAGAAGAATACAAATGGCTTTTAGATCAGGCGCGTTCGGTTGCCCACAATGCTTATGCACCATATTCTAATTTTCATGTTGGTGCTTGTGTTTTATATGAAAATGGCGACTATTTTTTAGGTTGCAATGTTGAGAATGTGAGCTACGGGCTTTCTCTTTGTGCTGAGCGCAATGCCCTTGGTACAGCCATCACAGCCGGTGAAAAATGTAATATTCGCTCAATTACGATTGTAAGTCTTGAAAATAAGCTCTGCATGCCATGTGGCGCGTGTCGTCAATGGATTTATGAATTTGCAAGGCTAAACAAACAAAATATTGATATTATTTTAGAAGGTGAGGATGGACAAGCCGTTGTCTATACTATTGACGACCTTCTGCCAAATGCCTTCGAAATTAGGTAGACTTTAGCAGCTTTATTTAATTGTGTGCTAAAATTTTATTATGTCTAAGAGGTTTAAAGTACATTCAAAATACAGTCCTGCGGGCGACCAGCCACAGGCAATAAAGTCGCTTGTTCAAGGAATAGAAAAAGGGCTGGATAGCCAAACTTTGCTTGGGATTACAGGTTCAGGAAAAACTTACACAATTGCGAACGTGATTGAAAAAGTTCAGATGCCTACTCTCATTATTGCGCATAATAAAACACTTGCAGCACAGTTATACAATGAGTTTCGTGAGCTTTTCCCCGACAATGCAGTTGAATATTTTATCAGCTATTATGATTTTTATCAGCCTGAGGCATACATCCCGAGAACTGATACTTATATCGAAAAATCGGCGACTATAAACGACGAGATTGACCGCCTGCGCCATAACACGACGCGCAGTTTGTACGAACGTGATGATGTAATTGTAATCGCTTCTGTAAGCTGTATTTATGGCTTAGGATTGCCCGAAAACTACTTTAGAGGTTCGATTGATTTAGAGGAAGGCGGGACAATAAACCGTCAAGAGCTTTTGTCATTGCTTGTTAAAGCCCGATACACACGCAACGACCTTGAGCTAAAACGCGGTACTTTTCGCGCTCGTGGTGATGTGGTCGAGGTTATGCCAAGTTATGAAAAGGTAATAACGCGCATAAGTTTGTTCGGCGACGAAATAGAAAAAATTAGCAGGGTTGATCAGGTAACGGGTGAAATCCTTGAAGTACCCAAAAAAACTGTCATTTTCCCTGCCGTGCATTATTTATCTTATGATGAAAATTTAGAAGAGACGATTAAAATCATAAGAATGGAACTCAGCACTCGATTGAGCGAGCTTAATGCGCAAAATAAACTGGTCGAGGCTCAACGCCTCGACCAGCGTGTTAACTATGACATTGAAATGATTAAGGAAATGGGCTATTGTAGCGGGATTGAGAATTATTCACGTATAATTGAGCGCCGCCCGCCGGGAAGCTCGCCATCTACGCTTTTAGAGTACTTTAAGAAAGATTTTTTAGTTGTCGTTGATGAGTCACATGTAACTCTGCCACAGCTTAAAGGAATGTACCACGGCGATCAGGCGCGTAAAAATACTCTTATAGACTATGGGTTCAGATTACCATCTGCAAAGGATAATCGCCCGTTGAAAAATGAGGAATTTTTTGAGCGTGTCGGGCAAAAAATATATGTTTCGGCAACACCTGCCGAGTTTGAGCGTAAGTCGTCTGAAAATCATGTTGAGCAAATCATCCGCCCGACGGGGCTTTTGGATCCTGAAATTTCCGTGCGCAAAACCGAGTATCAGATTGACGATCTAATCAGCGAAATCAATGCCACAATCGAAAAAGGCCATCGAGCAATGATTACGACCCTGACAAAAAAGATGGCTGAGGATTTGTCACAATATATGATTCAAGCCGGGATTAAGGCGAATTATCTGCACAGTGAGATTCAATCGCTTGAGCGCGTCGAAATATTGCGTGATTTGCGTTTGGGAACTTTTGATGTGTTGATTGGTGTAAATTTACTTCGTGAAGGCTTGGATATCCCTGAGGTTGCGCTTGTCGCTATTATGGACGCAGACAAGGAAGGTTTTCTGCGCTCAGAGACGAGTTTGATTCAGACAATCGGTCGCGCCGCGCGTAATTCATACGCAAAAGTTATAATGTATGCCGATAAAATCACTGACAGTATGCAAAAAGCGATTGATGAAACCGCACGCAGACGCGCAGTACAAATTGAGCACAATCGCAAATACGGCATTGTACCCCAAACAATCAAAAAGCCGATTGAGAACAATCTGCTGCAGCTCGTTGCTTCGTACCGCGATATTGAAGATATTATCGCCGAGGAAATGGTCGAAATGAACATTGATAAGAAAGATTTGCCAAAACTTATTGATAAGCTCGAAAAACAAATGCACAAATCAGCAAAACTGCTTGACTTTGAGCGCGCGTCTCAAATTCGTGACCAACTCAAAAAATTACGCGAAATGGTGAAATAAATGCTCGGTGAAACCCGCTCCTCCTAGTACAACTTATGCAGATTTTAAATCAATACTTAGAGTATAGCCTAATCCATCAAGTATTTTAGAAATTGTTTGCAGTGATGGAGCTTTTGTTTTTCCATGTAAAATATCAACAAGGTTAGCCCTGTGCATGCCAATTCCCTCAGCAAATTGCTTAACTGTAGTTCTGGCTTTAATAATTTGTTCCAATGCACGATAAAAAGCGCCATAGTCGCCATCTTCAATATACTCTAAAATACTTTCTTTCAGATAAGCTTGTTGAAATTCAGTATCTTTTAATCGTTCATTTAAATATTTTTCATGGTTTATTGTCATTGTTATCACTCCTGGTTAAATAGTCTTCAAGATATTTATTCGCTTTTTTTATGGTTCTTGTTTGTTCTGATTTATCACTACCTGCAACAATCAGGATAATCACCTTATCAAGCTCTTTATAGTAAATTCTATATCCTTTGCCAAAATGTAGACGCAATTCACATAATTTACTATTTTCCAAATGTTTCCAGTCACCTTTGTTGCCTTCAACCAAGCGATCTAATCTTGTAAAGACCTTGGCTTGATAGATTGTGCTTAAGTCCTCTAGCCATTCGGTAAAAGGACATTTTTCATCTATTGTTGTGTAGTATTCAATATGCTTCATTTATTTACCTATTTTTAGTGTAGCAAATTTACTACACTAAATCAAGAGGTCATTTTTCAATAATACTAGCAATTTTTGATAATTTATTTTGCACAATTTCAAGAATTTCAGCAATACCGACATGGTTTTCATATGTGTATCCTAACAATATACCAATTAATTCCTCAGCTGCTCCTATTTCACATTCTATGTCCAAAAGTTTTTTCATTATGTTTAAACATTGAATATCTGGTTTCTTCATTGATGCTCCTTTTATTTCATAACTATATAATTATATAGAATTTATCTACTCCAACTATTCGACATGTCGAACTTATGGCAAGTAGTTGAGCAGTAGACCGCAAGAAGGTGATTACACGCCCACTCTGCAATTTTATATATATCTAGCAAACCCGGGTAATGTACAAATTCATATTTTATTTTAAATTTTAAAAGAGATTTAAAAAGAGATTTGATATGGAAAATTCAAACAAAGAAATGAACCTTTTTTCTGAAAAATCGTTATACTTATTATGGAGGACAAATTTGCTTTGGAAAAAGACATTTCAACGATACTAAAAAAGCTTTCATATATCTTACTAGTAATAATTTTTATGATGAATCCGACATTTGCAATACAAAATGTCGAAAAGGGGCAAGTCGTAACGCTGGAAGAATGTGTGGCTTTGGCGTTAAACAACAGCCCTCAGATTAAAATTTATGAAAACAAGAAAAAAATCTCAAAAAGCCAAATCGGACAGGCAAAATCAGACTATGCACCCTCATTCGGAGTGGGAACCGGGTATTACCACCAAAACAATCACAACTCTGAAACAAGCAGCAACTCCGACTCATACTATGCAGTTGATGCTTCTATCCGACAGCTTTTATACAATTTTGGCAAAACCGGTGCAAAAATAAAATCAAAAAAATATAACCTCGAAGCTGCTGAGTACGACCTTGAAGATATAATAATCGGAACAGTTTATAACGTTAAAATGGCTTATTACGGCGTACTCGCAGCGGAGTCAAAAAGAAATATACAGCGCCAAAATGTTGAAATAAACGCCCGTGCATACAATCGCACCAAGGCGTTTTTTGAAGAAGGCTTAAAATCAAAAATCGACATGGTAAACGCAGAATATAATCTCTCCGAAAGTAAAATTCAACTTGTAAATTCGGAGAGTGACTACCAAACAGCTCTAATAAAGCTCAACAATACAATGTTTATAGTTGATGCACCTCCGTATTTAATTCAAAGCACCGAAACATTCAACGTAAAAACCACATCAGTTGACGTTGATTTGAATAATGTTACCGACCCCGTGGTACTGGAAATGCTGCCTGAGCAAAAGGCCAATGCTATATATGTTGCAGGGGTTGAGAAGCACGAAATCTTAGAAAATTACACATTTACACCTTTAAATATGACACTGGATGAGGCTGTTGAACAGGCATATAAAAACAGACCCGACTTAAAAGCGCTTAGTGCATTGCTTGGCGCGATGTCAGAGTCACTTGTCTACACCAAGCGCGAATACTTTCCTGAATTAACAGGGCGTTTAGGCTACACCATGAGAAACACAAACTATTATGTCAGCAATGGTTTCAACATTTCTGCAGTGCTGGATGTTGCGACTGTAAATCCTATTTATACAAAATTCAAAATAGACGAAGCCAAATTACAAGTTGAACTGGCAAAAGAAAACGAAACCCTGTTAAAGAAAAACATCTATTTTGAAATTCAGGACACATTTGTCAGCATGCAACAGATTGAAAAACGTATTCCACTTTTAGAAACGAAAGTCAAGCAGGCGCTTGAGAATTACGAGCTTGCTGACGGACGTTACGAGGTAGGTTTGGGTAACTTTTTAGAATTACAAGACGCAAAAAATAACTATAATAATGCACAACTTAACTTTGTGCAGACTGTATTTGAATACAATACTGCAAAAGTCGCATTAGAAAAAGCCATGGGGGTAAAATGAAGAAAGTTTTAATAATATTCGCTGTAATCATAATCATAGCCGCAATATTTCTTTTGGGCGGTAAAAAGAAGAATGGCGTTAAATATGTAGAAGCGCCTCTGACATCTCAAACAATTTTTGAAGTTGTAGATGCTTCAGGTATCATCAATCCTGTTACCTCAGTAAACATAGGTTCACAGGTTTCAGGCATGATTAAAACTCTCTACGTTGATTTCAATTCCGAAGTTAAAAAAGGCCAGCTCCTCGCCGAAATCGATACCTCACTTTTCAGAGCACAGGTTGACCAAGCGTCAGCCAATCTCCAAAATGCACGTGCAGGCTATTATCAGGCAAAAAGCGTTGCTGACAATGACGAAAAGACTTATAACCGATACAAAAACCTATACAACCGCAATTTCATTGCCAAAAGCGAATTAGATCTTGCAGAGTCAACCTATTATGCAGACAGGGCAAAAGTTCAGGCTGCACAGGCACAAATTGCGCAGCGTCAAGCAGAATTGGCAACTGCAACGGCCAATCTCGGTTATACAAAAATTATTTCGCCTGTAGACGGCATAATTGTCTCGCGTTCCGTAGACGAAGGTCAAACTGTTGCCGCAAGCTTCCAAACACCGACTTTATTCATCGTGGCTCAGGATTTGACTAAAATGCAAATTGAAACTAATGTCTCAGAAGCCGACATCGGGCAGGTTAAGGTTGGTCAAGAAGTTGATTACACGCTTGACGGATACCCCGACATGGTTTTCAAAGGAAAAGTCAGGCAGGTGCGAATTTCGCCGACCACCGTCTCAAATGTCGTTACTTACAGTGTTATCATCGACGTTGACAACGAAGACAACAAACTTAAGCCCGGCATGACAGCTAACGTTTCAATAATTACCAACAAAAAAGAAAATATTCTCTGTGTAAAAAATCAGGCGTTGAAATTCACTCCATACACGGGCTCAGACGCACCAAAATACAAATCACAAGGACTTTGGGTACTTGAAAAAAACAAGCCAGAACGCATTGACATAAAAACCGGCTTGAGAGATGACAGCTACACAGAAATCATTTCAGACCGGCTAAAAGAAGGCGACAACGTGCTTATCGGCATAGCCGACAAAAAACAGAAAAAACGCAGAAAAGGACCCGGATTTATTTAAGATGGCGCTAATTGAAGTCAAAAACGTAATAAAAACATACGCATCTGGCGATACCAGCTTCAACGCGCTGGATGATGTTTCGCTGACAATAAATGAAGGTGAATTCGTAGCAATAATGGGTACCTCAGGCTCGGGCAAGTCTACTTTTATGAATCTGCTCGGATGCCTTGATAAACCAACCTCAGGAACATACATTCTTGACGGAATTGACGTTCTCAACCGCAAAATCGACGAATTATCACTAATTCGCAACGAAAAACTCGGATTCGTTTTTCAGGGTTTTAATTTAATTTCAAGAACATCAGCGCTTGAAAATGTTGAACTGCCAATGATTTACAAAGGCATCAGACCAGAAGAACGGCGCAAAAGGGCAATGGAAGCACTGCGAATTGTCGGGCTTGAAGGGCGTGAGCATCACATGCCTAACCAAATTTCAGGCGGTCAGCAGCAAAGAGTCGCAATTGCACGTGCGCTTGTGAACGATGCGCCTCTTATATTAGCTGACGAGCCGACCGGCAACCTCGACACCAAAACAAGTATCGAGGTAATGAATTTTTTTGTTGATTTAAACGAAAAGCTCAAAAAAACTATCGTGATAGTTACTCACGAACCAGATATTGCAGAGTATTGCAAGCGCACAGTTAGATTTATGGACGGAAAAATAATTAAAGATGAGGTGAAAGTTAAAGTATGATTGACGTCTCCTCGACATTCAAAATAGCCATGAAATCATTGCGAATAAACAAAATGCGCTCAATGCTAACGAGTCTCGGGATAATCATCGGCGTAAGCGCAGTAATCATAATGCTTGCAGTTGGTGCAGGTGCGAGTAAACGCATAACAGACGAGCTTTCATCTATGGGCAGCAATCTTTTGACCGTGCGCTCAGGATCTTCGACCTCGGGTGGTTTGCGTATGGGAGCCGGAACACAACCGACATTAACGATGAAAGACGCCGCCGCAATCGAAAAAAACTGCCCTGCCGCGCTTTACGTATCACCTTACACGCGCGAAGCTAAACAGGTCACATACTCCAACCAAAACTGGTCAACCTCAATCGCAGGTATTGCACCAAGTTATATCGAAATTGCAGACTGGAAAATCCTCAACGGACGCGGTTTCACAGATGAAGATATTAACAATTCTTCCAAAGTGGCTCTAATTGGCAACACCGTTGCGATTAATCTTTTCGGTGACTTAGACCCATTGGAAAAAACCATCAGAATCGGTGGTATACCGTTCAAAATCGTCGGGCTGCTTGACTCAAAAGGTCAAATGAGCATGGGCATGGATCAGGATGATATCATTATGATTCCTATCACAACCGCTCAGAAACGTGTTTTCGGTACAAATTTTCCCGGTACAATTCAATCAATTGAAGTAAAAGCAGTGAGCCCTGAAGCCGTTACTGATGCCGAAGAACAAATCACAGAACTATTGCACGTTCGTCACCGTATAGGAAAAAATCAGGAAGATGATTTCAGAATAAGAAACATGACCGAAATCATTAACTCAATGAAAGAGACGACAAAAGTCATGTCGATTTTACTGGGCGCAATCGCTTCAGTATCGCTGTTAGTCGGTGGTATCGGCATTATGAACATCATGCTTGTATCAGTCACAGAGCGCACAAAGGAAATCGGCATACGTATGGCTATTGGCGCTACCACGATTGACATTCGAGTGCAGTTTTTGATAGAGGCGCTTATGTTATCCATTGCAGGTGGCCTAATCGGAGTTGCAACAGGGCTTCTTGTGTCAAAAAGCATTGCTACATTTAGTGATACCTCCATTCTTGTAACACCCTTCTCGATAATTCTTTCGCTTGGGTTTTCGGCTTTCATCGGTGTGGTTTTCGGCTATTACCCTGCGCACAAAGCCTCATTGCTCAACCCGATTGATGCGTTGCGGTATGAATAGCCTGTTGATTGTGCTAAATTATTAAGCAAGGGAGACATTGCCTTGGAATATTTAGTAATTTTTTTAGTATGCACACTTTCCGGTGTTATGACCGGACTTTTGGGTATTGGCGGCGGGCTTGTAATCGTACCTGCATTTTTGGTTGTATTGCCGCTGTTTGGCATGGATTTTAATATTCACCAAATTATCGGCATCAGCTCAACCTGTGTATTCATCAACAGCGCAGTCAGTGTGTTTTACCGCAGGAAAGAAACCTTCATGCCGGCAAAAGACCTTACAAGATACGGCATTGCAATCGCCATTGGTACTGTAATCGGCGCAATACTATCATCTTTCGCGCACAAAAATATCATATTGTGCATATATATTGCCGTTGCATCTGTGTCCCTCTGTTTAATGCTTTTCAGACCCGGTCTTGAAAACAAGAGTCCGAAATTAAGCGTCCTGATTTACCCGATTTTTATGTTAATAGGCGCGCTAAGCGCATCTATAGGCATTGGTGGCGCGGTATTTTTTGCAACAACATTAAATTTTTTTACTGACAAAAACGTAAAAGAATTACTGCCAACAACGACCATGCTGGTTTTGATACACGCGATTTTTACATTCGGCAGTAAATGGTCATTAGGGCATGTAACGCTTCAAATTATTCCAATAGCTTTTGCAGCTAGTTTGGTTGGTTCAAAAATTGGTATTCGAATCTCAAAGCGTTTGAGCGTTGCAACAATAAATTACTTAATGTGTGGCGTGCTGATCTTGGCGCTAATACGGATTATTTTGGAGTTAATTGTGTTGGGGTAGAAACCCCAACCTACGCTCTTTAATAATAAGACTCAAACCCATTGGTATGGTTGCTAAAAATCAAACAGGTCTTTTACTTTGACATTCAGTGCTTTTGCAATTTTAAAAACAGTTTTTAAACCCGGTTTATTTATGCTGACTTCAATTTTACCTATGTAATCCAAGCTCAAGCCAGCTTTTTCACCTAGTTTTTCTTGCGTTAAACCAGCCTCACATCTAAGTTGCTTTATTTTAATTCCTAATTTTTTGTAATAATTATCAAAATTCATTTGATTATTTTACTGGATAATGTAACATATTATTACTGGTAATTATCCAGTAATAATTTTAAAAGGAGTATTTATGGACAAT
Organism: Candidatus Gastranaerophilaceae bacterium; assembly: GCA_031551265.1. Taxonomy (GTDB): domain Bacteria; phylum Cyanobacteriota; class Vampirovibrionia; order Gastranaerophilales; family Gastranaerophilaceae; genus JAVBNU01. The sequence goes on from JAVBNU010000038.1 coordinate 22,068, forward strand.
CTAAAACAGCTACAAAATTTGAGTCATGAGATTATGATAGAATCGTCTAAGGTCAAAGTTTTGTTGGAAAAAATTTATGAAAATGATGATAATGGTGTTGAAATTTGTACATTGACGAAGATTGCTGCAGAAAGCAACAAAAAAATTAATAGTTTAAACAGCAGAATTGGTCTGTACGTTGGCAGATAAATCAAAAACGAGCCCGCACATACAGGCTCGTTTTTGCCGTGTCACTACCTATCGACAGATAAAAATCCAACTTACAGACGATAATATCTACCTTTTAATACTACATTACCCGCAAGAGCCGACTTAGTGCTGCTGTGTTCCCACCCTGACACGGTTCACCGGATTACGCCAATATAAATTAAAATATCAACAATACAATCGTTGCTCACAAGACTTTCACAAGCCTCACGGCAGGCTCTGCACCCCGCTAAGCGTTCGGGTCAAGGGCTCCGCTACCGCCCCGTGGAACACGGCATTGATATCTTAACTTAAACATTTGGTCTTGTCCAATTTCAAGCTATATATTAAATCTTGTAACAATTTTTCCTTGACTTAGCCATATTTTATATTTATGGTTTTTATAATAAGCATCAATAGCTGTGAACAGTATGGAAAAGATATCAAAACTAGACAAGGCTTATCGTGTGAGCTCACCTATAATTAATAATCAGCCCCGCAAAAATAATCCAAGTTTTGGCGGGACAGTCGGGCATTTTTCTCTAAAAATGCTGACAGACTTGCCGTGCCCATACTGTGGGTTTAAAATGATTCCCTCAGGTAAAGTTCGAATAGATCTAAAAGAACAACTCAGCACAACAACCGGCAAAGAGCTACAAGAAGTTTTATTAAACACCTTCTTTCAGCAAAAGCCGCTGGCAGAGAGAACTATTGCGGTGAAAATGGCCGAAAAAGCACCCGCACATCCAGATAAAAATATCAAAGATGTTCTTGATTTGTTATTTGACGAATCACAAGACGCGATGACGGCCGGTCAGGATTTAACCATTCAACGAATCTACGGATTTATCGGGATGCTTTCCGAGGACTTAGGCAAAAGAACAAGGCAAGCACTTAGAAATACCGTAAGAGCGTGCAAAGAGCTGACTGTGGCAGACAGTATTTATGAAAAAAATCAACGATTTGGACATTTAACAGGCATGCTTTATCGCAACAGCGGCATCGGAGATGCTAAAGGCATTGCGCGCATTGTAAACACAATAAAAGGCGCTCGCACTAAAGTAGAAGATTTTATATTTACATATCGGGGTGAAAAACCACGCAGAATTGCCAATCAATTAATGGAGCCTTTCGTAGCAAGTGGTGAACACGTTTTGCCTGAGGCAACTGCAGGCTTAGCAGAGGCTCATAATTTATTGGTTGCGCACATAGATTGTAATACATTTCGTGATATAACCCCTCTGGATAAATATATAGAAAAATATCCCGAGGTCGCATCCAAAATGTACGAACATATTGATGCTGTGCGCGAGCAGATACAAGCGACGCCTATCAATGGTTTTGAAAATTACGTAAAAAATATCACAGAAACACTCCATCGCGAATCAAAGGGCATACTGGCATGGTCGGAGTTCGGACAAAAAACCACTGCTACTGCTCAAAAAGTTGGTTCACTTATTTTATATCCCTATCCCTAAAAAAATGGTAAAATAGTCTTGGGATTTTATGCAGATTAGAAGAATAGATATGGCAGAAAATAATAAGCAGTATCGCAGAGACTGTATAACATTTACATCGGTCGGGAATTTTAAGCTGAAAGCGGCATATGGCTTGCCTTGTGCATATTGTGGCGAGACAATTCTTACTCTGCAAAAACAAAAAGAAATAGGGCATTGTATCGGTCACTCTCATGGGAAAAAATTACGCAGGCTTTTAGAGACAATGTTCACGAACAAAAAGCCTCTCGCAGAGAAAGAAGTCGCTCTGACCATCACCAACGCTGCAAGAACATACCCCGGTAAAAATGTGCAGGAAATTTTTATCGCCATAATGCCTGAGGCTGAAAGCAGACTGATAGCCGACCAAAAGCTGGTAATTGAGCGTGCGCGCGAATTGGCTGGCGACCTGAAAGGTGAAACTCTGCAGCGTATACAAAAAGATTTTGCATTCATTGATGGAATCCTGACAAACACTTTCGGCGACACAATATTCAAAAGAAAAACCCTTATAGCAGGGTTCCGAGAGTTGATGGACACTGAAACCAACACCAAAAACAAGTCCATACTGAAAAAAATCTTCGATACCCTGCCGAAATTACCAACATCAGGCAACAGCATTGACGCTTTTATCGTTAAGTACCATCGTCGACAGCCAACAGAAATCGGCATGCGCATGCTTGAGCCTTATTTAGCCTCAGGAGAACATATTTTGCCTGAGTCATGTGAAGGGCCGTCACATTTTTCCAATTATTTAGTTATACACAAACGCTGCAACGAAAAACGCGGCTGTATTGATTTCAGAGCCTATCTTAAGAAAAATAAACAAATGATTGACCTAATTCACAGGCATCTTGCTGCTGTTGATTCAAAAATCAAAAAAGGCTACAAATTCGAAGGTTCGGACACATATATTGAAGAAGTCACAAAAAGATTGAATGAAGAATCGGGCGGATTAATAAATTGGGAAAAATATTGCAGGATAAAAAAGAAAAAAAGAAAAGTTAACGAAAATTAAAAATTCTTGTAAATCAGTCCTTTTCAGTCTTTTGATATATAAAAATATACAAAGTAAATAAATTTAACATATTTTTTTGGATTATGACTTGTTTTTATGTTATGTTGTTGATATAAAGTTATAGAGTTAGTTTATAGACGAAAAAAAGGAACGAGTATGGGATTACCCAAAGTAGCATATTTTTCAATGGAAATAGCAATAGACCAGTCTTTGAGTACTTATTCAGGCGGTCTTGGATTTTTAGCAGGTTCACACATGCAATCTGCCGGTTATTTACAAATGCCGATGGTAGGCGTAACTATGTTATGGTCCTACGGATATTATGATCAAAGAATTTCAGAAGACGGAACAGTCGAAGTTGCTTACATCAGAAAGCACTATGACTTTTTAACCGACTTGGATATATATACTTACGTCGATGTTTTTGGCGAAAAAGTAAAAGTAAAAGCTTACAGAGTCGAAGCTTCTCTTTTCGGTACATGTCCGATTTATCTTTTGACAACCGATATAGAAGAAAACTCTGAGTGGGCACGTACAATTACGCATAAATTATATGACGGTAATGAAAAAATCAGAATCGCTCAAGAAACAATTTTGGGTATTGGTGGTGTAAGAATCCTTCAGGCAATGAATTACCAGTTTAACGTAATTCACATGAACGAAGGTCACGCACTTCCTGCCGCGTTTGAATTATTACGTCAATGCAACTGGGATTTAGCTAAAACTAAACGTGCGACGGTATTCACAACACACACACCTGTTGCAGCCGGTAACGAAGTTCACTGGGTTGATACATTAATAGAAGGCGGCTTCTTTTCAGGCTGCTCAAGAGAAATGGCTGTACAACTCGGTGGTGAGCACTTCTCATTGACAGTTGCCGCGTTAAGAATGAGCCGTATCGCTAACGCTGTATCACAGCTCCACGGTCTTGTTGCTAACAAAATGTGGGAATGGGTTGATGGCAGATGCCCGATAAGAGCTATCACGAACGCTGTAAACCTGCACTACTGGCAAGATGAGAGAATTGAAAACTCTAAATCTTTAGACGACTATCTTGATGCTAAATATGAAATGAAAAAAGAAGTTTTTAAATACATTTCAGACGTAGCTCAAAAAAGATTCGATCCTAATGTGTTAACTATAACCTGGGCAAGAAGATTCGCCGACTACAAACGCGCATGGCTTATTTTCATGGATCAGGACAGAATCAGCAAATTGTTGAATGAAAACCAGGTACAATTGATATTCGCGGGTAAATTCCACCCTGATGATACAATGGGTCGCGAAATGTTCAACAAAATTCTACAAAAATCAAACAACTTGAAAAATGTTGTTGTATTACCGGGTTATGAGCTTGAATTAAGTTCAAAACTTAAAAAAGCTTCTGACATTTGGTTAAACACGCCGTTGAGACCATTCGAGGCTTCAGGTACTTCAGGCATGTCAGCTAACATGAACGGTGCTCTGCACTTATCAATCCACGACGGCTGGGCTGTTGAAGGTACTTTCTCAGGCATCAACGGATTTACAATTGATTATCCCGGCTTGGATGACGATATTCCTTGGGAAGAGCGTCACTTGAAAGATTACAACTGTATGATGAACTTAATCGAGAACGAAATCATCCCAACTTATTATGATAACAAACTTGAGTGGGCTAGATTAATGCGTCAGGCCGTAAGAACATCTGAAGCATACTTCAACTCAGACCGTATGGTAATCGAATACTACAACAGATTGTACAAGCCAATCGCTCACGAAGATCCTAGCGAAGGCGGCTTGAACGGCGAATTAAACCTTGCTGAAAGCCCAAATATGGATGCTTGGACATTCTCTAATATTAAGTAAAAGAACTTTCTTTAAAATACACACGCTAAAAGAGTCGACAAGGTTCGACTCTTTTTAGTTATTTAAAATAAATCATTTTTTATAAGCTTATCTAAATCTTCATATAATAATTTGAGCGATACGCCCTCACCTTTCCAGTCAAAATGGTGTCCTTGCTCCTGAGCTCCCTGAAATGCTTTCATTATGTCATCTGAATTTTCTCCTATTGGCTTAAATCCATGCTTTAAATAAAATCCCAACGGGTGCTCTTTCGCTATATCTATCCGAACAGCAACTGTGTAAATATCACATTTTCTTTTTTTTGCTTCTTTTGCAATTTCTATCAGGAGCCTTGTTCCGTCACCTCTTTTGCCCGAGTCTAGGTGAGATAATTCTATAGACTGTCTTTGCCCAAACATTTTGCGTATTTTTGCTATTACTCCTTTGGAAGGAAGCGTACATTGCGCATAACTACCTGTTTCTTTTACTTCTAGGATAAGGGCATTTCCATTATAGCTAATACGTTTTGCAATAGCATTATCAAACTTTGCACTATCATAGCCGTATAAGAATTGCCGCGCAGGCCTGCATAGCTGTTTACAGTAATTATAGCTTTTGTTTACAATAGCCCCTATTTTCATGGAAAACGTCCTTTCAGCTATTATAAAACTGCTAAATCTAAAAAGTTGCGTGATACAATAAAATTATTCAAAACGGCTGTTAATTTTAGCCTGCAAATTAAGCGCTGTATCAAGCTGCTCTCTTGTGATAACTTTCATGGTTAAAAGTATCTCTCCAATGTGGTTTTGCTCAAATTTTTGTACATTCAAAGCCATATCAAGCTGCTTTAAATTCATGCAGCCTGCTTGCATCAAAATTTCACCTATTTTTTGACGTTCGGTGATATCTACCCAATCGTTTATATCGTATAAATTTTTCATTCCTCTATTATATCAAATTGCGTTGATTAAACAAGGTACAAATTATACTCAAAATGTCAACTCAATTTCAAACTTGACATCCCAAACCGACTTATTATGCATAATTTTTACAAAACGTTACAATCAGGTTTTAGTGAAAAGACATGGCATGAGCATGTTTCCATGATTTTGCATGTCGAAACCATGTCATAGCAAGAAATTCATATTTATCAAAAAGCTGAAACAGTTTACACATAAGGTATTTGACCCTATTTGCGAACATGTAATATTTCGTCATATTTTACTTGTAAATCTGCCATGAGGGGATATAATATTAATTAGGTTGAGTTACGGGATTATAGATTACATTTAAAGTTCAAACGAGACTTAAAAACGGATTTTATACAGAGAGAATATTTGGGGAGGACAATGGTGCTTAGAAGCAGAGATATGGGGCGTGCTATTAATGTCAGAAGATGGACTAATACGGCATTAGAATGTTATAAACGTGGTTGTGTGTGCGAAGGCTGTTTTTATACGGATTTTTTCAATGAAACATCTCAAAGATGCCAAATGAAAGCGTCTGTACTTGAGCTGGTTCGCGTGTTAGGCAAACCTGATGTGGATTTACCACAAATTCTTGCCGAGTAAGAATATTACAAATATTTAGGAAAAACTTGCGCATTACAACTTATTAATGCTATAATAATTTTGTACACAAAAAGAAACGGCTCACCGTTTCTTTTTTTATTGGACAAGCAAATGAAAAATGAACATTTCAACAAAAAAGATTTATTAGACAAAATAAATCCGATTATAGAAAACACGCTCATGCGCTACGATTTAATCCCGCTTGAAGTCGAGTTGGCAAAAGAATCCCAACGTTGGTTTTTGAGAATTTTCATTTATTCATATTCACGTTCGATTACACTAGACGATTGTGAGCGCGTAACACGTAGCCTGAGCGATTTTTTAGATGAATTAATTCCATTTAAATACTATTTGGAAGTATCTTCGCCGGGCCTGGATCGCAAACTCAAATCAGACAAAGAATACCTGATTTTCTCAGGCAAAACAATTGACATCAAACTCAAAAACCCAATCGACGAAAGCGGCGATAAACACTTCAAAGCCAAACTACTCGATTTTGACGAAAAACTCGGTGTCCGAATTCTCAAACTCGACACCAACGAAGAATATGTTGTCAAAAAAGACAATATATTAACAGCAAGATTATGTATCGATGAAATAACAATGCGACCAAGCAAAGGCCGAATAGGCGGCGACGATTCAGCAAGGGAGCAAGAAGGAGCAAAAAATGATTAGAATAGGTAAAGCATTATTTGAAGCAGCAGAACAACTCGAGCGCGAAAGAGGCATCTCAAAAGATGTTCTTATTGCCTCATTATGCGACGCGATGGTCACAGCATACAAAAAACACATTAAAGACAGAGAGGCATTAAACGTAGAAGCTATCTTAGACGAAGCCGCAGGCGAAATCGGTGTTTTCAGAACAAAACTTGTTGTTGAAAAAGTTGAAGACGAAGATATGGAAATCTCACTTGAAGACGCTAAAGAAATCGACGATGAAGTTGAACTCGAGGATGAAGTTAAAATCGAAGTAACTCCTGATAACTTCGGTCGTATCGCTGCTCAATCAGCTAAACAAGTTATTACACAAAGAATCAAAGAAGCCGAGAAAAAACTAATTTTAGACGAATTTATGAGCAAAAAAGGCACTCTGACAACAGGTATTATCCAAAGAGTCGAAAACCGCAATGTATTCGTTAACATCGGCAAAACTGACGCCATAATGCCGGCAAAAGAACAAATTCCCGGTGAATATTACAAATCAGGCAACAGAATCAGAGTTTTCGTGCTTAACGTAAAAGAGACCCAACGCTTGCCACAAGTAATCGTCTCTCACGCGCACCCTGAAATCGTTAGAGAGCTTTTCGAACTCGAAGTACCCGAGATTGAGGATGGTATCGTAGAAATTAAATCAATCGCGCGCGAAGCCGGATTCCGTACAAAAATCGCCGTCTCAAGCAACGACCCTGAAGTTGACTCAGTAGGCGCTTGTATCGGACCAAGAGGCAGCCGTATCCAAACTATCATCGGCGAATTAAAAAATGAAAAAATCGACATCGTAAGATACTCAGATGACTCCGTCGAATTCATCGTAAACGCACTTTCACCGGCTAGAATTTCATCAGTAGACATTTTGGCTGACGATGAAAACAGCAAAGAAGCTTTAGTTGTCGTTCCCGACGATCAATTGAGCCTTGCTATCGGTCGCGAAGGTCAAAATGTTCGCTTAGCGCACAAACTTACAAATTGGAAAATAGATATCAAAAGCGCCTCTCAAATAGAACGCAGCGAAGCTTACCAACAGCCTGCCGCTGAAAATGAAGAAGTCGTCGAAGAAGGCATCGATGAATTCTTAGAAGAAGCTGCTCAAGAAATTGAGGACGCAGATGATGAAAACTTAATCGAAGAAGAATACGGACTCGATGAATCAGACATCGCAGACGTTACAGGCGATGAAGCCGAAGAAGCTACAGAATCTGAAGAAGAAGTCGAAGAATAATTTAAAAATTATTGTGAATTACAGACCTCGCCCCAATGCGGGAGAGGTCTGTTTTCAATATGAGCACTCGTGCAAATATTAGAAAACAGGGTGAGGGGTGCGAATAAAAGTAGGGCGGCCTTTAGCCCATCAAAAACCACAGCTCTAGCGAATTTATATATTTAACACAAATCTTTGTGTGTGAATGTTTTTTTGCCCTGGCAATAGTCATCAACAATTTGTCCTGAGCCGTAGAGTTTGTATTTGTAAATCACAAGCCCTTCAAGCCCGACAGGGCCGCGAGCATGAGTTTTATTTGTCGAAATACCGACTTCGGCACCTAAACCATATCTGAACCCGTCAGAAAAACGCGTAGACGCGTTTTGGAAAACTCCTGCCGAATCAACCAGATTCATAAACATTTCACCATTTTTTACATCTTCGGTAATTATTGAATCCGTATGGCCTGAACCATAGTAATTAATGTGGTCGATGGCGTCGTTTATATCCTCAACAGCCTTTATCGCAACAATTTTATCGCTGTACTCAACAGCCCAATCGTCAGTAAGCTCTGTATCAGAGCAAATTTTATGACACGCACGGTCTGCTTTTACAGCAACATCGTTATCTTTGTAAAGTTTGACCAATAAAGGCAAAAACTCAGCCAGAATCGCGTTATGCACAAGTACTGTCTCAACTGCATTACAGGCGCTTGGATATTGGATTTTGGAGTCTAAACAAATTTTCAACGCTTTTTCAAAATTAGCGCATTTGTCAACATAAACGTGACAAATACCGTCAGCATGCCCGAGTACAGGGATTTTTGTGTTGTCTTTTATGTACTTAACAAGCGAATTCCCGCCACGCGGTATCAAAAGGTCAATGTAGTCGTCCATTTTCAGCAGCTCTGCAACTTCTTCTCTTGTGTAAATCAGGTTTATCACATTTTTAGGAAAGCCTTCGACATTATCAAGGGCTTTGTTGATAATTTCAGCGACTGTTGTGTTCGTGTTTTGTCCTTCTCTGCCGCCCTTTAAGAGCACGACATTGGCCGATTTAATAGCTAACGCCGAAATCTGAGCGATTACATCAGGGCGCGCCTCGAAAATCACGCCAATCAACCCAATAGGACAAGTCATTTTATATAAGTTTAACCCTTCATCAAGCTCTGTCGCTCTCAGACACTTGTTCACAGGATCCTCAAGTTTAATCATATCCCTGATGCCGGCAATCATATCGCGCATTTTGTTCTCGTCGAGCTTTAAACGCCCGAACAACGCCTTTGAAATTTTACCTTCATCAAGTAATTTTTGCCCTTCTGCCAAATCCTTATTATTAGCCGCAAAAATCATATCTTTGTTAGCCTCAATAGCATCAGCTACAGCGTTAAGCGCGTTGTTGCGTACCGCAGTTGACGTCGCCGCCAGCGCGTATGTTGCATTTTTCGCGTCTTTTACAGTATTTAATAAATTGTTTTCCATAGAATTGCTCCTGACTTAGAGAATTACCATATTATCACGGGTTATGATTGCATCGTAGTTTTTGTAGCCTAAAATTTCCAAAATTTTGTCTGAATGCTCGCCCATTATTTTTTTACAGTCGCGGCAGTTGTAATTAATCATACCGCGCGCAATTTCGTTTCCTTCGGCATCAACCACGCTGATAACTTCACCGCGTATAAAGTCGCCGATGATTTGTGTCACACCGATTGGCAGCAGGCTCGACTCTTTTTGCACAATCGCTTTTTTCGCACCTTCGTTAATCACGATTTTACCCTTAACATTCGTAGCATAAGCAATCCAGCGTTTTTTGCCCGACAACGCTTCCGAAGGTGCAAAAATCGTGCCGCCTCCGGTTTCAAAAATCTCTTTAATTATACCGGGCTTTTTACCATTCGCAATAATCAGCGTACATCCTGAGCGCGTAACGACCTTCGCCGCTTCCAACTTAGTTTTCATGCCGCCGCGACCGCCCTTTGATGCGCCGGCACCTAAAGCCTCAATTTCTTTAGTCACCGTCTCAACATAAGGTATAATCTTCGCATCAGGATTTTCCTTGGGGTTAGAATCATATAACCCGTCTATGTCAGACAAAATCACCAACAAATCGGCGCCCAACTCGCTCGCCACAAGCGCAGACAACTTGTCATTGTCCGAAAAACATACCTGCGTGTGCTCATCACATATATTTTCTAACTCGTCAGTCGAAACCGTGTCGTTCTGATTAATAATGGGAATGCATCTATACTCTAAAAGCTTGTGTAACGTGTTGTTCAGACTAAGATACTTTTTGCGGTACGAAAAATCATCTTCCGTAAGCAAAATTTGCGCTGTGTTGATATCGTGTTTGGCAAAGCCGCCCTCATAAATACACATAAGCTGACACTGCCCAACCGCAGCACATGCCTGTTTCAATCCTATATCATCAAAATCACAGACACCCAGTCTTTTGGCGCCAAGCCCGACTGCGCCCGAAGTCACAATCAAAATTTCTTTGCCGGCTTTGTACAACTTGGCTATTTCATTTATAAATGAGTCAACACGCTCATCAGAAATACATCCGTCACTACCCCTCAAGACGTTTGTGCCGAATTTGAATACAATTCGATTGATATTTTCCAACGCTATTTTGTCCATACCCCGATTATAGCCGAAAGTTATTTAAATTAATAGATGAGCCCGATTTTATATAAAAATACCTTTTGTTCATTTATTAGCGCAACGCGCGTTATTTATATCTGCAGATTCATATTAAAATAGAATTATGTAAACTATAACTCGAGGGCAAAAAAATAATGAAAAATTCAAATATTCAAAATTTAGACGCAAGGAAAAAACTTCTGGATATTGAGTGCGAATTATATATATTAGAAGAATTGGTCAACATATTATTAGAATATACACTTGAAAACCATGCCGGTATCGCAGAAATTCTTGAAATTGTACAAAGTAAATTAGCAAAAATTGCCGCTATTATAGAAAGCAGTAGGATGGGTTAGACATTTTCATCTAACCCATCAATAAAATTCAAATAATTTGAGGGGTTGAATGAAGTTGTTCAACCCCTCCTACAAGTCTATTGTACAGCACTAAAAACTGCTTACTTTGTGTGAGGTTTCCCGCATGGAGTTGGCGCGGCCAAATTCTGTCTGTACACAGGCAGCCCTGAAATCTCGATATTCGGCGTATCAATCTCAAACACATGAGCGCGAGCTTTGCCAAGGTTAACTTTCAAACCGCCGTCAGTCGCCTGGAACGTACTTTGTGTGCCATAAGCAGGAACCATATCAACCAGCTTTTGTCCTGATTTCAAGCCCGGAATCTCAATCATACCTTCCTGACGTAAGTTAGCATCCTTGTTCACAACAACAAGCAATGTTTTGCCGTTCAAATGTCTTGTGAATGCAATAATCTGGTCTCTACTGTTATCAGCCACTTTCAGCGGAATGTACGAGCCATGGGTCGCTATATCAATATTTTTATTACGTACTTTTAATACTTCTTTCAAATGTTCGCCAATCTCAGGATTATCACCTTTTGACGGTCTGCAAACGTTGAAAATATCCAACTTGCCGGGGTGCACGAACATATCAGCAGTGTCTGTCCAAACTACCGATGCCCACATTTGCTTTTCTGTATAAGGATAAACGTAGTAATCGCCTTTTTCAAATCCATCAATGAAATACGGGTTCAACATCGGCATGAAAGACTGGAGTACAGAGGTTTGCATACAGTAATCAGCGCCACCGTTAAACATCGGCGATACATCATCGTGCGTCGCAAACGAGCCTAATAAAGATTTACCTTTTTCAAGCTGATTAGACATTTGCAACTGTTCAATAACGTACTCGTGGAATGTTTTTGCATCTTTCCACTCGTGATAAATGTGGTACTGACCGTAAATCATGTCAAAACCTGCACGCAGGGAATCAATCGGGCGGTCATAAGGCATATTCGTCTGCGGTGACGCATCTTCATAAGTATACGTTTCACCCAACCAGCCAAAATTAGGGTCTTTTTTGTGTGAATAAGGTATCAAAATATCCCAAAATTCAGTCGGCTTCGCACGCGCAACGTCAGCCCTGATGCCGTCAACTCCAAGCTCTATGCACATATCAACATAATCTTTGTGCAGCTTCAGTAAATGAGGATTTAAAATACGCTTAGATTCATCAGCCCAAGGATTGAACATTCTGATGTCGTTCCAGCCCTGAGGAGTTTTTGCAAGGCCATTGCGCTCAAACGCCATCAACTCAGGACGCGCTTCAAACAAATCAACCGACGCGCAACTCGGTAAATCAATCATAACAGCAATACCGCGCTTATGGCATTCATCGTTAAAATACTTAAAGCCTTCTTTGCCGCCAATTAACTCGTCAATATCTAAAAAGTCTAAAGGCGAATACAGCGAACCGGCATGGCTGAGAGCATGTTTTTTGCCTGTCGGGTGCGGCGGCAGAACGTGAATAGTATTAATACCACGATCTTTCAACTCGTCCAGTTTTTCCACAGCAGTATAGAATGTGCCGACCGGCTCACTGCCGTCTATCAGGCCGTTGCCGTTATAATCTTTGGAATTGAAGTTTCTTGCATTAATCGCCCAAATAACAGCTTTATTTTCATTAAATAATGATTTTAAACTATTTTTCCACGGTACAACCTGAGCAGGAGGCGCTGTATTAACAGGCGCTACGGTCTTAGCAGCAATATTATGGGCAGCTTGGTTTTGTGCCGCCTGATTTTGCAAGTATGCAGTGAGTAAATTTGTACTTGCTGCGCTTTTAATCGGCGCAGAGGCCACAGGCTCGGGATGCACAACCTGAGTCGGTTGCACAATCGTTGGTTGATAAATTTTATTGTTATACTGCGTGACTAAATTTGTCATTCTTATCACCTTTTTGAACCTGATATTTTTTAATATCTATTTTACCGAAACACGCTTCTGCAAGTAAAGTTGCACCAAGCAGACCGGCAAACATTGTACCGAATATAGCGAACCATTTGTTTGAGTTTCTTCGTTTTGATATTTCACCGATAAATATATCATATCTGTCTTTTCCCATAAGCAAGGATTTTACCATCGGTCTGTCTGCGACAGGATTTTTCAATGCAGGATCAGCTAAAGTGGCCGGGTTCATTTTATTTCTTGCATTACATACATGTTCGCGTACAGCCGCAAAATACGTTTTGATACCTTTGAATAAATCTGATTTCTCGCCGCCAAGAGCAGTCATGGTGGTGCTGTCTATATCGGAACCGTACAACAATCTCATTATGAAACTATATGCCTCATTGTTGTATCTGTTGCTTACAAAATTATCGAATTTAGTGGTGAATCCTGCGACATCTTGGGCTGTTACTGTTCTGCAAGAATGTTTAATTTTTTCAATTTCTGCTGCCAGTGCCTTGCCGGAGAATACATCCTTCATTTCTTTTCCGAACATTTCTTTGTAGACTTCTTTGCATTGTTTCTCCAAGACGCCACTCTGAATACGTCTTTCCACATCAAGCATTTGAATAGTTCTGTAGAAACAGCTGCGCGCGCCAGCAGTGCGATATGTAAGCTGCCATTTAGATAAATTTTTGAATGCAGAACTCAGCTCGTTATCAGTTGCTAGCATTTGTTTTATCAAATTAAAGTCATAATCATGCGCATCAGTGAGATTTTTCATTGTAGTATCCCAAGGAGATAACAATGTCTTTCTTATTATTTTTACAAGATCATTATATAAGTGCGCTGCTTCCTCAGGGATGTAAGCCGGTATTTTTTCAGGAATCTCATTACTATTAAATCGGACTTGTACGCATTTATTGTCGAATAATTTATCAAAGAACGCCGCCAAATTGTCTTTTTGCATAAATTCGGCATTTCCCAATAATATTTGTCTTGCCTCACGGGAATCTGCATTTAGATTTCCTGCTTTTATTTCCTCAAAAACTTCTCTGATAATTTTACCGTTCTTATCTTTAACAGTGAAGCCTTTTTCCAAAAGCGCCAAAATCTCATCAATATGTTGTTGAGACATTTGATGCTTAAAAATTGCCTCTACTTGATTATTGTTTTCAGCGTTTGGTTTTAGATATTCGTTGAATAAGTTTTGGAGTTGTAACTCTCTTATTGCATATTCACCAATAGGCATACGAACACGATTCGGTCCATATTGAGGTTCTAATTTGGCTTCACGAATTGCGTCTGCGAGAGGTAATTTTTCGTTAATTTTCATTAATATTTTCAGATTTTCGGTTACTTCACTGAATATTTCATGAGCATTCTTGCCGGGAACTGCTTTTTGGCCGCCTATTTCACTAAAACGACTTCTCATCATCGCTTCTACGGCTTCGAGATCATGGAATTTTCCTGATTCGTAAGCATCTTTTGAAATGCCCAAGGCTTCATATAATTTTAATCTGAATTCATGTATCGCATTTTGACTTTGTGAACCTGCAAAAAAGTCAGCTGTTTCACCAAAGCCGTTGGCGCGCAAATTCGCCCCGATTTTGTTATACGTTTTTTCATATGCAGCATTGGTTTGAAGCGTCATGTTGCTGTCAAATATTTTGTCATACGCCGAGATTTCTCCGGCCATGCTTGATATCAAATTCCCCAATTTTTTCGGGTCTTTGCATATCGCTTCTAATCTTTGGTCAATAATCTGATGAGCTGCGTCATCTGGGAAATTCAGCGGGTACGCCGCAGCAATTGTATTTATTTCTTTTGATGTGAAGCCCATGCCCTTGAGGAGCTTGCCTTGCATTACTCTTTCCCATCTGTTGGCAACAACGCTCTCGGCGCGCTCACCGACCATAATCGAGAAATGTTTATTAAGAGGCCCCATCGCAGCATCGGTGTCAGAGAATACACCTGCAAAAACTCTCAACTTTTGCGCCGCATCTTTTGTAAGTAATGGTACATATGCTTTTTCACACTTAGTGTCCAGAGCTTCTTTGAAGAAAAGCGCTAAATCTCTTGCATCAGCGGTCTCGCCAAGATGAGATTTAACAACCTCGTCAATAACATCATACACTACGGGTATTGTGCCACGTTCACCTGCTGTTAACAGATTAATTGATTTTGCTTTAATAGCATTTTTAAGGGTTGTCGCAACATTTTCAGATAATTTATCATTAACGCCGATGTTTTTTACGATAGATTTAATCTTATCAGGCTCGGTGCATCTGAAGAACATTTCGCTGAAGTCTTCTTTAGGTATGCCTTGCACTTCTGCTAATTTTTTATAATTGTCGTCTAGTAATTTTATCAAATCGTCTAAATTAGCATTTTCGCGTTGAGCAAATGCACGCATTCTGTTAAATACCTGATTTTTATCGGCAAAAAAGTCATGCATTGTGCTTTCTTCAATACCGTCAAACATAGCGTTTCTGAACTTGGTGAGGAAATTACCAACCTGATCAGAATTAGCACCGGCTTTTTTCAGCGCACCTCCAACAGTGGTACTTTTGCCTCTGCTCGCTACCTCTGTTTTCATCAATTCATCGACGAATTTATCCACCTCAATCGAAAGTGGACGCTCCTGAGGGGCAAATATCTTCTCTAAATCTTTGAGAATCGCCTCTTTAGCTTTCAGCGTAGTATCAGGACATAATATTGATGCAATTACTTCACGCATACTTGAGTTAATTTCTTTATCACCGTTTCGTTTTACGAACTTTTCGATTTGTTTTTTGATTTCTTCTGTTCTGTATTTTGCGGCGTATTTTTCAGGATTTGCAATTTCTTTATTAGCCCTGCGCTTGCTCACTGCCTCGACAAGAGGAGCCATATACTGTCCAAAAAGATTGCAGAACAAAGCAGTCATCAACGGTGTTGCGAAACCGGCAGTTAACATCCAAAGCGTGTTACCCTGAACAGCTTTCTTTGTAGATTCTTCTTCCATAATATCTATTCTGTTCGGCAAGCTCTTTGGTATGCCCATTTTATCAGCCATTTCTTGCTTTTCAGTATGGCTGTATAAAGACCATGGCTTGTATTGAGGATCCTGATGGAAACTTTTCTTTCGGCCAAAACTATCAACGTATTTCGTACCTATATCAACGCCATACATCCACTCAATAGGTTTTTGAATCATTATTTTAGGCCACAGAGCCATTGACGCAAAGAAAGCACCAAAACCGGCAAACTCCATGACTTTTTGCATTTGATAATTACTTTTTTTAGTCGCTAAATATATCGCGATAAGCAAACCACCCAGCTTCATACCAACATCGTTGATGCGTCCGAGTTCATGGTCATTTAAATCACCTTTTAAACCACGGCCAACATTTTTTATGTCTTTAATGAAATCCTTCGTCATTTCCGCAGGAACACGAGTAAGCGGGGTTCTGACAATATGACCGCGCGCATCTAACGGACGCACCTTGCCTGTAGTGTCGGTTGTCAAACTTGTCTCCGGCAATTTTATGTAAGGACTTATCCTTGTTTCTGCTATTATTTGATCAAAAGGTTTAACCATTAGTTCACCATGTATTCTTGGTTTTTATCTATCTTAGATTTAGTGCTTGCAGGTACATCTTTCTTACGTGCACTCATTATTACATGCGCTGCACCTAAAGCAGTTGCAGCCACTGTTCCAAATATCATTGCTTTGCCCAAAGGACCTGACACCTTACCGAACAACGCCTGAGAAGGGCCGCCATTATAGAGAGATTTTGCGCTCTCACCGAGTGTTTTGACAAAAAGACTAATACCCTCAGGGAAAATTCCTTTGATTTTTTTGCCTATATTGGAGCATGTGCCACGGAAACTGCCGCCTATCCATGGGGTTGTGGTATGAGTATTAACCAATTTTTCCCATGGCTCCTGAGCTGCAAGCATTACACCTAAAGCTGCCCATAGATATTGGGTAAGGTATGTTACAGTTTTTGTTTTCGTCACGATATCGCGTATACCTGGCTTAACAAGCTGGTCAGAATCAGGTAATTTGCCTTCATAGCCCAGATTACGATTAATTTTATCATATCTGGCGT
Source organism: Candidatus Gastranaerophilaceae bacterium (assembly GCA_031551265.1). Lineage (GTDB taxonomy): Bacteria > Cyanobacteriota > Vampirovibrionia > Gastranaerophilales > Gastranaerophilaceae > JAVBNU01. The sequence goes on from JAVBNU010000038.1 coordinate 39,068, forward strand.
TTACGTGTTCAGGACCGGATTTGTAGTTCGGGAACAAATCGCTGCTGCGAGGGAATTCTATACTTTCTTGAGAATGATGCCATTCTAGTCTGACAGGATCATTGTTACCCGGTTCAGGGAGTTCGTGTACAGCCTTGATATAAGGTAGGTTAATATCAACCCCCGTGCCCCACTTCACAGGATAGTCAACCAATTTTTTAGAAAAATGTTTCGCCAACCCATAAAAAAGAACCCCGAGTCCCATTTTAATGCCAAGTCTGGAGGCATTCTTAGCTGCGGTAGGATGGAAAAACGGTGTTGCTGCGTTGAATAACGCTATCAACATCGCACTACCAATCGTATAAGGCACCATGCCCATTGTTAAAAATTCATAAAAATTAGCGTTTTTATTCCCCGTAAGCCCCTTTATAGGATATGTTGTCCACGCATTAATATATCTGTTCGTAAACATTTTTGAGCGATTGATAAGATTATTAGGCACAATTTCGTCATGCGCATGAATTTTCGGCAAGTCTTTTGGATTTTCCGAATATTCTATTCCTAACATTGTTGGAGCCGGCACATTTGCTGCAGATATTGGTTGCATTCGTTCCTCTTTGAATTTTGAGTAATAATTATTATCTACACATACAAGACTTGTGAAAAATTTTTGTTGCTAGTTTTGGGCACTATAATTTACAAAAATTTACAAAACACATCATTTAAATACATCTTATCATGTCCTAATTGAAAACAAAATAATTACCCATGTTCCCTATCTTTTTTCTTATACAGATTTAGCTAAAAAACCCGCCTGAATTGCGTTTAGTTTTTCAGCTGCTTTCCCGTTATCAATTGCTGCATAGGATAATATTATACCATCTGCCAGCGATTTACATTGCCCATTAAGATATAGCATGGCGCCCGCGTTCAATGCTATAATATCAACCTTTGCGTCTTTGATTTTACCATTAAAAATATCCGTCACCAAATTGGCATTATAAAGAGGCGTCGCACCAAGTATAGACTTAATGTCAGTCATTTTTATGCCGAAATCAGACGGACGCATATAATATTCTCTGATATCACCGTTGTTCAACTCAAAAACATGAGTCTCTGAACAAACACTAATCTCGTCAAGAGCCGGATTAACGCCATGTACAATCATTGCACGCTTAACACCAATGTTTTTTAAAACCTGAACCATTTTATCAATCATTTCGTGGTCACAAACCCCTATCAACTGCGCGTTAGGGAATGACGGATTAATCATCGGGCCGGCAAAGTTAAAAATAGAGCGAATTCCCAGCTCTTGTCTAATCGGATTGATAACCTCGACAGCTTTATTAAATTTAGGCGAATGCACAAACGCAATGTTATGTGTGTTAAACTGCTGCTGCACCTCTTCTTTGCTTGAGCAAAGAGGTAATTTTAAATAATTGATAAATTCAGAGCTACCAGTCCTGCTTGTGATACAGGAGTTGGTTTGTTTTATAACTTTTGCACCTGCAGCAGCCGCAACAATCGCAGCAGCAGTCGAAATATTAAACGACTGCGAATTATCGGCTCCCGTACCGCAGCTGTCTACAATATCTTCCTCAATTTCTAAATCAACGGCATGACTTCTCAAAATCTGCGTCAAAAACGTCAACTCATCAACATTCACACCTTTTTTTGTTATGCCGTATATAAATGCGCCAATCGCCGATGGAGGTATAACCTTCTGCATCGACCAGCGTATAACTTTGTCAATTTCTTCGTATGATAGCGTTTCGTTATTGAATATTTTAGTCAGAATATTTTTCATTTTTAATCGTCAGAATTCGGTAGTTCTATTTTTTTGAGGCGGTGCTCAAGCTTGCGATACCACGGCAATTTAGTTTGGAACAATATATCATAATCATCAAGTTCGCCTTTGCGAATAACTTCAAGCTGATTATCACATAACTTCTCGAAATCTTTTTCCATAGTCTCAGTTAAAAGTTTTCTATCGAGTTTCGCATCCTCCAAAACCATCGGCTCACCAACATCGACAATAACCTCAGGTTTATCTTCACGCAAAAACGTATAATTAAGCGCTACAGGTATCAGGTTAATCCCGCCATATTTTTTGACACAATTTTGTGCAATATAAGCAACACCTGATTGAAATTCAATCGGTCGGAAATTTGGCGGTCTAATGATACCTTGAGGAAAAATCCAAAGCCCTATATCCGGCGATTTAAGCTCATCAACTGCATACTGCAACGCACGCATAGAAGCCTGCGCCGATCTTTTGTTTATCGGAAACGCACCGGCTTTTGCCATAATCGGAAAACGGTTAAGCTCCTCTATCATCATTCTGATGCGAACCTTAAAAACCCGTCTGCATAGGTTATAACCTATACCACCATCCCACCAGTTGCAATGAGGCGCATAAATAATGTTTGCGTAGTTTTTGTTTCGTTTTTCGTAATTTTCAGCGCCTTTTATACGCAACGAATAAAAAGCACCCTCAGCCATAGCAAAAAAGTATTTGTCTGCCAGCCAAACGTAGAACGGATGGTTTCGTCCAGGTACAAATTCTTCGTCTCTATTTCTCAACTTTGTCGGTGGTATATCCGAATAAAGCTTGTTATTAGTCATTTTACTCACTTACATATAAACGATACTATAACTATAATACTAACTTTAAATGTTTTTGAAAAGTAAAGTCAGTAATAATTATTTACTTTTTTAACAATTCTTTGATAAAAGCCTCTTTTTTGAGCGTTGTTTGCTCAGATTTAATAAGGTTTTTGACGGTAATTTCATCTTTAGCAATTTCGTCCTCACCTAAAATTAAAGCATTTTTTGCCGTTTTTATCGCCTTATCAAGCTGTTTAGCGAATTTACGCCCGCGAAAATCATAATCTACTTTATAACCTGCACTTCGAATTTCGTTGGCCAAAATCAAAGTTTTTTCGGTATCAGTCGAAATAATAAAGTAATCAAGTCTTTCCGGCTCACGCTCAGGCAACAAACTCGCCAAGCGCTCCATGCCCATTGCCCATCCAACCGCAGGTGTAGACTCGCCGCCTAACATTTCAACCAGCCCGTCATAGCGCCCGCCGCCACATACAGCGTTTTGCGAACCTAAATTATATGACTTAATCTCAAAAACTGTTCTGTTATAATAATCCAGCCCGCGAACAAGCTGTTTATTTTTTGAATACTTAATACCTAAATCATCCAAATATTTTTGTACCGAAATATAATGTTCATCACACTCGCCGCATATAAAATCAGAATTAATTAATTTTTGAATAGTGTCATTTTGAAATATTTTGCCGCAATTTTCATTTTTGCAATCTAAAATTCTCAACGGATTTTTTTCATATCTGACTTTACAGTCTTCACAAAGCTCAGGCAAATATTTTTCAAACACAGCTCTCAAATTAGTTTTAAAACTTTCGCGACATTCTTTGCAGCCAAGAGAATTCAACTCAACAACCAAATCATTCAGCCCAAGTTTTTTCAAATATGAAACGGCAAGATTAATGCACTCAACATCAGCCAACGGTGAGCTTTCACCGAACATTTCAACGCCAATTTGGTGGAATTGTCTCTGCCTGCCGGCCTGAGGGCGCTCATATCGGAACATCGGGCCTTTGTACCAAAGTTTAACCGGCGGCGACAATCTCGACATGCCGTTTTCAATATAAGCACGAACAACACCCGCTGTATTTTCAGGACGCAGCGTCAGCGAACGTTCGTTTTTTTCAAACGTGTACATTTCTTTGTTAACAATATCAGTAGAATCTCCAACACCACGAGAAAAAAGCTGAGTTGCCTCAAAAGTTGGTGTACGAATCTCCAAAAAATTTGCACTTGAACAAACTTCCTCTGCCATTTTTTCCATAAAATGCCAAGTTTCGATATCCTTTGGCAGTATGTCTTTTGTACCTTTTGGTGCTTGTATCATTTCAATTCCATATTAATTTTAAACTTTTCACAATTATAACATAAAGTAATTTGGTGGGTTAGGGAACCCACCTTACAGATTAAAACATTTTTGCCGTTTTGGGAATTTAATCTTCATCGCTAAAGTAGGATGGGCTTACCTGATGTGATACCCAACTCACTCACTACGTTAAATAGTCGTCATTCCGCGACATTAGGTTGCGGAATGCACATAAAACGTAAATAAGCGGAATATCATACTACAATATGCCGCTTACGTTCGTTTCAAAAATTACCAAGCGACTAACGTCGCGGCATGACATAAACAGATTACAGGGTGGGCTTACCGGCCCAACAGCATTAGGGCAAAAATATCTAAAAAGGTGGGCAATAGCCCACCCTACACATACTCATCTGCCAACGTAAAGCCCTAACCTGCTGTTTAGACTAATAATTTTTTTGTTGCTTTCTGCCGCAATCTTTGTCAATGTGCAGATTTCTACACCATTATCATCATTTTCATAAATTTTTTCCAACAAAACTTTGACTTTGGACGATTCTATCATAATCTCATGACTCAAATTTTGTAGTTGTTTTAGGTTGTTCATGTTTTTTGTTCTCTTTTAGGCTACATACATATTTGAAATTATATACGAAAATTTAAATTATGACAAATGAGACTACAAAACTTATAAAAATTGGTAAAAATATTAGTAAATTCAGAAAAGATAAAAATTTATCTCAGAACGAATTGGCTGAGAAGCTTAATATATCAAGAGAACATTTGGCTAAAATAGAAACAGCTAAGAGACGTATAAGCTTGAAATTATTGTTTCAATTAGTTGAAGTGCTTAATATTACAGAAAAAGACATATTTGATTTTTAACTTTATTTCTCCAGCGCCAAAAGCTGTTCGTACAGTTTTCTTTCTTTGTCAGAAAGTTCTTCGGGAAGATTAATATTAATTTTCACATTCAAGTTCCCAAACCCACCATCTTTTTTAGGCAGCCCTAAATCCTTCAAACGCAACGTTTTTCCTGAGTGAGAGTTCGGAGGAACAGTGATTTTAATCTTACCGTGTAAGGTTGTTATTTCTTTTTTAGTGCCTATAACAGCCTGTGCAGGTGTGACATCAACCTGTTTTGTAACATCAGAGCCGCTTATTGTATATTCGCTGTCACTAAATTTGATAACTAAATACAAATCACCTTTTACGCCGGTAGTTGCTGAAACTCTGCCCTCGCCTGCAAGTCGGATTTTTTGTCCTTCTTTGACTCCCTTAGGAATTTTCACACTGAGTGTTCTTGATTTTTTTGTCAAACCTGTACCGCCGCACTCGAAACAAGAAGCTCCACCGCCACGGCATTGTGTGCATTTTTCAACGCTTGATGTTTTTATTTTAATTGTTTTATCAGACATTAAATCTTTTGCCGTTACGTTCAAAACCTGTTCAATATCGAGTGATTCTGTTTTAGTAGCCGGTTTTTGTGCGGTACGTGACGATGAAGCTCTGTGTCCACCACCCATGCCCGCAAAATCGTCATAGGAAAACCCACCTGCACTGCGACCGCCTCTGCCTGCCGAGCGAACGCCCCCCCCCATCAGGTCACCGAAAATTGATGAAAAGAAGTCCGAAAAATCACCCATATCACCAAAATCACCGCCATAGGTATACTGGCCTTGTCCTTGACCATAGCCTTCAAACCCCGGTGGTGGCGTGAAACCAGCGCCATTTTGCCAGTTTGCGCCCAAAGAATCATAGCGCTGGCGTTTTTCTTTATCCGACAAAACTTCATACGCTTCGTTGATATCCTTAAACTTTTGTCCTGCATCTTTATCTTTATTAACATCAGGATGGTATTTTCTTGCAAGTTTACGGTACGCAGACTTGATTTCTGCCTCCTTTGCGTCGCGCTTAACACCCAAAATCTCGTAATAATCCTTATAATTCATTTTTTGCATCCTTCAATGTCAATTAGTGGTCATTTTCATGTATATTAAATATAATATAAAAAAAGTATGCAACATAATGTTAAAAATATAAACTACCAACTGTATTTATATTAAAATATTATTTGTGGAGTATCATATTAATTAGAGAGCTTTAAAGAAGAAGAAATGACTAAAAATATAACCAGATTTTTAATATTTATAATGTTAATAAACCTTATCACTAACAGCGTTTTGGCAGATAATGTGTTTTTCTCAAAAAAACAAGAAACGCCTGAAGACATTGTCATGTACAGCACAGTGTACAAAGAAGCGACATATAACATTAGCATTGTTGACCCAACAATAGCCAATAATGCAGCAGGGAAAAGTTTTCCCGGGTTAAGAGGCAGCGGCCAGTTGATTATTTACACGCCAAAATTCGGGCTGCGCACAGGAACCAACGAATACGGCTCTGAAGCAATTGTCGTAAACGGGATTGTAGCGCAGGTAAACGGCGCCGACTCAATAATTCCTGCAAACGGCTTTGTAATAAGCGGGCATGGCTCGGCAAAAAAATGGATTAATGAAAATATTTCAGTCGGCACAAAAATAGACGTCGACTGGACAAACAATATTCTGAAAATATTCATAACGCCCGATAGTTTCGTGTTTAATGCAAAACTAAAAATTAAAGAAGTCCAAAACATAATGAATGATTACAACTCAATGAATATTTATTATGACGATAGAAAATCACTCTACTACATTTCAAAATCAAAAGAGTTTATCCTAAAAGCCCAGCGTGACGAGAAAAATGTACAGAAATACTCGTCTTTAGCAATCATGGCCGCCGATAAGGCTCTGGAAAACTCGGTTCCATATAACCCCGAAGAGTTGAAAGGCGTTTGGATTCGTCCGACAGAAAACTCTCCTTCACAAATACAAAAAACTTTGGACACACTCAAAAACGCCGGTATAAGCGACATATTCTTAGAAACGTATTACCACGGCACAACGATTTATCCTAGTGAAGTCTTATACAAATACGGCGTAAGCAATCAACGCAACGAGTTCAAAGGGTTTGACCCGCTTAAAGTATGGGTTGACGAAGCACATGCCCGTAAAATGAAAGTTCATATTTGGTTTGAAACTTTTTACGTCGGCAATGAATACTCAGCAAGCAATCCTTTTAACGTTTTGAATGTATACCCGACCTGGCGCAATACAACAAAACTGAAATTTAACTCTGATAAGCCTGTTGCCTCAGCATCAGAGCACAACGGTTATTTTATTGACCCCGCAAACCCTGAAGTACAAAAATATTTGTTGGAAATTATTAATGAAATAGTTTCCAAATACAAGCCTGACGGTATAAACCTCGATTACATCAGATACCCTCAATCAATAGCCGCAAAATATGCAGGCTACGATTCCTCAAACTGGGGCTACAGCGAATACGCCAGAAATGACTTTATGAACAGATACGGCATCGACCCGATAAATATAAAATACCCGTCTAACGAGTGGGATATTTGGGCAAAATACAGGCAGGACAAAATCACAGACTTTGTAAAAAAGACAAGAGATATAACCTGTAGAAACAACGTTATGCTCTCGGCCGTAATTTTCCCTGACCGACAAAGAAGTCTTGAGACGAAAATGCAAGACTGGCGCACATGGTCCGTAAACTCGTATCTTGATGCTCTAACACCTCTAATTTTAACCTGTGACAAACAAACAGCAACATTGCTGATTAAAGATATTATGAACAACACAACAGTAAGAACAAAAGTATACCCGGGATTATTCGTACCTTTTATGGGCGGACAACCTAACGATTTGCTCAGACAAATCCATGAAAACCGCAAATTGCAAAACTCCGGTGTTATTCTCTTTGATTATGCACATTTATCTGACAAATACATAAACAGCCTGACAGCCAGTGTTTTCAACTCGGGTGCAATCGGCCCCGTAAAGCCTGACAGTATCTTCAACGATACAACAGCGCCCAAAAAAGAACCCGATAAGAAAAAAGGATTCTTAATCTTTAAAAGCGATAAAAAAGAAAATATTAACCCTTTGATTTATTCAGAGTGACAAAATATCGACAAAACATCCCATAAAGTGATATGATAATAACATGAGGATAGAAATGCCAATGAAAAAAAGTTTAATTGTAATAGCAATAATGATTATTCTTTTAGGGTGCCACGAAGCCAATGCCAAAATGACGCCTGAAGCTCACAAATATTATCAACACGCCTGTGAACTTGAAAATAGCAAAAAATACAGAGAAGCTCTCTCAGAACTGAACAGAGCCGTTGAATTGTCAGGCCCTGATGCTCTTTTATATACCAAAATTGGCGGCATATACGCAGAGCTTGGAGATTGGGCAAATTCCTTGAACGCATACAAAACAGCAAGCAAGCTTCGCCCCAATGACGCTTTCATCCACATAAGCGTTGGGAATATTTTGCAGCAGCAGCTTGATTATGAGAACGCATACAAAGAATACGAACAAGCATACAAAATTTTTCCACAATATAACTACAATTTGCTAAATCTCGCCAACACCAAGTATTTATTGAACGATTACGAGGGTGCGCTTGATTATTACAAGAAATTTTTAGTTTATTACCCTGATTACAACGACGCAAGAGAAAATCTCGCCTCAATATATCTAAAAATGGATCAGCCTGAACTGGCAGTCGAACAATACAGCACGCTGTACAACCAAAACGTCTCGGGCTTCAATGACTATTCAAACTACGGTCTTGCATTATTAAAAGTAAAAGATTATTCAAACGCGGCTGATATGCTCAAAAAGGCCATCAAAAACAATAAAGATGACTACTCGGCACACGCGAATTTAGCCTTAGTATACTCAAAAATGGGCAACAACGACCTTGCTTTGCAATCTTTCGAAAAAGCATTCTCATTAAAGCCTGATTTGTCCGTTCTAAAGCTTGACTACGCAAATCTTTTAGTCTCAATGAAACGCAACAATGACGCCGTCAAAGCATACAAAGAATACCTGAGCGCATATCCCAATGACGCCGCCGCAATGTATAGTTTAGGTATGTTGTACCAAAAAAACAACTCTGTTTACGACGCTATCGCGATGCTTCAAAAAGCTGTTGCAGCAGACAGCAAAAATACTGTCTACAAACAAGAGTTAGCGCGCAGTTACCATATGAACAACAACTTCAACGAAGCATTGGACATATATAATGATCTGCTGTCTAAAGACAAAGATAATTACGACTTGTTATATAACAAAGCCCTTGCGACGCACGCTATTGGCGATTATGAAACATCTGTCAGCCTTTATAAAACTCTTTTGACCAAAAAGAATGATATGAAAATTACAAACAACCTCGTCAGCACATATATTGAGCTTGGAAATAAAAACGTTGAACTGGGCAACTTCAAAAAAGCCGTCAGCTACTACGAAGATGCGGCAAAATACAACGCTAACAATGTAGACATTTACTTGAAACTTGCATCTCTATACGAAAAAATGGGCATTGATAATAAGGTTGTCGAAAACTACGAAAAAGCAATGGAAATAGAGCCAAATAACCAAAAAGTAATAACTGAATATGCAAAATATAACGAAAAACAAGGCAACACTGAAAATTCGGCACCATTATACGAAAAAATCCTAAGCGAAGATGCAGAAAATTTCGACGCTATCGTTGGGCTTGCCGATTCGTACACCAAAGACGGTAATTTTGTAGCTGCCATTCACGAATACGAAAAAGCAGTCGCCTTGAACGATAAAGATTCAAATTTATACATAAAACTCGGCAATGCTTACAAAGCCAACAAAGAACTCGAAAAATCAAAAGATATGTACAACAAAGCGTTGGCAATCGCGCCTAAAGACGTTAACGCACTTTTCAATCTTGGTTTAGTGCAAGCTGAGATGGGCGACTTAGACACCGCAAAAGCCAACTTCAACAAAGTAATCTCGATAGACAAAAAATATGATTACGCATACTACGCGCTAGCGCTCGCCTATGAAAGAGAAGACAATTACAAGGCCGCAATTGAAAATTATCAAAAATTTATTATATATTCAAATAATGTTGGCCTAAATGAATCAGTTCAGCAAAAAATTGATTTTCTTAAAATAAAAATTTCAGAATAAATATTATTACTGGATTGCCACGCACCTTTCAGGTGCTCGCAATGACAAAATGTAGAATGTAGGTTGGGGTTTCCACCCCAACAAAAAAGTAGTTGCAGGGTGGGCTACCCTCTCATAAAACGCAGCATTTAGCTGCCTTTTACTCGGCAAAGTCCCAACAAAAAATTGAAGTAATTGTAGGGTGGCAATAGCCCACCAATGCGAGATTCTTATGCAAAATTTAAAATATTTAATTTCATTTGTTCTTGTTTGTTTCATGCTTTGCGGTTTTAGCTTGAAGCCGAAACCTAAAGCCTTCATCGTGTTTAGTTCAAATCCCGTTAATCAAAGTACTTTAAGCAATACCGAGGTGTGTTTTAAGGAACAACAAAAAATTTACTACATGATTTACAACCCCAACGGGTTTCAGGACGATTTTATCAGAATACAAGTCGTCAAAAAAGATGACAAAACAAACATAGGCGGCTACAAAATAAAATACACCAATGACGTTGAAGTAAAGCTGAATTCAAAAGTATACTGTGATGCTCTCATCCTGCACGAAAAAGGTATCTATTTTATGCAGGTAAACGAGTTCAAGGAATTCAACAAAGCTCTTGCATACGGCACTTTTGAGGTTGTCGAATGATTGAATTTATAAAATTTTTTTTCAAAAAGAAATTCCAATCCTCAAAATATATTTTAACCGGCAAATGCAAACAGTGCGGGCAGTGCTGCCGTAATATCGTTTTCGTGATTAAAGACGATTACGTCAAAACCGAGGAACAATTCGAACGACTAAAAGAATTCAAAAAAATATACAACCACTTTTATATTTCAGGACGCGACAAGGACAGAGCGCTGCTCTTCACCTGTAAATCACTGCGCGATGACAACAAATGCAAAGACTACCTCTGGCGTTCGTTCTTCTGCCGCAACTACCCGCAAATCATCCCAAAATTCATCTACAACGGCGGCACGCCCCTCGACAACTGCGGCTATCAATTCAAAGTCGACAAAAAATTTCACGAATTTTTAGAATAGTATTAAGTTTTGAAACAAAATAAATCCGAACTAGCAAAGTATTTCCTTTTTGAACTTTAAGCAGTTATAAAGAATTCAAAAGGAAAAATTATGATAAACAAAATTAACACTAACATCGGTTATAATAGCTCTAATGTGTATAATAGCCAAAAAATAAATAACGGTTTTTCTACGAACACTTTAACAAAAGACACCGTCTCATTTAAATCTACGTACACGTATAGTAACGAGATATGGCGAAAATCGGATGAAGAAAGAAAAGACAAGGCAGAAAAAATATTAGCAGATTTGGTGCCGCAACAGATTGAATGTAAAAAAGAACGTGAAAAATTGCAAAACAAGGAACGAAACGAAATCGAAAACGCGCGGTTAGAGGAGCTTAACATACAATTGTTGGTATACGATATTGAAATTCACTTTGCATACAATGAGCTTGAGACCACCACCTCACATTTAGACGGCAAACATTCAGATCTATTCAACGCTAGAGCTGATTTATTGAATAGAATCGCCAAAAATGCCCCGGAATTGCTGGAGTGGCATTTTAAGCCATTGAGATACCAGCTTGAATTACTGGCAAAAGAAGAAACAGAATTAGCAAAAATAAAAGCAGGAAATGAGAGTATATATGGCGCTAACGTACTAGTAAAAATGATTGCAGGGAGAAAAGAAAGCATTCCCAAAATAAGAGAAGAAGCGCCAAAAGCTCACGAACGATTTTCTCGCTATTCAAAGATAATGGAAGAATACCGACAAGAATACGGCTACTATGAGCATCTTGGCATTGATTTGCGCAACTCATAGCATACCCCAACAGCATTTAACTCCGGCAAAGTAGCAACAATGATGCAGATTTTTGTCCTGTTATATATTGACAAATTATTTGTCCTGCTATATAATGACAATATGAACAAGGTCGAAAAAATCATCGAGAAAATGAAACGTTCCCCTTATGGACATTCATTTGACGATTGTAAAAAAGTGCTTGAACATCATAAAATAATAGAAACGTCTTCAAAAGGCTCTCATCACAAATTTATAAAATCAGGAATGAAAAGACCTTTAATAATCGCCAAACATAGACCTGTTGACCCAGCAGCTATTAAAGAAATCTTAGAGCTAATCGAAATTGAGGTAAACAAAAATGACTAAAGATTTAAATTATTATATTTCACTTCCCTGGCAGTTCGAATTTACACAGCACCCTGATGGCAGATATTCTTCACGCGTTGTAGGATTATCGTGCTATTCCGGCGGAGATACTCTTGAGGAGGCTGCTACAGAAATAAAAGAAGCGCTTGAATTTTATATAGAAAGCTGTCTTGAAGATAACCTTGAAATTCTCGAACCTTGTCCTGATGATGAGAAGGTGAACGGCAAACTCAGTATTAGAACATCAAAATCGACGCATTTAAAACTTTTGAAAAAAGCTAAAGAAGAAAACGTTTCGGTTTCACATTTGGTCAATGATGCTATCGTAAAAATGTACGGCTAAACAAAATAAGACTCTAACAAAATGTCCAGCCCAAAGTTTTTTTTGTCGGTGATTTTTAAATTCAGGCAATCTGAAATTTCACTTGTTACCATGCCCGAAATCCATGGTTTGGCTGTAGTGTCCCCGCATAATTTAGGCGCAATGAATTGATAAACTTTATCAACTAAACCTGCTTTTATGAAGGCACCGTTTAATTCACCACCTGCCTCAATCAAAATACTCATAACACCTATTTTAAATAGTTCATCAACTAAATACTCCAAATCAACATGCCCCCACTTTAACGGACATTTTATGAATTGAATGTGTGAGGGTAAATTTGCGGGAAGGTTTTTCAAGTCTTTACTTACAGCAACATAGACTTTTACGCCATTATCAACATAAAATGCGCTGTTTAAATCGCTTTTGAATTGTGTGTCGACTAAAATTCTTATAGGATTTCGTCCGTTTTTCATCCTGCACGTCATAGAAGGGTTATCAGCTTTTACTGTTGTGGCGCTTGTCAAAATAGCATCGTATTTATTTCTTAGTTTTTGCACATACGCGCGCGATTTTTCAGACGTTATCCATTTTGAAGAGCCGTTTGCTGTAGCTATTTGGCCATCTAATGTTGTTGCTGTTTTTATTGCTATGAAAGGTTTTTTCTGAGTTTGGTTTTTGATAAAAATTTCGTTTAATTTCTTACACTTATCTTCAAGAACTCCGTATATTACTTCTATACCTGCATCCTCTAGTTTTTTTATGCCCTTGCCGTTTACTTTGGGATTAGGGTCTTTCATCCCAATAACGACTCTTTTAAACCCAGATTTTATTATTAAATCAGTACATGGAGGTGTTTTGCCATGATGAGAACATGGCTCTAAATTAACATAAATAGTACCATCCTTGGTTTTGTCACCGGCCTTAGCAATCGCATTAACCTCAGCATGCGCCTCGCCATATTTTTGGTGGTAGCCTGATGAAACAAAATCACCATTTTTATCCAAAACCACAGCCCCAACCAACGGATTAGGGGAAACTCGACCTGCTCCTTTAGTCGCCTTTGCCAAACATTTTTCTAGGTGCTTTTCGTGTTTCTTCAATTCTTTTTGTTTCCTTGCGATACGTATTATCCAATATAATGATGTCATTTTTTGGAATAATATCAATTATAGCACCACCAGGCAAATTATCATTCGATAACGGCGAAACTCTTGGAGCGTTGAGTTCTTTGTGCTGTTTTTCCTGCAATTTCAAATACTCAATCTTCATAATATCTTGATTCATTGCCTCAGAATTACCCATTTCTGTTTTTTTATGTTTATTTCTTAGAACTATAATCTCAACTCTGCGATTCATAATTCTGCCTTCTTCAGTATTGTTGTCAGCAACAGGACGCGTATCGGACAAGCCAACAGCTGAGAATAAAACGGGGTTGAAGTCGAATTTTTTGATAAAATGACGGACTATAGCAGAAGATCTCGCCGAAGACAACTCCCAGTTTGAGGGAAATACACTCGAATGCATCGGCAAACTGTCAGTATGGCCTTCAATACGGATTAAATGTATTTTGAACTTATCCCATATCATTTGGCCAACAGTATTGAGATATTTAATCGCTTTAGGATTCAGCTGCGCTGAGCCCGAGCTGAACATCATCGCTGCATCATTAAATTTAATCACCAGGCCTCTGTCATCAATCTCAGCCTCAATATTTTTGAAATCACGGTCACTTTTTGCCATTTCATCAAGCTGTTGTTTAATTTCTTCATAGGACGCCTGTTCATATTTTTGACTAAGGTATTCCATCAAAATTACCGAATTGTTATCAAAACTTCCGACTATTTTTTCACTATTATCTTCCATCAGCCCCTCCGAACCATCAGTAACGCCGGTTGGGTTAAAAGAACGTTTTATCGACTCCTCAAGCTTTGTGTAACCGGCAATATCCAGTTGCGACAAAGCATAAAGCACAACAAACGTAGCAAAAATCAGTGTCATAAAGTCCGCATATGACACCAGCCAACGTTCTAAATTTTCATGTTCTTCATGAGGTTTTTTTCTTGCCATTATTTCTTCAAGTGACTATCTAATATAAATGTTTGTAATTTTCTCTCAATCAACGCCGGACTTTCACCAGCCTGGATTGCTAGAATACCTTCTAATATTAATTCTTTAGCTGTCATTACACTCTTATATTTGAGTTTAAGCTTTGTTGAAAACGGAATAAATATAAGGTTCGCACCCCCTACACCATATACTGTAGCTACGAACGCAACCGCAATACCAGCGCCCAGCTTCGACGGGTCAGCAAGGTTTTGCATAACCTGAATTAAGCCAAGAACCGCACCAATGATACCAATGGTAGGTGCAAAACCACCGGCTGACTCCCAAACTTTGGATGCGCCTGTAACTTTATTCTCTAACTGGGTCATTTGGTTTTCAAGCATAGCCTGCACTAATGATGGGTCAGAACCGTCACTTACTGCTTCAAGCCCGAGAATCAACAGAGGGTCTGAAGCGTTCGGTGCTTCTTTTTCAAGTGAAATTACGCCTTCTTTACGTGCCTTACCGGCAAAATAAATGATTTCTTCAATTAATTTATTCAAATCAGGAGGAGGCATTAAAAATATGTCTTTTACCATTAAAACTGAATTTATTAAATCTTTTTGAGGGAAACTTAAAACTACAGCACCAAATGTACCGCCGAATACAATAAACGCAGCCGTCACCTGTATCAATTGGCCTATAGTTCCACCTTCCATTATTTGACCAATCAGAATAAAGGTTACACCCGCAATTATACCTATTAGTGAGCTAATATCCATAACTTCTCCATAATATTTTTGATAATAAAATTATCGGACATTTAATAGGAAATAAAATCATATAAGAAGCGGATTTTAGTCAGGATTATAATTTTAATAAGCACCATTTTAGCTATAAAACGACAAAAGAGCATGACCAATTCAACGTTGGCCATGCTCTTTTTTATACTTTCAATAAAAATATTCTTAAATACTAAAAGTTTGGCAGGTAATCGTAAATCTCACAAAGACCTTGTCTTCTGAGTTTAGATGCCATTGGCTCGTCGCTTTCATACAAA
>JAVBNU010000014.1:0-70299 GCA_031551265.1 Candidatus Gastranaerophilaceae bacterium
GGCACGGTCGCAGCCGTAGAGAGTGGTTCAAGGCTGGCTGTAGGCAAGAGTTTAGTGCCTGAAAAAGTACCTGAATGTCATTGCGAGCGACCGGCAGGAGCGTGGCAATCCAGAAACTTCTTTTCGGTACAAGACTTTTCGAAAGATGCCGGCAGGAATCAAAACAATTCAACATATTTTATGGGCCTACCTGAGCTTGTAAAGCCTGAGGAAAAGAAAAAACACTATATAACCGCTAAAAATGTCGCGATTTTCTGCGCGGCGAGTGTGCTTGGCGGTTTCGCGCTGCTAGCCGGAAAAAAACAGATACTAAAAACCGACTTTGGCAAAAACATCCTAAAATACCGTAATGATTTCATCGACAAATACTTTAAAGTACCGTTGGAAGTTGGTGAAGACGATATGAATAACTTCACTCAAAAGATAAGAAAGACAGATTTTAAAAACCTGGCACAACGTTATAGTGATATTGTAATTGAAAATAAAGATGATATTTTAAACAATGGCATTTATAGCTTTAACAAGCTTGATAAACTTGTTAAAATTCCATTTACAAAAATAGAAGTACCCCTGATTGAAGTCGTAAAGACTGCCTTAGTTCCATTTAAATTAATTAAGGACTTGGCTTTGATACCATATAAATTTGTTTCAAGCATTGTATTAGCTGCTGCCAAAGTAAGCAAAACAGAAGCAGGTGCTAAAATCACAAAATTCATCGAAGGCAGCAAAAAACCGTCTGATGACTTAGCAATGTTGTCAACAGCATATCAAAACTACCAGCGTAAAGGTAAAAATCTGAACGATATAGAGTTCAAAAAATATATGGAAAATACTATCAGGGCAGCTTTTAATAAATCTAATTCAGGTTTGGACAACTCAAAACTCGGCAGAATGACAAAAGACTTAGTGTCAATGGTAACACTGTATTTCGTGGTGTTAGACGATTATATCTTATCTCTGAAACAGACAAAAAATCAAGAAACGGCCGCGCAAAAAGGGCGCGAAAGATTTGTACAAAATATCATGAGAATGGCTGTACAGTTGAGTTTAATGGACGTATTCAACGATATATTCAGAATCCAATACAATAATTCACTCGCAGGTGCGCTACACATAGCTTTTTGGAACACAATTGCCACCGATATAGTTACGCGTAAACTTGTCGGCAAGACGATAACGCCGATGTCAAAAGAGAAACAAGAAGCCCACGCAAAGAAAGCTGAAAACGGCATCGCCGGGAAATATCACGAATTCATAAAGAAACTTGCAATATAGTACAGTTTCTGATTTAATAATTAAACGGATTTATTGAGGAAATGGGACATGAAAGTATCGGGAATTCAGGTAAAAGCCTGCAACTCTGTCAACTTTGGCACTATTAGCGAAGTAGATAAAAAGCGTTCAGTTCATGAAGGTTTTAAAGAAAAAGAGCTTGAACAAGCCGAAGAAAAAAATATGCCTCATTTTGATCTATACTATACTACTAATGGTTACTTAAAATCTCGAAAAAATGCACTCGAATTAACTAATAGAAGCGCGGTGAGCAGATATAATGCACTCAAAGAAGGTGGGTTCTTCGATGAAATAATAACACCTGATGATTTGCAGGATACGCTTTATTGGTTAAGGTGTATTGAAGATGATGAACTAGGCATATTACTACCTCAATCATCAGTCGCTAATATAGACTTTGACATTGACGCTGATGCAAAAATCCCATCTGACGACAAACTTTGGCGACTTGATTATGATGTGTAGTGAGGTTTAGACTATGAGGATATCGGGGATTGGCAGTTATAACTGTGTTAGTTTTGGCACTATAAGTGAAGCTGATAAGATACAGGCCGTCAAAAAAAATTTGACATAAAAGAAGTTGAGCAGGCGCAAAGTATGCCGCATTTTCACTTTTACTTTACCACTGAAGGAGATTTTAAGCACAAGAAAAATGGATTGGAGTTGACAAATAGAAGTGCTATAAGCCAATATGAGGCTCTTGTCGCTAATGATTGTTTTAATGAAACAATAACAAGAGAGGATTTTCGTCACACATTATATTGGTTGCAATGTATTGAAGATGATGAATTAGGCATATTACTACCTCAATCATCAGCCACTGATATAGATTTTGACATTGACGCTGATGCTAAAATCCCATCTGACGACAAACTTTGGCGACTTGATTATGATGTGTAAAATTTGACATAAAAAAACGCCTGATCGGCGTTTTTAAAATGGTACCCCCAAGGGAATTCGAATCCCTGCCGCCTCCGTGAAAGGGAGGTGTCCTAGGCCACTAGACGATGGGGGCTTAGTGATTTCAAATATAACCGAAGCATATTTGCTTGTCAAACATTTTCTTGCTTGAATATTTTCTTGTTTTTATTTGGAATTTATTTAAAAAATACATCAAAAAATGCACATGATTGTTCTTGCTTTTATCTTTTTTTGTACGATAATTTTGTTAGAAGAGTTTATCTTTTTATTCCGTTGTCGGAAATTTTTTAGCTTGTTTATAAAACCAAAAAGGAGACAGTAATGACTGCAACGACAGAGAATAAGATTGATTACGCACAGGTTGATGCGATAATTCAACAGTATGGTGCGAAGAAAGCGAATCTTATTGCTATTTTACAAAAAATACAGGAAGTATTCAGATATTTACCGATGGATGTAATGACTTATATCGGCACAAAGATTGAGGGCTTATCACCTGCGACTGTGTATGGTGTGGCTACGTTTTACGCTCAATTTTCGCTTGAACCAAAGGGCAAGTATGAAGTAAAAGTGTGTGACGGTACGGCATGTCACGTGCGTGGTTCAATGCCTGTGTTAAACATTTTAAGAACTTTATTAAATTTAAAAGAAGGCCAGCTCACTACGGAGGACGGTCTTTTTTCTTTAGAAACGGTTAGTTGTCTTGGTGCATGCGGGCTTGCTCCTGTTGTGGTAATTAATGAAAAAGTTTACCCTCAAATGACATCGGATGCTATGAAAATCGTTATCCAAACGATTATGAAAGAGGAGGCGTAAAATGGCTGCAGTAGATATGGAAAAACAACGCGAGTTGGCATTAGAGCATATTAAAGCACAGGGATTACGTGTTCTTGTTTGTGCGGGGACAGGTTGTGTGGCTAACGGCTCTATGAAAGTTATAGATAAGTTTAAAGAATTAGGCGCTGATGTGTCAATGCTTACCGATTACGATAAAATGACTATCGTGCCGACAGGGTGCCATGGTTTTTGTGAGCAGGGTGTTTTGGTTATCATTCCTGACAAACACGTTACTTATGTCAAAGTAAAAGAGGGTGATGTTGAGGAAATTTTCGAAAGCCACATAAAAGACAATACACCTGTTGAGAGATTGTTATATACAG
Organism: Candidatus Gastranaerophilaceae bacterium; assembly: GCA_031551265.1. Lineage (GTDB taxonomy): Bacteria > Cyanobacteriota > Vampirovibrionia > Gastranaerophilales > Gastranaerophilaceae > JAVBNU01. Next base: position 3,375 of record JAVBNU010000014.1, read on the forward strand.
ACCCTCACACTAATGAGCACGTGCACAAAAACGAGGAAATCAACTTCTACGCGAAACAAAAACGTGCTGCATTAGCAAATTGCGGCCATATTGACGCGGAAAGTCTTGAGGAAGCGATTGCTGTGGATGGTTATGCTGCATTGGCTAAAGTTTTAAAAGAAGGCAACCCTGATGCGGTTGTTAATGAAATCAGTAAATCAGGCTTAAGAGGCCGTGGCGGCGGTGGATTCCCTACCGGGCGCAAATGGGCTTTAACTGCGGCTAACAAAGGCGGCAAGTCTTACGTTGTTTGTAACGGTGACGAAGGTGACCCGGGCGCATTCATGGACAGAAGTATTATGGAAGGTGACCCTCATAAACTTCTTGAAGGTATGGCGATTTCAGCTTATGCAATTGGTGCTGATGAAGGCTATATATATGTGCGTGCTGAGTATCCGTTAGCGATTGCACGTTTGAGAAAAGCCATTAAAGACGCTGAAGATAAAAACTTCTTAGGCAAAAATATAATGGGTACTGATTTTAGTTTCGACTTACATATTAAAGAGGGCGCGGGTGCGTTTGTATGTGGTGAAGAGACTGCTCTTATCGCCTCAATCGAAGGTGAGCGCGGTATGCCAAGACCTAAACCACCATTCCCTGCAAACAAAGGTTTGTTTGGACGTCCTACTTTGATTAACAACGTTGAGACTCTTGCTAACGTACCTGTAATCATATTAAAAGGCGCTGACTGGTTCAGTTCTTTAGGTACTGAAACTTCAAAAGGTACAAAAACTTTCGCTTTAACCGGCGAGGTTAATAATACAGGCTTAATCGAAGTCCCAATGGGTACGACATTGCGCGATATCGTTTTTGATATTGGTGGTGGTATCCGTGGTGGTAAAAAATTCAAAGCAGTTCAGATTGGCGGTCCATCAGGCGGCTGTTTGACAGAGGAACATCTCGATTTGCAGATGGATTACGATAACCTGTTAAAGGCAGGGGCGATGGTTGGCTCTGGCGGCTTGGTTGTTATGAATGAAGATACTTGTATCGTTGAAGTTGCAAGATTCTTTATGAATTTTACTCAAAACGAGAGCTGCGGCAAATGCGTACCTTGTCGTGAAGGTACAAAAAACATGTTGAAAATTCTTACCAAAATCGTTAACGGTCAAGGTGAGATGAAAGATTTGGATTTAATCGAAGAGCTGGCTATAGCAGTAAAAGACGGTTCGCTTTGCGGTTTGGGTAAAACAGCTCCTAATCCTGTACTTTCGACATTGAAATATTTTAGAGATGAATATGTTGCTCATATTAAGGATAAAAAGTGTCCGGCAGGCGTATGTACCGCGTTGAAAACTATTAAAATTGTGCCTGAAGCATGCAAAGGTTGCACGAAATGTACTCGTGTATGTCCAACCAATGCAATTTCAGGTACGGTTAAAGAACCGCATGTTATTGATCAGTCAAAATGTATCAAATGCGGTGCTTGTCTGGACACATGCCCGTTCAAAGCAATTATAGTAGAGTAAAAATAAGGAATTATGCAAATGGCAGATGATAAAAAAACATTATTTATTGACGGTAAAGAAGTTGAATTTACTGATGAGCCGAATATTTTAGAAATTATTAGGAAAGCCGGCATGAACGTACCTACTTTCTGCTATCGCCCTGACTTAACACAGTTTGGCGCTTGCAGAATGTGCGTTGTTGAAATTGAAGGTCGCGGTATACAATCTTCGTGTACAATGCCGCCTGAGCCGGGTTTGAAAATACATTTTAATACTGAAAACACGAGACGTATAAGAAAAACTGTTTTGGAATTGTTGCTTGCAAGCCATGACAGAGAATGTACGACTTGTGAAAGATCAGGTACTTGTGAATTACAACAATATTCGGAAGAGTATGGCGTTAGAGATATTCGCTATCCATCTGAAAAATTGGGCGCTGAGATAGATGAATTCAACCCATCTATCGTGCGTGATCCTAATAAATGTATTTTGTGCGGTGCATGTGTTCGTGCTTGCAGCGAATATCAAGGTCACTCGGTTTTGGGCTTTGCAAACAGAGGGTCTAAAACTCTCGTTCAACCATTGGCCGGTAAAGGCTTAGGCGAAGTTGACTGTATATATTGTGGTCAATGTGCTGCGGTTTGCCCTACGGGCGCGCTTTCAATCAGAACGGCTCGTGAGCAGCTTTGGGATGAGATAGTTAATCCTAACAAAAAAGTTGTTGCTCAATTCGCACCATCTGTGCGTGTTGCAATCGGTGAGATGTTCGGACTTGAGCCTGGTGAAAACACCTCTAAATTAATCGTTGCTGCATTAAAGGCTATGGGTTTTGACTTAGTATTCGATACCAATTTCTCGGCTGACTTGACGATTACGGAGGAAGCGACGGAGCTATTGAGTAGAGTAACTAACGGTGGTGTGTTGCCGATGTTTACGTCTTGTTGTCCTGCGTGGGTAAGATATATTGAGACGACACATCCTGACTTGATACCGCATCTATCGTCTTGTCGTTCGCCACAAGGCATGATGGGCGCCATTATTAAGGAAATTCTACCTCAAGTTTACGCTGACCAAGGATTCACCAAAGACAATATCGTAAGTGTTTCGATAATGCCATGTACCGCCAAAAAGTCTGAGGCGTTGCGAATCCAGTTCGTAAAAGATGGCAAACATGAGATTGATTATGTTATAACAACTCAGGAACTCGGTAAAATGATTAAAACATCAGGTATTGACTTCAAGGCGTTGCAGCCTATGGAGCCGGATTCACCGTTTGGTCAATTCTCAGGTGCAGGTACAATATTCGGTGCTTCAGGCGGTGTTGCAGAGGCGGCGTTAAGAACCGCTTATGAATATGCGACAGGTAAAACGCTTGAAAATGTTGATATCAAAACTGCACGCGGCTTGAATAGAGAAAAAATCGTTGAAGTTGATATTAATGGCACAAAAGTTGTTACTAAAATCGTTAATACGATAAGAGAAGCTGAAAAAGCTATCCAGCAAGTCAAAAAAGGCACTGCTGATTTCCACTTCCTTGAAGTTATGGCGTGTCCCGGAGGCTGTATTAACGGCGGCGGCCAGCCACTTAGTTTCAATGATTCAAAAATCAAATATAAGAGAGCTGAAGGGCTTTATCATGATGATACTCAGTGTGTTTATCGTAAATCTCACGAAAATCCTGATATTATTAAACTCTATAATGATTATCTTGAAAAACCTAACTCGCATAAGGCACATGAATTTTTACACACTTCTTATGCGGACCAGTTCAAAGATTCTTATAAAGACTTAAAATAAACACTAACCAATTAAACTAAATCCAACTAAATTTTTTTCATCCTGCCTTTCTATGAGGGGCAGTTTTTCTTTTTTGTATTAACATATATTAATACTTATTTTGTAAAAACCGCAATTTCGTTTATGTTTTGGTTTTAATATCTATATAAGGTTAATTTAGTAGGTAAAATATGTCGTTAGGTGTAGAGCCTTTTCAAAAATTTAGTGTAGCAACTCAGCCACTTATTAAATCGACTGAACAACCTGTCATGCCGGTTGCTCAGCAATTTCAGCCTGAATTACAGCAACCCTTGCAAGAACCTGCTGCCGAAACAGGCATGTCAACACGTACAAAGGTTTTGATTGGTGCGGGGATAGTTGCATTAGCTGCGGGTGGTATTTATATAGCGACAAGAGGCAGATCCGGCAGTAAAGGAGCAGGTAATGCTGTCAAGCAAGGCCAAGAAGCTCTTGGACATGCTGCTGAGGAAGTCGGCAATGCGGGTAAAAAAAGTAAACAAGCTGCTGAAGAACTCCTCAACGGCTCAAAATCTATACCGGATAAGCAACCTCCAATCAGCACTCAAGGTGTTAACGAGGCAGCTGAAGCCGCCGCAAGTAAAGCCATACCTGTGAATGTATCAGGTTTGATAGAAAGTTCAAAAGGCAGGTTGATTGCGAAGATTAATGATGCAGGTTCTGTGGAAGCTAATCTTGCCAATTGGCAGAAGCAATTTAGCGGCGAGTCTGCATATAAGCTGAAGCCCCATCAATATGCTCCCGATGATTTACCTGAATGCTATGTTATGACAAGAAGCCATTATGATGATTATCGCGGATTTATTTTAGAAAAAGGGGCTCTTTATACCGCAAATCAAAATGTACATAAAATGTTAATACCAAATGAGCAGGTGTTCAGTGTATTTGGTTCAGGAATGCTCCATGTCGGCGAAAGTGTTGATGGTAAAAAAATAGTTCAATTCGCTATACCGACAAATCGTCGAGATACGATGGGAACAGATTTAAGGGATATTATTACTTTGATTTCCCCTACTGATAAATTAACCCTGCCTCAAAGAGATATTATTAGGGTATTTTTGCATGAAGAAGGCAAGTTTTTTGAACGTGGCTTAGAAACACCTTTATCAAGGTTTGTCGCTGATGCTATGCAAAAAGCTGAGCAAGGAGAAGCTCCTTCACTTACGATGAGCTATGATGCGCTAATGTCAGGAATATCAACATGGGCGAAAAGATGTCCAGATTCACAGAGTGATATATTCGATTTTTTAGCAACTTTAAGACCGGATAACCCTCGAATGATATTTAGGGGGAAACCCGGTACTTATGCCGAAAAAGTTGTGCTTGAGAATAAAGGAATAGCATTTGCAACAAAATCTTTGCCTGCCTATGATAGTATAACTCAAAAATTACTTGATTCTTGTGAAATTAAGCCTCAAGGTATTGATGAACTTAGAGAAGCAGTAGCAAAACTCCAACCTTCAGCAATTGCTGAAGATAATACTACAGGAATGGTTTCAATGTTTTCCAATGACGGTGATTATCTTGTAACAGCTCAGAAAAGACGAGTACATCGTGATGTTGTGACACACGTTTCACCTATGCCTAATAGTGAAGCATTGGTTGTTGAATTGCAATATTTGGCGAACACCCCTGAAAGTTACAGAGGAGTCTTGGCGCATTGGGATAGTTACACTAAAAATCCTTCGAGCCTTCGTCAAGCAAGTCTTAGATATTTGTCAAAATATCTTGAAAAAATTGGTAAAATAGATGAACTGGAAAAAATAGTGAGCAGAGATGTAGAACATTTAGCTAAGCTTGCGAATAAAAACAATGGACTGGATTATCTCAATCATATGTTTGAAAAATTGTCCGGGGGCAAATATATTGGTGTTGAAGTTCCTGTACAATTTTCTGAAAAATTTAAAACCAGTATAATTAATTTATTAAATGAGCTTAAGAGTAAGCCTGACGCAAATATTGATTTTTGTGATGCGGCAATAAAACAAATGCAGGGATATTTGAAAATGCAATAGTATCGCAACGAGCGCAATTAAGGTGTTACTTTATATTTACGAGGTGTATGTAATTTTTTTGTAAACTTTTGTAAATAAATTCAAGAGTATATACTCAATTATATCAATTTTATATAACATAAATACTTTATTATATATATAAAGTAAATTTATGAGGATGAAATTGTGACAACAATTGATACAAAAATTACTACAAACAACATAGACGCAATAGATGCAGCAATCACTTCCGCAGCAAAAGCATCGTGTAACAGCAGCAGCAAAGCAGCTAATTCAAAACCAATGGATTGTGCAACTTCGCAGACGGTTGACGCGATATTCGGAATGGTTGAGGACAACGAAATTGCACTCGCTACAACAGTTGAAGAATGTGTCATTGACGGTGGCGACGGCGATGATGCTATTTACGCATTAGCGAAACAGAGCACAATTATAGGCGGCGCCGGCGACGACTTAATGTACGTTGAGGGGCAAAACAACGAAGTATTCGGCAATGACGGCGACGACGAAATGTACTTAAACGGCAGCCACAACAGATTAAACGCCGGCAATGGCAATAACTACATCGACTCCGAAGGTGATTATAATATCTTAAGCGCTAACGATGGCAACAACACGTTCAAGTCTTACGGCGACCACAACTCAATTATTGCTTTCAACGGCAACAACGAAATTATATCTGAAGGCGATGTAAACGATATTTTTGTTGGTGATGGTGAGAATGATATATACGCTTTCGGTGATAATACCAGCATCAGCATGGGACACGGCAACAACGAACTCGGTGTTGTAGGCAACAACTTAGATCTAGATTTTGGCAACGGCGATAACATAATCGGCCTCTGGGGCAATGGTGCAAACATCAACGGCGGCAACGGCAGCAACATTATCGAAACTTTAGATAAAGCAAACGCTAACGGCAGATTCATGGAACTCCAAGAATACTGGATGTCTGACCTAACCACAACTACTACAACGACCGAAAAATTAATTAACTCAACACAAGGATCATCAACAACTGATACACAAGGCTTCTGGGACGCATTATCAGGTGTTTTAACTACTGAAGAATTAAATATTGCTAAATCAGTCGATATGAGCCAAACAGTAAACGGTGTTCCACGTTATATAGTTGCACAAGCAGCTGATGGAGCGTACCATATTTATCAAAAATGTTCTAACACAGAACGCTATAAAGCTATGGTATCAGTACCTGATGGCAGCAACTACGCGACAGTTTCTGAAACGCAAACTGTCAATGGTTCAAAAATTATAACAATTAACGACGAATACGAAATTTCAAAAGTAACAACTTATCATATAAATGGTGTCAACAACTTCAACGTTAACTTAGGCGACGGCAACAATAATGTTGATGTCACAAGCAACGACGGTAATGTTAACGGCAACTTCGGACACGGAGATAACAGAATTAACGTTGACCATAAATACACTAAATCAGATGATGCAATAGTCACCTACGAAACAAGAACATCACAAACAACACAAGAAATCGGTATGGGCACACTAGCCGGTGTAAGTACAAACTCACCACTAATCATAGATTTCAACAAAGACGGTAAAGTTTCAGCAATGGCAGGCAAAGGCGTTGATATAGACAACGACGGGACTGCTGACGGCGCAGCTGTAGATGGCGACAAAATGTTAGCTATGAGTGATATCAACGGCAACGGCAAAATTGACGGCGCTGAAGTATTCGGCAACAAAACAGTCGACCCGTTCACTGGTAACGCATTAAACGCGGCTAACGGCTTTGAAGCCTTGAAACTGGTTGCTGAATCGGCTGAAAAAGCCACCGGCATGAAATGCTATACAAATGGCGAAGTCGATTTAGAAGCACTGAAAAAGGCATTAGGTACTGTTGGCATAAATCTCGGATTTATCTCTGATGACAATGTTAGCGAATTAGAAGCACTGAGCAAAGTTAAAGCAATTAACGTTGACAGCTACAAAGAACAGCAAGAGACCGGCGCAGTTCAGCACAACCAGCTAGGCAGCGCGACATTTGACGACGGCTCCACAGTAGCAGTACACGACGTTTGGTTCCAAAGCAACGCTATCACTTCCTACAACCAATACATGATTTGGAAAAACCGCAAAAAAGCATAATTATTTACTAAGTTATATATAAAGAGAGGCAAGCCAAAAATTTGCCTCTCTTGTTTTGAGGTATTTATATCAACATTACTGTATATATGCAGGTAGGATGCTTCTTTCATTGGCAAAATACCAGTATTTTGCACAGCTCACCAAGTCATTGTCACTAATGCTCGCTGTGCTCACGAAGTGCAAAGGACGTCCCATGCACCGAGAAAAGATTTTAGGTTGGGGTTTCACCCTAATGTAAACTTTTGTAATAAACGTATCAAAAGTCCTAAAGTTTTTTACTCAAAAAGCCGACAGAACAGATATGAGTATTTATTTTAAAGGGATATAATTATGTTTAAAATAGCTGGTAAGGTAAGGAAATTACTATGTACACTAATGTTGTTAGGCTGCGTGCTAGCGCTCAGCGCACCTGAGACGAAGGCATATTTCAATGCTGAACTTTATGCTGGTGATCAAGCATCATTAGCCGCCGCTATAGCAGAAGTTAATGAGGATAATTATTACTCAATAATATTAACGGCTGACATAGATGTTTATAATTATCTCACGGCTGCAACTAAAAGAATAACTATTAAAAATGAAGCTGGGAATAATTTTGTTCTAAACATAAAATGTGATGGTTGTACAATGAGTGCTATTTTAAGTGACAAAATAATTTTTGATTCCTCTACTTTGGTAAATTACAATTTAGATGACGCCCTGATCGATACACCAATCAGTATTACCGGAAATAATTCAGCAATAGGTAATAACAATATATTTGAGGGAAACGATGCTGTTTCCAGTACGCATAAACAGGGCGGAGCTGTTAGAACTAGTAATAATCTCTCAATAGCTGATAATAATATATTTAGAAATAATTCTGCAGATGGGCAAGGTTATGGCGGTCTGGGCGGAGCAATTTACGCTGCTGCTAATCTTACAATAGGAAATAATAATACATTTAAAGGAAACTACACTAGCGGTTCTTATGGTACTGCTGGTTATCCCAGTTTTGGTGGAGCTATTTATGCTGGTGGTAATCTAATAATAGGTAATAATAACTCATTTGAAGGGAACTATGCCAGTCGTTTCCGTAGTTATGGAGGAGCGATTCATGTTGGTATAATGAATTCCGGTTCAGTTGCCAGTAGTCTTACGATAGGTAATGAGAATGTATTTAAAGGAAATTATGCTAGCAACTCTGATAACGGTGCGGGTTATGGTGGAGCAATATTTGTTGGCGATGCTCTTTATCATGGTCGTAGTAATAATAGTCTTACAATAGGCAATAAGAATATATTTGAAGATAATTTTGCCAGCGGTATTGGCAACTATTCTGGTTGTGGTGGAGCAATTTATATTGGTGGTAGTACTACTACCCCCGTTAATAGTAATAACTTCGTAATAGGTGCTCACAACATATTTAAAAACAACATTGCCAGCAATAACGGTGGCGCAATTTCTAGCAATAGCGGCAGCAACAATACTCATAGTCTTACAATAGACGATAATAATATATTTGAAGATAATTCTGCTGGCTCGAATGGTGGGGCGATACATTTGACCTATATTAAAGAAGTCAAGTTCGGTGCTAAAAATGTGTTTAAGAATAATGTCGCAGGCGGCAATGGCGGAGCGCTGTATATTTATGGGCAAAACAATGCAAAGATGCTTTTCGACTATGTAAAGGTCGAAGACACAGGGCTCATACAATACAATCCTCAATATGAAAAAACAATATTTGATGGCAATAAAGCGACCAATACTACCACAACAGCAGCCAGCGGCGGCGCTATTTATAACGAAGGAACCAATGTCTATACGTTTACTTTTAAACAAAATACAGATTTTATCAATAATGAAGCCAAAACCAATGGTGGTGCTATTTATAACGCTTACGGCAATATGATCTTCACTCATGGCTATTGGAAAATGGATGATGCACAGTACAGCACAGATTGGATGTACGAAAAAGACACGAAAACAGGCCTGGCGCCTATCACGATGCTGGCTGCTGCTGAAAATGGTATCAGAAATAATTTGGCATTTGCCACTAACGCCCAAAATGCTCTACTCGATATTTTGTATCTAAATAATCCAATCTTAGAAAAATATGATTTCAAATATGACGGCGGCCCGGACAGCCTGTTTGAAGGTCAATATAGTATGGGCGATAAGACTATAAGCGTAAATTTACCTTTAGTGACTGCGAGAATGACTTTAGGTAACTTACTACCACATGAACTCGGACATGCTTATCAAGCATCTGTGGGATATCCATACAATCTCACTGAAGAATTAGAAGTCGAAAGGTTGTCATGGTGGTTAACATATAATGTAGATTCATCTGCACATGTTTTAGCTGCTTTCCCCCAGCTTGAGGCATATACTATTCAGAATTTGACAGCTAATGACCCTGGGGCATTGGATTACATATCAGGATTACCGGCAGGGCCATTATTTAATACAGCAATTGAAGAACTGCGTGCCCAATTTTTACAATCTGTAGCAGGTATAGCAATGACTGGTCACAATGATAAAATGTTGAATACACTTGCTCAAGAAAAATCCTGGCTTAGTATGTACACTTTCTTTAACGGCGATACTGCTAAAGGCAAAGAATTGTTTTTGACCTGGCTAAAGTCAAAAGAGCATAGCAGCTATCTTGGCTTAGAGGAACATGATAATGTACACATGTACTATACTGATCCTTTCGGCAAAGAATACAACAAAGTCCAGTATCTCTTCGGTGGCAACAAAGCCGGTGAAAACGGAGGTGCTATCTATAATAGTGGGACTATGTTTTTTGAAACAGATGCTTATTTCAATCAAAACTCAGCCGGCAAAAGCGGTGGTGCCGTGTATAATCAGAACGGCACAATGAATTTTACTTATGCAGGCTTCAGTAATAACACAGCTAAAGAAAACGGCGGCGCTATATATAACAATTATGGTGCAATAAATTTCTTTTATAAATCCTTTTTCAACAATAACTCAGCCGATGGTTTAGGCGGCGCTATTTATAACGCTGCGCCTAGAAACATATACTTTTTCGCTGATGCCTGGTTTACTGATAACATGGCAGGCGGTGTAAAAAATGATATCCACAATCTGGGGATAATACACTACAACACAAATTTTGATCTTCTTATCACCAACCCTGTCATTACAGGTACAGGCACAATTAATAAAACCGGCTCCAACCCTCTCTTTTTTATGGGTGACTTGAGCGCCTATACAGGTAACTTTAACGTTAAAGAAGGTTCTTTAAGAATCAACTCAAACACCGTTTTCAACCCGAATAGACCGATAATATTCTCCGATGGCACAACACTGAATGCAGTCGATAACACTATCCAAACAAATATCCCCGTCAGAATAAGTGATACCGTGAACTTCTTAGCCGATATGATTGTTGATGCATACGGAGACATAGACGGCAAAAAAGTCGGCGCATCACAGGTAGATTCACTTGTCGTCTCTGGCTCAGGAAAAATTAAACTCGAAATAATGAATATAGTGAATAATATTCCTGAAAGCACACTGCCAAGTTTAGGCGATCTCGACTACACAGTCGTTCAGGTAATCGCAAGCGGCTCAAATTACGTGCAGTTAGTGCTTGAAGAAAGCACTCTATACAAAGGCGAAGTACTGACCGACGGCAAGGTCAGACTATGGAATCTAAAAGACACAATCGCTCTAAATCCTGCGCCAAACCCTGATCCAAATCCTGATCCAAATCCTAACCCTGATCCCGATCCAAATCCAAATCCAAACCCGGATCCTGATCCAAACCCAAATCCGGATCCTGATCCAAATCCTAACCCAGATCCTGATCCAAACCCTAACCCTGATCCCGATCCAAATCCAAACCCGGATCCTGATCCAAACCCAAACCCAAATCCGGGACCAACTTTCCCAATTCAATCAAACACATCCAACGATGTAATAACACAAAATAATGTCACAATAGACGGAAATACCTCACCAACAAGCGGCGCGGTAGTGGATTCTACAGGCAACAATTCTAACTTAACTTTCACAAACTCAAATTTCAGCAATAACTCATCAGGCGTAAACGGTGGCGTTATGTCAGTTACCGGCACTAACTCTAATCTAAGCGTAGATAATTCACTATTCTCTAGCAACACATCAGTCGGTGACGGTGGCGCAGTCTTTGCCCAAAATACCAATGTAAATGTCTCTGGCTCGTTATTTTCAGGCAACACAGCCGACGGCAACGGTGGTGCTGTGAGTGTTTTAGGCGGCAATACTGCTACTTTCACAGACACATCTTTCATCAATAATGAAGCTCAAGGCAACGGCGGTGCGATTTACGGCGGCGAAAACTCAACAATCATAATCGAAGCTACACAAAATGCCTCAAATCCCGAAAATGTAGTTGTATTCGGCGGCAACAAAGACAATGTCGCCCCGGCCAGCCCGTTTATGATGTTCGCAGCATTCGCCGGCTCAGGCCTCTACGACGAAGGCGATAACTTCATCTCAGACGGCACTAACGCAATATATCTTGATAACAACGCGAAAGCCGAACTTAGAACAGCTAATGATGCAAGAATTGAATTCCGTGACCCGATTTCAGGCGCAAATTCCGCTGAAATCAGAAAAGTCGGCTTAGGCACAGTTGCCCTTAATGGCGACAACTCCAATTTCCTCGGCAACTTCATCATCGAAGACGGCTACGTTAAAGCGTATGAACACAATAATTTAACACTTCCACAAAATGTTGTTCTTAAAGACTTTGGTATTCTCGACTTAAGAACGAATACAACAGGTAATATCGTCTATGGTACTAATTTAGTTAGTAACGCAACCGGCCTAGGCTTCGGCAGAGTTTTCTTCAATGTTGATTTGGCGAATCAGACAAACGACAAATTGGTTCTCGCTGGCACAACCGAAGGCAATATACTGGCTAACATCCACGTTACAAGTGATTCGCCTAACACAAATCAATTCACCTTGATTGAAGGTGCAGGCAACGCATATACATTTAATCACACCCTAAGCATCGCACACAGAACGGTTGCCAGCCCTCTTTATATGTATCAGGTCGACCCTGTCGATGGTGATAATACTAAAATTGAAATCAGCAGAATTGTATTTAATAACGGCGGCGGCAACAATAGCGGCAGCAATGGCGGCGTTAGCGGAGCTGTTCCCGAATACAACGGACTGAACCCATCATTAAGAAGATACGGAGCAAGCGCAACTGTCAGTGTTGCAAACATTAACTCTATGAACGATAGCGTATTCTCTCATATGGACGGCTTTATGCACGGTGCAAAATTTGCAAGTACAAGAACCGACAACAAATACGCCATCAACACCGATAGCGGCTACGATGTCGCAGCTGATGAGCTCGTTACAATAAGACCCGATAAAGGTGAAATATGGTTTACGCCATTCGCAGCTTTTGAACACGTCCGAGTTAAAGAATCAGGCAGCTCAAGCACACCCCCTAAATTCAGCAATAACGTCACCGGCGCTTTGATAGGTGCAGACTTTCCTTCTACCAAATTGGGCAGAGGAACCCTTGTCTCAGGTATCTTTGGCGGGTACACTGATAGTAATCAACACTTTACAGGTGTTAAAATTGACCAAAACCAAGGAATGGGCGGCCTATACGCTAACTGGTTTAACGGCAGAACTTATGTCAACGCCGTTGCAAACGCCGGCGGCATACACTACGACAACCGCACTGACTTCGGCAAAGACAGCTACAGCGCCTTGAACGCCGGTATCGCCGTCAAATTAGGACACAATTTCATCCTACCAGGGGGTATTTTACTTCAACCCGCAACTATGGTTTCTTACCAATTCTTAAACGCTGAAGACTATACCAATGTTAACGGATTAAAAGTTAAACAAGACGCTATCCACTCTATCCGAGTACAACCGGGCATCAAAATCGCTAAAACATTCGGCTCCGTCCAACCCTATATCACCGCACAATACAACTTATTCCCTAAAAGTGACGCAAGCGTAACCGTCAGCGTCGAACCACTACCCGTAATTACAAACAAACCATTCTTCGAATTCGGCCTGGGCGTCACCAAGTTCGTCACCGAACGCTGGGGCGGCTTCCTCGAAACCACCTGCAAAACCGGCGGTATCACAGGCGTACAATTCAAAGGCGGCCTCAACTTCAGAATCTGATTCCACTCAAGGGCATCTCCCAACGATGCCCTTGATGTTGTTTTAATTACAAGTAAAATTGTTACAGTTTTGTCACAAAAGCCTATTATTGCTAAAGTTACAGCAAAAAATTTCCGATAACATGACTATCATTAGTTATAAATTGAGAATTGATACATGATAAGACTGGACTTGGACATAACTTATTTGACGAACCGTTTTGGTGTGAGTGCCACGCAGCTTTGTACTTTGGGGCGCGGCAAAAGCATCAAAGAAATCATGGAGCTTGAGGCCGAAAACGGCAATACTAAAGCTGCTAATTTCGAGCGTGATGTCCTAAAAGATCGCAGTCATCTTATTGAAGCTTTTAAACTTTCCAATCCGGCTAACAGATATATTATCCTCTGCAATCTAAACCAAGACGACCTAAAATACTTTATGCAATATCTTTCCGCAGAAGATTTGGCTGTCGGGTTGAAATTTTTCACCAAAGAAAAAATATTGACATTGTTGCTGAATTTGCCGCAAGAAAAACTCTACAAGATTTTGCAAGAAGTTTTCACGATTGAAGATTTTGTCCTGCTGATACCTGAGGATGAGCTGAACAAGTTTTTGGATTCAGAAAAAGTGGATAAGTCGGTTATAATGACACAGCTGGAGCAGTTGCCGCCAAAAGCTTTGAATAAAATGATTGAAAATTTGACCGGCAAACCCAGCAACGAAATGTCAAAAGAAAAAATGATGCAAACTATTGGTTCATTTAACTCAAAGGATTTCAAAGAAGGTATAAAGTCTTTGGATTTTGTCTTTAAAGCACAACTTATTGCGGGCATTCTTGAGCACGATGACACGTATGTCAAAGAGTTTTCAAAAAAAGCACTGGTTGAACCATTCAAAATGCTTGATAAGCCTGAGATTATAAAAGCTATAGGTGCTGCGCTTGAACCAAAAGATGTGATGATGTTGATTGAGGATTTGCCTAAAGATTTAATGGCAATGGTTGCTTCTCAGATTGACCCTGAGATTTTTGCCGCACTGCTTATGCAAAATTTCAAGGATATTCTTGCTGAAATAAGTATACAATAATGTCCATTTCATATAGAGGCGAGTCCTAATGTCCAAAGGGTTCGCCTCCCCTTTTTAGCGATTCTATCCAAAAAATAAGCCCTAAAACTTTTGGTTTTAAGGCGGAATTAATATTTTATATAGGAGTAAGGAGGAGTAATCGTGTGTTATTAATAGTCTTCTTTTAGTAGTGTAAGTGCCCTTTAAGGAAGTGCGATAAGTTTTGATTGTAAACCCATATCAGCATTTAGCATTTTTGCGCTTGCAAGAGCCATTGATCTCCGTTTTTTAGAGCAGCGCAATACAAAATCCACACTTGCTGACGAGTTGTTAATACTTTTATCTATCTTTTTTATCATTTAAATATCCTTTATCTGATATTTTATTTATCGGCATTTTTTCGAAGAACTTTAGGATTTGAAGTATTATTTTTACATTTGTTTACATTCAAAATATTTGCACAGGAACTGTGGTTAATGTACATTGGTATTAGTGCATTATGGCGAGCGAGTTATGATATATATTTACAATTTAAGCTTAATTATACTTGGATTAACCTTGTCTCCGATTATTTTAATTATTTTTTTATTAAAATCAAAATTTCGGGCAGGTTTTTTCCAAAAAATTGGTTTTTATCCTGAGTTTAAAAAAAACGAATCTGCGAAACAGCGTATTTTGGTGCACGCAGTCTCGGTCGGCGAAGTAAATGCAGTCGAAAATTTTATCAAAACTATTAAGACAGAGCACCCTGAGTTCGAAATTATTTTGACAACCACAACACGGACAGGACAAGAAGTTGCAAATAATAAACTCTCAAATATTGTGGACAAAATATTGTACTTCCCATACGACTTTAGTTTCAGCGTAAACTCATTCTTGAACGCGATTAAGCCCGATAAAATCATAATCGCCGAAACAGAAATTTGGCCCGGCTTTACTTTTTGTGCATACACAAAAAATATCCCACTGTATATTATCAATGGACGAATTTCGCCTAAATCCCACAAAGGCTATAAAAAAATTAAGTTCTTTTTGACGAATATTTTGGCAAAATATACAAAAATCCTTATGCAATCTGACGGCGATAGCGAGCGAATAATAGATATTGGCGCACCATCAGAAAAAGTTTCTACAATGGGCAATTTGAAGTTTGATATAGAAAAAATGCTTACACAAACAGAAGTTGATGAACTCAACAAACAGCTAAAACTTGCTGAAAACGTTTTGTTCGTCGCAGCCAGCACGCATAAAGGCGAAGATGAAATTGCGCTGGACACATATATAAATACATGTAAAATAATCCCTAATTTAAAGTTTTTGCTTGCTCCCCGCCATCCTCAACGTTTTGCACAGGTTGAAGAATTAATAAAAAAAACAGGATTGGAATACGGCAAGCAGAGTTCCGGAGACAATTTTAGCGACAAAGATATCATAATGCTCGATACAATGGGTGAGTTGTCAAAGTTGTTTTCATTAGCCAAAGTCGCGCTTATTGGCGGCAGTTTTTCAAACACAGGCGGGCACAATCCGCTTGAAGCAAATATTTGGGGCGTGCCGGTAATAAGCGGGCCAACGGTATTTAATTTTAAAGATATTTATAAATTATTAACCCAAAACAAGGCTGCTTTTATAGTCAAAAATAAAAACGAGCTGCAAGCACTGTTGTTAAAGTTGCTGCAGGATAATGATTTTTATAACACAGCAAAAGCTGACGCCGAAAACATCTTTGAAGTCAGTCGAGGCGCGCTGCAAAAAGCGATTAGAGAAATATTCGACTACTAATTATACTAACTTTACAAAAGACTTGCGCACAAAAATTCAGCATAGTACTATTAATATTGTCAGAAATCCCAACATCACGAATATGTCTAAAACTACTTAATCTTGTAGTTTTTTGTGGTACTTGTACTACTTTATACATATTCAATTCACAAAATAACAATGACACATTAATCTAAATGAAAGGTAATAAACGTGGAAGAAAAAGAAACAAACGAACAAATCGAAGAAACAAAAGTTTCAGAAGAGATAACCGCTGAAACGACAGAAGCAGCGGCAGAAAAACCTGCAAAAGCCCCTAAAGCCAAAAAAGAAGAAGCTGTCGAAGAAGTAACAAAAGCTGAAGCAAAAGAAGTTGCAGCAGATGTTGCCAAAGAAGTTTTAACTGACAACGAAGCTGCTATGGCAGAAGCTGTAGTACCTTCTCCTCAAGTAAGCTCAAGCGAAGCAGAAGTAGCGTCTGCCGAAATTGAAGCAGAAGAAATTGCTGAAGCAGCTGATACAGAAGAAGAAGTTGAAGCAGCAGCACCACGAGGCGAACGTTCACCAAGAGGTCGTAAAGAGCGTGGCGGTAAAAAAAGAAAAGTTGAAACCACAGAAGCTCCTGTTTCTGAATGGAAAGAAGTTGTAGTTCAAATCCGTCGCGTTACAAAAGTTGTAAAAGGCGGTAAAAAGCTAAGCTTCAGAGCTATCGTAGTAGTTGGCAACCAAAAAGGTCAGGTAGGCGTTGGCTGTGCAAAAGCAGCAGAAGTAATCATCGCTATCCAAAAAGCAGTAGCTGACGGAAGAAAAAATCTGATTAACGTACCTGTATTCAAAACAACAATACCTCACCCTATAACAGGTCGTTCAGGTGCAGGCAGCGTAATGTTAAGACCGGCCTCACAAGGTACAGGGGTTATCGCCGGTGGTGCGGTAAGGGCAGTACTTGAATTGGCTGGTATTGAAAATATTTTGAGCAAATCTTTAGGCTCAAAATCACCTCTTAACGCAGCGGGAGCAACAATTAACGCATTAAAATCGTTAAAACCATTCAAAACAGTTGCTAAAAAACGCGGTATTACATTGACACAAATGTTTAATTAGTAAAGGATAAAACAATGGCTAAAGATAAAAATAAAAAAATCACAATCAAACTTACAAAGAGCTTAATCGGCGCAACTAAAAAACAACTCAGAGTTGCCAGTGCTCTTGGCTTAAGAAAAACAAATCAAGAAGTTGAGCATTACGACTCACCTACTATTATGGGTATGGTTAACGCTATTCCTCACTTAGTAACAGTCGTAAGCTAAATTAAAATCAAAAAATTATAGAAAGGTAATATAACAATGTCTGAAAGAATAACATTAGAAGATTTAAGACCCGCCGAAGGCGCAACTCATAAAGTAAAAAGAGTAGGACGCGGCAGATCATCAGGTCACGGTAAAACAAGCTGTCGTGGTCACAATGGTGAAGGGCAACGTTCAGGAAGAAGCTCTAAACAAGGCTTTGAGGGCGGACAAATGCCTGCATTCAGAAGAATACCTAAATTGAAAGGTTTCACTAACTTTAACGCTCTTAAAGCTGCTGAAATCAACATCAGCGATATTGAAAAATTGGATGTTGCAGAAATCGATTTAAACTACTTAATCGAAAAACGCAAAGTACACCCATCTTCAGAAGTATTGAGAGTTTTAGGTAATGGCGAATTAACCAAAAAAGTTACAATTAAAGCGTCACATTATACTGCATCGGCAAAAGAAAAAATCGAAAAAGCCGGTGGAAAGGCAGAGATAATATAATATGCAACAAACACCAAAAATGAAACCGCCAACAGCCGACCAGTTGGCAGCAATGCTGAAAGCATCAGGGCTTAAAGGTAAATTTTTATTTACTTTTGCAATGATAGCCGTCTTTCGTTTAGGGGTTCACTTACCACTATTTGGTATAGACAACGAAATATTCAAAAATATAGCTCACCAAAATAATCTTATTAACTTCATCGACTTATTTTCAGGTGGTGCGCTTGGCAATATTTCGATTTTGGCATTGGGCATAGGGCCATACATCACATCTTCAATCATAATGCAATTATTGGCTGTTGTAATTCCTCATCTTGAGAAATTGCAAAAAGAAGATGGTGAAGCAGGTCGACGCAAAATTTCGCAATACACCCGAATTTTCACAGTGTTTATCGCATTATTTCAGTCGTCTATGTTCCTTACATTTTTGTTGAAATCATCACCAACATTACTTTTGCCCGGCGTCAGCGCACCATTATTCATAATCGGTTCTGTGTTGATACTAACAGCCGGTGCTGTGTTTGTAATGTGGCTGGCAGAGCTTATTACAGAACGTGGCATTGGTAACGGCGGCTCGTTACTAATCTTTGCGGGAATACTATCTCGTATACCTGTGTATATAAAACAAACACACGAAATGTTAGTAGTCGATAAAGGGCTTTGGATAGGACTAAGCATTCTTTTAGTAATCTTCTTCGCAACAATGGTTTTAATCGTCATAATGCAAGAAGCTGTACGAAAAGTAATTATCGTTAACCCGAAAAGACAGGTTGGCAACAAAGTTTATGGGGGTATGAACACATTTATTCCGTTCAAGCTCAATCCGGGCGGCGTTATGCCAATCATCTTCGCAATCGCGATATTGTACTTCCCGGCAACAGTTTTAGGCGTTGTGCAGCAAGCACAAATCTTTGGCAGCGGTAAAATGCAATCCATAATCCAGCATATGTCACAAATTTTGAGCCCAACAGGAATGACTCACTACATATTGTATTTCATTTTAATTGTAGGCTTAACGTTCTTCTATGCATCGATTATACCAAACATGCAGCCAAAGGAAATTGCTAATAATTTGAAAAAACACGGTTCATCAATACCGGGTATCAAACCCGGCAAGCCCACGGCTGATGCATTAGATGCAATTTTGAGCAAAACGACATTTATCGGTGCCATGGCGCTTGGTTGTATCGCGTTGATACCTTCATTAGCGACACACATAACCAAAATAACTGTACTGCAAGGTATTGGTGCTACTTCACTCATAATCATGGTCGGTGTTGCGCTTGATTTAATTAATCAAGTTAAAACGCATTTGTTAGCTAAAAACTATGAAAGTTTCTTAAAAACCGAGTAAACTAAAATAAGTATTGCGAGCAACTTGATAGGGGAAAGACTAATGACAAAAAAAGAATTTGTATTCTTGGGCCCGCCGGCAAGTGGCAAAGGAACTCAAACAACGCTTATATCACAAGCCTCCGGGCTTGTACATGTTGACACAGGTTCACTATTGAGAGCTGAAATGGCAAACGGCACACCTGAGGGCATTGAAGCAAAAACAAATATAGAAAAAGGACAATTAGTTGATGCCAGCTTGGTTGCAAGAATGATACAAAAACGTTTAATGCAGCCGGACTGTGCAAACGGATTTATTTTAGACGGCTACCCGCGCAGTATTGAACAAGCAGAATATTTGAACGAAATAAAAAAAGAAATTGATGGTGATAGTAGCGATATTGATTTCAGGGTATTTTATTTTGATTTACCAATGGATGTTCTTATGGAACGTATCATTTACCGTCGTTCTTGTCCAAAATGCGGCAAAATCTTTAACTTGAAATTTTTACCGTCTCCATGCGGCGACAAATGTTGTGAGTGCAATGAGCCGCTTATTCAGCGCAAAGACGACACAGAAGAAATTGCTAAAGCAAGATTTGAAACCTATTTCAACGAAACCGCACCGTTGGTAAAATATTACGAAGAAAAGGGTGTGCTTGAAAAAATCGATGCACTTGGCGAAATTGACGAAGTATATACAAGATTAACAGAAGCAATTAATAAGAAATAATGGCAATACACAGAAAATCACGTGATGAAATAAAATTAATGAAACAGGCAGGGCACGTCGTGGCTTTGGTACATCAAGCTATGAAAAATGCCGTCCAACCCGGGGTTTCAACAAAAGAACTTGATAACATTGCAATGGATATCATCAAAAGCAATAAATGTGTTCCGACATTCTTAGGGTATCACGGCTTCCCGGCCTGTATTTGCTCATCGGTGAATGAACAAGTCGTACACGGTATTCCTGCCGAGGACATTATCTTAAACGAGGGCGATATTATCGCAGTTGATGTCGGCGCAACATTCAGAGGCCTGGTTGCTGATTCAGCCTGGACTTATGCTGTAGGTAATATCTCTGACGAGTACAAAAAGTTAATGGAAGTCACTGAAAAAGCATTATTTGCCGGCATTGCGGTGGCAAGAGATTCACAACTTTTGGAGAATGTTTCAGCAGCTATTGAAGATGTTGCAAAAAGCGGAAACTATGGTATAGTTAGGCAGTACGGCGGGCACGGTGTTGGCAGAAATATGCATGAAGAGCCGTTTGTGTACAATTATCGTACAGGCAGTCAAATTATTTTAAAAAGTGGTATGACTATAGCGCTGGAGCCTATGTTAAATATGGGATGTGATGAAGTATACACGTTGGCGGACCAGTGGACAGTTGTAACCGAGGACAAAAAACCTTCAGCGCATTTTGAGCATACAATTCTTATCACTGATGGTGAGCCTGAAATACTTACCAAGTTGAGTTAGGAGCCTTTATGACAACAATAAAATTCACAAAAATGCACGGATTGGGTAACGACTTTGTGATTCTTGATTATGAAGAATATATCAAGACAGGTAAAGATGCGAGCGTATTAGCAAAGATTTTATGTGAGCGCCATTTATCAATTGGCGCTGACGGATTGATTGTTGTTAACCAAAATGTTACTAACGCTGATATTGGCTGGATATTTTACAACGCTGACGGCTCGACAGCACAAATGTGTGGCAACGGTATGAGATGCTACGCCAGATATCTGGTTGACAGAGGTATCATAAATAAAAAAACATTCACAGTAGAAACTTTAGCCGGCATTATACAGCCCGAAATCGTTGATGCCAATAATGTTTGCGTAAATATGGGGATGCCGATTTTAGCACCTGAAAAAATCCCGTTCAAAGGCGATGCAAGCCTCAATTATAAGCTTACATTGGCTTCAGGCAATGAATTTGAAATAAACGCTGTCAGTATGGGAAATCCTCACTGCATAATTTTCACAAACGAAAATAGCACAAAAATGGCATTAAAATATGGCTCCGAAGTAGAAGTATCGCCTGAGTTCCCCGAAAAAACTAATGTTGAATTTGTGAAAGTTATTTCAAGAAACGAAATACAAGTGGACGTTTGGGAACGCGGATGCGGGATCACACAGGCATGTGGCACTGGCGCTTGTGCAAGTGTCGTTGCTGCAGCATTAAACGGACTTTGTGACAGCAAAGTCAAAGCGAATTTACCGGGTGGCAGCCTATTTATCGAGTGGGCAGGCTCAAAAAATGATACTCAGCATAATGTTTATATGACAGGCCCTGCAACGTACTCATTCATCGGCGAAGTTGACGTGTAAGAGGTAGAGTAATTTTCAGCTGTCATTGCGAGCGAGTTCGTAGAACGAGCGCGGCAATCCAGAATACTCTTGAAACTACTGGATTGTTTCAGGCTAAACCTTCGCAAAGACAAGAAAGCATACTGCCATTGCGAGGAGAACGTTAGTTTGACGAAGTAATTTAGTTTAGGAAAATGCTTTATTTTACTGGATTGCGTCGTCGGTACTATGTACCTCCTCGCAATGACGATTCCTTTTTGTAGCTTTATAAAACCCTGTCGTTACAATATTTCGCCCAAATTTGTTTTCCAAATTATCAAGACAATTCGCCAGTTTTTCGGCTTTTTCATTATTTATCGGAGCATCAAACAGCGATAGCTGGCTTTCGCTGTCAGTTGTAAGGTTAAAAAGCACAACACCACAACTCCTATAAATCATCGAAGGATTATAAAGTTTTTCAAAAAGTTCAGCCGCTGCTGCGCCTACATCAAATTCCCAGTTAGTTGGTGAACTTAATGTCGTTTTATCAGTATAAACTTGAAAATCTTTAGTTCTAAGCATCACCATAACAGCGTTGCATTTCATGCCGGAATTATCGTGAGCAGAACGGCGCAATTTTTTGCAGGTGCTGTGGATATGGATATTAAGTGCGTTTTTAATGTAGGTTTTGTCGCTGGTAAATTCAGGAAAAGAGCTTGTATGCTGGATTGATTTTGGTAGGGTATATTCCATGTTTATCGGGTATACCAGCTCGCCTGAGAGTTCTTTTTTCATCTCAATGCCGCGTTTGCCCAATAGTCGTTTTAGCATGCTGTCTGAGAAATTAATGAATTCTAGCGCATTTGTAACTCCGTGCTTGAGCAAAAGCGGGGTAATATTTTTGCCAAAACCCCATACGTCACCAACTTGAGTGTTTTCTAATTCTTTGCTAATCATACTGCTGCTTATCACGTACACACCCTCATCAGAGTTTTTAGCACGCTTGCTTGCGAGTTTCGCCAGCGTCTTTGTTCTGCTTACACCAATTGATACAGGTATGCCGGTTTTTTCTTTAATCTCTGCACGTATAAATACAGCCATCTCAAAATAATCTTTTTGATAAAATTTCTGCAGCCCTTTAAAATTTAAAAAAGCTTCATCGATAGAATACTGCTCAATTTCAGGGGAATATTCATATAGCATTTGCATAATTTGTTTTGATTTAACCGAATACAAATCGTGGTTCCCCGAGAGATAGACAGCCGACGGGAACTGCTTCTTTGCCATAAAATATGGCATCCCCATTCTAATCCCAAGTTTTTTGGCTTCTTTTGAGCGCGCTATAACACAACCGTCATTATTACTAAGCACACAGACAGGCTTGCCCCACAACTCAGGGGTTTCATTTTGCTCACACGAAACAAAAAACGAATCGCAATCAACAACTGCTATTATATCAGAACTCATTTTACCTCTAGAAACTATTCTTTAATAATATTATAGCAGGTCTGTATTCTTATTTATCGAAGTATTTTTTTCGACCGAATTGCATAACGTCAAAGAAGAAATAGTTAAGTCCATATAGAGCAAGCCCAACGGCACATGCAGCACGACCTATGCTTGTTTTAGTTTTGTCAGCATGAGGTATCAAAAGAGCTCCGGCTGCAAGTCCTAACGGGATAACTGATTCTTTAAGTTGTTTGAATATTCCGTAGAAATAGCCTTGTACTGTATAAAAATTATTTGGCAGTCGTGTTTTTAACCTTTTTTCTGCATAAAGCCTCTGCACTTGGCTGCCTACAAAAGACGAGCCGCCACGCAGAGAATTAGCATATATATCGGGATAAGCGTTGCCGGCTCTATTCGCAGGCAGCTCATCAGAGAATCTGGCGCCGGTTTTGTGGCAATCAAGTCCCAGTGCACCTAAAGTGACTATTCCTAATGTTTTTGCGGCTATATCATATCTTGTCATTTTAATTCACCTTTATGCGTAACTTCCCGCACTGCGAGGATTTTTGGCTATATACATTTGTTTTGGAGGGGTTGTTGTTTCAATTTCAGTATGCTGCCCTACGCGCGCTAATGCTGCGCTTGCAGCTAATTCAGCATCTAAGCCGTATGCATCTTGTGATTTTACCAGATTATTCAAAAGCTGAGCAGTCAAATCGTCACCTTTTGCGTGTCCTGCGTTAATAGCTGACATTGCGAACATTCTAACGTGATTTGACGGATCTTGCAGAGCTTTGTTTAAAAGATTTGTAAGAGCAACATCATTTCTACGCGAAGGATCTTCCTCAAAACGTTTCAGAAGTTCTTTTGCGGCCATTAAACGAATTTTTGAATCCTGACTATTCAAATAATTTTCCAACGACATAATATATTCATCAGTCAGCTGTATCACTTCTTTTTTATATTTTGGCGCGTTTAAATTCGCGTTAGCACTGGCATTAGCATTGGAGTTGCCGCCATTGAGAGGGCCTGCAGCGTTGGTTGGCGGCTGTGGCGCAGGCTGGGGCGGCGGAGTCACAAGTTGTCCTTGAGTAGATGGCTGCCCTTGTGTAGCCGGCATAAAATAATTATTTGCGTTCGTTACCTGACCGCCCGCCGGGATAGCTGTCGGGTTAAAAATCATTATATTCACACCCGAGGCAGATGGAGGGATGCCCTGAGTATTATTTTCCGTTTGTGGTGCCACTTGTACAGCTTGTCCTTGAGGTGTATAGATCGGTGGCTGGTTCACATAGTAATTTTGCGGATACGCCAAAGTAGGCGAAGGAGCTTGAGCATTAATAGCAGCAGCCGGTTGTTGCACGGCATAAGCAGGTTGAGACATAGCAACAGGAGCTGCCGTTTGAGCTTGCATCGGCTGTACATTAAGATTTTGAGGAATATACGGCATATTTTGCATAGAACTAACCTTTAACTAACTATATATATAAAAATGTTTTATAAAAATTTTGTGCGCAAATTTGGCCTTTAAAACGAAAATTGTAACATTTTGAAACAAAAAGATTGGTTTACCTTTAATTGTGCTTGCAATATAATACGGAGTATAAGAGCAAGAAAAAGGGTATCAAATGGTTAACGTAATACAAGGTAATTTAATTCCTCAGGACAAAAAATTCGCGATAGTAATCTCGAGATTCAACGAGTTTATAGGCGCAAAGTTGTTAGACGGCGCTATAGATGAACTTGTACGTCACGGCGTGAAAGATACAGATATTGATGTAATTTGGGTACCCGGTGCGTTTGAGATTCCTCTTATTACACAGAAAGCAGCCAAAACTAAAAAATATGATGCGATTATTACATTAGGCGCCATTATAAAAGGATCCACACCACATTTTGACTATGTTTCAGCAGAATTAACAAAAGGCATCGCCAATGTTTCACTAAACAGTGAAATTCCAGTAATTTTTGGTGTACTTACAACTGATAATATTGAACAAGCAATTGAACGCGCGGGCACTAAAGCCGGCAATAAAGGTTCAGACGCGGCAAAGTCAGCCATCGAAATGGCTAACTTAATTAAATCAATCTAATTAATTCTACTAATTCAATCTTTAACGACCGCCACCGATTCCATAGCTAAAGGAGCTTTGGATATTTTGCTGCAACATCTGCTGAACTGACTGCATTTCAGTCGAAATAGCCTGTATTCTGCTTTTGTTTGCTTCAAGCTGCATATCCAATTTTTTCTCCATTCTATGGAGGTTTTCCCGACGATGCTCGATTTCGCGGAGCGCCGGGCTTTCCGGGTCTAAGTCAGTCCCTACTTGCATTAACTCAGATGCCGAGCGAGCCAGCTTCATCTTTGTATCTGTGATCAGCTGGGTTTGATACTCAAGATCATGTTTCTGAGAACTTAAGCGGGTGATTGTCATTGTATCTGTACATACGCCCATTTTGACTTACCTTACCTTGTTTTACCTTACTTCTTTTGTTAGAAAACTTCCTGTTTTTTAGCGAATATCATCAATTTTGCTGCCTGTAATAAAAAAGTGACTGTTGTTTTGAGCAATCAATTGTTCCATTTGGTTGAGCCTATACATTTGGTAGTCGACTCTGTATTTGGACATTTTTCTTTTTTTAGTTAACGAGAAAAAATCTTTCAAACCTTCTACGAACGGGGCAATCATAACTCCAGGCACAAAGTTCTTTTTCGCAAAAAATTTTGCGAAGCCTAAAAAGTTTTTGAATCTTTGTAATTGAGTTTGTATAACCTGATGCACCAAAGTTACTTTCCTTTTGCATTTTTTACATACGAGGTCACATTAATATAAAAACCGGCGGTAAGTCAAAATTGTCTGTTTTTATAAAAAATCTTAAGAATATTTACATTTGTTTACGTTCATCCCTGATTTACGAGTGTAAATAATCTAACCTTACTTAATTTATCGTCATAGTTTAAGCAAAACTTTAGTAAAAACAGAAAATAATGAAACATTTTTTACAAAGTTTTACAATTGAGTTTTAAGTGAGTACGTTAAACGGCTGAATTTTCAGGCATTTTTACTATTAAATTAAGTTTTTTTAATGTATAATTTGTATATAGATTAAAAAGGTTAGTAGAATGAAGTTTAGATTTTTAACAGCAGGCGAGTCGCATGGAAAATGTTTGAACGCTATCATTGAAGGTCTACCGGCCGGTATAAAAATTGATGAAGATTTTATAAATGCTGAATTAGCAAAAAGACAAACAGGGTACGGACGCGGCGGTCGTATGCAAATTGAAACTGACCGTATCATTATCAACTCGGGCGTGCGTTTTTCATACTCAACAGGCGCGCCAATTTGCATTGAGATAATAAACAAAGATTTTGAGAACTGGCAGTCGGTTATGTCAACTTCCGAGATTGATAAAAATGATGGTGAAGCGCTAACTAAAATTGAAGAGAAAAAAATAACCAAACTAAGACCCGGTCACGCTGATTTAGCCGGCGCAATAAAGTACAACCACTCTGATGTGCGTAATATTCTGGAACGTTCAAGCGCAAGAGAAACTGCTGCAAGAGTCGCGGTTGGCGCGATTGCGAAATGTCTGTTGAACGAGTTAGAAATAGAAATTTGCTCGCACGTGATACAAATTGGCAATACACATTCTGAAATTTGCACAGCAAACATGAGTTTTGAGGAAATAAGAGAAAAAGCCGGCAACTCTGACTTGATGATACTTGATGACACTGCGTATTTGGAAATGAAATCAGAAATCGACAAAGCCGCAGAAGCAGGCGTAACCTTAGGCGGTAAATTTGAAATCATCGTACACAACACGCCCATTGGCCTTGGAAGCTTCGTCCATTGGGATAGAAAGCTTGATGGGCTATTGGCTCAAGCTCTTATGAGTATAAATGGAGTTAAATCAGTTGAGATTGGCAATGCGGAAATGGCTGCAACAGCAACGGGTGATGAATTCCACGATGAAATATTCTATGAAGATAATAAATTTAAGCGCAACACTAACAACGCAGGCGGTATTGAAGGCGGTATGTCGAACGGCGAGGACATTATCATAAAAGCCGTGATGAAGCCGATTCCTACAATGAAAACGCCATTGAATTCGGTTGACTTGATTACAAAAGAGCCGTATAAGGCACACTTTGAGCGCTCTGATGTGTGTGCTGTACCTGCTTGTGCAGTTGTGGCAGAGGCAATGACCGCGATAGTTTTAGTTGAAGAAATCTTACAAAAATTCGGCTCCGACAGCATCGAGGAGCTAAAAAGCAACTACACAAATTATTGTGAATATACAAAGGGAAAATAAAATGTCAAAAGGTAAAAACTTAGTATTAATAGGTATTATGGGCTGCGGTAAATCAAGCGTTGCAAGTTGTTTGCAAGACAAAATGCCGAATTTTCATTGGGTTGATACGGATACAGAGATTGAGAAACTCGAAAATAAATCGATTCCAGAGATTTTTGCAGATAGTGGCGAAGATTATTTTCGCTACCTTGAATCCTGGGTTATCGAAAAGTTTGCCAATATTCCGAATTTAATTATCTCAACAGGCGGCGGCTCGTTTGAAAATGAGGACAATATAAACAATTTGAAAAAGAACAGCACGATATTTTATTTAACAGCCGAAGTCGACACGCTATGCAAGCGTTTGGAATCAAATACTACGCGTCCGTTACTTGAGAATGAAGATATAAGTGAGCGATTGACAGAGTTATTAGAAAAACGTCAGGGTAATTACAAAAAAGCTGATTATTCAATCGCAACAGATTATTACACACCGCCCCAGGTTGCAGAGGAGATTTTTAGGCTTTATGAAAGCTAATATTTTAAATGTCGAAATATCAAGCTCATGCGCTCACAGCTATCCGATTATCATCGGCGAGAATTTGCTTTCGAATTTAGCCGACTACGTGGAACAATATTCAAATGCAAAAAATTTTTTAGTCGTAACCAACAAAAAAGTGTATGATCTTTATGCCGACAAGTTGAACATACCTTTTTCATCGGTAATATTAGAGGATGGGGAAGAATACAAAAATTTCGACAGTTACAAAAAAATCCTCGATTCTGCATTGGAATCCAGACTTGAACGCAGCGACGCGATTATAGCGTTGGGCGGCGGAGTAATAGGCGATGTAGCCGGCTTTGCTGCTGCAAGTTATCAACGCGGTGTCGATTTTATACAAATTCCGACAACATTACTCGCACAGGTTGACTCATCGGTTGGCGGCAAGGTCGCAATCAACCACCCTTTAGGCAAAAACATGATAGGCGCATTTTATCAGCCAAAATTGGTAGTTTCAGACACGTCAACACTCAAAACATTAGACGAGCGTCAGTACAAAACAGGCTTAGGGGAAGTTTTGAAGTATGCTTTCATTGAACGAACTTGCAACGCATATGATTATGGGAACAAAGAAAACCTTTTTGAATTCTTGCAAAACAACAAAGACAAAATTTTAACGCGCGATGGCGAAACTGTAAATGAAATGATAAGGCGGTGCTGCATTTTGAAAGCAGCTGTTGTTAACGCAGACGAAAAGGAAAAAGGGTTGCGTGCGATTTTGAATTTTGGTCATACATTTGCGCATGCGATTGAGAAAAGCACGAATTATAATCGTTTTACACATGGCGAGGCTGTTTCTGTCGGTATAAAAATGGCTTTAGACCTCAGTCTGTCACAAGGGCTGATAACTACAGAATATTTCGATGCCGGCGTTGCGTTGCTGGATAGCTACGAGCTGGATTACTCGCAAGAGATAAAACAATGCCCTGAACTAACGATTGATAATGTTTTTAATGCATGTTTTTATGACAAAAAGGTGCAAGACAATAAAATACGTTTCATCTTATCAAACGGCATAGGTGAAGTAGGCATTTTTTCTGATATTAATGATGGCAAAGTTAGAGAAATTATAAAAAAATATGTGGATTAAAAAAGTTTTTACAAACAAAATTTTCATAATTTTAATCACGCTTTTTTTATTAACAGAAGCTGCGTTTTTAGCTGCGCCCTACCTTATAAACGTTGATAAGCAGCAAGCAAGCATCGCCCAAAAACTCAAAGAAAACAGAAAACTCGAGTATAGCGGCCAGGGTTTGCGATTACAGACGTATCCTGATTTTACATATCGAATTACAGCCGATGAGATTTCGCTCTGTGATGAAAGCGGCGAGCGTTTAATCTACATCGAAAAGCTAAATTTCAAATCTCATATTTTGCCTTTAATCCTCAAAAAAGTGGATGTAATCCTGATGAACGCAGATTATTTAGAGTTAAATGCATATTTGAGCAAGGACAAAAAACTCACGTTTAAAAATAAGGCTTTTGCAAAATATTTATCGAGTTTTAAATTCAAAATCTCACTTGATGACACTGATATAAGCGTCAAGAAACATTACATAAAAATCACGGAAGAAACCAGCAATATCACGCTCAAATATATCGGCGGAAATTTTAAAGCCGAGCTAAAAAACAAAGAAGCAGATTTCAGCACCCACGGCCAATTATACGCAGATGATATGTCTTCTGAAATAAATTTAAACGCAAAACTAACACTGCCATTGGAAAATATTTTAAAGAGCAAAAATTTTGATATAAACGGAACGATTACAAAGCTTGATTTGAAGAATTTAGTACATTTCCTACCTGCATCGCAGTCAAAAGACCTAAAATCACTGCAAGGTGGCATTGATATAAGTATTACCTCAGAAGCCAAGATTGAATCAGGCAAAAAAATATCATTGTTAATTTTTTCAGCGCTGGTTGATAATTTTGAGCTAATCAGAGCTAAGCACGAAGATTCAATCATCGCACAAGGCGCCAACCATTTCAAATTCCCGATGCGAATCGAGAATAATAAACTGTTAATTTCGAATGCACGCATTGAAGGTAATGATTATGCCATAGACGTTAATGGAAACATTGAAAACAAAAATAAAAACAGCCTAATGAATTTGCATATCAAAATCCTTGATGCGAAAGCTGAAGCAATTTATTGGCTTCTACCTTCTGACATACCGGGGGTAACCAGCGAAAATATGATACGAGCGCTAAAGAAATACAATGTCACTTCACTTGCTACCGTTGACTTGACAGTAAAAGGTGACTTCAAAGAGCCTGAGTTTAGCGGTAAAGCGAACCTGCAAGATCTCCATATCGGCACGCTGCCAAAAGATTCACACAATGCTAATATTGATTTGGATTTTATCGGAAAGGCAGTAAAAATTGCAGCAAAAGTTTATTTCCCTTCCGTTCAAACCCTTGATGTGGACGGTGTCACAAATTTATATGGAACAAAAGACGGCGAATATAAAATTAAATCCAGCGAAAACATAAACCTAGAAACGGCGCACAAAATTTTAGTAGCCCTGAGCGAGATGTTCTCGTTCAATATCGGCCCACTGCCTATAATGGCTCTGAGCGGCACGGGTAATGTCGCAATGACTTGTGGCGGAGCATTCAACAACGGTGAGTTGCACGGTTTTTTAAAATTTAAAAATGCAAAAGTTGCGCTCAATGACCTCGCTGCCGTGCTTGAAAACGCGTCTGGCAAAGTAGATTTCAAAGGGAAGATTTTCTCCTTCCAGACTGATACTGCAACCTTTAATAATACTCCTGTCTCACTAAAAGGCACCTCCTCAATCAACGGGGATATGGATTACGAGTTTATAGCTGAGGATTGTCCTGCTGAGGGTTGGTTAAATGTACTAAAAACCAGTGAAATTCTAAAAAGTACACAGGGAGCAGTCTCTCAAATTAGCTCACTTGATGGAAAAGTCGGTGTAAAAATCAAACTTGTCGGCAAAGCAAAAAATATCCAGCATGACACAAAAATAAATCACCTGATGAACAATATTCAAACTTCCGGGGAGGTAAAGCTAAACGGAGTCAACGCAAAGCTGACATCGTTAAAAGCGCCGATTGAAGGATTGAGCGGGAATATTAAATTTGAGAATAATGATTTTGCTGCCGATTTGAGTTCAAAAATCGGGACATCACCTGTTTTTTATAAAGGAATTTTGAAAGGTAACCAGCTTGATTGCAGCGTTACTTCTCCTGAAATTGTTTTGACCTCAGCAATAAATTTTTTAACGGCATCCAATATTTTTAACACTCAACAGCTCGAAAGTCAGGGATTATTAAACTCAGCCTCAAAATTCTCGCTCGACGCAAAATATAAAACCACCATCGACAGAAAAAATTTAGACAAAACAAAATTCAACATGAACGACGTTATTCTCATGGCTAAATTTATCCCGACAGTCAAAAACGACAAAGATATTTTGAGAATAAACGCGGGTGAAATAAATCTAAAAAACGGCAACGTCAAGTTGTCCCAAATTGACGCGTATTTGAACAATGCACCTATAAAGCTAAGTGGAGAAATTCAAAAAACGTTCTCAAAATCACAGATGATAAACATGAACCTGAAAATCAGCGACTTGGACATGTCATTTTTGAACCAGGCCGACAAAGCCAGCCTCTTGCCCGAAAAAATAACTAAAATACTGGATTTTTACGAAAATTATCAGGGCAAAGTCAACATTGACGGCTCAATCACAAAAAATAAAATCAAAGGGAAAGCCGATATTATTGACATAAAATTTGTGCAAAAGAAAAACAAACTGCCAATCACCCTAAAAAGCGGAACAGTCTATATGAATGATAACAAAGTGACGCTGCACGCAATTAACGGACTTATCGACGCCGCGCCTGTTTTCTTAAATTTGGGCATCACAAACATTTTCGGCACGCCAAGTTTCAAAGGCTATGTGACAACGAAATTCAACGATTTGTTTGTCGACAGCTTGATAAACCCGTACATGACTTATCCTGTAAAAACAAAAGGCGACTCGACTTTGACACTTGATATTTCAGGCAGTCCTGAGAAAATGAATTTGAAACCAACGCTAAAATTACTTGAAAATGCAGACATATTTTTCATGGGCGCTAACCTTGATGACACAGACCACGTGAGGGAATTATCAGCCGATGTAAACGTAGATTCGGAGACTATCGAAATCCGAAACATGTCTCTCTCAAGATACGTAAGCTCGCAAAATAGCGATAAATACGCTGTAAAATTCATAAACGCAAAAGGCAAACTGCAAAGAACACCTAATGGGCCTGTTGTGCGACAATTTTCACTCAAAACAGAACGCCCGACAAACGCCAAAATTTTTAATATAATTTTCAAAAAATCAATAATAAAAAGCGGCAACTTCACCTGCGATTTTGTCCTGAACAGATACTTCAACGCTCCGAGCCTAAACGGTTTCATCAATTTTGACAACGTTGAAATTCCGACCAATAATACCAACATAAAAGACCTCGATTTTAAGGTAGACAACAACAAAATCACGATTGATGCAGAAGGAAAAGTTTTCGATTCCACATTTACAGCCAAGTCCTCAACCGAAAATATTTTCAATTTCCCTATCAAAATCAAAAACCTTGATGTGTTCACAAACAGCTTTAATATGAACACTATTTTGAACACGTTTTCAATGGTAAATCTTTCGAACAAGCCCAAACTTTTGCCCGAGGATTACAATTCTAAAAGCGAACTGGGTTTATCGAACTTATCGGCTTTTGTAGTCGAAAAAGGTTCTATTGCGGCAAATAATATTTTGTTCAAAGACTTAAAAGCCAGCAACTTAAGAGGTGATTTTTCGCTTGATTCAAACATGCTTTTAACTATACGAAACGTTGAATTTAATGTTGCAGGCGGAAGTTTAAAAGGTGATTCAAAGTATAATTTCGCAACCGGCGAAATGGGTATTACAGGAACAGCCGAAGGTGTTGATGCGAACTTAATCTCTGAGACATTATTTGATATCAAAAACCAAATATACGGAAACCTAAGCGGGCAAATGGATATCACAACAAAAGGTAACACTGAGGAAGAGCGTCTCAAAAACACAAAAGGCAAATTTTACTTCCAAATTTATGACGGCAAAATGCCAAAACTCGGCTCGCTCGAATATCTATTAAGAGCAACTAATTTGATAAAAAGCGGGCTTTGGGGATTATCAATTAACCGCATAATAGGGTTACTCAAGCCCTTCAACTCCGGTGAATTTGTAAAAATCCAAGGTGGCATGACAATGGACAAAGGCATCGCCAAAAACCTTGAAATTTTCTCAAAAGGAAAAGATATGAGTATATACATTAACGGCCAATACGATGTCGTCAACGAAAATGCAGACATGCAAGTTTGGGGCAGGCTCTCAAGCAGCGAAGGAACATTCCTCGGGCCTGTGGGCAATGCCTCGCTCAACACGTTGTTTAAATTAATCCCTGGATATGGCAGCAACGAGTTTAACATTGATTACGCTGAAGCGATTAAAAAAATACCTTCAATTGAAGCCTCGCCTGAGGACTACAAAATATTCAAAGCAAAAATCGACGGTGACATCAACGGCGACAAATACGTAACATCTTTCAACTGGATTAAGTGGACCGAAGAGAAGTAGATGTAAAGTTATGTTACATTATTAGTTTGTGCAATAAGGTTTTTAGCATTTTTTATTTTCATTCACCTTTAAAAAAGCAGGAAGGAACATCCATGCTTGTCGGAACCAATGCTACAACATTTAACAATTTTTCTAATTGTGCAAATAATTTAATTTCTAATAGAGTTTTTGCATTTAAAAATGTCAACAATGTTAATGACAGTGTTAGTTTTTGCGGCAAAAAAGAAGTACAAGATACGACTAATGCTGCTCCAAGCCTTTGGCAAAGCTTAAAAACAGTACTTATTGTAGATGCCAATTTATCTTTATTACCTATAAACACTTATAAAATGCTACTCAAAGATCCTTGTGCAATGATGTACGGGACTATGAAAAGAGATAGTAATGCATATTTAATCTCAAGTGAAACTTTAGGAGAAGTCGCTTTGTCAATCCGGGGGAGCAAAAATAAACATAAAAGCAAAGTCGTTAAGTACGTTTTTAATGACGGTGACTCAAGATATTGCATAAAACGTTTTGGAGAAAGACTCGGATATATTGATATTAGTCATTTAGATGAGAACGATATTTACATCAAATACCTTACAAATGTTGTTGGTAGAGACAAATACAGAGGGCTTGAAAAAATTTTACTGCAAAGTGTCGTTGAAGATTCACTAAATAATGGGACCGTACCATCTTTTAGTGCGGTTCCTGCACAAATAGGTGAACTTGATTTCAAGAGGGATAAGCTGTACGCATTTATGGGGGCAGATGTAGTCACCTTGCTTGTTATAGAGAATGGTAAAATCATGCGTGATAGCAATGGTGATATGGTAACATTTTCGCACGTTATTTATTCAAAAGAAAAGGTTTTAGAAAAGTTAGAGCGAATTAATGAAAAAGATGCCTTTATGTTTCCCAAGACAAAAACAAGCTATGCAAACTTTGTAAAAGGTAGTAGATATTTCTAATGATTGTTGCAAGATTATAACGTCAGATAGTAGGGTGCACTCACCAGTGCATCAATAGATAGCAGGATGGACTGGACGTTTCTATCCAATCATTCAATTAAAGGTATGTCGGAATTTTTGTCGAAATAAAGCGATAAGTTTTATATTTTGGTGCAGTAGTGTGATCTGTGTCCTACAACTTTAAAACCAAAATCGACGGTGACATCAACGGCGACAAATACGTAACATCTTTCAACTGGATTAATTGGACTGAAGAAAAATAATTTATCGTTATCTGCATTGAGGTCCTTAACCAGATGGTTTTAATGTAAATAAATGTTACAAATCCATGAAAACTTAGCTTTTTAGGCAATTTTTTAATGCAAATTTTTTTAATTACTTTATACGCAGAAGAGAATATAGATAAACTTTAAGGAGAAAATTATGGCAGGAAATGATGCAGTAAGCAACAATACTCGTACATGGGTAGAATATTTTGCAGGTAAACCTAAACCTTCAAAAACAACATCCAAAATATCTACCGCACCTCAGGAACAAGGTGAACCATTTGATATTAGCGCATATAGGAAAAAACAACTAGATGACCTGATTAAGTATCAGGGAGAAGCAGACCCACAAAGAAGAAAAGTGATGGATCTGATGAAACCACAAGCAAAGCCTAAAGTAAAGAACAGCAACGCAGATACAGGCATGATGAGTAACAACAAAAGTGTGTTCAATAATTCTGTTACGGCCAATGGCAAGCAATCATTGAGTGATGATTTTGAAAAAGCTTCTGTTAAAATTGGTGATTTCAAACAAGGTTCATCTCCTAATGCTGTATTAGGTGGTTGTCAAGGTGAAACGTCAAAACAACTTGATCATAAAATTGGTGATTTTAGATAACATTCTGAAACGAGCACTTTAGAAATGTAGATATTTTTTCTTGCGAGTCCTTTTGAATTTAGTGAAAAGGTTTTGCTATTCTTTCTTTCCCCCTTTGCGGGGGAAAGTGCCCGAAGGGCGAAAGGGGGGTGATTTTTGACAAAAATTTCGTACTACCCCTCACCCCGTCCCTCTCCCGCAAGAGGAGAGGGGAAAACTCATAATATTTTGATTTGTAGGGCGCACCCTACAATTTGCATAATTAATTGCTTTAATCGTTTTTTAAGCAAATAATTGTTAAGCAACTATATACAGTGGTTTTATTTAGTTTTAAAATAGAGTCATGGGAACTAATTTATTTAAAAAACTAACGATTCTCGATAAGTATATTTTGAAACAGGTCATGGAAATGTTTATTTTCGGTGTGCTCATATTTACGGGGATTATTTTTGCGTCAGACACATTTATCACGTTGATTAAACAGATTTCAAATTTCGGTATTCCGTTTAACGTCGCGCTCATGATTGTATTATTAAACATACCGTCAATTGTCGTGATGGCGATTCCTATGAGTATACTGCTGGCAACAGTCATGACTTTGAACAGGCTATGCTTAGCGTCTGAAATAACGGTTATGCGTGCATGTTCAATCGGGTTAAATAGAATTGTCGCTCCGATTTTTATTGTAGCAATACTTTTAGCAGGACTCAGTTTTGTTATAAACGAAACTTTAGTGCCTGTTACACGTGCCCAGTCCAAAACACTGGCTTTGTGGGCTTTAGGTCAAAAAAACGTGCCTAATGGCAAACACAATTTTATCTTCAAAGAAGTCGGCAAAGAAGGTAACCTCAAAAGACTGTTTTTCGTGGACAAATGCGAAAACGACGTGCTTTATAATATTGCAATGCTGGATGTTACGTCACCTGGAGAAACACAGATTTTATACGCAAAAACAGGAAAACTTGTAAACGAAGGCTGGGCATTCGAAAAAGGCCTCGCATATAATATTAGTAAAAACGGGAAATTATTGAACAATACATGGTTTGGAGAAACTGTGGCAGATTTCGGATTGAACCTTAAAGATCAAGTAACCGCAAAACAAGTGAAAGAGTACAATATTATTGCGTTGCATAAATTTATTGAGCAAAATAAAAAGAAAAACAAAGATGATAAAGATACAAACCTGTATCAAATGCTATTTTATGACAAATTTGCGTTCCCGGTAACAACTTTTGTCCTTGTTTTAATAGGTATACCGCTGGCAATAACGCCTCCACGCGTGCGTTACAACAGAGGGTTTCTGTTTAGTATTTTGATAATATTTTTCTTTTATTTGATTCGAGCATTTGCACAATCACTTGGCGAATCAGGCAAAATCGACGCCCTGCTTGCAGCCTGGCTGCCTAATATAATCCTTTTCGCGCTGGGGGCGTGGTTATACCACCGAAAAGTATACCGAATAACCTAAAAAATAATGTGAAACAGCCTGTAACAATTTGATATTCATACATTTTTGTATTATCATGTTATTGGAAAATATAAGAGACATGGGGAAAAAATGACAACACAAACTAACACCGAATATAATGCGGATAATATACGAGTTCTGGAGGGATTAGAAGCAGTACGTTTGAGACCGGGTATGTACATCGGCTCAACGTCACAACGCGGCTTACACCACTGTATTTATGAAATCGTTGATAACTCAATCGACGAATCCTTAGCCGGATATTGTAAAGTTATAAAAGTAAATATAAACGAGGACGAAAGTATCTCTGTAGAGGACGACGGGCGTGGTATTCCTGTTGATATTAAGCCTGAATCTGGCAAATCAGCAATGGAGATTGTCCACACAGTTCTGCACGCCGGCGGAAAATTCGGCGATGGCGGCTACAAGGTATCAGGCGGGTTACACGGCGTTGGTGCGTCTGTTGTAAACGCTTTATCCGAAAAAATGATTGTTGAAGTATCTCGTCAAGGCTTTGTCCACAGACAAGAGTACTTACGTGGCGAACCTCAAGCCCCTGTTGAAAAAATCAGAGAAACCGATAAAACAGGTACAAAAACAACATTCTGGCCTGACCCTGAAATATTCACAGAAACAACTGAAGTTGACCGTGACATAATCAGCAGCAGACTCAGAGAGATGGCTTTCTTGAACAAAGGCCTTAAAATCGTATTCACTGATGCAAAAACCGGCAAAGTAGAAGAATTCCACTACGAAGGCGGTATCGGCAGCTACGTTGAATTTTTGAACAAAAATAAAACAGTTTTATTTGAGAGTCCTGTCTACATCGACAAAACAGTCGATAAAATTCAGGTCGAAGTTGCTATTCAGTACACAGAAGCATACAACGAAACAGTTTTGAGCTTCGCGAATAATATTAACACCAGCCACGGCGGTACTCACTTAACCGGTTTCAGAAACGCGATTACACGTGTATTAAACGATTACGCGAGAAAAAACAACATCTTAAAAGATGCCGAACAAAACCTTTCAGGCGACGACGTTCGTGAAGGTTTAACAGCGATTGTTAGTGTTAAGCTGCCTGATCCTCAATTTGAAGGTCAAACAAAGGAAAAACTCGGCACAGCTGAAGCTACGAGCGCGGTTAATGACGCCGTTCGTGACAAATTCCAAGAATGGCTTGAATTTAACCCAAAACACGCTAAAATAATCATCGAAAAAACTTTACAGGCACAAAGAGCACGCGAAGCTGCGAGAAAAGCACGTGAGTTGACAAGACGTAAATCCGTACTGGAAAACTCGACATTACCGGGTAAACTCGCTGACTGTTCAAACCGCGAGCCTGAAAAATGTGAATTATACATAGTCGAGGGTGATTCTGCGGGCGGTTCTGCTAAGCAAGGCCGCAACAGAATGTTTCAGGCAATTTTGCCACTCAGAGGTAAAATTTTAAACGTTGAGCGTGCACGTCTTGATAAAATGTACGGCAACAACGAAATCCAATCGCTGATTCAAGCAACAGGCATCAACATAAGCAAAAATGAGGATGACGTTGATCTCGAAAAACTTCGTTACCACAAAATCATCATCATGACTGACGCAGACGTTGATGGAGCGCACATTAGGACGTTATTATTAACATTCTTCTTCAGATATGCAAAACCACTAATCGACAACGGCTATGTATACATCGCGCAGCCACCTCTGTATAAGATTACAGTTGGTAAAACATCGGAGTATTTGTACGACGACAGAGCGTTGGATAAAATGATGCGTGAGCGCGGCATTAAAGGTACTGCTTTATATGATAAAAAACGTCAGAAAAAATTAGTTGATGACGATTTCGTATCATTGCTTGGCAACATGTCGACTTATTACAATTCATTCAACACACCTATTATCAACACGATCCCGTCTGTTGTTATTCGCGGCTTGATACGCTCAGAGTTAACTGCTGAGGATTTTGAAGATCAGGAAAAAATGAACAAAATCACAGCATACTTGCAGCACTACATCAAAGACCACGCTGATAATTACGGTGTTACTGATGCAAAAGACTACAGCATTGAATTAAAATATAATAGTGAAACAAATAAATACTCTTTGAGATTAGAGTTGGGCGAAGATACAACTCCTGTTTTAATTACAGCAAATGTAATTAAATCGGGCGAATTTGTAAGAATTAAAAACTCTTACCCGCTAATCAGAAGTTATTTATTTGAAGAAGAAAAAACATTAATCTTAGATAACGGCACCGAAGATACCGAAGTAACTTCATTTGCTGAATTACAACGAATAGTTGAAGAACGCGGCAAAAAAGGTGTACAAATTCAAAGATTTAAAGGGCTCGGTGAAATGATGCCCGCACAGCTTTGGGAGACGACGATGGATCCGTCAAACAGAACACTGTTAAAAGTGAACATCCAAGATGCTATCCTTGCAGATGAGCTGTTTGACATCCTTATGGGTGACAAAGTCGAACCACGTCGTGAGTTTATAGAGACCAATGCTGCCTATGCCACAAACATAGACACATAGGAAAATTAAATGATTTAAAGCGGTCACATCGACCGCTTTTTTTTAATCTTTATAATCTACAGGCTTTCAATTCTTCGTATGTCGCTCCTGCTTCAGAGAGTTCTTCTGCTGAAATACCAAACAGACTTATCATGTTTTTCACATCACGGTCAAAGTTATTGCTACCGAAATGTTTAACAATCTTTTTTATTGTGTCTTCGCGTGTCATAATCTGTGAAGAGTATGGCTTGCACTTGCGAAAACTTCTCTGTTTAGATTTTCCCATTTGTACTCCCGAATGAGCGACTCATAGCCTAAATTATTTTAATTCCTAATCTGTTTATCAATTATGCTACAAAACTTGATCGAATAAAAGCATATATTGAAAAGAATTTACAAAGAATGATAGTTGAAGCCTAACTCCTCACGTCATACCGGAATTTTGCTATGCAAAATATCCGGTATCTTTCCAGCTTGAT
Source organism: Candidatus Gastranaerophilaceae bacterium (assembly GCA_031551265.1). GTDB lineage: Bacteria > Cyanobacteriota > Vampirovibrionia > Gastranaerophilales > Gastranaerophilaceae > JAVBNU01. Next base: position 43,436 of record JAVBNU010000014.1, read on the forward strand.
ATTGTATCGCCTCACCAGATAGATCCCGTGTCAAGCACGGGATGACGTGCAGGTAAAGTGACAAAGAAGTTATTTCTAAAAAAGCCTACGCCAAATATTTTTGTACAGCGGCTTTGTCAAAAACTTCGATGCTGTCTTTGTGGTGTATAAAAATCAGACAATTAATCAGCGACTTGAAAGTTAGAAAATCATCGTATGTAAATTTATGGCGCAAATCCTCAATATTATCGGCCAAGAACTCTGTTATCATTGCTTTATCTTTAAACACAAGCGAACTAAAATAGTCCAAACCTTCTTTTGTGGTGACACCTTCAAAGTAAATTATGTCAGGCGATTGAAACTCAACGAAACGCATAGCTTTATCAAGGCTAAAGCCGATATTTTCGTTGAGTTCGCATTGATTTACTTTTTCAAGGTTATATTTCGCGATTGACTCCAGCGTCATTACGTTTTTATCCATTGAAGCAAGCGACGAGAGAATCGAATAAATTATGTGTGTTTTGCCGCTCAGCGCTGAGCCGCACACAAGCGTAAAACCCGGTGTTAACAGCGCATTTTTAATAATTTCTCTTTTAGTTTCATCAGTGACTACTTTTTCAATAGTTTGCGGCGGTTTATAAATTCTCAGCAGAATCCGCTCACCGTGTATCGTCGGAAATGACGAAATACTAGTGATAAAAGTCATATCATCAACTTTGAGAATAAGTTTGCCCAGTTGCGGAATTTCACTCACAAGCGGGTCTAAGTCCGATAAAGTTTTTAGTCTTGAAATAAACTGTGCCACAAGTGCAAGAGGCACATAGCCTTCGTTTGTAACTGTATCGCCCGAGCCTTTGAAGTTCACGCCCAGACCGTTTGGCGTATGTTCTAGGAAAAGTTCGTGAATATCCTGAGTAATCGCGTGTTTCAGAATCGCGCGGATTAAGTTAGGTATATGTTCGTCAGATAAGTGACCGTTGTGCAGTTCGTCTTGCCAGTCGTAATTTTTGGCGGATTTATTTGTGTAAATTTCACCAACTGTATTGTCAGTTTGGTAATATTCCTCAATTTTTTTCAAAATTGCTGTTTCGGAGGATAAAACAGGCGCAATTTCACAATCTAAATTTTCCGCAATTTTATCAATCACCAATAAATCAAGCGGGTCACTCATTGCGATTGTGAGTTCGTTTTCAATTTTGAACAGAGGGATTATTTTAAATTTTTGTGCGTCATTAAAACTGATGTATCGCAGGCAAGCTTTATCCAGGCTATAATTGCCTAAATCGACGTATGGGATATGCAGTTTTGATTCCATAAATTTCAATAATTCACGCTCAGTAATCAAGTTCGTGTTAATCAGAACCTGACCGAAATTTATGTTTTGCGAATTAGCGATTTCTTCTGCTTTTTCGATGTCATCGTAATTTATCAGGTTGTTGCGAACCAGGTCGTATTTGAGTTTATCGAGTGTTTTATTTTTTGCAAATTCCATAGCGCCTACCCGATATACTGTTTAACTTTACTTAAAACATAATCGAGTTCAAAAGGCTTTGTGATGTACTCATTAGCGCCTGTTTCCTGCCCTATCGCCTTATCATCATTTTGTGAACGGGCAGTTATCATTAAAATCGGGATATCTTTATATGCATTGTCGTACTTTAAAAGGCGGCTTATTTTGTAGCCGTTCATTTTTGGCATCATAACATCAAGTATAATCAAGTCAGGCGTGATTTCTTTTGCCAGATTCAGCCCTGTTTCGCCGTCAAATGCAGCTGTGCAATCATAGCCCTCAGCCTCAAGCGTAAATTGCAGCGTCTCTACAATATCCTGCTCATCATCGATTATCAATATCTTTTTCGTCATAATTAAAACCTCTTAGAGTATATTTTTATAATTCTCGTCCAATCTAATCAAAACCTTTTTAATATCCGTCTCGTCGTCAGGATAAACAGCCTTTGAATACATGATATCACATGAGTCTTTGGTGTGTCCTTTTTGTAACAAAAAGCCCTCCACTCGCTTCAAGATAAAATCAACCGCATATTTATCAGCGTCAGGAATACGGGCAATAAAACTTCGCTGGCTGTTCTCAGTGTACTCAATAGTTCTTAAATTCGCCGAATTAGTAAGCATTTCAGGGTGCGCGTTTAGCTCATTTATCAACGATGAGGTCGCGTTGAGCGGTTCTTTGAAATTTATAAATGAAACCGGCGTTTTTTGAATTTTGGCCTTTTGCAAATCCTTCAGGGAGTCAAGCACAAAGACATTTTCGTCATTTAAGATAGGTAACGCAAGATAAAACACTGTTCCTGCATCTATTTTGCTGTCAAACCAAATATATCCAAGGTGTGACTCCGTCAACTGGCGTGCAATCGGCAAGCCAAGGCCTGTACCGCCGATTTTGCGTGTGTTATGGTTTTCGATTTGCTGAAACTCATCAAATACTTTTTCTTTATCCTCGTCACTTATGCCGATACCGCTGTCTTGCACCGAGATTAAAATATAGTTGCCCTTTGGCGGCGTTTTAATTTCATTTTTTACTTTTTCAAGATTTATTGACGCAGCATCAATTATTTTGGTTTCAACAGTTATTTTACCGTCTGCGTTAGTAAATTTAATTGCATTAGAGATTAAATTCGAGAAAATCTGCTCAATTTTTACAGGGTCAGCATAGATTAGCTTTGCATCGTCAGTATTCAGGGGCGTTATAGCCAATGCAATCTCTTTCTCAGCGGCGAGCGCCGTGAATGTATTTTTCATGAACTCGAGCGAGGAATTAATATTATATGCCTCAAAATGAAATTCCATTTTACCAGCCTCAATTTTGGACAAATCCAGCAAGTCATTGATAATGGCCGATAGTCGCACAACATTGCGTTTTGCGTTATCGAGGAATTTTTTGCCGTTATCTGTCATTTCACCTGCACGCCCGGAGAGCAAAATATCAAGTGAGTTCTTTATCGCTGTCAGAGGTGTTCGTAGCTCGTGTGACACAATGGAAATAAACTCTGATTTTAGACGCTCAAGTCGCTCAAGTTTAATATTTGTATTTTTAATTTCTTCGTATAAAAGCGCACTCTCAAGAGGGATTGAGACCTGTTTTGTCAAGGTTTGAAAACATGTCGCGTCCTCTTGTGTAAAGTCGGTTTCTTTAAATATTTCAATGAATCCAAAGAAATTTTCACCGATGTTAATAGGTGAAAAAAGGCTGTCGTACTTGAAAATATTCAGGTCATACTCGTTAAAACGATGTTTTACGATTTTAGAAATATTTATATCATCAATGTCAATATCATATGGCAGTCTTTTTTTGTCGAACAGCGCCTTATAGCTGAGTACTGCGCGAAGTCTGATGGCTTTTTCAAGACGATCCGAAAGTGGATGCAGTGAGTTGATGATTAATTCAATTTCTTTATCACTGTCGATAATAAACGAATAAGAAAGTGAGTAGCTCAGGCTTTTTTCGAGCCCTTCAACCATAATGTTGATTAATTTGTTTTTATCCAACGTTCCGGCAAGTTGAAAGCTGGTATTATACAGCGCATCAAGCTGATACAGGCTTTTTTGCAGGTCAGTGTTATTTTTTGTCAGAGTATTTAGTGATTTTTTGTTTTTAATTTGGGCGGTAATTGTTGCCGCCAAAATGTTTTCATCGGCAGCCGAAGTCATTTTGACGTATGCGTTTGCCGATTTTAGGATTTCAATCGGTGTCTCGTCATCTACCAATAAAATTACTGGAATGCTGTCTTTATCAAGCATAGATTTTATTTTTTTGCACTCGTGCATACCCTCGGGATAATTTGTATCTACAATTATTGCCTCCGGGTTATAATCTTTGATTGACGCTTGCAAATCTTTGTTTTTTTCGACAAAACACGATGTCATTGAATGTTTTTTCAATGTTCCGGTTGCGTTTGATATCAAAGGTTTTTCGCTGTCATCTGTGATAAAAAATACTTTAGTCATACTCACCGTAATATTCGGATTCGCTCCAAAATCTTCTCTACTAACATTCTAACAACAATATCTCAGAAGGTTATTTTTTACATAAAATTTTACAATTAACTTAATGTTCGGTGCGTATGACGCACCCTACTTTGCTGTGCTTGCACAGAATAAATCATTTAGAGGTTTTACCATGCCTGATAACTATTAAAATAATATTATGATTAATAATTACAAATTATACATAGACGCGTTGGATGCGAAATTCGCTAACTATTTCGAAGCGCAAAAAGATTATATTTTCTGCAAAGAGGGCTGTGCCTTGTGCTGCAGGGATAGCGAGTATCCATATACAAGACTTGAGCACGAGTATTTGATGCAGGGCTTTGAACAACTTCAACTCGCTGTACAAAATATTGTTAGCAAAAATATACAAAAAACAAAAGAGGCTCGAGCAAAACACAGTTCCCAAAGTACATTCGAAGATAACTGCCCGTTTTTGGTCAACGATAAATGCTGCGTGTATGAGTACCGCGGCATAGTATGTCGCAGGTTCGGGCTGGCTTATACGGGTGAGGATGGGCGTATAAAGCTCCCTTATTGCGTTTATCAGGGTTTAAATTATTCCAATGTCTATGATGTCGAGACTAAAATGCTTTCACCAAAAATGTTTGCAGCTACCGGCTTTGAGAAGGAGCCTGTTGCTTATAATTTAAATTTAAAATTTTTACTAAATAACGAAGCCACACAAAGCGTGGGGCTTGAATTTGGCGAAGTCAAAGCACTTATAGACTGGTTTTAGACTAACTTATCCATAAAATAATTTTGTTCTGTACAAAAATCACCAAAAGTAATGCGACAAATGCCGTTGAAATACTTACGTGAAAAGGCACATTGAGCTTATGAAAGATGTACATTACGGATATGAAACACGCTAACGGTATGAGCCCTCTAAAGGCCGCATGGATGAATTTGTTTATTGTGACGATATCTTTAGTTTCATAATTTATCCAAAGTAGCGATAAAACGATATTGATTGGCAGAACTGCAATCAGGCCTGCGAGCGTGCCGTTACGTTTGGCGATTTCTGTAATAATTACTATTACAAAAGCCGAAACTATAAATTTTATTATGACTAACATTATTCCCTCTCGGTTAATCCAGAACTTCAATATTCATCATTTCAAAATGATGATGATTACTGATTTGGTTTTTGAGTTCTGTGATATTTAAGTTTTCGCTGTTTTTGATTTTACAGCTTAAACAGTATGTGTTTTCTGAAGCGTTCCATATGCTAATTTCGAACACTTCAATATTATTATTTTCTAAATGTTCTTTTACGTGCTTCGACATGTGGTGGTTCTCCATATCTAAAAGAATTTTTGAAGTGTTTTTTACTAAGCCGAATGCCCATTTGAGAATGATAATCCCCCCAACAATCCCGATAATCGGGTCAAGTTTGTAAAAATGAAAATACTTGCCAAGCACAAGTGCGATTATCGCTAAAATGGAAGTAAATGCGTCAGTCAGAATATGTAAATACGCTGCTTTAAAATTGTAATCCTTATGTGTGTGAGACGACTTGTATTCCATTATAAACAGGCATACTAAATTAACGATAAGCCCGATAACAGCAACCAGAATAGCCTCCGAAAAAGCTATGGTCAATGGGTGGAATAATCGGACAATTGACTCTTTAATTATGAAAACAGCCGTTATGCCCAAAAAGATAGAACTTGTAAACGCGGCGAGTGAACTAATTTTACCTGTACCAAGAGGAAAAAGATGCGAGTCTTTAAATTTTTTTGTGAAAACATACGCAAAATAAGTAATCAAGAGCGCAAAAGCATGCGTCCCCATATGCCAACCATCAGCCAATAACGCCATAGAATGTGTGATATAACCGAATATAATCTCTGCAACCATTGTTATTGCAGTGACAATTATAACTATCAATGTTTTCATTTCATGGTCGCTGTGAATTTCTGAGTGGCTGTGGTTATGAGAGTGAGTCATTAATTGCTAAGCTCCTTTTTCCTTTAATTATACCGAAAGTCTTATGTAGTTGACAATTACCTATTCTACAATTCACTGAAATTAAACAAATTGTAATATTCTTCATAATAACTATAAAAATGAAATCAAACCTGATATAATGATTATAATATGTATTATAACACTACTATCACTGGTAATTAATGAGTATATTTCGAAAATTCAAAAATTTTATTGAACAGGTAAACACGCTTGAGTATACACTTTCTGCCAATAAGCAGGATTATTTTGAGGTATATGAACGCAACATTCAGCTTGAGCAAGAGATAACCCAACGTACAAAAGAGCTCAATCAAGCAAACAAAACTCTGTTAAATTTACAAAATATTTGGGAAATGATGAATTCGTCACAACCTCTGTCAATTATATTTGACAATATAGTAGGTGGCTTGCAGCGCGGGCTGGATTATCATATGAGTGTGATTATCCAAAATAAAGAAGCTGACGGCGAGAAATTTTTCCAAATCAAAGCATATATCGAAAACAATGCACTGAACGAAATCAGCCATCTGCTCACTCAGCCGATTAACCACTACAAATTGCGCCATACGGTTGAGGGTGAAATCGATTTATCAATAAAGACCAACCGAATTCGCTATACACGCGATGTTAAGGGTTTGATTTTATCTTTAATTCCGCATATGCCTGATAATTATTTCAAAAATTCAGAAATTTATGCAAAAACAAAATCCATTATAATTTTGCCTCTTTATTCAAACAGTGAGCCATTTGGAGCGATATTGGTGTTCTCGCCGCGCGAAGAGCCCTCCGAAAGCGAACATACGTTCTTGAATCTGTTTGATTATCAGACAGAGCTTGCGATTACGATTGCGAATCTTTTCGAAGAAGTCAAAAAACAAGCTGTAACTGACCCTCTCACGGATTTGTATAACCGTCGGTATTTTGAGGAAGCATTAGAGCGTGAACGTGAGCGTGCCAGTCGTTCAAAACAACCGTTTTCAATGATTTCAATAGATTTGGATCATTTAAAAAAGATTAATGACACAAAGGGTCATGCGGCTGGTGATTTGGCGATTAAAGCAGTTGCGAAAGTACTAAAAAGCAATGCCCGTGCTATGGACACACCGGCAAGGCTTGGTGGCGAGGAATTTTGCATACTTTTGCCCGGCGTAGATACTGATAATGCTTGTGTTGCAGCAGAAAGGATTCGCGTTTCAATTGAAACCGAGAAGGTTGAAGGTGTCGGCAAAGTCACAGCCAGTATAGGTATTGCGACATTTGGCGAGCATACAGAAAATGTCGAAGAACTCGTTGACATGGCCGATCAGGCGATGTATCGCGCAAAAATCAACGGACGCAATCAGGTTCAGGTCGCAAAATCTAAAGACGACACGAACTGGCAAGAAACCGCAATCCAAGCGTTTATCGAGATTCTTTCCAAAAAACGTATACCTATTTCCAAAAATGTCGCAAGCGATATCTGCAAGCAACTTCAAGTTAAATCAGTCTCTGACACAACAACGCGTGACATGCTTTTCTCCACGGTCGATACGATAGCATCCTCTTATAATGAACTGCACCATATTGGAGTTACGAAATCCAAAGTTAACTTAGCGGTTAAAATTGCTAAAAAGCTTGAATTACCCAAAGAAGAAATTGACAGATTGAGAATTGCAATGCTGCTGTATGATATTGGTAATGCGCTGCTGCCAGAAGAAATATTCAAGAAAAAAGAACCTCTAACAACTGAAGAAAAAGAACAAATTCACACACATCCGATTATCGCGGCGAGAAAGATATTGAAGCCTATAAGCGTTATTTCAGATGTGCTGCCTGTTGTTGAGCATCACCACGAAAACTGGGATGGCAGCGGCTATCCAAGCCAAATTTCAGGTGAAGAAATCCCCACACTTTCACAAATAATCTTGCTTGTTGATGCGTTTTCAGCGTTAACACAAAATCGCCCTTATAGGGTTGCACTATCTCAAGATGAGGCAGTTGGAATCATTAAAAAAGATGTCGGCAAAAAATGGAGTCAGGATTTAATTGACTTGTTTGATGAACTGCTAAATGTGGATATACTGTCGGAAGAACAACAGTAAATTATTCTTCTACAGAGTAATCGCCGGCTTCGTCACGTGCAGCTGTTTCGATAAGGATGTATGTCATATAAGCGCCCAATGCTACTGCTTTAGGATCCAGTTCAGTATTATTTGCTGCCTCGATAATAGCTGTATTAATTTCAGGATTTTCTTCTTTGATGTAGTGTATCATTTTTTTACGCCAAGCGTGAACATCTTGGAAAATTTCGGCAAAAACCAGACTTGCGTGGTCCTCTGAGATTATCGGTAACAAAATTACTCTCCTTTATATAATGTTTGTATGTCTACAATTATATACTGAAAATAATTTTTTTGCTAGCCCTTATATATATTCATTCACATATGCGCGTTTATATATTTGTTGTACAATATAGATACGATTTTCAATACTGAGGTAGATATGATTGAACGCTATACAAAAGAAAAAATGGGCAAAATCTGGGAATTAGACTCGAAATTCAGCTACTTTTTGCAAGTTGAACTGGCTGTGCTCGACGCGTATGCAAAAGTTGGCGAAATTTCAGCAGATGTCGTAAAAGATATTCGCTCAAAAGCAGCGTTTGATGTTAAAAGGATTGCCGAAATTGAAAAAGAAGTAAATCACGACGTAATCGCATTTTTGACAAATGTGAATGAAAATGTAGGCGAAAATTCGCGCTATATTCACAAAGGCTTGACCAGCTCTGACGTTATTGATACAGCGCTGGCATTACAGCTTAAAGACGCAAATAAAATTGTAAAAGAAGATTTAGATGTATTAATAAAAACACTGAAAGCGAAGGCTAAAGAGTACAAAAACACTGTTTGTGTCGGCCGCTCTCACGGTATTTTGGCTGAACCGACAACATTGGGAATAAAATTCTGCAACTGGCTTGATATGTTTGAGCGTTGCCAGAAAAGATTTTTAGCTGCTGCCGAAGAAACTAATATAGGACAGATTTCCGGACCGATTGGCACATATAGCAATATTTCGCCTGAGATAGAAAAATTGACCTGCGAGAGTTTAGGCTTAAAACATGCAAAAATTTCTACACAAGTGATAGCGCGTGATTACCACGCAAATTATATGCAGTCGTTAGCTTTAATTGCCTCCGTAATTGAACAATGTGCTACTGAAATTCGCCACTTGCAACGCACAGAGGTGTTGGAGCTGGAAGAAGGCTTTACACAAGGTCAAAAAGGCTCATCAGCGATGCCTCACAAACGCAATCCGATTGCCTCAGAGAATTTGTGCGGCCTCGCGCGTGTGGTGCGCGGTAATGCTCAGGTTGCGCTTGAAAATATCGCACTCTGGCATGAACGTGATATTTCACACAGTTCGGCTGAACGCATTATTTTGCCTGATACAACGATTTTGATAGATTATATGCTGCAGCGTTTCAATAATACAGTTGAAAAATTAACCGTATATCCTGACAATATGTTGAAAAACATGAATATGTATGGCGGTATAATCTTCTCCCAAAGAGTTTTAATTGCTTTGACCGAAAAAGGTTTATCTCGTGAAAACGCTTATGAACTGGTTCAAAAAAATGCTTTTGCAGCGTTCAATAAAGAAGGCGGCAATTTTAAGAAACAAGTTTTAAATGACAGTAATCTCTCAAAAACTCTTACTCCACAAGAAATCGAAGAATGTTTCAGCGCAGATTATTTTTTGAGAAACATCGGCGAAATTTATTCGCGTTTTGGAGTTTGATAATTTTTGTTACGAGTCAGGCAAATTTTTTTATGTTCACGTTTTGTATATGCAGAACGGAAATAGTTAATGAAAATAACAGCTTTATTACCACATAATTTTATCAATCGAAACTATAGACCATTACAGCAAAGTATTGCCGGTAATTTTATAACGCCATTAAAATGTGATACTGTGGCTTTTAAAAGCACCTCTAGCGAAGACGAGACTGAGTTTGTCGAGTGGTATAATGCAGAAGACTTTGATTTTGAAGAAGCACTTAGAGAGCTGGAAGAGGAAAAACAGGATAATATAGGGCGTCTTGAATGGCTCAAACAATCCAAAGCCGAATTAGAAGCGATTGTAGAGAAAACATATACCCACAACGCTGAAATACAACTCCGGGACCTATATATTTTATTTGATAAACCAAAAACCGGTCGGGACAGATGTTATATGAAAGAGTTACTTGCAAAACAAAAGTACAATAACTCAACAGATGGCAATGAAAAAAGAGAACTCGAAAAACACAGGCAAGAGATGTGCCGACAGCGCAAGCAGTACGACGACGGCGGCAATTTATTGCACGCTGAAGCGGTGTGGTACGCACACCGCACAAAAGAATATGCTGAGGCATTAGATAAATGTATTGCTGCGAAAAAAGAATTAGCTTCAAAGCCAAAAAAAGACGATTGTGACAAAACGAAAATCGCTGAACTAGACAAACAAATTGAATATAACAAACATTATTATGAGCTTCGAAGTTTAGAAACGCAAAAAACATTTGTCGAAAATGACATATTATTGGCAGAAATCGTAGGAGAAGCTGATGAAGACTTGCTACTAAAACATCGAGATCTCAGTTTGGAGATTAAAGACAAAAAAAGCATTATCAATGGCAAATATCATGCTGATACAGAAAAAGCCGAAAAAGAAAAACGCAGCCTCCCTGAAAGAGTAAAAGAGTTAAGCAAATATTTTATAAATCCATATCTTTGCAGGTTCGACATGTTTATAGATGTTGATAACGATTTTGCGTATGGCACGGGGCTTAATCGCAAAAGCACCGACCCACAAGACGAATACGACAGCGATGAGAAAATACAGATTGCGTGGAAACGTTTGCAAATGTTGGCAGATAAAGGTGTAAAATGTATCATTGATTTGGATGGCAAAAATGAAGTAGAATATGCTGTAGTTAATCACTATAATTCGCTCCCAAAAAATAAATACCAAAAAATCGCCTACATACCCATTGCAATACCCCTTGAAGTCGATAGACCCAGTGAAAAGCTTAAGGACGGCATAAATAAATTTAAAGAAGTTATACTGAATGATAGGTTCAAGCCTGTTTATATGCACTGTTCAAACGCTATGATAAAATCCAGATTTATGGCAAATCAGTATCGAAAAATAAAATCAAACATGTAGCAAGACTGTAGGTTGGGGTTTCTACTCCAACATTATAATTTACCCATTAATTCTTCAAACTCTGGGAATGAAATATTTACCCACTCGAACTCTTTGATGGTTACACGTTTTTCGCTAATTAGTCCGGCAATATAGAGTGTCATTGCAATGCGATGGTCGTGATAGCAGCAGAGTTCAGCATCACCTTTTAAATTTGTTTTGCCGTTAACGATAAAGCCGTCAGGTGTTTCTTCAATGTCTGCGCCAATTTTTTTGAACTCGTCAACTATTGCTTTGATACGGTCAGCTTCTTTGTTTCGCAGATCTTCGGCATTTTTGATTATTGTTGTGCCTTCGGCTTGTGTCGCAAGAAGCGCAATAACAGGTAATTCATCAATCAAACGCGGTATAATTGCACCCTCAATTGTTGTTGCTTTTAAGTCAGAGTACGAGATTTTTATGTCGCCGACCGGCTCAGCGCCCTCTGTGTTAACGTTGAAAATCTTTATTTCAGCATTCATGCTTTTCATTACGTCAATAATACCGGCACGCGTTGGATTCAAACCGACATTGGTTAAAATCACTTCGGAGCCCGGTACAATTGCAGCTGCAACCATAAAAAATGCTGCCGAAGAAATATCACCACAAATATTAATTGGCTTTGGCTCAAGTTCTGACTGCAAAATTGTGACTTTGTTGCCATCTACAGATATATTTGCACCTAAATATTCAAGCATTAACTCGGTATGGTCACGTGATTTGCAGGGTTCTTCTACCGTAGTTGCACCTTCTGCGGACAACCCAGCAAGCAAAATCGCTGATTTAACCTGAGCTGACGCTAATTGAGATTTGTAGTGAATACCTTGTAAAGTTGTTCCTGAAATGCGCAGTGGTGCTGTATAATTGTCACTTTTTATATCAGCGCCCATTAGCGTTAATGGCTCAATGATGCGTTTCATCGGGCGTTTGCTCAAACTTGCGTCGCCGGTGAGAGTTGAATTAAACTGCTGTCCGGCTAAAATACCTGCCATCAAGCGCATTGTCGTGCCTGAATTGCCACAGTCTAGAGCTTCTGTAGGTTGAGCGATTGCATTTTTTGCATTTACAATTAAATTTTGTTCACCGTGAAATGCTACACTACAGCCGAGTTGTTGTATAACTTTTAGCGTTGAATGACAATCTGCGCCTTTTGAGAAGTTGGTTATTTCACAAATCCCGCCAGTAAGCATCGAAAACATAGCGGCACGGTGTGAAATCGATTTATCCGAAGGGATTTCAACCGAGCCTTTTAGTCCTGATTTTAGTTTTTGTATTGTTATATCCATAATTTACAATAAGCTGTATGTCTCAATTAGCTGCATCACGTGCTCAGGCTTGATTTCTTCAAGACACGGCGTGAACTCACTGTCCGTAAACCTACATCTGCGCTGACAACACGGCACACACGGTAAATTCGTACATATTGCGTGATGTTTCATCCCCCACGGGCTTGATCTCGAAATTGGCATTGAGCCATACAATCCGACACATACCGGCTTGCCGACGGCAGAAGCAATATGAAGTGGCCCCGTATCACCCGAAATAAACAAATCAGCCAGCGAAAATATCGCAGCTATCTCCATTAAATCGTATTCGCCTGCAATTACTTTTATATTTTTGTGCAAGCCAACAAAGCATTCGACTTTTTCCCTATCCTCTTTCGCGCCCGAGACAATAATTTCACAGTCATATTTATCAATTAACAGTTTTGATAAATCCAGAAAATGTTTTATATTCCATTTTCTGCCATATCTTGAAGCTGTAGCCTGAGTGTTAAAAATAACTATTTTTTTATCAGTTTTGAATTTTTCAGACATTTGGCGTATCAATTCAGGCGACATATAAATTTTCAGGTCTTTTGGCGTTACCAATTCAGGGATTATTTTTTTACCGTAATGCATATAATTTTCTACAGCATGATACTCATTTAAGTGTTTGTACTTAACGATTTTTTTTGCCATTATCAACCTGCCCAAAAAACGGTATCGAATTGAAGGCTGCAAATTGATAATCAAATCATACTTATTTTTGCGTAGCTTATAAGCAAGTTTTATCAACGACCAATAATCTTTTTTCTCAAGGCTGTATACGTTATGAATATCAGGATCATGCGACAAAAGCTCTCTTGGCGCGCTGCTGGTTGCATAGTCAATTAGCGCATCAGGATTATTTTGTCTGATACTTCTATATAAATTGGTTGTTTGAACCACGTCCCCAATCGCGCCCGAGCGCATAATCAAAATTCTGTTGTATTTGTTTTTTTGCCTGTTCATCTTATCTATTTTACAGTAAAAGCAAAAAAATGGAGCAAAATGGAGCAAATCAAGTTTTTACTAAAAGATGATATTTCATAAAATCCCTAAAACGCAGTCATACACGCAAAAAAAATGTTTGTTTTGCAACAAACATTAAATAAACACGAGGATATTAAGAGAGAGAGTATATGGATAAAAAAATCTTTTTACATTCTCGATAAATTTAAATTATTTACTTTGAATCTGACTGTTAACGTAATTCCTGAATGTTTTAAACTTTCCTTAAAAATTGAAATCTTCCTTACATCTATATAAAAAAAAATCCCGAAGAAAAATTGCCTTTTTTTAACAAAATTTATAAAATCGCAACATTTCTTAACAATAATTCGTCAATCGTTCGTGCAACCATTAGGTTACTGCACTGCAATAAGAAGTGCAACAGCACTCCTGCAGAATCAAAAACCGTTTCATTATAATTAGGAAGCCGTAGATTGAGGTGCGTCCTTATCTGATTTTCTGTAGCGATAGCTTAAATAACCACCTATCAAGCCGGCAACCATAAGTGATGCAACCGCAATTTTCTTTTTTGTTATGCTATTCCAAATCCTGGATTTCATGAAACGCTGCCATGAGCTAATCTCTTTTGCTGCCTGCGCAGCCACGTCAGCTGCTTGTTTAGTTGCCTCAGCTAATTTCTTAGCTCTTTCAGCTGCTTCAGACGCATTTTTAACTGCTGCTTTACCCGCAGCCTCAGCTATTGCTTCAATTTCAACTTTTCCGAATTCTGTACCCGCCGCTTTAGCTGTCCTCATAGCCGTACATACCTCATCAGTTGCAACTCTGGCTATTCCCTTAGCCTCTACCTCTTTGAACTCGTTAACTATCACATCAAGGGCAGTTTCAGCAGCTTTTTTGGCCATCTTTTCAGCATACTCTTTTCTTAACTTATTAACAACTTCAGCGGATTTTCCAGCTATTTCGGCAGCATGCTCTTTTTCAAACTCGTTAACTAACACAACAACTGCTTTATCAGCTATCTTATTAGCTTCTGTCCCTTTAAATTCATTGACTATCCACGCAGCTTCTTTCTTAGCTATTACCTTAGCTTCTTCTTCGCCAAGGAGTTTTTTAACTAATGCCACAACTGTCGCTTTAGCTGTTTCAGCTTTCGCAGCTGCTTCCTCAGCTGTTTTTTCGGCCGGCGCCTTGAGCTTTGCAACTGTCTTTTTAGTTACCATAGCTATCTTTCTATCTGCCTTCTTCGTTGACTTAGCTTCCTTCGTTGACGCACTGCTTAATGCCTCAACTGCGTTAGAGCCTTCCTTAAATATTGCTCCGGCTGCGTCAGCTTTTTTGGCTGCCTCATTCGCAGCCGCGACAGCTGTTGTAGCTACACTACGCATTAACTCAGTTTTTTCAACCGATTCAACTGCTGCAACCAGTCTGTCTGAATTTTGCCCAAAGTTATCGACTACTGCCGAAGCAGCTGACTTGATTACCTTCGTTTTCTCAACTAATGCCGCAGCTTCTTCTGCTGCGTTAGCGGCCGCCTTCGCAGCCTGTTCAGCTGCCTTGGCTACAGCATCTGAGTCACCCGCAGCTGCTGCTTTCTTGGCACTCTCAGCTAGTTCATTGATTGCATTAATCTCATTGGCTGCATTTTTTTCTGCTTCTTTAGCCAAATCAACAGGAGTAACCGTTTCTGTTTTTTTCACAGGAACAGGAGTGATAACATGCGGCTCATTGCGCCAGTTCGGGAATTTTTCCTTCAAAGCTTGTGTTTTTTGGTTGAACTCTTTTTGGAGACGTTCAAACGCTTTCCCAAGTGCTCGCTGCTCAGGCTCTCTTTTTTGTATATATTGTTCAACCTCATCAACTGCAGGCTGTACGCTCGCTCTGAGAGTCGCTAGTCGTTTGAAAGCCGATTCGTCAATCCCGTTATTATCAAGGTGATAAACATGGTCAACAATGTTTGCCAAAGGGGTAGCTTCATTCTGATTCAAGCACGCCAAGGTAACAAAATTACTAGTATTATTGGATGGCAGGCGTTTTATTTCAGACCATCTCACCATCATATCTTCAGGTGTAAGTTTTAAGTCTTTTACTTTCGTGTAAAACTTTAAAAAATCACAAAACTGCTCAGCTAATTCTTTGTTTTTAGACACTGCTACAACTCTTACCTGACTGACTTCCGCCCCTGCAGGTCGGGAGCAAATATTTCTATGGGCCTGATCGAGCATATTTGCGAGATAGTCGGTTGATGTTGGTGTGCCAGAACTCTTTTTACCGTTTTCGATTAATGCGTCCATACTTTCTGAGAACGCGTTAAATTTAGCCAGTGTCGTTTTGAATTGTGTCCTGAAAAAAACATTCCGAGGTTCAAGCTCAGTACGGCTAGTTTTATATTTTTCATGCATACTCGAGATTATTGACTGATAACTTTTTTGCAAATCTTTTTTAGCTTGCCAAAAAGTTGCTGGGGGCTGGCTTTTGTTTAACTCGTCCGACGCAGCGCCAAATGAAATCGGTGCCGATTGAGCTGCCACACCATTGATATTTTTTGAGGGCACAGCGTTTAGCTTTTCAAAAGTTATTTTCATATTATCTCCTTTGATTATTTTACATACTTGGCATTGTTTCAATTAATTGAGTAAGCCTTGTCTCAGCTTGCTCAAATTCAGCTTCAGCTTTTTTAATCTCCTCAACTTTATCCTTCGCTATCATAGCTGCCCCAACTACTTCTTTAACCTTGGCCTTTGCTTCTTCAGTTAACGTTTTAGCTTTAGCCTTAGCATTTTCAACTAATATTTTGGCCTTAACCTCAGCTTTTTCGACTATCATCTTAGCTTCAGCTTCAGCAAGCATGTGGTTTGCATCAAATTCTTCAGCAATTGTTTTAGCTTTAACTTTAGCATCCTCAAGCGCCGCCTGAGCTCTCTTAACATCAGCCTCGGCTGTTTCAAGATCATTATCAACTTTATTAACTATCATTTTGGCTTTAAATTTAGCTTTCCCAGCTATTTTTTTTGATTCATCCTCAGCGTCGTTGAGTATTTCTTTAGCTTCGGCCTCGGCTTTATTGAGTTGTATTTGGGCTTTCTTAACTGCTTTCTCAGCCATACGCATCTTAGCTATACTAATTACTTTCACAATTTCACATTTTTCTTTTTCAGGAGTTGACTGCAACTTATCTACCAACGCAGTAAAGAAACCACTGGTAAAATCTTTATTATTAAAGCCTCTCATTTCTTTTATTGCTTCATTTTCTCTACCACTGTCGACAATGACCTTTGCAACACTATTAGCATCATTTTTAAAAATTTTGAGAGCTTCGTCTATGGTGAGATTATCGACAAGCTCTCGAATTGTAGAAGAATCGATATTACATAAATGTGTAGCATTCCCTTTATCATCTATATACATATAGCCAAATGGGACAATTTGACTACCAGTACGTTTTTTTTTGGTTTCATAAATTGGATAAGAATAGCTGTCGTGGTACCCCTTGAGCTCCTGAACATCTGTATAGATATCCTCTCTTCGAGCTGCATCAATCAACACTTTTCTATTATTCTCTTTAAATTCACTCCAAGCTTGAGAATCTCCGGCATCCAAGCAAACTTTATTATCATAAAATCCCCATCTTGAATCATCACCCTTGAATGTTATTTCGGATGCAGCATTCATTTTTTGAGCGGCTATGACCCATGTCGGGCATGCCGGCAGTAGGGTGTTATGTATGTGTTCATTTTGTAGATTAGCCTGTTGTGCCACGTTTGGATTGTCTTGCCTGAGCAGGTTAGCCGGTGTTAAGGTCATGGTGTTGGTGATGGCTTTAATCATTTTGAATCCCTTCCTTATTATCTGAATTATACGCGCCTGCAGCGCCTTAAGATATTACACATTCTTCTATAATTATAAATTTTATGTTTTTCACTTAAATTTTTTAATTAATACTCCTACAAGGTCCAAAATAAAATAAATTTGCTAGTTTTGCTACGTTAAATTCACAAAAATTTACATATGTCTCTTTCGTATTTTTCAAAGTCGGACAGTTGACTTTTTAGCTGTGTGAAATATACTGAGGAAGGATAATTGAGGTGAAAATGCTACTAGTCGCAGACATTGGAAATACAAGCATAACTGTTGGAGTGTACAATAACGATACGCTGTTGCACAAATGGTCACTTTCATCTGATGTCAAGCGTTCTGAGGATGAGTACGGTGTTATATTATACAATTTTTTAAAACACGCAAAGCTCGAGGACAAAATTGCTTCATCGGCCATATCGAGTGTTGTTTTGCCTCTCACTGAAAAATTCAAGTTAGCCATCGAAAAATATCTTAATGTCAGCGTTCTTGTTGTGTCGCATAAAATCAATACAGGGATTGAAGTAGCGCTGGATAAGCCCGAGGAAGCCGGCGCTGATAGAATCGTCAATGCATATTGCGCTTCAAAGCTTTATAAACTGCCTGTTGTTGTCGTTGATTTTGGTACAGCGACTTCTTTTGATATAGTCGATGCTAAGGGTAAGTTTGTCGGAGGCATAATTGCAGCGGGGATGAAAATTCAAGCGCATTCACTCAGCCAGTTCACCTCAAAGTTGCCAAAAGTAAAAATTGAAGCGCCTCCTAAAACTATCGGACGCAATACTATAGATGCAATGCTGTCAGGTGTTGTGCGCGGTCATGCAGCTATGATTGACGGGTTGATTTCTGCGTGTGAAAAAGAATTAGGCATGCCGGTAACGACCGTTGCAACAGGCGGCTATAGTTCTATTATATCTAAATACTTGTGTCGTCCATTTGACGATGTTAATGAGAATCTCACCCTTGACGGGCTTAATGCTATTTGGAAAATTAACGCAGTAAAATCAAAAATATCAGTTGATTAGCTTCTTTTCCGGCATGTAGATATAGTTTTTTATAAGTGCACTTTTACGCGCAGATTCAAAAGTGCGCCTGAAAGTTTTTTTATTGATTTCTTTACAAAAGTTCAATTTTTTACAACTCTTTTCGTACATATTCTATCTCGTTTCCTCACTGCTTATTTTTAAAATATGCACTTATAAATAAATATGCGCCTTGCCCTTTTTGACATTTTTGTAGATACTTATAGTAGGGAGCAGAATGAGAATAGGGAAGTTATGTTTAATTTTAATAAATCGGAATTTCTAAAGAATTTAGCCCTGTTTATTGGCGTTGTTATTTTTTCGGGCGTGGCGTATTTGTGTTTTTCATACTTCTTCATTTCTGACCCTAATGCAGCGAATTATTACATACAGGGAACTGATTTTTTAAGAAAAAATGACTACCAAAACGCTTTTTATAACTACTCAAAAATAAAGAAAAATTCAGAGTATTATCCTATCGCATTATATCGTCAGGCACACTGCGCAAGCCAGCTGGGCGACACAAAAACCGGCATTGAAAAACGTACAATTTTTATCGAGAAATACCCTAATTCTCTGTTCACGCCCAAAATGATGTACGAACTGGCCAAAGACTACTTTGACACCAATGAAATGTTCAACAGCGAACAATTGCTTATTAAAATAAAAGAAGCATACCCTAACAGCGACTACGATGTCGCGGCGAATTACTTTTTAGGAATGATTAAAAAATCACAGGCTAAAAAGCCGCCCGATGAGCTTGTTTATTCTGCACAAACTGAACTGCCGTTCGCCGAAGAGCCTTCCATTGCAGATAATTACAATCAGGATATGGTTGCAGATGCGACAAAACAATGGCTGACGTACCTTGAGAAATGTCCAAAGTGCCGTTACTCTAAATCTTGTATTGAAGAGATAGTATTACTTAATAAACATCTTATGCCTGAGGTGAATTCGAAATTAGGTGTTGCGTTTTATGAAAACGACGAGTATACAAAAGCAGCTGATTACTTGCAACGAGGCATTATTCCGAAGTATTGGACTTATTTATACCTGAGCGAGAGAAGCGTGGCTCAGGACGAAGAAGCGAAGAAAGTTTTTGAAGAAAATTTTCCTAGATACGCACGCAGCGTTGAACAAGCTAAACTTAACACTGCCATGTCAGCATATGTAAACTCGTTCGACAAAAACAAAAAAGAGGTTTGGCAGAATTTGCTAAAACTGGTTCGCCAAACAAGCTCGCCATCAGAAGATTATATACTCTACAATTTGGCTCTAATTTCCTCGGGCGAAGAGCGTATGGGCTATTTTGGCACCATAGTACAGCAATTTCCAAAAAGCGATTATGCCCCTGAAGCCTCGTGGGAGTTGTTCCGAAACTACTATATGAGCGACTTGTCAGACAAAGCAATTCTAATTGGCGAAAGACATATCAGTTATTACCCAAAATCAGCTTCCTGTCCGGCTGTAATGTACTGGCTCGGAAAAATATACCACAACCAAAAAATGGCTGAAAAAGCTAAGTATTACTACCAAAGAGTAATGAATGAGTTCCCTGACGAATACTACGCATTCCGCGCAGCATCAATGTATAAAGTAAAAAGCTTGAACTGGCACAACAACGCGGGCAAAGACTCCAGCAAGCTCGACGAAAACACAAATATTGTTACCTTACCTTTTGCGTACTCAAATTGGTCTGAAACAGATATCGCCTTAATAAAACTGGCTTTGAATTCAGGTGATCTGGATATTCTAGATGATATCCAAATTGATAATAAAATTATTCAAAGCTGGATTTTGTATAAAAACGGGAATTTCTCGACTGCAGCCGTATACGCGCGTGATTGGATTAGAGACACGTTCCCGCGCCCCGCATTCGACCAAAGCGTCTACAAGCTTGCATACCCGCTTTTATACACACGGCAAATTATGACAAATTGTCAAAAATTGAACTTAGACATGTTTCTGATTCTCGCGCTCATGAAAGAGGAAAGCTTCTTTAATAAAGATGCCGTAAGCTCTTCAGGAGCGATGGGGCTAATGCAAATCATGCCCGACACCGCAAAACACATCGCCTCTGTCAGAAACATTCCATACACCTCAAAACAGGAATTACTAGATCCTGATTTTAATATTATGCTCGGCTGCAACTATTTTGACTACGTTAAAAAACTCCTAAAAAACAGTAATTTGCTGACAGTAGCAGCGTACAACGGCGGCCCCGGCTCGGTTGATTTCTGGCTAAAAAGTAAAAATTACACTGACTTTGACGAATTCGTCGAAGATATTCCATACCCCGAGACAAAATCATACGTCAAAAAAGTCTACAAAGCTTACTGGAATTACCTGAATATTTACGAGTAAAGTTTTCGGTGCGTAAGACGCACCCTACTACCTTGAGTTGCTTATGTCACTCCACGACATTAGACATTGAATTTTACTTTTATCGTGAATAAGTGGAGTATCAAGTTTACAATTTATTCTGATAGCCCACTTGCTTACGATAAAAGTACAGCACGACAACCTACGTTGTGGGCTGACGTATTGTTTAATTTTGGTTAGTGGGATGCACCCTACACTTTAATAATTACGACTTAGATTCGTTAAAGAACTCTTTTTCGAGAGCACAAGAGTATTCATATGCGTTAGGATGCTTATCTTTCATTTGCTCGTATGCGATATCACCTAAAATGGTGGCTTTTTTAGCAAGCTCGGTATTATTGACGAAGAGTTTTACATCATTCGCAAAGTTATCGCCTTTAAAGCTGACTTGAGAGCGGCCTATAATGGCAGAGTACTCACTGCTTGACTGTTCAGCTCTGATTGGTTGTGCTTCGTTTTGCAAATCATTATTAGCCATGCTTTGTTTTGCATTTTTGTTTATTTGAGCTGATTTGCCCGCGTTTATATTATTTTTATTATTATTTACATTTTTCATGCATACTCTCCATGCCGTGTTTACTCATGCTTAAAACCCTGAAAAGATTTTTTTTTGCTAGTAACTTGTATTTCTTCAGTATATATTTTACATAATTTTACAATTCTATCCTAATTTCGTTATATAGCTTAATAAAAATTTTTAAAACTTGTGCAGTGTTCTCTTAATGCTATAATAAAAATCGAGATGAGTAAACATGATTTAACATTATCTATAGCGCATTTATACCCGAAACTTTTGAATATTTACGGTGATAGAGGAAATATTCTTTCAATGCGTTATCGCTGTGAGTGGCGCGGGATTGGCGTAGCGGTTGATG
The DNA here is from genome assembly GCA_031551265.1 of Candidatus Gastranaerophilaceae bacterium. Taxonomy (GTDB): domain Bacteria; phylum Cyanobacteriota; class Vampirovibrionia; order Gastranaerophilales; family Gastranaerophilaceae; genus JAVBNU01. The sequence goes on from JAVBNU010000014.1 coordinate 65,006, forward strand.
AAATTGATATCAATGATGAAATTGATGTTTCAAAGTATGATTTCTATTTCATTGGCGGCGGTCAGGATATGCAACAGGCGATTGTTGCAAAGGAATTAAAAAAGCACGAAAACGCGTTGAAAGACGCGGCTGGGGCTGGAAACATATTTTTAGGTATTTGTGGCGGCTATCAGCTTTTAGGCAAATATTACCAGCCGAAAGATGCTGAACGTCTTGAGGGTGTTAATTTATTAGATGCGTACACAATTGCAGGCGATAAGAGGTTTATTTCCAATGTTGTTGCTGAGTGCGATTTAGTAAAAAGCAAAACATTGGTCGGTTTTGAAAATCATAGCGGGCTTACTTACTTGAATACCGGGACTGAGCCTATTGCAAAAATAGTCGTTGGGAACGGAAACAACGGCACTGATAAGACAGAAGGCGCGAGAAAAAACAATGTTTTTGGCACGTATTTGCACGGTTCGTTTTTGCCTAAAAACCCTGAGTTTGCCGATTTATTGATTAAACTCGCGCTTGAAAAAAAATATAATGACGCGATTTCACTCACGCCGCTTGATGATACGATTGAGATGTGCACACACAAGGAGCTCTTAAAGAAACGGTTTTAGCATGTTATAATATCCTTAAAATGGAGAAATGAATGTCAGATTATGCAATAGGAATTGATTTTGGCGGTACGAAGATATTAACCGGACTGGTTAACACCATAACAGGTGAGGTCTTGTGTTCTGTCAAAAAGAAAACCAAAAAGGACAAGGGAATTGAGTGGGTTATTGAAAAAATCACTAATTCCGTGATGGAAGTTTTTGAGCAAATGCCGATCGATATATCTGAGATTTCTCATATAGGACTTGGGATTCCCGGCCAAATAGATTATTCAACCGGTACAATTATTGCAGCGCCGAATTTGGGCTGTTATAACATCAATATTAAATCAATAATTGAAGAAAAATTTTCGATTCCCGTGTGCATAGGCAACGACGTTGACATTGCTGCACTTGGGGAAGCGAGATTCGGCGCGGGGATTGGCTATGACGATTTTGTTTGTGTTTTTGTCGGAACGGGCGTTGGTGCCGGGATTGTTAAATCAGGCAAAATTCGAATCGGCGCGACAGGCACGGCTGGCGAAATCGGGCATATAATTGTGGCATATGGCGGGCGTCCTTGTGGATGCGGCTCAAACGGGTGTCTTGAGGCTTATGCATCAAGAACTGCCATCGAAAAACGCATAACAGGTTCACTGCAAAAAGGTAAATATTCTGCGATTTCCGAGCTTTTGGTCGAAGGTAAAAGCATTAAATCGAACATGATTAAAAAAGCGCTTGAGCGCAATGATGTCCTTATTACAGGTATTGTTGATGAGGCCGCTGATTATTTGGCCGTGGGTTTGGCGTCTATTATTAATTTTTATAACCCTGAGTTAATTATTTTAGGTGGCGGGCTGGTTGATAAAGTAGATTATTTCTACAATCGCGCAATTAGACATGCTAAAGAGAATGCGTTACCCACACCCGCTAAAAAGATAATTTTTGAAAAAGCCAAGCTTGGTGATTTTTCAGGTGTCATCGGCGCTGCATGTTTAGGCATCTAACCCCATAATTTATACAGGTGTTCAATTTATTTTGCCTGAATTGAAGTAATAATATGCTTATTGCTTTAAGGGGGTAAATATGAACAAAACTGAACGTATTCTAAAAATAGCTAAAGAGGCCAACGAGTCTGACAGAATTATTGTTTTTGTAAACTCATTTAAAATTGTCGGGCATCTTCACAAAGAAAGTGAAATGCATGAAAAAGGTATTTTGACATTGAAAGATGCCACTGTTTGCAACTCGCTTGAAAACTTCGAATGTACTTTTTCACACCATACTTATAAATGGCTGAATGTCTTTGAAGATGAGATTATTGCTTTCAGTATTTCACAAGACTACGCTGCAAAATAAGCTAAATAAAATTTACAATAATTAATACTCATCCAAATTATTTTGGATATAATGGTACTATGAGAAAAAGAATTTTAGTATTATTGTTGAGTATGATTGTGTGTTGCAGCGCTTGGGCTGAGACACAACAATATCCGTTCCAACCGGGCAAAATGACGTTGCCGCCGCTGCAGCGTAACAGAGTGACTGAAGAAGCACCTCCTATATACAACTATCAGGGGCAGCAGCCTGTTCAGCCTGTGCAACAGCCGCTTCCTGCCGAACAGCCACGCACATATTCATCCGAGACAACGCAGCCATATACATATCGTAACACGTCACAATATCCGACAGCAGCGCCTCTGCAGCCTCAAAGACCGACGAGAACATCAAATGTACGCTGGAACAACGACCTACGTTCAATATTTTTGAAAAATCAAGCAAACATTGTTGCAATTAATATACGTACCTTTTTTGCCGTAGACACTAATAAAAGTGGCATTATCGACATTGAAAGCGGTGAAAAACCCGGCACCTTTGTAAGCGCAGTTTTAGGACTTGACGACCTAGCGAATGCAGGTGTTAATACCGTGCATTTACTGCCTATTACGCCTGTCGGCAAAATGAAGGCCCTGGGCACAGCCGGTTCACTATACGCGCTGACCAGTTTTACAGAAATTAATCCTCAGCTAGTCGATAAAAATGTCACTATGTCTGCAATTGATCAGGCAAAAATGTTTATTGATGAATGCCACAAACGCAAAATCCGGGTAATCATAGATTTGCCCAGCTGTGGCGCATATGACTACTATATGACAATGCCTCATCTTTTTGAAAAAGATAAAGGCGGTCAGCCGATTGTACCTGCAGATTGGACGGATGTTAGATTATTTAAAGTCCAAGGCTCAAATGGCCTGAATGAAGAATTATATAACTTACACCGCGCTTATGTTGATATGTTGTTGAGTATTGGCGCAGATGGTATTCGTGCTGATGTAGCAACGATTAAGCCATACGAATTCTGGCAAAGACTCATATCTTATACACGCACGAGAAATCCTGAATTTTTATTTCTGGCAGAAGCCTCAGACAGCTGGACAAAACCACCGGCAGGAGCTGTTTTCACTACTTACGATAAACTTTTGGAAGCAGGCTTTGACGGATATTATGGCAGCTATTTTAAATTTAAAGACACAAAATCAGCATCAGAATTCGCTGATATCGTGAATTTCAACATGCAGCTTTCAAAAAAATATAGTGGTCAAAAAACTGTCATCGGCAGCTTTATGACACACGACGAACAAAGCCCTATTCTCGTTGGAGGAGTGGGCTACGCACAACAGCTCATATGGCTAAACGCGCTTTTACCGGTTAACGCGTACATCGCTGACGGTATTATGACGGGTGACAACTTTTTATACCCATATGCCAACCAACAAGCATACATGACCTACACTGATGACAATACCTATTACGTTCACAACGGAAAAATGGATATATTCAATTTTTCACGGATGCCGGGCGGCCTCAACGGTGACTTACTGAAAGAGTACAAAATGGCCTCATCGTTCAAAGCAGCAGCTATGAATTTCATAAACGCTGCTGACTTTAAAACACTCAACTCCGGGAACCCGAATGTTTATGCGTATTCACGATGTGATGGCACAAGCACAATTTTAATAATTTTGAATAAAAACCTCCACGCAATAGAAAAAGCAAAAATAAGAGTAAAAGGCTTAACCGAAGGAAAAGCACTCACGCCTATAAGATTGACGACAATCCCGAAAAATGTTCTGGGCGGACTGGATGTGGAGCTTGGCCCTGCTGAAGTACAGGTGTTTTATATCCCTGATTTCAAGTTATAAAAATAATGCAACTGCAAGCTTATGCTATGCATGGCCGGACTTATTTCTGCGGTTGTCGTAGAATGCGTTCATATTTTTTGAATAAACTCCCACTTGAAAAACGCAACATATTCATGTTATAATAACTATTAAAGGAACTACAATGAAATTATATATAGCTGAATAGACTAATGAAGCATTGGAACAGCTTAAGGAGCTTGACACACCATATAAAAAGAAAATCCTTGAAGCAATTGGTGCCTTTGAAAAAATAGGTACAAAGTACAAAAACTTAAATACATTGGGTGACGGTATATATGAAATAAAACCAGATAACGTCAGAGCATACTTCAAATATGCAAAAGGTAGAATCATAATTATTGGCTTAATTGTTTTGAAAAAAACAAAAAAAGCACCCAAAAGATATATTGAACAAGCAAAAGCAAATATTGAAAGATATTTCCACGAAAATAAGGAACTCAGACAATGACAAGAAATAGAATAACTACAGATGAATTAATTGACACACTTTTAAGCACAGAAGATGCAAAAGAAGTACATGAAAATATTGCAGCCACCGTTACAAAATGGGGTGGTAAACGTGAAAATGCGGGTAGGAAAGCTAAATCCCAAAATAACATACTCAAATTCACTAAACGCTTAAGCGAACAAGAAAAAGAATTTATTGATTATGCAAGAAGTCACAATATCGATTATGAAAAACTAATGCAAGGTTAAATAGCCCAATAAAAAAGAGACTGCTTTAAAGCAGTCTCTTTTTTATTGTTTAAAATTAATTATCCGACTAAACGGCTTTCATCTGACTCAGATGCTTTTACCATTATAGCGTGTTCTACCGGGCTTTCTTTTTTGATACTGTTATCAAACACAACATCATCGTAGCCAAACTCATCTCTTGGCTTTTTCATTTGATACTCATCAACCAATTTTTTTGCTAATTCTGCAATTTCATACACCAGTTGGTATCTGTTTTCTGTGTTTTCATTTAAATCCCAGGCGACTTTTATTATTTGGTTCATTTTTTAAGCTCTCCTTAGTTAACAGTTTTATATTACTACGCGCAAAGCAATTGCGCAATAATTAATTTACAATGGTAAATTTAGAGCGATTCTCGACTCAACGTAATCAACGTACTGGCGCGCAATACGAGGGCTACGTCCAGCCTTTTCAAGAGCAAAACGCTCAGCGCCCGAGAAAAGTGTTACCTCATCAAGTTGGATTTTTCTATCAGCAGCGAGTTGTTTGACGATTTCTAAAAACTTATCTTTAATTGGCGTTGAGTAGGTAATAACCAGTCCGAACCTGTCTGAAAGTGAAAGTGCTTCATCAATCGTGTCTGCCTTATGCAGCTCGTCACCCATCCTTGCCGTGAAAGTCTCTTTTATCAAGTGTCTGCGATTTGTAGTTGCGTATATAGCAACGTTTTCGGGTTGTTTATGTAATGAACCCTCAAGCATTGCTTTTAAGTTGTTGAAATTATCATCATTTTCGGAAAACGTTAAATCAT
>JAVBNU010000022.1:0-5209 GCA_031551265.1 Candidatus Gastranaerophilaceae bacterium
GCTTATTATTGGCGCCATTATGGGGATTGTGTTTGTAAGTTTGTCAAAAGCATTGAGGGTTCCGTAGGTTGTGTATGCGGTGCTACCGGCGCGTATAAATTCTTGTGTCATACGTTGATACGCGCTTGCTTTCGCGTCTTCCTCAGTCATTCCGTTGCGTAATGACATGTTATAAATATCTACTGCCAAAAAGACAGCCGGCACTATGCCTGTTATCAGGCGATTTAGTGAGCGTTCGGCCGATGTGTTGTAGTTGCCTGTTTTTTTGCTCATGTAGTTGCGCAGAATCTCATCAGTTTCTTTCACGGCAAGTTCTTCAATATTATCAGGTATTTTATCGCCGTTTTTCTTAATAATTTTGTCGTATATATTTCCAACTTCTTCCAATGCTCCGCGCAGTGATTGCACATTTTCACGCAAGATTTTATTATTGCTGTGCTCTTGCAAAAAGTCGGCTTTGCTCAATTTCTCTAACGTTTGGTTTTTAGGAAATTTCTTGGCCAAGCCACATACAACGCCACCGTATATATCTTTCCACATGCCGGTAAAGGGATAAAGAAAACTATCAAAAATCTTCTGGCCTAATGACTCGTCGCGCACAGCATTACCGTCAAAAACTTTCGCGAAAACGTCAGCAGGTATCTCTTTTCTGAGGTTAGCTACGAATTTGCCGTACTTGTTATCCAAAAACTTTACTACTTCATTGCAATTGTTGATAACAACTCTATTGCCGGCGCCAAAAGCTTTTTCTATGCCTTTAAAACTAATATTTGCAGCACAAGACTGCTGACCCCGGTCAGCATTTAAATTGGGGCTATTAGAGCTATTAGGGTGTATTATTTTCATTTCACACCATTACTTAAAGAGATTAAGCCCCGTGAATAGCGAAAATTGCGCAAACATAGAAATATATTGCAAAATCTTTACACTGTGTCTTTGTTATCCAACGTAGCGTAAATTTATATATTTCTTCTTAACTCTTTAGGTAAATTATATTGTAAAAATAAATAAAGCTGCAACTTTGCGGCAGCGAGATTTACAGCTATTTTATGTATAAAGACATGATATTTGTTCTTTTTGAAAAATTTTGCTATATTTGGGTTGAATCTGATACCAGATTGGATGTATTGAGGGAGAATTTATACATGATCGGAATAGAGTCTTGCGGTTGCAAGAAAAAAGAAAACCTAATGTGGCTATTTATGCTAATGCAGTCTATGAAACCACAAAACACGAATATTAACATGAGCACTACTACCACAACCATGACTAATAATAACTATGGAAACAACAATAGCAACGTGATCAATGATACGGCGTCTATAAGCCAGCAGGCCAAAAACTTATTAGCACAGGATGCTTCAGGTTCTGCGCTTACAGGTGGAAGTTCTGCTGTAGCGACTGCAGCTCCTGTTGCAGCTGCAAGTGGGGCTGTCGCTGCGGCATAAGTTGAAGTATTTGGAATTTAAATCACCTAACTGGATAATGTACTTATGTGCAACTTAGCTTACTATAGTCATGAGCTTCACTTTTTGTGATGTTCTTAATATCATAGTCTATAGATAATTAGAAGATTAAGTTTGTTTATATGAAAACGGCGGCAAAACTACCACATACAAAACCTGAAATAGCTTTCATTACGCTGGCATGCTGTACATGCTCACGTCCCGGCATGCTTGAGAGGGTTTTGCATAAAATCAAAACGATGAACTTGCCAGAGGGTATAAACATAGAGCTGCTTATTATAGACAATGACAAAGAGTTGCCTGCACGTGGTGTTGTGGAAAAATTACAAAAAGATTTTCCAATAAAAATAAATTATTACCTTGAAGAAACAAGAGGAATTGCAGTTGCGCGAAATCGTCTGCTGCGTGAAGCTATTAATATGCAAGCTAGTCATGTTGCTCTTTTTGATGATGATGGCTTGATTGAAGCTGATTGGCTCATTAATCATATCAAGTACTACAGAATTTACCAGAATGCGTATGTAATTTCAGGACCACAATATACGTGGTTCGATGGTGAGTTCCCGGGTTTCATAACCAGAAACAATATATTTAAATGTGATACATCAAAAGAAAAAGGCGAAATTATCGATTCTTGTGCCACCAATAACGTATTCTTCCCTGTCGAAATCATCAAACACTCTAATATATGGTTTGATGAAAAATACGGCTTTATGGGCGGCGAGGATGGTGACTTTTTTAGCCGAATGACGCAAAATGGCTATACAATCGTATTTAACCCCGAATCAATCGTGAAAGAAGTTACAGATAAAACACGCGCAAATATTTCATGGATTTTATCGCGCAGCTATTTTAACGGCTATACCGCTGCATTTTGGAAACTTGAATATAACAACGACTTCGGCTCAAGGTTCAAATACACGATGAAAGCATTGATTATTTTGAGCTTAGACTGCATGGCTCTCCCGTTCTCAATACTTGGTGGGCCAACACTCTTTTTAAACGTTTTAGCAATAACAGCCAAAACTCTCGGGAAATTGATGGGCTGCCTATATAACAAAAAAACGAATTATTACGAAAAAGTAATCTGCTACTAAACCTACTATTTTGCGTACATGTCATCGATTGCGAACTGGTAGCGCTCACAAACTACGTGTTTTTTGATTTTAATTGTTTGTGTCATCAAGCCATTGTCAACAGTGCATTCACCAATAAAATGTATGTTTGCGAGTCGTTCAAAACATCTGTAATTAGGACGGTTTTTAATTTTATTTTGCAAATCTTTTAGAATTTTCAATTTTACTTCTTTTTCATTATTCAACTTGTTAATATCCATATTAGGATTATGTGCAAGCTGCTTAACAGCCTCAATATTCGGTACAACAAGCGCACTTAGCGCATTTTTATCCTGACCTGTGAGCACAATCTGTGAAACATAGTCACTATTCATACAAGCTGCCTCAATCGCATCAGCCTCAACATTTTCGCCGTTTGAAAGAACAATAATATCTTTTAAACGCCCAACAAGCACCAGGCTGCCGTCCTTGCAGAGCCATCCCAAATCACCTGTCACAATATAACCGTTAGCTAAAAGCACCTTCGCAGACTCCTCAGGGTTCTTATAATAGCCCTTCATAATTTGCCCGCCTTTTGCCAAAACGAGTCCTTTTTCACCTTGCTTTAAAGGCGCATACGTCTCAGGATCAACTATCAAAATTTCCGTACCAATCAACGGCTCGCCGGCTGAATATATTTTATTATTTTCCCTGCGAGTAACAGTCAAAATAGGCGATGTTTCGGTTAAGCCGTAACCTATCTGTATAGGTACCCCGATAGCTTCATAAAAATCACCAACCTGTGGTAAAAGAGCGCCGCCACCGCTAATAGCAGTATGCATGGTGTCAAATCCGATAAGTTTTTTAAGTTTGCTATAAATTAACTTGTCGGCAAAAACATGGATAGGGAATATGCCTGCCACTTTTAGCGATGCAGCTAATTTATTAAACACATTAGGTGTTTCATTATAAATATCATTATTATTCAAAAGACGCTTCGCACGGGTATACTTTGAAGACGCTTTCAACAAAGATTTCATCATCCAGCTTGTGAATTTAGGCTTATTGGATAATTCCTGCATAACCCCGTCATACACTGCTTCCCACAGTCGCGGCACCGCCACAATAACTACAATCTTACTGCTCTTTAGATCATTCTTGAAATATTTTGGTGTCGTATATATAACTCGGGATCCCAGATATAGCATATAATATCCGGCTGTACGTTCATATGCATGCCAAATCGGCAACACCGAAAGCACATTCTGTCGTTCAGGCAGCTTTAATGATGCAGTAATAGTTTCAATCTGGCTGACAAAATTTTTGTGAGTTAACATTATCCCTTTAGGCTTACCTGTTGTGCCTGAAGAATATATCAATGTCACAACGTCATCAGCAGAGCATTCAGTTGGCGTATAAGGAATCTGTTTGCCAAGTTCTAAGATTTCATCAAAAGTATAAAACGAGCTTTTGCAACGGTAGTCATTTTTATCAATTTTCTCCCCGCCGATATAAAGAATAAAACGAATATTATACTTATCTTCAACAGATATAAAATGTTTTATAACGCTGGTTGAATCGGTTATCAGTGCAATACTGTCAGAATGTTCATAAATATACTCCAACTCCGATAACGGAGCCATTGAGCCCCGTATGGCATTCGCAGCGCCACAACTGATTACACCCTGGTCAGTAATCATCCACCGAGGCGAATTCTCACTAAACTGTGCTACGTGGTCACCTCGCTGCAACCCTATACTCTTCAATCCCGAGGCTAAATTTTTAACTGACTCGTGTAATTCAATATAAGTACAGCTATAATTACTATACTTATCATAGAGAGCGTCCATAGAACCGTATTTTTTAGCGGTATATTCAGTAAGTTCATGTAACAGTAGCATTCTGACCTTCTATTCCCGAATTGCACAATCCTGATTCAGTGATAACAACGATGCAGGGTAATAAAATCATATTTTTTATATTAAGTAATGTCAAGCGTCCTACGTCTCATTGTGAATCTAAAAACGTAGTTTCAGTACTTTCGAGGATTATATATTAAGAAATGTGTCACTAAAATTATTTCCGAAACAATTTGTATTAATATTTCTTAATAAAAGGATTGTATTTTGATATATTAAGTGATATATTAAGTATATAGGATAATATATTAGTCGTTCAGTATTATAAACACCTGTTTACAGGGGTATTTTGTGTTGACAAAATCCGAAATTACAATTTGTAGTCGGGCGCTTTTTGCCTGCAAAGAATTTTAGAAAAATAGGAGCATCAATATGGGTAAACAATCATTGACAAAGACTTTCCCGGCACGTAATAATGTTTTGCCGCAAATCTCAGACAATAGCTTGAACTTATATCTGAGAAAAATTGTACGTTATCCTGTCCTAACAGGTGAACAAGAGCGCGAACTCGCTCAAAAAGCACAAGCTGGAGATTTGAAAGCAAGACAAAAATTAATACAATCAAACCTCAAGCTTGTTGTTAATATTGCCAGAAAAACTATCCACAAATCAAACGTGCCGATGATTGATTTAATTCAAGAAGGTAATTTGGGACTAATCACAGCGAATGAAAAATTTAACTGGAAATACGGCTATAAATTCAGCACCTACGCGGCCTGGTGGATTCGGCAGGCAATGTTCAAAGCTATTTCAGAACAGTCATTTTGCG